>JALYIP010000037.1 GCA_030775685.1 Bacteroidota bacterium
GGCAACGATTATTCGTGGACGAACACGCTGTACCAGCGCTTTGAACTGCTTGACAACAAGGGAAACAAATACTCCAACCACGGTAGCGGTTGGAGCAGCAGTGGACCGGCGGCGGTTCAGATGACACTCAACTTCGGCGGACTCGCCAACGCCGACGCTCCGGGTAAGCTCATCTTCCAGAGCTGGACCACGGCGATGCACCAAATCACGTTTGAGTTCAAGGATTTGCCGTTGCCGTAGTCAGGGATCAGGGGTCAGGAGTCAGGAGTCAGCAAAACAACCCAACTGATTCCTGACCCCTGACTCCTGACTCCTGACTCCTGACTCCTGACTCCTGACTCTTGACTCTTGACTCTTGACTCTCCCCAGACACAAATCCATGATTAATACCACAAATACTGTAAATAATACCATTACCTGTGGTGATATTGTATTTAGATTTGTATCATGTTACAAAGCACACCGGTATATGATATTTGCACCTTATCTGATTTTAGATCAGACGAGATCCTGATAAGCCGTTTTGCACCCTATCTTGAACATCACAAAAACCTGCATGCTGCCCACAGGCACACCTTTTACCATGTGGTGTTTTTTACTGATGGCGCAGGCAGCCATACCATCGACTTTGAAAACTTTCCGGTAAGGCCTAATCAAATATATTTCATGATCCCCGGCCAGGTGCACTCCTGGAGTTTTGAGGGATTTATTGACGGTTATATCATCAACTTTTCAAACTCCTTTTTCCAGTCGTTTTTATTGAACGCGGGTTATTGCGACGACTTTTCCTTTTTTAGCAGGGATGTTAGTGATGCTGTTATTGATCTGCCAGATGGCCTGCATCAAAAGATAAAAAGCCTGTTTGAGGACATTATTAAAGAGTGGGAAACTCCGCAGGTGCAAAACGCAGATATGCTTCGGTTGCTGATGCTGCAGCTGTTTATTTCGGTTAACCGCTTTAGTGCAGGAGGCAGCAATAAGACCCCGGCATCGTATAACCAAACGTTGCTGAAGAATTTTCAGAAGCTTATCGAGATCCATTACAAGAGCCTTAAGCTGCCAAAGGATTATGCCACGCTGCTATACATCACCCCAAATCATTTAAATGCCCTTTGTAAGGATCTGCTGGGAATGCAGGCAGGTGAGGTGATCCGTAACCGCAGCATACTGGAGGCAAAGCGACTGCTCACCAACCCGCAATTAACCATTACCGAAATTGCATACGAATTAAACTTTAGCGATAACTCCTACTTTACCAAGTTCTTTAAAAAAACGGAGGGAGTTACCCCTGAAGAGTTCAGGAAAAATATATTAAATCAAAATCAATCATGACAAACCAGGAAAAAGGCCTGCCTATGTGGCCGGCTGTTATACACGGAAAATGTCCCCGCTGTCGCCGTGGCGATATGTTTGCAACCCCTATGTACAGCTTTAAATCGCAGGTAATGAATAAAACCTGCCCACATTGCGGCATGGTATATGAACGTGAACCCGGATATTTTTATGTGGCCATGCTAATTAGCTACGCCATGTTTGTTGCCGAAATGGTGACCTTAGCAGTAGCCATCCACGTATTAACCGGCAGCAATAACCCATGGGTTTATGTAGCCGTTATTCTATCGATTGGCGTAATACTATCGCCCTTTAACTTCAGGTACTCCAGGATCATCCTGTTACACTGGCTTACCCCGGGATTGCACTATCACCCCGAGTTGAGCGGCGACCAGCCGAAAGCTTAAGAGCCAGGAATCAAGACTTTGAGAATCAAGAGTTAAGACAGAGAAACGTGGATTCTCAATTCGAACCCTGCTAACCGCCATCTTCTTGACTCTTGAATCCTGCTAACTGCCGCTTCCTGGTTCTTGTCTCTTGATTTTTGACTCTCTCTTAACTGCCACTTCCCTACTCTTGATTCTTGACTTCTTGATTCTTGTATCCTGGTTTTTGTATCTTAATTCTTACAATTCCGATTCTCTTCCTCATGTCATTTAACGCCAGTTTCATTACAATTTCATAATAGCTCGTTACCTTGCGCTCATAAACTATTGATAATGAACAGAGCGCCCTTAACCAACTGGATCCCCTTTAACAATATCCTTTATATTGGCGATGAAGCAAAAGCCTGTATAAATATTATTGAAAAATTCAACGGCAAACTGCTTGAAATTGAGCGGATGTACTCGTCCTGGTTTGATAGCCGGAGTGCAAAAAATAAACCTGCTACTCACGATAAGCTTCAATACCATATCCAATACCATTTTGAGGGCGGTATAGCCGTTTTTAAGTTTAAGGGCGAGGATGACCTACCTGCCGTTATCCGTAAGGAATGCTTCTCAGCCTGCAAGAACCTGGCTGCCGAGCAGTTGTATGCGGTTTGTTAAGTAATTGCCATTTAAGTTAACTTAACCCGTATTTCTCAAAAATTAACACTGCTTCTGCATGTGTAACCGTATTGTTGTTATCGGCGTCTGCAAGCCCTTCTAGTACATCTTTTTGCTGTTCAGGAGTTAATTCGTCAAACCAATCTTCGATATATTCCATCGCTAAATTTTTATAGTTATTAATCGTTCTGTATCGTCAACTTACCCAATACAACGATACAGACGATACACGCGATACAGCCGGTCAAACCATCAAATAACCATATTATTTTTCCGTTCAAACAACTTTTTATTATGATTATTTGCCTATTTGAAGGTAAATCCTACTCCACCGTCACCCACGTATAATCCTCTGGCGCAATGGTGAAAGTAAAATCAATGGTATAATCCCGGTTTAGCTTGTAGGTTTTAATTGCGCCATCTTTTACGCGCACCTTAGCAACTGTTGTCAATCCGGTATAATACAATGGCATTTTAACCGTACGGGTTATGGCTTCCTTTGTTGGGTTGTACAGCATCATAAACCCTTTAATTTTTAACGCAGGATTTACGTGCAAGATCCCATCCCAATCCCTCCCATCGGCACGGCGGAGGTGTACAATGTCCGAAGTCAGAATTGCGCGGTACTTTTTATACCAGCTGATCACTTTAATCACCAGCGCGTCGGTTTCCTTTGTATCGTATAGCCTTGGCCCACGGTAACAGGCCTGGACACCGGCACCGTAATATTGCATCATCAGTTGCTCATAATCCTTTAAATGCGCAGATAACGGCTCAAGCGTAGCCGCAGCGCCACCGCCCTGGTATTGGGTAAGCGGCACAAAACCCCAGCTCATTGAGGGCGTTTTATCCCAGGTGCCATCAAATATATTCTGGCGGTTCAGGATCTTTTGATCTGCCCTTGGCAACGAGAAATTCACCTCGCGATAGCCGATGGCTATTTTATTGCTGCCATCTAAAAAATACCAGTCGGGTGCGTTAATGTAAACACCGCGTTGCTTTAGCCAATGGTACAGGCCTTTCTGAATTTCCATTTGCCGCCATTGCGAATCGTCCAGGCCCTTGTGGCCGGGGTGCGTTGTTGAGGCGCAAACATCTCCGGGATATGGGCCGTCGTTCTCAAAAATATCGAAGTTGGTTGCTGTAAAAAAATGCTCGATGTTATCGCGGTACCACAATCCCCATTTGCTGCCAAAGCAGGGTGCATTGCCAAAAAAAGCGCCGCCGGGTTTATTTGTTTTTGGGTCGATAACATCTGTCTCCGGGTTGATGGAACGCGAACTGAACAGGCTATAGCAGCCAATCTTAATGTGCCTGCTGTGCGCATAATCCGCCATTTGCTTCCAGCGTTTAACGTTTGCCGCGCTGGTATCCTCAACATTTAAATGACTGCCGAAGCTTAGGATCAAAGCCTCATAGCCGGTTGCCGCGCATTGGTCGATAGCCGTTTTTACCTGCTCGTCGTTCTTGCTCACCAGGTGCATAAATATGTGATTCTCCAAAGTCCATGGGTCTACGGCGCTGTACATCGGCCTCACCGCCATTCCCCTTGCTTCACGGTCATAGCTATTCATCAGCAGCTCGTGGGTGCGAACCGAGTTGAATTTTTCACCCGGCGCCAACTCAATCCCCGGCGCTTTGTCTTCATAGTTCTCGAACAGTACCGGCGTTTTCAAATTATAATTTACCTGCGACGTATAGGTCGAATCCGTTTTCCAGTGACTCGTCTGGTCGCTTTGGGTATAGCGCATGGCGTTGTTGTAGGCATAATTGGTTTCGAAATAAATACCCTGCGGTTTTTTCATCGACTCAAGGCTGCCATCAACTGCGCTATCCTCCTCTACCATCCCCATCACCTCGTTAACCACCCTATCCAGCTTGAACGTCTTATCCCCCTTGTTTGCTATCGACAGCGATTTAACGATCAAAGGCATCCCGTCGTAAATTTCGTAGTTCACTTTTACCTCAAGTCCTGCCAGCTCGGGTGCTCCTGCCTTAAACAAAAACGAGATCGCCTTACCAGTTCCGTACTTTGTGCCAGGGCTCCAGTTGGTGCTTTTATAGGCAAGCTGCGGCGTTATCGGCTTAACTTCATAGGATACATAAGCGAAGTCCTCTGGATCGGCGGTGAAACTATCCACCCACTCCGGCAGCAGGTAAGCCTTTTCTTTTTGACCTTTCAATCCGCCAACATTGTAGCTTTTGCCGTTGATAATCAGCCTGGCTTCTTCGCGTATTGCCCTTAATAATTGACGCCCGGTACTCAGGTTGGTATAATCAGTACAGGCAGTATTAGGCGCAATCCGGAACACCCGCTTCAGCAGGCCGTTGTATAAAACAATGTCCCTGCCATCAGCTGTTTTAAAAACACCGGCTTTTATGGCGACGGGGTTTACCAACCAATCCTGCGCAATGCCAGGATGGCTTGCCGCGTTCCATACTGGTAACGTTTGTGCATTGGCTGCAAAACACATCGGCATAAAAAACACCAAAAAACATTGCTTAATTTTCATAATCCAGGTTATTCGTTATGCATTGCCGCAGGCTCTTCCAGCTTTAAACTTTCATCGTGTATGGCGTTCATCAGCTTTTCAATAAACTCGGCAGACAGGCCCACCTTTTTACCGGCTTCCTTTGCCTTGTCAACCACCTGCTGAAACCGGGCAGGCTGCAGAGGCGCAATGTGGTTTTTGGCCTTGTAGATACCTATTTCCCTTACAATCTGCTCCCGTTCGCCAATGGTTTTTATCATTTGTGCATCCAGCGAATCGATCTTAGCACGACCGGCATCAAAATCAACTTTGGTGTTGATGGGTTTTGCCTGGGCATGGGTTGCGGTATAGCTGATCAGGGCGATGATGGTGGTTATTAGAAGAGTTTTAAGAGTATTCATGGTGTATTTATTGGCAGGGCTAAAATCAGCATAAAAAATGAATTTTCTTTTATATCGATATAAAGACGCGAAGCATCGCATAAAAGCGGTGGCCAGTGCGATTCCCGCCTTGGGGCGGGGAAGGGTGGGGTTTCTTAAACTATGATACCCCATGTAGTAATGCGTAAAAGCTTGGCGCAGAAACCCCTCCCTGCGCCCTCCCAAGGGAGGGAATCGCACGGACCCCTTGCTTTTCTACCATTAAATCGCTCCCCACCATGGACCATGCACTATCGACCATGGACCATCGCCCCCCCACAAACGCCAATATTCCGCTACAACCTGCCAATTTATCGTTACAAAACATCAACACGCTGCCCTATTTTTATCCTGCATTAATTTATCCTATATTTCACCCTGGCAAACAAATCACTGCGGCTATGCACGTCAAAAATCTACAACAACAATTCAAACATTTGATAAAACCGGCGCTTATATTTTCTATGCTCTTTGGGTCGATAAGCCTGGCATCGGCACAAACCGTTCCGGCGAAATCACCCATGTATGAGCAGGCCAGTGAGGTGTCGGGTTTGATCATTCAGTACGGGCAGGATATGGATGCCATCCGCAGCTTTTATTCGCCCTATACGTCTATCGATGGCTATGAGAACCAATCCGTACAAACATCGCCCGAAGAACGCAAGCGCCTGAACGACATCGGCAACGAATACCTCGAAAAGCTGAAGCAAAGCGACTTCGACAACATGAGCATTTATGGCAAGGTGGATTATACCCTGCTGAAGAAGCAGATCGTGTTCGACCTTGGCGCTATTAAGCTTGATGACGATGAATACAACAAGATAACCGCCTATATCCCCTTTGCTGATGAGATCTACCAGCTGGAAAAGAAACGCCGCCGTGGCATCTCGTTGGACGGGCAGGAGGTTGCACTCGAGCTGAACAATATTATTAAAGAGGTGAACACTGCACAGGCATCGTTTGCATCCGTAAAATCATTGGATATGCCGCTGGCACGTAAGGGAAAAGCTGCCGTACTCGGCTTGAAGAGCCGCCTAAAAAGCTTCTACGATTTTTATAACGGCTATGATCCTGCCTTTACCTGGTGGATCCCGAAGCCTTATCAAAAGCTTGATACTGCGCTTGATAAATATGCCACCCTGCTATTGAGCAAGGGCAAGATAAACACCACCCAAAAGCCCGACAGCAGCGGCATTAAAGGTGTACCCGTTGGGCACGACGAACTGGTGCGCCAGCTAAAGGCCGAGATGATCCCCTATACACCCGAAGAGCTGATCAAATTGGCCAATAAGGAGTTTGCTTTTTGCGACAAGGAAATGCTGAAAGCCAGCAACGAAATGGGCTTCGGTAACGACTGGCACAAGGCATTAGAGAAAGTAAAAAACAGCTACGTACCGGCCGGCAGGCAACCCGAAGCAATCCTGAAACTGTATAATGACGCTCTCACCTTTATAAAGGGCCACGACCTGATCTCCATCCCCCCTCTTGCCGAAGAAACCTGGGGAATGACCATGATGACGCCGCAACAGCAACTGGTTAACCCTTTCTTCTTGGGTGGCAGCGAGATCATTATCAGCTACCCAACCAACACCATGGACGAGGCCGACAAGCTGATGAGCATGCGCGGCAACAACCCGTATTTTAGTCGCGGAACGGTGCAGCACGAGCTGTTGCCCGGCCACAACCTGCAATTTTTTATGAACAGCCGTTACAAAAGCTACCGCAATATGTTCTACACGCCGTTCTGGATTGAGGGTTGGAGCCTGTATTGGGAACTGTTATTATACGACCAGGGTTTTGCCCAAACGCCCGAGCAGCGCATCGGCATGTTGTTTTGGCGCATGCACCGTTGCGCCCGTATCATCTTCTCGCTCAACTATCACCTCGGCAACTGGACGCCGCAGCAATGTATCGACTTCCTGGTTGACCGCGTAGGACATGAACGCGCCAACGCCGAGGGCGAAGTACGCAGGTCGTTCCAGGGCGGCTATAGTCCGCTGTACCAGGTGGCCTACCTAACCGGTGGCCTGCAACTGATGAGCCTTAAACGCGAAATGGTTGACGGTGGTAAAATGACCTACAAGCAATTCCACGATGCCATCATCAAAGAAAACACCATGCCCATAGAAATGGTACGCGCCACGCTAATTAACCAGGCGCTTACAAGGGATTTCACCACGCAATGGAAGTTTTATGATTTTGGTCATTAGAGATCAGAGGCTGGAGACTAGAGACTAGAGATCGGTTGATTGGAGATTAGGAAATTCATTTTGTCATCCTGAACAAAGTGAAGGATCTTCAGCAAGCGATATTCACAGCGGAAAGGTATGCGTGCGATTTATCAGGCGGATACCTGTAGCGCGTAGAAGATTCTTCGCTCCCGCTCAGAATGACAAAAAAATTGTATCGCCTGTATCGCTGTATCGTTTCCACACAACAATACAAGCGATACAGCAGAGATTAGATGGGGATGGTGGGATTCACTTCGCACAACCCTAACTAATCTCTAATCAACTAATCTCTAATCAACTACTCCTTCACCTTATCCCAGCTATCCCGGTTAAAGGCCAGCACCTTGGTAACATTGCCGCTTGCATCCTTGGTGAATTTTAGCGGGAACATATCCTCTTTATTGAAAAACTCGTTATCGGCTACGGCTATGAAGTTTATCTCCTTGTTGTCCCAAAGTTGTTTCAGCGTGAGGCCATCGGCAGTGGCGGTTATGGTTAAAAAAGTACCTTTTCTTTGGTCAAACTCATATTTGCCCTGGTAGGCTTTTAGCTGTTCGGCAGTAAGTTGCAGCGCCTTTACGGGTTTATAATCTTTAACCCTTGTAAGTTGGTCTTTGTCGGCCACGGCGGCTCCGGTAACTTCGCCGGCATCGCTTTTGGTGAATGTAATTGGGATCGTTTCGTCACCATCATCATCGAGGGTTTCAAAGGCGAGGTCGCTTTTGCGGGTTAAAACAAATTGCTTTTTACCATCAATAACTTTGGCAATCAGCGTTTTATTGGCAACGGTAATTTGTACGTAGCCATACTGGTTGCTTTTGAGCTGGTAAATGCCCTCAAAGGCTTTCATGGGCGTGGTATCGGCAACAGCGGTTTTAACTACCGGCGCAATGGCCTTTGCAGTATGAACAAAACACAGGCTTAATACAAAAAAGGGCAGCAGCAATACATACCTGTACAGCCGCCTTGCGGAATTCTTTCGTAGGTTGGTCATTTTGATTAGGTTTATTTAGTTGATAACGTGCGGATTGGGGTTTAAGTATGAGGGGAGGGATTTACGAATTACGATTTTAGATTTACGATTGTGTTAGCTGCTTAATTGTCTGAACCGGGATTAAGGATTTTATGATTTACCTTGATGCTTAGCAAGCGGATAGGATCATGGCCATCCTTTAATCAGGAAAATCATGGTTCAAACCCCTATCTTGTTTCACCCCTGTTTCACCATGTTCGGAACAAAAAGAGAACGGAACAAATTATTTACAGATTTTTCTTTTTTATTACAGATATTTCTTTATATTTGTAAAGTTTGATTTCTCAAGCTAAAACAAATAACAGGTATTTTTTTGGTGATTAATTAGCAGCGCACCCGCGTTGTTTGTTCCGTTCGCTTTTTGTTCGGCACACCCCGAAACATACTGAAACAAGCAAATTCTTAAATAATAATAAATGGAAAACTTAAAAGAACAACCCTACGATTGGCGGCGCCTGATGGTAGCCCCCGAAGAGCTAAACGCCGAATGCAACCGCCTGGAAACCCAAATGCAGCAGCCCCGTACCGATGGTATGCTCCGCATCCGCACCTTTAACAACTGTATTGAGGAGGCCCGTAACCGCCCTGTGCCGCAAATGCTGTTCGGCAAGCTGTGGTATGAGGGCGAGCTTTGTATTTTATTTGCTGATAGTAACCTCGGTAAATCAGTACTGGCCATACAAATTGGCAACAGCATCAGCACCGGTACCAGCATTGAACCTTTTATCTACCAGGGAACAAAACAACCTGTATTGTATTGCGATTTTGAGCTGAACGACAAGCAACTGGAAGCCCGCTACACACACGACTGGCAGAAACATTACCGGTTTGAAGAGCACTTTTACCGTGCCGACCTGAACCCTGATCCATCAGCGAATTATAATGAAGCCGAGCTTGAAACCTATCTTTATCAGTCGCTTGAGGAGGCTATTATTCAGTATGACACCCGTGTATTGATTATTGATAATATCACCTACATGCGCAGCGAAACCGAGCAGGCAAGGGATGCATTGCCGTTGATGAAGCAGCTTAAATCGTTAAAAAATAAATATAACCTGAGCATACTGGCACTTGCACATACCCCCAAACGCGACAAAAGCAGGCCTATTACCAGTAACGATCTGCAAGGCAGCAAAATGCTGATGAACTTTTGCGATAGCTCCTTTGCCATCGGCGACAGCAACACCAGCCCTGACGCACGCTATATCAAACAAATAAAGCAGCGCAATACCGAACAGGTTTATGGCGATAAAAACGTTTGTGTGTTTGACCTGCTTAAACCCGACAATTTTTTACACTATGCTTTTAAAGGCCACAGCACCGAAAATGAGCACCTCCGTACACCGGATGAAGACCGAAGCCAGCTAACCAATGATGTAACCGAACTCCGCAAGCAAGGCCTCTCCTTACGCCAGATAGGTGACCAATTGGGCATCTCGTTCAGTAAAGTGAACCGGCTTTTGAAAGCAGTTGATAGTCAATAGTCCATGGACGATAGACCATAGTCCATAGAAGAAGTCTTATAATTATCATTACAAACACCACTAAACCATTGTCCATGAACCATCGACCATGGACCAATTAAAACCATTGTCCATGGACCATCGACCATGGACTCCTCCCTAATCTCTAATTAACTAACCTCTAATCTCTAACACCCATGTACCGTTACACATTACAACCATACAGCGGGCCGCACAGTCGTTATAAATGCCCTGAATGCCGGCACCGCAACAAAACCTTTACCCGTTATATTGATACCGAAACCGGCGAATACCTGCGCGATGACGTTGGCCGCTGCGACCGCGAAGTAAATTGCGGCTACCATTACACACCCAAAGCTTACTTCATGCAGCATGGTGCAACTAATTATAATAAGGTGATCATCCCCTCCTTGAAAGGCACACCGAAACCAAAACCCATAACCGACGAGCAAAGCATTATTGAACCCGTATGGCTGAGCCGCACTATGCAGTGCGATACGCCGGATAACTTCACGGCTTATTTATATAAGCGGTTTGGTTACGAGGCCAGCATGAAGCTGAAGCAATTGTATTATATAGGCACATCAAACCATTGGAATGGTGCCACTGTGTTTTGGTACCTTGACAGCCGTAACCTCATCCGCACCGGTAAGGTGATGTTGTACGATGTGGATACTGGCAAGCGGGTAAAGGAGCCCTACAACCATGTTACCTGGATGCACAGCCTGTTACGAAAGGAAAGGGATAAGATCTCGCCGGATAGAGGCGGACTATTCCGCATCCACAGGGCATGTGATGTTTGGAAGCTGGCAGAACTACCTCCGCTTAACTTTGTATTAAAGCAATGTTTGTTTGGCGAGCACCTGCTATCGCTGTTCCCTAATAAATCGGTAGCGCTGGTTGAAAGCGAGAAAACCGCCATCATCGCATCGCAATACTGTCCTGATTTTTTATGGCTGGCAACCGGTGGACTGAACAACCTCACCCCGCAAAAATGCGCCATCCTCAAAAACCGAAAGGTAATGCTGTTCCCCGATATTAACGCCTACGACCTATGGAAGGTAAAGGCCGATGTCATCAAGCAACAATTCCCAACCATGCAGATCAGCGTATCATCCTACCTCGAAAAAAAGGCCAGCGCCTTTGATAAAGTGAACGGCTTGGATATTGCGGATGTGCTGGAGGAGATGGGGAAATGATAAATGTTGTTTCGTTCTCTTTTTGTGCCGAACAGGGTGGTACGTGGTGAAACAGATTGAAGGGTTAAAGTGGGTGGTGTTTCAGGGTGTTGCGGGGTGTTTGGTACGGGGAGAGAACGGAACAGTGGTAATCTATCATTGCAACGTAATCCCTTTTCACATCATAGCGCAAAGTTTACTAATAAACATTAACGACTCTAAATTTAATATTAGTTATTTTACTTGTTACTTATCTGCTGGCCTATCTGCTGGATTTTTTTCTTAGCATCTTCCAGTTTTTTGCGTTTAGTATATACTTCAACCTTTTCATCCAGAATTAATTCAATGCCAACTTTAATTGCTTCAAAATATTCCAGACACTCATTCTCATCTAATTCGTGAACCCCCTTACTTAGAATAGAATACAATGCTTTATTTTCAACAAGAAACTCCGGAAGATGATGTTTTAGATGGTCTATTTTGTCGGCCATTCTGTTTTTTTGAAACAGGGCCTCGT
Organism: Bacteroidota bacterium; assembly: GCA_030775685.1. GTDB lineage: Bacteria > Bacteroidota > Bacteroidia > Sphingobacteriales > Sphingobacteriaceae > Mucilaginibacter. The sequence continues at coordinate 11,736 of JALYIP010000037.1, forward strand.
CCCAATTGGGATCACCAACTGCCAATGTGTGAGCCTCTTCGATTAAGCTTTCAAATATCCTGCGTAAGTAAACGAAAGATCCAATACCAACGCCATTAGCAGCTAATCCAATTGCTTTAGTAAATTCTTTAAGCTTCTCACGTGATAATACATTATCGTACTGCTTTATTTTGCTGATATGAAAATCTGCTATGGACGGATATTGCCCTATCTTTATTAAATAACACTCTTTAAACTCTTTCTCATAAATGTCGATATATCCAACGACAAAATTTACATATATCTTGATATCAAGGCCATTTCGGGCACATTGCAAATCGTAGGTTTTAATTCCTTTATATTCGTTTGCTTGATGTTTTTGAGCGACAGTGTTTGAAGGATTTCGTATAATTTTATAAGTTGTTTGCTGTTTAAGTTCTGGGTTGTATGCATCAACTGAGTCAATAGTTCTCATCAATTCAATAAACGCATCTCTATTTTGACTGTCGATTTTTATTTTTGTATAAAGTGGTATTTCAAAAAAGAAATTGTAAGGTTCAAGTAAATTCATTGGTAAGGAGTTTGAACTATAAATATAGCATATAAAATATTTATGTTGACCGACAATTTACTGTAGACATATAACAACTGTTCCGTTCTCTCCCTGTGCCGAACACCCCGAAACACCTTGAAACAAAACCAAGGGCAAGTAACCCGCTGTTTCACCCTGTTTCAGCATGTGTCGTACAAATAGCGAACGGAACAACAATCACCACCTTGTCATTGCGAACGGGGAACGAGTGCGGCAACCTCGTCGGACGCATTAGCCACCTTGCAGGTTCTTCACCATTCTATTCGCCCTGTAAAGCTACGAGGTTGCCACGCTTCGCTCGCAATGACAAATTTGAAAAAACCACTTACCTTTCCCCCTTCGCCTTTCACCTTACCAACTCACATCCTCGTCAAACTAAAATCCCCTGTAAGGGTATAATCTGTTCTTTGGCCGTTGTTGTCTACAGTAAACCCGGAGCCGGTGAAGGTGCCGCGAACCAGGCCGCCTTTAAGGGGCATGGCGGTTATGGTTATATTGCCGCTACTCAATTCAAAAGCAGGCACTTCCGGGTAATTGGAGAGCATGATAGACAGGTGGGCAGAATTATCGTCAAATGAGAAAGACCGCTGTTCTGCGGCGGTGATCACGCCGCTTACCGAGAGGCGGTCGTCAGTTTTGTCGTTATCGGCAGCAAAAAAGATAGTCAGCTTACCATTGTTATCAACCGGGTACAGCATGCCGTCGTGGTTTTGATATTGGGTGGAGAAAAATTCCTTTTTCCCCTTATATTCTACCACCACATGAAACTTGGCACCCGATACAATAGGCGCCGGTTTTTTTGCAGATCGTTTTTGAGCGATGGCAGCAACAGAGATCAAGATGAGCAGGGTTGTAATAATTTGACGTTTCATAGGTAAGATGGTTAATTTAAGTGTTTGATTGCGTGGGCAATATAACAGCTTTGGCATTCACCATTTACCCCCTTTTAGGGTAGTTTTTTTCATGACGTCATTGCGAGGAACGAAGCAAACTCTAAACTATGCAGATCAGGGAACGGGAATATTGTGGAGAGCAATCAGTCGGCTGTAAGTGCTCTAAATTATAAAGGTCCGTTGATTGTCCTGCGTAGAGGTTGCTTCGTTCCTCGCAATGACGCGCGGAGAGAGGGGCGCCGGCGCAACTGTCACCACCAACCTATCCAACCTCCGATCAACTAATCTCTAACCTCTGATCTCTAATTAACTAACCTCTAACGCACCTCCCACTCATGAATCCCTGTAGAATTATCAGCAGGTAATTGAATCTCCATCTTCAATGCAGTAGTTTCAACAGGTTCAAAGCTGAGCACGTTGTACTTATCCTTTTCAATGGTGTATGGCGTAGTTGGTTTTACGGGGAGCCATTGGTCGCCGCTTTTGTAGAAGATTTTGTAGGATGCCGGGATGCGGCAGCCGCCGAAGGGGCCGTCGTCAAACCAGTAAACCTTTGATTCAGACACGGTATGCGCCTTGTCGAAGTCGTATTGCACAAACTCGGCGGTGTTTTGCTTGGGCCACCAGTGCAGGTAAGGCATGCTGGCGTCCTTGCTATCAGCCGGATCGTACTGGTCGTTCAGGGCTTTCAGCATGCGTTTATTCTTTATGGAGCCTGATACCTTGCTGGTGCTGGCAATGGTTGGCGCAGGCTTAGGCATAGATGCCGATGCTTCGTAAGGGATCCAAACGGTCATTTCACTCGGACCGCGGTTTGCCCAGGCATAGTACGGGATGGCGGTTACGGGCTGGTCGGTTTCTATCAGCTTGTCGGTATTTAGCTGGCGTTTGCTGCTCTGTCCCTCGGCGGTGATGATCTCTACACCGTTCAGCATTTCGGGTTTGTACAGGGCATTGCTTGCCGCCATTTTATTTACGGTGATGTTCTGCACGGTGCTATCGCGGTTATCCGGTCCCTCCAGGCAATACACTATCGGCCCACGCTGAAAGGCAAAGCGGTTAACATCGGCCTTAATCAGTTTATTAGCCAATACCTTTTCAGTTTCCATCGGCAGGTTCATGGTCACTACGTCGCCTTTTTTCCATTTACGGGCAATTACGGCATAGCCTTTTTCAGTTTGATAGGCAAGCGGCTTACCATTCACGCTGATAACCACCGGGGCAGGGTTTTGATCCATAAAGGTGTACAAACCACCGGGAACAGGCTTGTTAAGCGCCCATCCGGGGATGCGGACACGCAGGGTAAAGGTGCTGCTCTTTTCGGGATTTACGGCGATATCAACCTTGCCCTTCCACGGGTAATCAGTGGTTTGCACCAGGTTAACCTTGCCGGCAGTAAGCGTAATATCGGTGCTGTTGCTCATGAACAAGTTCACGTACAGGTCGTTCTTATCATGCGCATACACATAGCCGGGAACGGATGGCAGAAAGCGCGTCATGTTGCTGATGCAGCAGGCGCAGCTAAACCACGCACTCCGCTGGTTCTGGCTCATAGACGACAACACATTCGGGTAAAAGAAACGGTTACCACTCAATGACACGCCCGACAGCAAACCGTTATACAGCGTACGTTCTAAAATATCAACATACTTGGCATCGCCATGCAATAAAAACATGCGGCTGTTCCAGTACACGTTGGCAATGGCAGCACAAGTCTCCGCATAAGCCGACATGTTAGGCAGCTGGTACGGATCACCAAAAGCTTCGCCTGCATTGGTTGCGCCTATGCCACCGGTGATGTAAAGTTTCTTATCTACCACATCATCCCAGATATCGTCAATAGCATGCAGGTATTGCTGGTTGCCGGTTAGGGCTGCGACATCAGCCATACCGGTGTACATGTAAGCCGCACGAACAGCGTGTCCCTCAGCCTCATGCTGGTCGACTACCTTTTTATCTGCCTGGTTATAAGCCTCGCCCTTAGGTCCGCGAACATCAAGGAAGAACTTAGCAAGGTCTAAATATTTCTTATTCCCGGTAACGCGGTACAGCTTTGCCAAACCTATCTCTACAATCTGGTGACCGGGGTATTCCTCTATCTTACCATAGCCAAAAGTGCGGGTGAGCAAATCGGCGTTTTTTATGGCTATGTTAAGGAATGTGCGTTTACCTGTAGCCTGGTAATGTGCCACGGCTGCCTCGTAAAGGTGACCGGCATCGTACAACTCATGACTCAGGATCTCTTCATTCTGCCAGCGTTTCTCGCCGATCCATTCATGTGGTTTCTTGGCATTCACAGTGCGGAAGGTGTACAGGTAACCATCAGGCTCCTGTGCTGCGCCGATAATGTTAATAAGGGTATCAATATATCTGTCAAGCTTGGGGTTGCTCTTCACCTGCATGGCATATGATGCGCCCTCAATCACTTTATAAATGTCGGTATCGTCAAAAGGGTATTCGCTCAACTTGTCGCCATCCAGCATTTTTGCTGCGCGAAGGAAATTGTCAACCCTGCCGTTTGCTTTGCATTGCGCCAGCACATAGGGGATGGTCACATTGGCATTCACCTCCATTTTGGGTTCCCAAAAGTTATCGTTAACGTGCACCTGTGTAAAAGGTACCGGCTGAATGGGATAATCTTTTTGTTGTGCCGATAAGCTGCCTGCGCAAAGTATCGAACTAAAAAAAATAAGGGAGGCTATTTGCTTTACCATTTTTAAGAGCAATTTTATATTGATTTATTGTAAGTTAAAAGTAAGCAGGTTAAGTTAGCATTACTAACTATAAATTGTCAGGTTATAACGAAATATTGACTGTGTTTAATACACTTAATAAAATTTGGTGGTAAAATATATTTGAGGGAGGGATTGTGAATGTAAAATTCAGGGGCGAGCGGATGATTGACCCATCGGGTCTACCGCTTTGTAGAAACAATTGCCAGGATTATTTTGCCTCGTAGAGGCTACCCATATACGCAATGCATTGCAGACGAAACATCATCTTAGTAATACCGTTATTTTTTAATTTGACACCTTGAACCACGACAAAGGGTAGCCTCTACGAGGCACTAGCCCCATGTCTTTTGTGTCCTACAAAGAGGTAGACCCTACGGGTCATTGTTTTCGCTGGATAGAAATTGCTGTTTGTCAACAAAAAAGCCGGACGCTATTTAAAGACATCCGGCCGATAATCAAATATACTCCCTGATTTAACTATTTCAATGGTGAGCTGCTGTACAGGTGGTATTCGCCTGGTGCAAGTGGTATGGTGTATGTTAACGATGTTACGTTAATAGTGGCACCGGTAAAATTATCTGTCCAGGTGCCTGTTGACGGGAACGTGATTGTGGTTGTGGCGGCCGTAACGCCAAAGTTACCCACCACCTCAATGTTGTTTGATGCATCCAGCATCTGGATGGTTTTAACTGCGCCACCCAGGCTGTATTTAAAGTTGGTGCTGGTAAATACCGCATTGTTCTTCTTCCAGTTTATCATCTGCGAATACACTTTAAATAAGTGCTGACGGTTTACATCGTTCATGTATTCCCAATGCGGTAGCTTATCCTGCAATTTAACGTCATCTGTACCGATGGTAACATCATAGCCCCGCTCGCCAAACTGCCAAACCATTTTAGGGCCGGGCGATGAGAACATAAATGCAGCGCCCATTTCGTCGCGCTTTAAGCCGGTTGGCAGGTCCTTAACACTATAAGTGCCGCTTGCGTTGCCATACATGCCGTTTTTATATTGCAGGCGTTCCTGGTCGTGGCTTTCAAAGTAGGCTACAAGTGCATAAGGGTTTGTAAATCCATAGCCATCGTAAAACAAGCCCGAAATATCCCATGATCCACCTGCGTCATTATAGCCCATGGTAGCCTGCTCACCGGGAGTACTTAGGTTTGTCCAGGTCATCATGCCTTCATTAGCCAGTTCGCCTTCTTCCTGGTTGCCGGCAAAATATTCCAGTATCACGTACAATTTAGGGTCGAGGGATTTGATGTAGTTATTATAGTTTTTCCAGATGGCAACGCGGCTGGCGTCATAATTACCCCATGCGTTAACATCAGTACCCGAATTGGTTTGTGTAAAACCTTTGGCCAAATCAAAACGGAAACCATCTATCTTATATTCCGACGTCCAGAACTTCAGCACGTTTTTTACAAAGTATTTGGTAGCTGCACTCTCGTGGTTAAACTGGTACCCTACATTATAGGGGTGCGTGGGCGTTGTATTATACCATGGGTTGTTCAACGGCACACCGTTTGCATCGGCATACATCTGCACCATTGGCGATGAACCAAACGAGTGGTTCAATACGATATCCTGGATCACCGCAATACCGGCTCCATGGCAGGCATCGATAAACGCCTTTAGGTCGTTCTTGGTGCCGTAGTATTTATCAGGCGCAAAATAATAGTTCGGGTTGTATCCCCATGAATCATTGCCCTCAAACTCATTAAACGGCATTAATTCAATTGCGTTAACACCCAGGCGCTTCATGTAATTCAGCGTATCGGTTAATGTTTTGTAGCTGTGCGTCGCTACAAAATCACGCACTAATAATTCATAAACAACAAGGTTTTTAGGATCAGGGCGGGTAAAGCTGGTATTCTTCCAGGTGTAAGGCTGATTGGCCTGCATAACGCTCACAATCCCGGTAGTTTTCCCGGTTGGATATGCCTTTAAGTTGGGATAGACTGTTGTCGGGATGTATTTATCATTAGCCGGGTCCAGTACCTTTTCGCAATACGGGTCGCCTACCTTTAGCGATTTATCGATGTAGTACTGATAAGCATACTCCGTGTTAGGATCAAGGCCGTCGATCTGGATCCACCAGCGGGTACCGTCAACGGAATTGGTCATGGCGTATTTGGTATCGGTGGTCGACCAGCCGCTAAAGTCGCCTATTAGCGTAACCGATTTTTTATTGGGTGCATACAGGTTAAAAATGGCCGATTTGCCACCATTAATAAAGGTTACCCCATCCCCTGCTCCCGATGGAACATCCTTGCCTGTCGGGTTAGTCTTGGTGGTATCACCGGGAACGTTCCCGGAACCGTTGTTAGAAGAAGGCGTTTTTTTGCATGAAGTAGCTGTTATCAGCAACGCGCCAACAAATAATAAGTATAAATTCCTCATATTCATATCAATTTGGTAATAATTGGTTTGTAAAGGTAAACTGATTTTTTGGGATTTTAGTATGTTTTGTTAGAAAGTTGGAAGGTTGAAATGTTTGAATGTTGTCGGGGTGATGGTTGGATAAAGAGAAGTTAACACGTTGGAGAGCTGGGCATGAATATTAAGCGTCGAACTGCAAGCCAAAAAAAACCTTACAACATTCCAACCTTACAACATTCCAACAATTGAATCAAATAACAAACTTCTTAACCATTTCAACAAGCACACCCATGTCGAATGGCTTTTTAAGATAAGAATCGGCAAGGCCCTCTTCGGCAATCTCCTTAATGTTGTTTACAGCCGAAATAATGATAACCGGGATGTGATTGGTTTGCGGATTTGTTTTGAGCTCTTTACTTAGCTGCTGGCCATTGGCATCACTTTTCCATTCAGTAAGCCAGTTGTCCATCAGGATAAGACCCGGGTTATGCTCGGTTACTTTTTTCAGGATCTTGGAATCGCCGGACGAAACTACGTCATACCCCTCCTCTTCAAGAATATAAACAATAGTGTCCCTGATGTCCTTATCGTCTTCAATAACCAATATCTTTTTGGCCATAACCTTACAAGCTCCTTTACTTTATAACAATCAAGGGTGTAGGTTTTGTTTTAGGGTGATGATTTATTTTTTTTGGAGAGGAGGATAAGTCAGATCCTGGTTGTGCAGCACGATTATCTTTTGATGCAAAATCCCTGATTAATTTTTTACTATGTTCCCTGGCCTGGGCTATCGTAAATGTCTTTTCAGTTTTTCGTTTCATTTTGGTTTTGTTCTTTCTGTATCGTTTGTATCGCCTGTATCATTCCCTAACGATACAATACAGAACAGCTATTTAAGCTCCGGATCGTTATAACAGCTTCTGCACCTTGGCTCGTAACTTTCTTTTTCGCCAAGCAGCACTTTACTTTCACCAGGCACAAGGCGGTATGAATACATGGCAGGGTTGCCGCACCTTACGCATACAGCATGCAGCTTGGTTACTGAATCGGCTATCGCCATAATGTCAGGCATGGGGCCAAAGGGACGGCCTTTAAAATCCATATCAAGCCCTGCAACTATCACCCTTACCCCACGATTTGCCAGTATATTGCAAACGTCAGGCAACTCCTCGTCAAAAAACTGTGCCTCGTCAACGCCTATCACGTGTACATCGCTGGCCAGCAACAAAATAGAGGATGCGTTCTCAACCGGCGTTGAAGGAATAGACGTAGCATTATGCGATACCAGGGCGTTTTCTTCGTAACGTGTATCAGCTTTGGGACTAAAGATCTCCACCCTTAGCCTGGCTATTTTTGCACGGTTGAGCCTGCGGATAAGTTCCTCTGTCTTGCCCGAGAACATGGAACCACAAACCACCTCGATGCTGCCGCCCAGTTCATTCCTCCGCTTAAAAATATCTTCTGTAAACACGAAATCGCTGATTATTAATACTTGAATGAGTTAGTCCGAAAGTCGGAAAAGTCCGGAAGTCCGAAAGAAAAGCAGAGCTATAGCTTTGCACCTTAATGCGTTTTTAACTAACCTCTAATCACTAATCACTAATCCCGGACCTCAAATATCAGAATTTAATCTTATTTTTGAATAGCATTTTCCCAACATTGATCCATGAAGCAAAAGGAAGTATTTAAAAAGATAGGTGGCATTATACAAGAGCTGAGTGAGCAATATGAATACCTGGAAACAGTAGTTGATAATTTGAACGACCTGGAACTTGAGTTGTTTGTTTCAAATGCGCACTTCTTAACCGATCATGTAGAAATATTGTGTAAACTTAACCTGCAGAATAAGCCAAAGCGCCCGCTGGTTGAAAAGCCTGAAACCTATCAGCAAAAATTCTTTGAGCCGGTAGTTCAGAAAATGAACCCGGTAGCCGATCTAAAAAGCTTAAGAACATCCAAACCGCCAATAAAACCGGTTGAAGTTGAGGTAGCAAAACCCGTTGAACCGGAGCCTGCAAAACAGGAGGAACAACCCGTTGAAGTACCGGCTGAACAACCCGTTGCAGCCGAAGAGGAACACAGCATGCCTCAATTTGATTTTACTTCAAGAACTCCGGAAGATAGCTATTCCTTTATCCGCGAAGAACCGGAAACCATAAGGCACGAATTGATTTTGGATGAAGCCGATAATTGGGAAGACGAGCCGGAGACTGTTGTTGAGGAAATTCCTGAACCTGAAAAACCGGCAGAGGAAATCTCCACTATAATTGAAGAAGCTGAAGTTGTTCCTGAACCGGAAATAAAAGAACCTGAAGCAATAGTTGAACCCGAAATTGCGATTGAGCCTGAACCCGAAGTGGTGCAGCCCGAGCCGGTGGCAGAAATACAGGAAGAAAAGCCTGTAGTTGAAGAGCCTGCAAAGGATGAAGCGGAAGTAATAACCCGCAATCAAAAGATCTCGTCGCAATTAGGTGATAAGGCCTCAAAAAGCGAACAGTTAAGTATAAAACCCATCAGCGATATTAAGCTGGCCATAACGTTAAACGACAAACTACTTTATGTAAAGGACTTGTTCAATGGTTACAACCTGGCCTACAGCGAAGCGATAGAGATCTTAAACCGCTTTAACACGTTCGAAGAGGCACAACGGTTCCTGAAAACCAATTACGTTACCAAAAACAATTGGGAGGGCAAGCAAGCCACTGCGGATAAGTTTTATGCGTTGCTGAAGAGACGATATGCTTAGTCAGTTGGCTGTTGTGAGTTGGCAGTGGGCAGTTCTTTTTACCGCAAACTTGTAACAGTCAACTGTAAACTTTCTTAAACAATCCCCATCCGGTTTGAATCCAGCTTCAGGAGTACAAACAATAAGATAGTAAAGCTTAGCAATGATGATCCGCCATAGCTGATGAACGGCAGCGGAATGCCTATTACAGGCACCAGGCCAATCGTCATACCGATGTTGATCATTACGTGAAAGAAGATCACCGACGCCACCCCATAGGCGTAGATTCGCGAGAATGGTGATCGCTGTCGCTCCGCTATAAAGATGAGCCGGAGGACCAAAAACAGGTAGAGCCCCAGCACGGTTAATGATCCTGCAAAGCCCCACTCCTCGCCTACTGTACAGAAAATAAAATCGGTACTTTGTTCAGGCACAAATGAGTATTTGGTTTGGGTTCCCTTTAAATAACCCTTACCCCACATTTTACCGGAGCCGATGGCAATCTTTGATTGGTTCAGGTTATAGCCCTTACCTCTAAGATCGCTCTTGATGCCTAATATAATATCAATTCTAACCTTTTGGTGCGGCTTTAAAACACTGTTGTAAATAAACTTAACGCTAAACACAAATACCACGCAAATAGCCAGCCCGGTAAGCATGGTATAAACCACCTTTTTGTTGCGGCGAAATAAGCCAACAACAGCAAGTGTTATCGCCACAATTACCCCGATAACGGCAAGCGGCGGAAATAATATCGATGTTACAAACAGCGCAATAAATAAGGCACCGATTATTAAAAAGTAAGGCGAAAGGCCCTCGCGGTATAAAACAAATACAAGCGACAAAAACACCAGCGTTGAACCCATATCGGGCTGCAGCATGATCAGGAACATGGGTACGCCGATAATTGCCGCCGCTATGGCAAATGCCTTTGGTTCAGCAACGCGGATGTTAGGGCCGCTCAGATATCGCGCCAGCAACAAGCACGTGGCAAACTTGGCAAATTCCGAGGGCTGCAGCCTGAAGCCGCCACCCATATTTATCCAGGCCTGGTTACCGCCAACATTACGCCCAACTACCAACACGATGGCCAGCAGCAGTAGCGTTATAATATAAAATGCCGGCGCCAATGCGGTAATAAACCTGCTCTCCAGCAATAATATAATTCCACCTACAACTATGGAAACCACTATAAATGTAAACTGCTTGCCGTAATTGGTGTGTGCATCGATAATACTTGGATAACGCTCATCAAACACCGCGGCGTGAATATTAAACCAGCCGATGGTGCAAAGGCAAAGGAATATGAATACCGTTACCCAGTCTACATTAAAAAAGAAGCTGCGCTGGTTATTTATCATGTTTTCCCTTCGGTAAAACGGCCAATAGCCTGGTTGACGAATCTTTTTTATTTTGACGGGATGCACCCTTTAAGCCTTTTATCGGCTTTTTCATTGTATCTGCTTTTTGTTTAGCGGTATCTTTTGGTGAAACTTTCCTTTTGAAACGGTTATAATAAAGTGCCGAATCGGGCAGGCGATTTGCATTTGCAAAATAATCAACGGTTATTCCAGACTCACGCGGAGAAATGCTTCCCCTTAGGTATTGTTCAACTATAAAGCTGGCAATAGGTGCTGCCCAGTGCGCACCTTCACCTGAGTTTTCCACAACAACAGCTATAGCGATCTTTGGGTTTTCCCGTGGTGCAAAGGCTACAAATACAGAGTGCGCCTCGCCACCGTGGTTTTGGGCGGTACCTGTTTTTCCACACATAATAATGCCGGGAATTTTTGACCGGATGCCTGTACCTCTTTCAACCACCGCCTGCATCCCATTTATCACCGGTTCAAAATATCCCGAATCTATCCCAACATAGTTGCGCAATGTATATTCTTCCTTAATTACGTTTTTGGTTCCGATGGCTTTAACCAGGTGAGGTTTGTAATAATAACCATGGTTGGCTATTGTACACTCCAGGTTGGCCATTTGCAAGGGTGTAGCCAATAACTCGCCCTGGCCAATAGCAAGTGATAAAATTGTACTCGCACGCCAGCCGCCCTTACGGTATTGATTATCGTAATACAATGGCGTAGGCACATTACCCCTGCTTTCGCCTGGTACATCCAGATCCAATCGGCTACCTAAACCGAATTTCTTTACATTATTACGCCAGTCGGTATAGGTTGCTTCTGTTTGTTTGATACCGTTGTGCTCAATGATCTTCTGGAATACCATGGAAAAATAGCCGTTACATGATTCTGCCACTGCACTGCTTAAATTTACCAAACCATGAGCTTCTCCATTATTACACTTTACTCTCCTGTTGCCTGCCTGAAAATATCCCGGGCAATAATAAGTTGTTTGCGGTGTAATGATCCCCTCTTGCAAAGCGATCAATGCGCTTAATGGCTTAAAGGACGAACCTGGCGGATACTTGGCCTGCACTGGTCTTATAAAAAATGGGTTATAAACATCAGCATACATTTTAGCTGCGTTGTTACCGCGTTCACGACCAACCATCAGGTTAGGATTATAAGTTGGGCTGCTCACATACGCCAGTATCTCACCTGTCGCGGGTTCAATGGCTACAATGCTGCCTACCTTGTTTTGCATCAGCTTTTCGCCAAGCTTTTGAATGGTGATATCTAAGGATGATGTTAACCGCTGTCCAGGCACTGCGGCGGTATCGTACAACCCGTTAGCGAACTTCCCCTTTAACGTCCCCCGTGAGTCAACCATTTGATTACTCACCCCCCGTTGTCCGCGCAATACATTTTCGTATGATTTTTCAACGCCGGTTATACCAATGAAATCGCCGGGATGGTAATAACCGTTAGACCGCTTGATGTCATTATCCTGCACTTCGCCGATATAACCAAGAAATTGTGCTGCAACTGAGTCCGGGTAATTACGCAGGTAACGGGTTATGGCAGAAAAACCTGGAAATTCAGACAGTCGTTCAGATACCGAAGCATATGTTTGTGCAGTAAGCTGTTTTTCAAAAACCGATTTTAAAACCGGCGAGTATTTCCAGGCTTTTATCCAGCGTTTATTAAAACCATCTCTGTCAATTCCCAGCAGCTTGCAGAACTCAACGGTATCAAACGGCTTCACCTCCCGGGGTGTGATCATGATGTCATAAAAGGGCTCGTTTTGTACAAGCACCTTTCCGTTCCGATCGAGAATGGGTCCCCGGGCAGGATATATTATGGTTTGCCTTAAAACATTTTTACCTGCGTAAATGGCATATTTGGGGTCGACGATCTGGATATAGAACAGCCGGGCAAGCAGTACAACAACAATGGCTATAAAAATCCCCGCTATAACATAGCGTCGCTCAAAAAAACTATTCATTTACGCTCTTTCCTCTTGAAAAATAACAGGCCTGAAATTAATATTAAAAACACGGTAAATATTGAACTCAATAAAATGCGGCTTATTGTGAATTCAATTTGCGACAGGCTGAAAGCTTCCAGGTTGATGAGGAAAAAATGGTGAACAAAGGTAAGTACAACGGCATAGGTTAAGAACCACCTTACGCCCATAATGCTTAGTGTTGGCTCAGGCTCGTTGTCAAAACCATCCTTTTGAACGGTTATACTGATGAATAAAATACGGACAAAGGCAAGTACCACACAGGCCGCTGCGTGCAGGCCGGGTGTATCGTAAAAAGCGTCAATAGTGAGGCCTAATATGAATGCAAGGATGAACAATAAAACGTTAGGCACCTCAAACGGTAACAACAGGATAAACAGGATATAGAAGTACGGCGTTGAAAGGTTATACAGGTCGATATTCTTTAACAGAAAAACCTGGATAAATACCAGTACTATAAAGCGCAGAAAGTTTACTATGATAGTTTTACTCATCCTTTTTTTGCTGAGCCTCCAGTCCCGTTTGCTCGGCGGCAAATTTATTGACAATTACATATACATATTGCAGCTTGGTAAAATCAACTGCAAGCGCCACATCCATGTTTAATGAAACACCGCCACCCTTAGTTTTCAGGCTGCTGATGGTGCCAATCGGGATGCCCACAGGGAATAGTGAGTAACCGGATGTCACCACCTTTTCGCCAATCTTTGGCACCGCGTTGTTTGATACATCGCGCAGCAAACCCTTGTGCGGATTAAACTCATCGCTCCATTGAATATAACCGATCTCTTTATTAGTAGCCAGCATCGCGCTGAATTGTGAATCCTTATGCAGCAATGATTGAATCACCGAAAAATGATCTGAAACAAAAACTACTTTTCCTACCAGGCCCGCACTACAGATCACCCCGATTCCTTTCGTAATGCCCTGTTTACTGCCTTTATTTATGGTGATATAGTTATTTGCACGGTTGGTTGAATTATTGATCACCCTGCCCACAATGTATTCATATTGCTGCTTGTAAACGGTATCAACTATTTTATGCTTATTTAAAGTATCGGCGTATAACGACGACTTAAGCTGGTTGCGCAACCGGGCATTTTCAAGTGCAAGGGCATCATTATTATCCTTCAACGACAGGTAGCTTTTAAACTCACTGATCCGGGCATACAACCCACCGGTAACCTGGTTTGATGAATTAATAAAGCTTGCGTTTTGAAAAGAGTTGTATTTGATATAGATCAGCAGCGCCGAAACCTCGAAAATCACAAACAAAAAGAATGCGTTATACTTAGTGATAAATATCAAGAGGTTACGCATGGTTAGAGATTAGTTAATTGGAGATTAGAGATTAGTTGCCTAAACGTTTATTAATTTGTTGTTAGAGATTAGGTTTTACTTCTGCCTGCTTTCTTAAAAAAGAAATATATCCATTTATCATTTTCGTGCATTCCTCACAATCGTTTTTAAAAGATTCTAAAATCTCTTCGTTAATAAAATTACTATCTAAGGCAATAATCAGGTGGTCTATTGTTTCCGCAGCCGAACCGCGTGCATTTAACAGAAACTTAGCCGCATCGGCGTAATGAAACCTCCCATGCCCCTCAGCAATATTGTTTCCTACAGACCTTGATGATCGAATGATCTGATCAGTTAGCATGTATTTTTCGTCTGGTGGAAACGATTTAGTTAATTCAGAGATATTGTTTCGTAAAAGCCTTGCTTTTTTCCAAACCTCAAGATCAGTAAAAGAATTCATACTAAATATTACTTAACCTGCAATAAAAGAACTAATCTCTAATCTCCAATTAACTAGTCTCTACTCTATTGCATTAAAAATTTAAAATTACCAATATTCTTCAGGGCGGTACCTGTTCCGCGAACTACGGCGCGAAGCGGATCTTCGGCAACGTGAACCGGCAGCTTGGTTTTTGCGGCGATACGTTTATCAAGGCCGCGTAATAATGCGCCACCACCTGTAAGGTAGATCCCTGTCTGGTAAATATCTGCCGAAAGCTCCGGTGGGGTAATCTCTAACGCTTTAAGAATAGCTTCCTCAATTTTAGAAATTGATTTATCCAGGCAATGTGCAATTTCCGAGTATGATACCATGATCTGTTTTGGCACACCGGTCATTAAGTCACGACCCTGTACTGCAAAATCAGTTGGTGGATCGGCAAGTTCAGGCAATGCAGCGCCAACCTCAATTTTTATCTTTTCAGCCGTACGGTCGCCTATCATGATGTTATGTTGACGACGGATGTATTGTACGATGTCAGAGTCGAAGTTATCACCCGCTACACGGATAGACTGATCGCAAACGATACCCGATAAGGCGATAACCGCAATCTCGGTAGTACCACCGCCGATATCAATAATCATATTACCCATCGGCTCTTCAACATCGATACCGATACCTACCGCAGCAGCCATCGGCTCGTGGATCAGGTAAACTTCCTTTGCTCCGGCAATCTCGGCAGAGTCACGTACCGCACGTTTCTCAACCTCGGTAATACCCGACGGGATACAGATAACCATACGCAGCGATGGGAAAAACCATCCTTTGCCCTGGTTGATCATTTTTATCATCCCGCGGATCATGTGCTCAGCAGCGTTAAAGTCGGCAATTACACCATCTTTAAGCGGGCGAACAGTACGGATATTATCGTGGGTCTTGCCTTCCATCTGCATGGCCTGGCGCCCTATGGCTATAACTTTATTGGTAGTGCGGTCAAAAGCTACTATCGACGGTTCGTCAACAACAACTTTATCATTATGTATGATGAGGGTATTTGCGGTACCTAAATCAATAGCGATTTCTTGTGTAAAAAAATTAAATAGACCCATTTGGTTTTATTTCAAAAAATAAGCGTCAACGTTAATAATAAGGGCAGGAAGTTCACGAATTTAGACTAATTAAAGCGAACTATCCTAATAAATCGCACCCTGTTTTACAATTAATTAGTGTTTAAAATGACGTACCCCAGTGGTAACCATCGAAATGTTTTTTTCATTACACATTTCAACCGAAAGCTTGTCGTTTATTGAACCACCCGGCTGTAAAACAGCAGTAATTCCAGCCTCGGCAGCAAGCTCAACACAATCAGGGAATGGGAAAAAAGCATCAGATGCCATTACCGCTCCATGCAGGTCGAACCCAAAACTTTCGGCTTTAATAACCGCTTGTCGTAACGAATCAACCCTTGAGGTCTGCCCAACGCCGCTTGACATCAGCTGACCATTTTTTGCAAACACAATAGTATTTGATTTGGTATGCTTAACAACCTTGTTGGCAAAAAACAAATCACGTTGTTCGTGTTCGGTTGGCTTCCTGTTGGTTACCGCCGTCATTTGTGCCGGCCCTTCAATCACTGCGTCCTTGTCCTGCTCAATAACACCGTTCAACAATGTTTTAAACAATTTAGTAGGCAATTCAACGGGCTGACGAACCAGTATAATACGGTTCTTTTTACCTTTTAGTATCGCAACAGCATCGTCGGTATATGCAGGTGCTATCAATACTTCGTAAAATATTTTGTCGATTTCGGTAGCAGTTGCAGCGTCGATCTCGTCATTAGCAATAATAACACCACCGAATGCAGAAACAGGATCACATGCCAAAGCATCTATCCAGGCCTCTTTAATAAAATTGCGCGATGCAATTCCGCAGGCATTCGTGTGCTTTAAAATAGCGATGGTGGGCTCGGTAAACTCATCTATCAAAGCAACAGCAGCGTCAACGTCAACCAGGTTGTTATATGACAGCTCTTTACCGTTCAATTTGGTAAACATCGCGTCCAAATCGCCATAAAAAACACCACCCTGGTGCGGGTTTTCACCATAGCGCAAAACCTGGCTACTTTGAATACTTTCTTTAAATACCGGAAGCGGCTCTTCATGGTTAAAGTATTTGAAGATCGCTGTATCGTAATTTGATGAAATATTAAACGCTTTGCGCGCGAATGAACGGCGCTGTGCGATGGTGGTTGTTCCGCCTTGTGTTTTCAGCAGGTCCTCCAATACAGGGTAATCTGCTTTTGATGCAACGATCACGACATCTTTAAAGTTTTTAGCCGCCGCACGGATCAAAGAGATGCCGCCTATGTCAATTTTTTCAATGATCTCATCTTCTTCGGCGTTCGACTTTACCGTTTCTTCAAACGGGTAAAGATCTACGATCACCAAATCAATTTCGGGGATCTCGTATTGTGCCAATTGCTGCTCGTCACCGGCAAAGTTTCTGCGGGCTAATATGCCACCGAAAACTTTCGGGTGCAGTGTCTTAACGCGGCCGCCTAATATTGACGGATAGGAAGTTAGGTCTTCTACCGGGATTACATTAACCCCTAAATTACGGATGAACGTTTCCGTTCCGCCGGTTGAATATATGTTAACGCCAAGGCGGTTTAACTCATGGATTATCGGCTCTAAATTATCTTTGTAATAAACAGAAATTAAAGCATTCTTTATTTGCACTGACTCGCTCATTTACAGGAAGTTTTTTGAGCCGCAAAGGTAGGGAATTGAGATTAGAGAATAGAGACTGGAGATTAGTTTTTTTTTAGTTTTTTTATCAATCAAAAACCCCGTATAAATACGCTTTAAATTTTATCGATATTGCCGGATAAGTTTATCTGCGCAACACATAAACTCGCACTTTCTTTTTTTATATTTGACTAAATCTTATCTAAAAAAACATGAAATCCACCTTGTTTACGCTCTGTTTTATTTTAACTGCCAGTTTGCTAAAAGCGCAATCGGGCGGGTTACAATTTAACCAACCTGCGCCGGCCGTAAACTTTCAGCAATACGTTGGTAAACAAGTGCCAAAAGATTTTAACAAGGGCAAAATCCTGGTTATTGATTTTTGGGCAACATGGTGTGCTCCCTGTATTGCCAACTTTCCACATTTTAATAAATTGGCCGACACCTATCAAAGTAAGGATGTTGTTTTCGCCATCCTGACTGAAGAAAAACTAGCTACAGTTCAACGTTTTTTTGATCGTACGAAAAAACAAGTCCACGGTTTTAATTTAGTCGACACGAGTAAAACCACTATGAATAATTTCATGGTTAATTATATCCCGTACAGTGTAGTTATTGACAAAAATAACATGGTAAAATGGGCCGGCTCTGGTGAACAGCTAACAGACGAGATCCTTTCAAAAATCATTAAAAATGAATATGTGGCACCAGTTGCCAAAGAAACGCCAAAACCAGATGCTCCGGTAAAAAAACCGGTTAAAGCGAGGCCGTTTTTCTCATTCTCAATTACCTATTCCGATACAACCCAAAAACAGTCGCCGGGTGGAAGCTCCTTAAATTCTAACGGTGATTATATCAGCGTAACAAAAAGCGACGAACAACTCGGCGATCTTTTAGAAGACCTGACCGGCTTTGGGCGACGAGCGCGCATAATCACTAATGATACTACAAAACTAAAACGGCGACTCACCCTTGATTTTGACAGTAGGCGTGATACCACGCTTTTTAAAAAATACAGGAATACGCTGCTGATAAATAAGCCAAGAAAGAACCTTATCATTTCTTTAATGGGCGATGCCTTAAAGTTTGATGCTAAAATAAATAAGGTAACCAAACCACATTATGAACTTGTGGTAACCGATAGTGCCAAACTACATTCGTTTATGTCGATGCAGAAGGGACACAGCAGTTTTTCTGACGATTATTTTCCAAAATTTGAGATAGTTGGATACCATCTGAAAGATTTTACAACCACGCTTGAAGGCAGCGC
This sequence comes from Bacteroidota bacterium, assembly GCA_030775685.1. Classification (GTDB taxonomy): domain Bacteria; phylum Bacteroidota; class Bacteroidia; order Sphingobacteriales; family Sphingobacteriaceae; genus Mucilaginibacter. Next base: position 30,172 of record JALYIP010000037.1, read on the forward strand.
CAAAATAATCATCACCGATAATATTAGCGACGATAACAGCTACGATTTCTCGCTTGATATCTCCAACTTAAAAACAATTCAGCAAACGCTTAACTTTCATGGCTTGGGGTTGAAGGAAGTAACTGGTGAAGTAGAACTATTGGAGGTGGATTTTCATTAAGGCAAGCGTAAGATAAAGCCCCGCCAAAACAACTTAATTGATAACCCGGTTATTCAAAAAACTAAGATAAAATGGCCCGACCATTTGCTCCATCACCCGAAATAAGATCAGCCTGGAAAAACCATGGGCACCTGTGGAAGCACGAAGAAGCCGGCGCCAGGCAACTACTTTTAAAGGAAGGCGATATTAGCCGTAAAATTTACCTGGTTGAAAAAGGATGTGTTCGTAATTCGTTTTCTCATGACGGCAGGGAGATAAGTTTTCAATTCTTTTTTGAGGGCGATGTGGTGTACTCGTCCGAAAGTTTTCGGCATAATACACCAAGCCTGTTTAGTATTGAAACTATTGAACCAACATCCTTAAGATGGCTTAGCCAAAGCGACATGGCGATCATTAAAGAAGATTTTACGCTCTACAATTACATGGTTGAAAAAGCCGGCGATAAGCAATCGGAATTTATGCGGCATTTCTTTTCATACCTGAGGGATACGCCAAAACAGCGCTATGACAACTTGCTTCGGGATAATCCGGAAATTATACAACGGGTGCCGCTTCAGCACATTGCTTCCTACCTGGGTATTACAGCCGTTTCGTTAAGCAGAATCAGGAACAGGGTTTAATTTTATTTCTTAACAATTGTAAAGTGGAATTTCGTTTTTTGGATGGAACTTTGAATAATCATTAAAGGAAGAAAATGAAACTGAACAAAGTAATCCCGAAGATCTTTTATTCAGATATAAAAACAGGATTAGCCCTTTTTGTTGAGTGCCTTAGCTTCGTAGTTAAATACAGCGAACCAGACGGAGAACACCCGTTTTATATTGTGGACCGGGATGGCGTGACCTTATTTTTGCATGAGGATGATGAATATGCCAAAAAAGACAGGCCCGAAATAAGAATTGACACAGATGATATCGACGCATTTCATGCGGAGTTAATGGAAAAAGACATTAAACTTTTTCATCCTAATCTACCTTTCGTAAAATTACAGCCATGGGGTTTAAAGGAATTTGCCTTGCTTGACAAAAGCGGTGTATGTGTAATAATCCAGCAATCGAACTAATATGAAGGAAACAGGAAGTGCAACTGCAGTTGGCGCCGCTACGCTTAAGGCCGCCCATCAATTAATTGACGGTGATGAGAAGCTTCTAAATGACCCCGTTATTTTAAAGCTGCTGGGCCCGGAAACAGAAGAATATTTAAATGATTATAACTATCACTTCTTTACCGGAGCTTCAATGGCGCTGCGTACGCACGTTTTATTGCGAAGCCGTTATACCGAGGATTGCTCCGCCGAAGCATACCAGAAGGGATTAAGACAGTTCCTGTTCCTTGGCGCTGGTTTAGAAACTTTTGCTTATCGCCAACCGGAATGGGCACGTGGTATTAATATTGTTGAAGCCGATCATCCCACAAGCCAGGCAGATAAGATCCAACGTTTGAACAATGCGGGAATCATTCCACCACAAAATCTTTCATTTATCGCGGTCGACTTTGAATCAGACGACCTGTCGGAAGTATTCAGGAAAAGTAAACTAAATTTAAAGGAGCCGGTTTTCACAGCCTGCCTCGGTGTGTTAATTTATCTCACCAGGGATACTGCTGATAAAATATTCCATTTTTTAGGTGGATTGCCCAAAGGAAGCGAGTTTATATTTAGCGCTTCACAAAACAAGGACAACGCCTGGGCAACCAGAGCCGCAGAAAGATCCGCAGCCGCAGGCGAACCATGGATAACTTATTTTGAACCGGACGAGTTAATAAAACTGTTAAAGGGTTGCGGATTTACCAAGGTGTCTTTTTTAACCACTGAGGAAACTGAAAAACTATATTTTGAGGGAACAAGAATACGTTTACCCTTACCTGCAAGGGCGAGTATAGTTAGGGCGGTGATATAATTCTATTATTTTTACACCGGTATCACTTAGTTGATTTTTATTAATGAATATATGTTGTTAACTTAGTATAATGACTACGTTGATCATCAAATCAGACTCCGAAAAAAAAATCCATTTATTGAAGCAATTCGCTGAAGAGCTTGGCTTATCGGCTACTACTCAAGATTTTGAAGAGCTGGGAATTGACTCAATGGTAAAAGGCATAGGCAGAAAAGCGACAGAAGAGGAATTAATGGCTTATTTATCGAAGGGAATTGAAGCAGAGCCCATTGATTTAGAAGAGGCTTTTGCAAAATATCTGCATGCAAAATAGTACGCTGGGTGTTAAAATAATGCCCAAAGCTTTACGAGTTATTGATGCGATAGCCGATTTTGTAGAATCAAAAAACACAAAGGGAAGCGGTGCAAGATATGCTTTGAAATTTAAAACTGCTATTAAGAAATTAGCAGTACCTGGCGTTCAATACTCACTTTGTAATCATTACGTTTTAGCAGCTTACAAGTATTCTTGCACCCATTATTACGATTGGGTAATAGCATTTAAAATTAAAGACGGTGATTTAATTGTTTATGAAATAATACACGGATCGCTGCTTTTTTAATCCTATATCCGACTAATCTCCAACCTCAACTCTTCATTTTCTTCAGCAAACCTTCAATCACTCGTGGAAAGTGCTGGTGTTCCAGTTGCTGGCCTTTAAATTTCACTACTTCAAGGTTATCGTCAGCCTCAATTTTAAATTTGGATTGATGGATGATCTCGCCTTCATCAAATTTATCGCTCACAAAATGAATGGTAATGCCCGATTCTTCATCACCGGCGGCAAGCACTGCTTTGTGAACATGATCGCCATACATACCCTTACCGCCATGCTTTGGTAACAAAGCGGGATGCAGGTTGATGATTTTATTGGGAAACGCATTTAATAATGAAACAGGTACCAGCCAAAGGAAGCCGGCAAGTACTATCAGATCCACCTGCAGATTCTTTAAAAGCCTGATCACATCATCGGTTTCATAAAATTCCTGGCGCGTAAAAATATGAGAGGGAATTTCAAAGTTATCAGATCGCTGTAATACGTAAGCCTGTGGATTGTTTGTAAGCACTAATACAACTTCGGCTTCTGCACTGCGTTTAAAATGCTCCATTATTTTTTGAGCATTTGATCCAGACCCCGAAGCAAAAATGGCAATTCTTTTTTTCATTAAAATCGTATACTTTTTAATGGTAAGGTAAATGTATAACTAACAGTTTAAATCGCCTTTTTCAGGTAATTTTTTTGTTACACATTACAGTTACATGGCCCAAATATAACGATTCCATCCCAATAATTGGCGGTTTAAATAGCAATAAACACGTTTTTTAATTTTTACTAAATTAAAATTGCTCAACCAGAAAACTGATGCGAAATTAATTGCCGGTTGTGGTCTTTTGCCTTATGAATCCATACTTAACAATCTTCCTTGGCTTTGTTAAGGAATAATTTGGCGCAATATCGCCCGTGTTAAGCACCATGGAATATACACCAAGGGTTATGATCTGGGCATTTATGAATGGTTTTGTTTTGGTTGTTGTGGTGCTATCGCAAGTCATATCAGCGTTTAAATAAAGCTGATTAGGAGTAAGCGCCCAGGTTCCGCTGGATGATTGGGTAAGGCAATTAAAATTTGTATACGTGCAGGTAAAGTCGGGCTTAAAGGTAAAATACTGCCCGCAGGTATCATTTACGGTGGTATCTGTTAATTGCGTATTACCGGTATAAGTGGCTGTCTCAATAGACGCCAATTGCCAGGTACCACCCGAAAAAAGTGCAGGAATAGCGTTTTGACCCGTTTTTTTACAGGAATTAATAACAAGGCCTATTAATACGACAGACAGGAGCAATAAATATCTTTTCTTCATCAGGGCTATATCCGCAAAAATAAAAATTCCGCCCGTATTAACCGGTACAGTGTTGATTATAACTTCTTTTGAATATAGATTATTATTGAGCTGCAGCAATAATTTAATTTATAAGAGTACCTACCTTTATCAGGGTGCTAAATTAGCTTCCACAAATCAACTTAAAAAACATGCGTGTATCATTTGATAAAATGCGATCTGAATTTGAACGGATATTACTGTCGTTAAATTTCACGGCCGAGAGGGCCAACCAATGCGCTACCATTTTTGCGGTCAATAGTCGCGACGGCGTATACACGCATGGGTTAAACCGATTCCCGGTTTTTGTTGAATTTGTAAAGGATGGCCTTGTAAACCCTAATACTATATCCACGAAAGAAAATGCGTTTGGATCATTAGAGCAATGGAACGGCAATTTAGGACCAGGGGTTTTAAATGCCACCTTTTGCATGGACAGGGCAATAGCGTTGGCAAAGGAAAACGGGATTGGATGCGTTGCGCTAAAAAACACCAACCATTGGATGCGGGGCGGCGCTTACGGATGGCAAGCGGCAGAGGCAGGGATGATCGGCATTTGCTTTAGCAATACCATCGCCAACCTACCGCCATGGGGCGGTATCGATCCGCGTTTGGGTAACAATCCTCTAGTTATTGCCGTGCCGCGAAAAAATGGGCACATTGTATTGGATATGGCTATTTCGCAATACTCCGTTGGGAAGCTTAACCAGTACAAAAACAATAATGAAGAGCTACCATTCCCCGGTGGCTACGATATCAATGGGAATCTAAGTACAGATGCTGCTGAAATATTGAAGTCTGAAAGATTACTGCCGGTTGGCTTCTGGAAGGGGTCGGGCCTTTCATTAGTGCTTGATTTGCTGGCAACGGTTTTAAGCCAGGGTAACTCAACAACAAAAATTACACAAAGCGGGAAGGAATCGGGTGCGTCGCAGTTGTTTATTTGTATCAGGCCTGAAAACAATAGTTATACTGACCAAGCGATTGAAGAGATCATCAACTATACAAAAACCAGCAGGCGTGAACGTACTGGCGATTCGATTTTCTACCCAGGTGAAAACACCCTGAGGACAAGAGAGAAAAGTTTGAGTGAAGGCATTTGGGTTGATGAGAAGATTTGGCAGAAGGTATTGGCGCTGTGAGCATTGGCCCGATTGAATAATTCAATTAATCCGTTAGATATAATAACAACCTTATTTAAATAGTTTCTTATCGTCTCAAAATATCCGGTAGTTAGATTTAGGAATCACCTTCAAACTAATTACCATCCAATGAAAAATATCATACAGCTAATTTGCGTTCTGGTTATCATCTCGCTTAATATGGAGTCGGTGAAAGCCGCAGGCAAGACAAGATTTCAATTGGTCGATACCGGAAAAATCCAAATTGATGCCACACTCTTTGTCCCGGGAGCAATCCCGGGTGTTGCCGGGCGTGCTGCCGCACCGGCGTTTTCGCCGGATGGCAAAGCCGTTTATTTCGGGCAGGCTGCTGATAAGGATATTACAATAATGGTATCTTACCGCAAAGACAATAAATGGTCGGAGCCCGAGCTGGCGCCGTTTAGCGGAGATTTTCAGAACCTGGAACCCGCCTTTTCGCCCGATGGTAAATTTTTAATATTTGCCTCAAGCCGCCCCAAAACTCCCGGTGGCGCAAAACTTGATGGCTTTTGGAGCAAGAAGAGCTATCCCGGCAGCGGTGGCAACCTATGGAAGGTGGCCCATACAAAAAAAGGCTGGGGCACACCGGAGTTATTACCTGAGATCATCAACCAAAACAGTTCCATATTTAGCCCGGCTGTTACAGCCGACAGCAGTATTTACTTTATGCTGCCTGATACATCGGGGCGTTTCCATATCCGCAGATCGCAGTTCAGGAACGGCAAATATGAAACGCCGGTTCGTCCATCGTTCAGTGTAGACAATTATGGCGATGTGGATCCTGCCGTGGCACCTGATGAATCATTCCTTATTTTTTCTTCCGGTCGCCCGCCTGCATTGCCGCATACTGCTGACCTTTTCATTGTTTTCCGCACTCCAAACGGGTGGAGCGAACCGATAGATTTAAGAAAGGAAATTTCGGATAAGGTATTCGGCGTAGAGGCTCGCTTATCGCCCGATTTAAAAACATTATACTTTAGTAATCAACAGAATGGTGCGGGTGTAACGGTGTCAACAGACCAATATATCTGGAGGGTAGATATTAGCGGGATCCTTAAGGCGCATGGACTCAAGTTTAAAGGAAATTAATTAACATCACCTTCAATAGTGACCGCTGTCATTTAATAAAGGCTGTTATCCGTGCAACTTTGTTTTATCATCACTTATACTTAAAGATAAAATTATGGAAGCATTGATTCAGGAAGGGGTTACAACTAAACCCAATGTAAATTCAATATCGAACGGTTCAGCAAAAACGATGAAGGCGTTGGTTTATCACGGCCCCGGGAAAAAAGCCTGGGAAAACAAGCCTAAACCCATTATAATGAAGCCAACAGACGCCATCGTTAAAATTCTGAAAACAACCATATGCGGAACTGACCTTCACATTATGAAAGGCGATGTTCCGGAAGTTACTGACGGCAGGATAATAGGCCACGAAGGCGTTGGAATAATTGAAGAGGCCGGAAGCGCTGTAAGTAGCTTCAAAAAAGGCGATCACGTATTGATCTCATGCATAACATCATGCGGTAAATGTGATTATTGTAAAAAGGGTATGTATTCGCATTGTGCAGATGGCGGATGGATCTTAGGGCACATGATTGATGGTACACAGGCTGAATATGTAAGGATCCCGCATGCAGATAACAGCCTTTACCCGATTCCTGCAGGCGCCGATGAAGAAGCTTTGGTTATGCTAAGCGATATTTTGCCCACAGGTTTTGAATGCGGCGTATTAAACGGACAAGTAAAACCCGGCGATACAATAGCAATTGTAGGTTCGGGCCCCATAGGTATAGCTGCTTTATTAACTGCTCAATTTTATACGCCTTCGGAGATTATTATGATAGACCAGGATGACAACCGCCTGGGAGTTGCAAAAACTTTTGGCGCAACCCAAACCATTAACAGCGCACATGAGGATGCTATTAAAAAGATAATGAGCCTCACAGAGGGAAGGGGAGTTGATGTAGCTATTGAAGCTGTTGGCGTACCTGCGACCTTTGAATTATGCCAGGAAATAATAGCCCCCGGCGGCAGGATCGCAAATATTGGAGTACACGGTAAAAGTGCAACCCTCCACCTGGAAACTTTATGGTCAAAAAACATCACCATTACCACAAGGCTGGTTGATACTGTAACCACCCCCATGCTTTTAAAAACTGTTCAATCAAAAAAATTGCAACCCAGTCAACTAATCACCCACCATTTCAGGTTTAACCAGGTTATGGAGGCGTATGATACATTTGGCAACGCAGCAAAAGAAAAAGCTTTGAAGGTTATATTGACAAATGAATAGTGTCAAGTTGAAAGTCCTAAGTCTTGAGGAAGAAGTTGTATTTTAACTTTTGACTTAAGACTTGTGACTCGAGACTAATGATTACTCCCCACCATCATCCCCTCAAACCTTTCCCAAAAACCATCCTTCGGTACGGGAGCAATAATTACAATAGGTTCCTTTTTTATGGGGTGGATAAACTCCAGCCGGCGGGCATGCAGACTGATACTTTTGCGCAGGCTTCCACGCGGGTAGCCATACTTATTATCGCCCACAATCGGACTGCCCAAGGTTGAAAGCTGCACCCTAATCTGGTGCGGTCTGCCGGTTATCGGATCCACCTCAATTAAATAATAACCGTTAAGCTCGCCAACCATTTTATAGTTTAGTTCAGAGCGGGAACTCCCAACTACCTCCCTATCATGCGCCTTGGTAACATTTTTCTGCGGATTCTTTACCAGCCAGTGCACAAGATTACCTGCTTCGGGTTGCGGGCGGTTGCGTACAACGGCATAATAGGTTTTGTGCATTTCCCGGCCTTTAAACATGGCGTTGATCCGCTCAAGTGCCTTGCTGGTTTTAGCGAACAGAATCACGCCACTAACTGGTCGGTCCAGCCGATGTACCACACCTAAAAAAGCGCCGTTTGGTTTGTTATATTTTGTGGCGATGTATTTCTTAACCTTATCATCCAATGATTCGTCGCCTGTATCATCAACCTGCACAATATCACCCGCGCGCTTGTTAATAGCGATCAAATGATTATCCTCATAAAGGACATCATCGTCGGTAATTTCGTGGTTGATATATTTTATGTTGACTTTAGACATGGGCTAGTTCATAGTTGATGGTTCATAGTTCATGGCTGTAAAAGGGTTGATGGTAAAAAACTGCAATTGCAGCGGCTATGAACCATCAACTATTAACCATGAACTATTTAGTACTCCTCTTTCTCGTTAGGGAAAGTTTTTGCCTTTATATCGCTTACATAGTTCTGGAAGGCGCCATACATTATTTCATGTAAATTTGCGTATTGGCGTAAAAAGCGTGGCTTAAAGCCTTTGTTTATACCCAGCATATCGTGTATTACCAGTACTTGTCCGTCGCAATTTTGGCCGGCACCTATACCTATAGTAGGTATGTTAATACTTTCGCTTACTTCTTTAGCTAGTTTGGCCGGGATTTTTTCCAATACGATGCCAAAGCACCCCAATTCCTGCAGCTTTAAAGCATCGTCCCGCAATTTTTGCGCCTCGGCTTCTTCTTTAGCCCTTACAGTGTAAGTTCCGAATTTATAGATAGATTGTGGTGTTAAACCCAAATGCCCCATCACCGGGATTCCGGCAGTAAGGATGCGGGTAACAGATTCAGCAATTTCAACACCGCCTTCCATTTTCACGCCGTGAGCGCCTGATTCCTTCATGATCCGGATGGCAGAATTCAGCGCCTCCTTTGAATTACCCTGGTACGACCCAAATGGAAGGTCAACAATAACCAACGCACGTTTTGCAGCGCGAACTACTGATGATGCATGATAGATCATTTGATCTAAAGTAATCGGCAGCGTGGTTTCGTGCCCGGCCATTACGTTTGACGCAGAATCACCCACCAGTATAATATCCACTCCCGCTTCATCAACGATGGCCGCCATAGAGTAATCATAGGCTGTAAGCATGGCGATCTTCTCGCCACGGTTTTTCATTTCCTGCAAAATATGCGTGGTAATTCTTTTAACCTCTTTATGTGTTGACATCGGTTAGTATTTAATGTGCAAATGTATAAGAGTTATTTCGGATTTTTTACCGGCATTTGCTTTTTAATGATGTTCAGGAACGTCGTGCTATCGGGATACTTGGTAATCTTAGTCGGTAATTTAATATACTATCGATTGATCTGAAAGATATTCAAGCATCCTCAATTCTTCAATACTGGCTATAGGTATGATTTGAGCATCTTTTATCAGGTTGATTTTATCGGTAATTTCTAAAACATCCAAATAATAATGGTCAGTTATTATAAATCCTTTAGATGATTTATATTCAATTAGCTTTTCTTTGATGAGTTCCCTGTATAAAGGCTCAACCATTGAAAACGGTTCATCAAGTAAAAGAAAGTGATGATTAAGATTTAATAAGAGGATAAGTTGCAAATAACGCTGTTGTCCTATTGATAAAATACCCACTTCCTTATTAAGCATATCATTAATTCCCGGTGTATAAAACACTTTATCCTGGTTTCCCTGACTTGTTATGTACATAGAAATTAAGCTTCTAACCCTTAATCTCTTTGGCAACATAACTTCCTGCGGATGATATCCAACGGTGGCTGGGTCAGTATTTTTTTCCCATCGCTTATTTTCCAAATAAGCCTCGAAATGATCCGGCTTCAACGTGCCGAAAAGTATTTTAAAAAGAGTGGATTTTCCGGAGCCATTTCTGCCCAGAATGCCAATTATTTCACCGGTTTTACACTCCAATGAACACTGTGAAAGGATACTTTTTTCACCAAAACTATGCGTAACGGATTTTACCTGTAGCTTATGTTCCATATTAATAAAATAAGCGATGACATTGCCAGGTTAATGATGAAGGTTTTTAGCTGCAAGCGTCGCCTGGATAAACCCGCATTCATGTAGAAGTAATACTCTATATTTTGAAAGTATTTATAGGCTACAAAGGATATAAGCACCCCGAATGTTCCGAAATGTATAATGGTTTCTATTATGTCTGTTCTCAAACTAGTAGTTAAAGATCGTACTATAATATAAAAAAGGCAGAAGCCCAGATTGTATTTTGTAACGCTAAAATAATAATTCAGAAAAAGCCGGGTCATTTAGGAAAGCTAAGTTTATAGAACTACAAAGCGACTGGTTTATTGTCGTTTACCATTCTTCTGATTAGCCAATGATTCGCATTAGCCAATTAGAAATTCGCATTCAAAAAAATCCGAATTCGAACTTCCGAAATCCGAAATAATCCCCTATCTTTGCGGCGTGAATCCAGAAGTAACCCACTTCAATTTTTCAATCTGTTTTCACGGAGCGCTGTACCAGGCAAACCGGATTTTTAATCATTCAATTTTTTTAGATAATGACTTATTTCACCAAATTACCTGCGGTATTATTACTGGCTGACGGAACTGTTTTTTATGGAAAAGCTGCCGGGAAAATGGGAACCACCACCGGCGAGATCTGCTTCAACACCGGCATGACCGGCTACCAGGAGATCTTTACCGATCCATCCTACTTCGGCCAGATCATGGTTACCACCAATGCACACATTGGCAATTACGGTATTGCTGATAAGGAAGTGGAATCAGGACAAATCCAGATTGCTGGCCTTGTTTGTAAGAACTATAACATCGCTTACAGCCGTAAGCAGGCTAATGAATCTATCCAGGATTATTTCCAGGAGCAAAATATTGTCGGGATCTCCGATATCGATACCCGCCAGTTGGTTAGGCACATCCGCGATAAGGGTGCGATGAACGCCATTATCTCTTCAGAGATCTTAGATCTTGAAGAATTAAAAGCCAGGCTTGCCGAAGTACCATCAATGGACGGACTGGAGCTTTCTTCAAAGGTATCTACTACTGAAACATACACCTTTGGCAACGAAGATGCGGCTTACCGTGTTGCAGTGCTTGATTTAGGTGTTAAGAAAAACATCCTCCGCAATTTTGACGACCGTGACGTTTATGCAAAGGTTTACCCTGCAAAAACCACTTTCGAAGAAATGGAGCAGGACTTTGCCCCTACCGGCTATTTCATTTCGAACGGCCCCGGCGATCCATCGGCTATGCCTTATGCGGTTGAGACGGTTAAAAAGGTACTAGCCTCTGATAAGCCGATGTTCGGCATTTGCCTTGGTCACCAGCTATTGGCTTTAGCAAATGATATTCCAACTATAAAAATGTTTAACGGTCACAGGGGTTTAAATCACCCGGTAAAAAATGTGATCATTGACCATTGTGAGGTGACTTCGCAAAACCATGGTTTCGGTGTAGTGCCGGAAGCTGTAAGAGCATCTGACAAGGTAGAGATCACGCACGTTAACCTGAACGATCAATCGATCGAGGGAATCCGCGTAAAAGGTAAAAAAGCATTCTCGGTACAATATCACCCGGAATCATCTCCAGGCCCGCATGACAGCAGATATTTATTTGATGATTTTATTAATCTGATGAAGAATTAATATCCCTGGAGACGCAAAATATTGCGTCTCTACATAGAAATAAAACGCCCTGCAACCCAAAATTGCAGGGCGTTTTCTTTTACCATAAATCCTAACCGCCTCAAAACAAGTCTTGTTGATTTTTAATTGGATTTATAAGCGATTTATCTGGTTTGCCGGTTTGATATTCAACCAACGCGCCTGATGGATCCGATGATAACAAATTTTGACCTTCCTTTTAACTGGGCTTCCACCATATCATCAGCATACGCATCGATCAATACCTGACCATTAACAGGGAAGTAATCTCCTTTTCCCAGTATCTCAGAAAAGTTTTCATTGGTGTATCTAGGCGTGAGAATGAAGGTATCTCCAGAATATTGTGAAAAGTTTAAAACATAATTTGCTACAAAGATTAAACAGGTTGGGCTTATAATCTTCATAATATGTCCATTAATTATATTATCTCCATCTGGACCGATAAAATCCCAAGGTTCGCCAACTGAAATATAAGTTTTCCTTAATTGCATAATAAATCCTCTAACAGTTGGTATTTAACAGGTGTACCAGTGCCAAGACAAATACATTACTTTTTCAAATAATACTCCGGCACCTTCAGCGTAGGTTTCTCCACATCCCAAATAATACTCGAAACCTTCCAAACACCCTTTACCTTTATCAATTGAAAACTGTTCACCCCTCTTTCTTCGGGTTTGTCCTTTGTATTTAAGTAAGTAACATAAGTGCTGATGCGATGTGCCACACGACCAAATTTCTCTGTGCGGCCAAATAATTCTTCTTCATAAAACAGCTTTATATGGTTAGTTTCCACAAAGCCTTTATAAAGAGGGTCGATGAAGTGTTTAATGTCCACAATCTGCGGTGTATCCGTACGAAAATTGATCAACTGTGCTTCCGGGATAAAATAATTGCCGATCTCGCTGTATCTTGGTTTTTCTCCCTCTTTAAAACTGATCGCCATATAGGCATCATGAACAGCTTTGGTAATGGCGCTGTCGTCAGGCACTTTATAAGTTTTTGTGGCTGTGGAATCATCGTTGCCGATGTGGTCTTTAACAGACACATGACATGATGATAAAGCAATGGCTGAGATTGCGAGAATGAGTAGCATTTTCATGACTGGCTTATTTTAAGGTAATTACAGGTTGAATTGTTTCGTTTTCTAAAGGTATAGATAATCTACCGATAGTTTTTGATCACCACCTTAAATTCAGCCATATTCAGCGACGACGGCCGATATTTCACCGACATTTTAGCCCTCTTCGCCTAATATTGCTATGCAAAAGCTCATTCTCGCAGCAAATTTGTGCCATAAATCAATCGTTATTATGAAAACTTTACTCGCAATGCAACTCATTCACATGGCACTAAAAGCTGCTGAACATTTGACGTCTATACTTCATTCAATCGGTCATATGATTTCGTAAAACAATACCTTTGTCATTGCAACCGGCTTACCTGCTAGTTGCAGTGATAATTGATTATAACGCCATAAACATTTATGTCATTTCCCTAAAAACTCATTGATATTTCATTAATCCGTTGCATTTTTACAGCATGGCAGAAAAACCTATTATAACCGTAAAAAACCTGGTAAAAAAATATGACGATTTTACCGCCGTAAAGGGTATAAGCTTTGAAGTTTACGAAGGCGAGATCTTTGGCCTGCTTGGACCGAACGGCGCCGGGAAAACTACCACGCTGGAGGTTATAGAAACCCTGCGGGATAAAACATCAGGCGAGATAACCGTTGACGGTTTTAACGTAGAAACCGATGCCGATGAAATTAAGCAGGTAATAGGTGTGCAGCTGCAAGCTGCCGGATATTATCCTAACCTGAACCTGTCAGAGTTGATCAAACTTTTTTGCGGATTATATGGTATCGACAAAACGCCAATGGAAATGCTTGAAAAGGTTGCATTAACCGATAAGGCAAAATCAAAATACAAAGAACTTTCCGGCGGACAGAAACAGCGTTTTTCTATCGCCACAACGCTGATCAACAATCCGCGCATTATATTTTTGGATGAGCCTACCACCGGCCTTGACCCACAGGCGCGCCGTAACCTATGGGATTTGATCCGCGAGATCCGCGATGCGGGCACCACCGTTGTAATTACCACTCACTACATGGACGAAGCCGAAGAGCTTTGCGACCGCGTTGCCTTTGTTGACGGCGGCCATATCATCGGCATCGACACGCCAAACCACTTTATCGATGAGCTGGTAGCCTCTGGCTTCGAGCGTAAAAAGCAGGTAAAACTAGCCAACCTTGAAGATGTTTTCATTAACATGACCGGCAAGGAATGGCGGGAGGGATAGCCCCCCGGGCCCCTAAAGGGAGTGTAAAAGTTAGCAGTTGCCAATAGGCAGTTTGCAACGAAAAGGTAATGAACTATGCACCAATGAACTATTGAACCACTGAACTAATGAACCCCTCAAAAAAACCATACAGCAACTTTAATGCAACCATGGCTATTGCCAAAGCCAGCTTCCGTTCTATTATCCGCAGCCCGTCGGCGGTGGTATTTAGCCTGGCTTTCCCACTGATATTTATTACCGTTTTTGCAAACATTGGCAGCAGCAGTATAAGTGTCGATGTTGCTGTAGCCAAAACTTGTGACACCACAGGCCCGGTTTATAACGCTTTGAAAAAAAATCCGATAGTTCATCTTATCAGGGATAAAACTACTGCCCAGATGGCTACCAGCCTTTCACGGGGCGATATTGCGGCAATTATTGATATCCAAAAAAACAATAGCCGTCCGCCTTACACACTTAATGTAAAATATTCCAATGCATCGGCACAAAAGGGCGGGGTCTTTAAATCATTGCTCACTACAATTTCCTATGAAATTAATAGCTACGGCAATAACGCTCCACCTGCTGTAACAGAAGTCCGCGAAACCACCATCAAAGGCAGAGAGTATAAATATATCGATTTCCTGCTGCCGGGTATGTTAGGCTTCTCCTTATTAAGCAGCGGCGTTTTTGGTACGGCGTTCGTCTTCCTAAGTTTAAGGTTAACACTGGTTATCAAACGTTTTTTCGCTACACCGGTAAAAAAATACAGCATTGTTTTAGGCGAAGCGTTGGCACGCCTGATATTTTCTCTACTTGGTGCTTTGTTTATCATTTTGGTTGGCCACTATTGGTTTGGCTTTACGCTGATCCACGGAGTAGTAACGGTGCTTAATATGTTGATATTGGCATCAATAGGCCTTATTATATTCATGGGCTTTGGCTTTGTGATATCAGGCATTGCGAAAAACGAGAGTAGTGTGCCGCCTATTTCCAATATCATTACCATGCCTCAGTTCCTGTTGTCCGGCACCTTTTTCTCGGTAACAGCGTTCCCGTCATGGTTACAGGCTATAAGTAAGATCCTTCCCCTCACCTATTTAAACGATGCCATGCGCGAAGTTGCCTTTGAAGGAGCCGGAATAGGCGATGTAACCCATCAACTGTTGATATTGGGTGCCTGGTTCATCGGGATCTATGCTGTGGCGGTGAAAACGTTTAAATGGGAGTAGATTTTTGTCGGAACCATGATTCACTGATTTAAAGATTAAAGGATGAAATGCGTCTCAATTCTTAATCATGAAATCCTTTAATCAAGCAAATCATGGTTCAAAATAATCAGTGAAATCATTCCTTACTAAATCAGTGTAATCCCAACCTCAACGTTAATTTCCTGTTACCAATCAGTGAAATCATCACCCTATCGGTGAAATCATTTAATAATCTTTACACATATTTGTTTGAAAGTGTATATTTGAAAAATAATACATTCATGGTGTACTTTATACACTATGTAGCTTCTGTCAAACTAAATTTTACAAAATGAGCTTAATAATTGATGTCCATGCCCGCCAGATCCTTGATTCGCGCGGTAATCCTACTATTGAAGTAGATGTTTTAACCGAAAATGGTGCCCTTGGCCGTGCCGCTGTACCGTCTGGTGCTTCAACCGGTGTACACGAGGCTGTTGAACTTCGCGATAATGATAAATCTGTATATATGGGTAAAGGCGTTCTGAAAGCCGTTGCTAACGTAAACGATGTTATTGCCAAGGAACTACAAGGTGTGGATGTTTTCGATCAAAACGGTATCGATGCTTTAATGATCGAACTTGATGGTACAGAAAACAAAGGCAAATTAGGCGCTAATGCTATTTTGGGTGTTTCTTTAGCCGTTGCTAAAGCTGCTGCACAGGAAAGCCGCCAGCCTTTATACCGCTATATCGGTGGTGTTAATGCTAACACGCTTCCTATCCCGATGATGAACATCGTTAACGGTGGTTCTCACTCTGATGCACCTATCGCATTCCAGGAATTTATGATCATGCCGGTTGGCGCAACTTCTTTCTCTCAGGCTTTGCAGTGGGGTACTGAAGTATTTCATAACCTTAAAAAGATCTTACACGATCGTGGCCTTACTACAACAGTAGGTGACGAAGGCGGCTTTGCCCCAACTTTTGAAGGCACCGAAGATGGCGTTGAAACTATCCTTAAGGCTATCGAAAAAGCAGGATTTAAACCGGGGATTGATATCTGCCTTGCATTTGATTGCGCTGCATCTGAATTTTACAAAGACGGCAAATACGATTATACCAAGTTTGAAGGCGAAAAAGGTGCTATCCGTACCAGCGCTGAGCAGGCTGAATACCTTACTCAATTAACTGAAAAATATCCTGTTATCTCTATTGAGGATGGTATGGCTGAGGATGATTGGGAAGGCTGGAAATTATTAACCGACAAAATCGGCGACAAAGTACAACTTGTAGGTGATGATCTTTTTGTAACCAACGTTAAGCGTTTACAAAGAGGCATCGACGAAGATACTGCTAACTCTATCTTGGTAAAGGTTAACCAGATTGGTTCATTAACTGAAACTATCAATGCGGTAACTTTGGCACAAACCAATGGTTATACCTCGGTAATGAGCCACCGCTCAGGCGAGACTGAAGATTCCACTATTGCTGATCTTGCAGTTGCGTTGAATTGCGGTCAGATCAAAACCGGTTCATTATCACGTTCAGACAGGATCGCTAAATACAACCAGTTACTCCGCATTGAAGAGGAATTAGGCGATAGCGCCAAGTTTATCGGTAAGAACTTCAAGTATTTCAAGAAAAAATAGTTGGTTGGTTGATTAGGTTCAACCTATCGAACATATAATTAAAGCTCCGCAAAACGCGGGGCTTTTTTAGTTTATAAAGAGATGAAATTATTCGGTTATTAATCCGTTAAAATATTAAATTTACGTCTGTTTAAATCCAAAAAATCCGCTTAATCCCGGTTCCGTTATGCAATTAAAAGGTTTTTCAAGAATAGTGCTGATCCTGCTGATGCTGAGCGTCAACATTGGTTGCGATCAGTTATCAAAATCTGTCGTGCGGCATAAACTGGATGATAACGTGCAGATCAGCTATTTTAACGATCATTTTAACTTGATCAAGGTAGAGAATACCGGCGCATTTTTAAGCGTGGGCAATTCACTCTCCGGCCCAACGCGATTGATATTGTTAAACCTGCTGCCCCTGCTGGCTATTGCTGCCGGACTGGTCTTTATTTTAACGCACGAGCTTAACCGTGTAACCTTGTTTTGCGTTATCCTGATCATCGGCGGAGGGTTCGGCAACATTTACGACAGGATAGCTCACGGTTCGGTAACAGATTTTATGCACATCGATTTCGGTTTATTCCAGACAGGTATTTTTAATGTGGCCGATGTTTCTATAACGACGGGGGTGTTGGTCTTGTTGGTACATGCGATGTTTAAAAAGCCGGTGAAGGCAGAACCTGTTGACAGCATTGAGGAGGCTTAAATAATTGAACTTTAGATGAGATCACTAACCCTCCTGTTTTGTTTGTTGATCTCGTTGAGCGCTTATCCACAGACAACAAAAAAAGCAACTAGTTCAATAGCAGGCTTATCGGCACAACAAAAAAACAAAATAGACGCGATATTTAAAGACTACAACAAAAAGAACTCTCCCGGTTACGCTATCGGAATAGTAAAGGATAATCAAGTTTTATATGCAAGGGGCTATGGCTCAGCTAACCTCGACTATGAGATTCCAATAACAGTTAATTCGTCGTTCGATATCGCCTCTGTTTCCAAACAGTTTACCGCGGCCTGTATTGCGTTGCTAATTATGGATGGTAAACTGTCGCTCGAAATGCCGGTAAGTAAGTTTATCCCCGAGCTTGCCAAATACAAAGACACCATCCGCATAAAGCACCTCATTTATAACACCAGCGGCATTATTGACTATTTCAAACTTCCCCGGCCTGATGGTAAAACATGGATCACCTTTAATTATTTCGACATAGATTACTGCATAAAAACCTCGCTGGCGCAGGATACCCTCGCCTTTAAGCCCGGCGATAAATGGGATTATTGCAACGTGAACTTTATGCTCCTCACAAAAATTGTGGAGAAGGTTAGCGGGCAATCATTCAGTGAGTTTTCACAAAAGCGGCTGTTTGGCCCCCTTGGCATGAGCCACACAATAATTAATGACGATATCACCACCGTTATAAAAAACCGGGTAACACCGTACAACAAGCGAACAAAGGAGTATGTGGATGCATACCGCAAGGAGGGCATTTATGTGAATTATGATGGGGAATGGATCCAACACCCGAGAAATTCACCTACCTATGGCGGAAGCGGCGTTGCCACAACTGTTAATGACCTGGTTAAATGGAGTGAAAATTTTTTCAGCAAAAAGTTTGGCGGGCAGCAGTTTTACGACCTGATGCACAAAACCGTGAAATTTAACCACGACATGGATAACCAGGCATTCGGACTCTACTTCGGCAAGTATAAAAACAGGACGTATGTAGCATGGGATGGCAGCGACTTCGGCATAAGCTCACAACTCATTCATTTCCCCGATAGTAAAATAGCGATAATTGTGCTCTCGAACCTTGGGACAGGTGGCGCTGCAGATAAAGCGAATAGAATTGCAGATGTGTTAATTGAAAATAAAAAGCTTTAGAAGCACCGCGATTAGTCACTCCAAACTCCTATAATCCACTAATCATACAAATCTTAGTTTAAAAGCGTATCTTTGCGCTAATTACCCGTTAGCTTACGGTTTTGATTTATCAGACGACTCTTCAGATCCGCTTATGCAACCGCGTTAGCACATATATTAAAAATATTACATGTTATTTCAAGATTTAAATTTAATTGAGCCTATTTTACGGGCTCTAAAAACAGAGGGTTATACAAGCCCTACCCCTATACAGGAGCAAGCCATCCCCATTTTATTACAACATAAGGACTTGCTTGGCTGCGCACAAACCGGTACCGGTAAAACCGCTGCCTTTGCTATTCCTATTTTACAGTTGCTTTACCAGGACAGGTTGCAGCACAAGGAGCAAAAAACTATAAAGGCCCTTATTTTAACCCCAACCCGCGAGCTGGCAATCCAGATCGACGAAAGCTTTGCTGCTTATGGCAAGCATACCGGCCTAAAACACCTGGTTATATTTGGTGGTGTTAACCAAAATCCGCAAACCGATGCTTTACGCAGAGGTGTTGATATTTTGGTGGCAACCCCCGGTCGTTTATTGGACCTGATGAACCAGCGTTTCGTAAACCTGGAACACATCAAAATGCTGGTACTTGACGAAGCCGACCGTATGTTGGACATGGGCTTTGTGCATGATGTTAAAAAGATCATTGCCAAGGTTCCTGCTAAAAGGCAAACGCTTTTCTTCTCGGCTACTATGCCGAAAGAGATCCAGCAGTTAGCTGATACTATATTGAACAAACCTGAAAAGGTGGAAGTTACCCCGGTTTCATCTACTGCGGATACTATTCAGCAGGCGCTTTACTACGTTGAAAAGAACGATAAAAGAGCATTGCTTGCCCATATTTTAAAGGACAAGGAAATTAAGACGGCGCTGGTATTCACACGTACCAAACATGGCGCAGATAAAGTAGTGAAGGACCTGGTACGCGTAGGTATTACTGCCGAAGCTATCCACGGTAATAAATCACAAAACGCCCGTCAGCGCGCTTTAACAAACTTTAAAAACCGTACTACACGTGTGCTGATAGCGACAGACATTGCGGCCCGTGGCATCGACATTGATGAGCTTACCCACGTGATCAATTACGAGCTGCCAAACATTCCGGAGACTTATGTACACCGTATCGGTCGTACAGGTCGTGCAGGAGCAAGCGGCATAGCAATGTCGTTTTGTGATGAAGAGGAAATTGAATTTTTAAAGGATATCCACAAGCTGATTTCGAAGGAGATTCCAGTTGAGGAAGGCCATCCCTACCCTATGAGCCCGCAAAGTATTGTTGCAAAACATGCTGAAGGCAAAAAGAAGGGCGGCTCAGGCAATGGCGGCGGCGGACAAAGAGGCCGCAGTTTCGGCAGGGCTGATCGTGGTCGTGGCGGAAGTGGTAGTGCTAAACCCGCAGGCGGAAGCGGCATGAGCGGCGCAAGTCGCGGCGGCAACCGTGATCGCGGCGGAAGAAGAGATTAAGTTTGGTTGATTGAGTTGATTAAGTGAGTAGTTGATTAGGTTAGCCGCTCAAAACTTGATCAACTCAATCCAACCTAATAAACCCAATCAACGTAATCAACCACTCACCAACCAACTTGTTGAAAAGTTCATAACCAAACTTGTATTCGATGCGTATTTTAGATAGCTTTAGGTCAAATTTTAGTGATATGGGATTTCGTCGCTTAATCAACCTGTTCAGGAACAAATATTTTTTGATCTCCTTTGCTTTTTTGGTGTGGATGATCTTCTTTGATAAGAACGACCTGTTCTCGCAATATCAATATCACCAGGAGGTTAACAAGCTAAAACACGAGCGTGATTTCTACCAAAAGGAAACCGCCAAAGTATCCCAGGATCTTGACGAACTTACCTCTAATCCCCAGAAATTGGAAAAATTCGCCCGCGAAAAGTATTTAATGAAGAAGGATAATGAGGATGTGTTTGTGATAGTGCAGCCGAAGAAGGAGGAATAGAGTTTAGTGATTAGAGACTGGAGATTAGTTCTTAAAAGCGGTGGCCAGTGCGATTCCCTCCTCGGGGAGGGGTAGGGAGGGGTTCTCCGATAGACATTCCATCCAAGCCCGTTCAACAAAATAAAGTAAACTATTTAAGATAAAACCCACGGACAAAACCTATGTCCAAATCATCCCCTACAACAAAAACCTTAAAGCATTAGCCCGCAGGCTCCGAAAAGATATGACCTTTGGAGAAGTGCTATTATGGAATGAATTAAAAGAAGATAAACTTCGGGGCTTTGATTTCGACAGGCAAAGATGCATTGATAATTATATAGTCGACTTTTATTGCAAGGATTTACGCTTGGCTATTGAGATTGATGGCATGTACCATAACCATGAAGAAGTTGTTATAAAAGATAATGTAAGGCAGCAGAAATTGGAAAGCCTTGGCGTGAGATTTTTGCGTTTTTCAGAAGCTGAAATGAAAACGGATATGGAGAATGTCATTCGCGTTATCGAAGGAAAGATAATTGAAATTATTAAATCAGATAATACAGTGAAACTGCCTAAAGGATTTGATTTTGCATGGATAGAATGATTTAGTCTTCGAATAGACATGGATGGGATGAAAAGTTCAAGAAACCCCTCCCTACACCCTCCCAGGGGAGGGAATCGCACCGGGCCCGGCCCTTTTGATTCATCTCTTCTCTAATTTATAGCCAATTCCGCTACTTTCTTTTCCTTCATCCTTGTTAAAATCCTATTCCTCCATCTCAATGCAGGTTTTTCAACTGAATACTTCATCAAAACTGCAGCCAATATTGTTGTAGCAAAACAACAAGCCATCATCAGGTTACCATTCTTGTCTACTCCAAATTTGCCCAACTGTACCTGCGTAACGTGGATCACTATTTTGTGGACAAGGTATAAAGAATAGGACAATGCCGCAATTTGCGATGTAACTGTAGATTTTAACTTGTATAAGATATTAGCAGGACAAACCACCGCAGCCAAAAAAATTCCATAAGCTACCGAAATTAAGGTGAAGCCATATAAGGTTGTATGATATCCCTCCTTGTTAGCACAAACGAAGTAAGCAATAGTTATTGCGATTATGCCTGCCAGTAGTACTAAATTATTATGCTTATTTACCCACTCCTTTACTTTTGGATAAAAGGTAAAAAGGCCGGCGATACTTACACCTGTAAGCAAGCCATCCAGGCGGTTATAGGTTGGATAATAAATGTATAAGTTAAACAGTGAGCGGGTGTCATTGCCTTCCAGATTTGGTTCAACCTGGTATTTCCAGCATAAAAAACGGATGATAAAACCTGCAATAAATAAGGCTGTTATGAGGTATATCGATTTGCTGCCGGCTTTAAACCAGGTGAACAGCCAGAAGCACAAAGGCAGGATTAAATAAAATTGCTCCTCAACACATAACGACCATGCATGGCTAAACGTGCCGTACCGTTTCAGATCGAGGCCAAAGTTTAGGGTAAAAGTAAGATACCGCCACATGGGTGAAAGGTGTCCCCATTCACTTAATACCGGGAAGGAAAAATATAAGACCAGCACCACAAAATAGGGCGGAATGATCCTGAAAAAACGCTTGATAAAAAACTCCCTAACCGGGATGGGATTGCCCTTTTTTACGGTTTCAAACAGTTGCCCGGCAATTAAAAAGCCACTTAATACGAAAAATAAGTCCACACCTGTCCATCCGAAGCTGTTTATTTTGGTTACCCAGTCCGGATGCCCGAAGAATTTGTAGTGAAAAATAACAACGAACGTAATGGCAAATGCCCGCAGATGATCTAATCCTAAGAGCTTGTTTTTTTCAAATAATGGTGAAAGGACTGGCTGGGCCATTGCGGGTTGGGTGGCTAAATATAAATTTATGAGTTTTTCTCTTTTGTCATTCTGAGCATAGCGAAGAATCTTCTCAAATTGCTTAGTCTGCTGTATACTTGTCCCGCGTTCCTGTTTCCGGGCTAAAGATTATTCACTATGCCCATATTGACAAAATATATTATATCTCCCCTTCTCTCTTCCTTAAAAACCATTCAAGGCTCAGCAGCAGCAATATAATCACAAAAGCCCATTTCACATCAATAATATCGCTGTAGCGTTTATCCTCATAAACAACCGTCTTTATGTTTTCATTTTTGCGGATCAGGTCGGCAAGTTGGTTTATTTGTGATGGCTGCAGCATTTGTCCGCCGCTTTGTTTGGCAATGGTATTTAAAAGCTGGTGATTAGCTGCACTCTGCCGCGATTCCAGGTTTAATGGCTTTACCGTGAGTTGCCCGGTGGCTGTAAATTGCTTAGCACCAATTTTCGTGGTGGCAGTATAGCTGTACTCCCCAATGGGTAATGTGCCTGCATCCAACTGGTAGCTCTTATCGTTGCGACTAAAAAGGAAGCTATAGTCCTTACCTGCGGCATTTTTCAACTCGATGCGAACGTCCGGGGTGTTTACAAGTTCAAGCGCATCGTTATAAAGCTCAGCGTTTATCAGCACGTTTTCTCCCTCATCAAATACATGCTTTGCGGTGTATACTATAAATCGCTGGCGGTTGGCGTTGGCAGTAAGGTATTGTACGCCCTGGCTCAGCAGTTCTTCCACAGCATGATGGTTGCCGAATGCCTCGTATTCGGCCAACTGCCATCGCCATAAGCCTTCACCATTTAAGATGCCTATGCGCTGCCCGGCTGCGTCGCCAAAGGATAACAATGGAAACGTTGTTTCTACGCTGCCTATCCGCTGCCTTAACAACACGCTTCCGGCAGCCGGCGAGCCGTAGTTGCCGTAAGGTGCAAGCAGCGGCGGGAAGCTGCTGATCTTTTTACGCGATGAGTCGGATAAAGTAAAAGCTGTAAAATCGGTTGTGGGTTGTGCAAACACTTCCTGCATTTCCAGCCTGCCCGAGCTGATCCGCACTATTTTCTGCTGATCATTAAAATTGCTCAGATCCGTTTGCGCACCTGCAATGTACCACAATGGCACTTTGCTTTTTGAAAGATTCTGGATAATGTTATTACCGGCTGCAGAAAGCTGGTAAAGGATCACCAGGTTATAATCTTCGGGCTTTATACCGGCTAAATCAGACAATAAGCTTGCCTTTACCTCGTAATTTTTATTACTCTCGATAGCCTGTTTGATCACGCTGATGTCGGGGTGAGGTGCTTCGTATAGCAATAACACCTTTTGTTTGGCATCCAGCACATCCACATAAATGGTTTCGGAATTATTCTGGGTCGAGATCTCGTTTTTAACCGGCGCCATGGCGATGTTAAACCTCCGGAGGCCTTTTTTATCTGCATTAATCTTTACCGTAACCTGCTTTTGAAAGTTGTTTGAAGTTACCGGGATGTTTTGCGAATTTACCTGTTTTCCATCTTCAGTAATGCTCAGCCGGATGTTTTCACCCTTGCTTTGATAAGCCTCCGCTAGAATCTCCACCTCGAAATCGTTCCCTAAAAAAGCAGTTTTGTTATAGTTGATGTTACCGATCAGCAGGTCGCGTTTGGCAATCGTGTCGCCTTCTGCAACGGTATAGATACTGTTCTTGAAGTTCTTTGCCTCATATTGCGGATCGCTGCCCTGGTTGTAAAGTCCATCAGAAGCTATTACCAATGCGCCGATGTTTTGGTTTACAAATCGGTCGTTTAACTGGTGCAGCGCGTTGGAGAGATTTGTTTGTTTACCGTTAAAGGTTTTGCTTAAACCATTATTAAGATCCTTATCAAAATTGAATTCCTGTACATTGTATTTATCGCCGAGTTGTTCCTTCAGCCTGGCTAGACCATCCACAACTGCCTCGCCCAAATTTGCCGGTAACGGCGCCTCAAACAAGTTTATCGATTCAGAATTATCCTGCAAAACCAACACCAACGGCTTTTGCGGATTATAGCTTACCGATTTCACCAATGGCGATACCAATAACAGGGCTGTAACCGCTACCACAATGGCGCGGACGGCAAACAATCCGATCCGGAATTTCTTCGCCAGGTTTACCGGCTGCCGGTACAATAACCATGCATACAGTAAACCCAAAACCAGGCAGGCAGGTACCCACCATCCCGAAACCGTTCCCCAAGTGATTGAAAATAAAAACAGCATATCTGTAAGCCAAATATGCTGTTTATTTAGTTGTTGTAAAAGTTTAAAACGTTGTAAAAGTTGAAAGGGTTGTAAAGTCTGAATTAAGCAAACCTTTACAACCCTTTCAACAACTATATCTTTTACAACCTGCTACAACATTCCACCATCAACAGGAATTACCTGCCCGGTGATGTAGGCTGCCATGTCTGATGCCAGGAACACGCAGCAATTGGCTACGTCCTCTGTTTCGCCACCGCGTTTAAGCGGGATAGCCGCTGCCCAGCCTTCAACAACTTTGGGGTCCAGCACTTCGGTCATTTCTGTTTTTATAAAGCCTGGTGCAACAACATTGGTACGGATGTTACGTGAGCCTAATTCCTTTGCTATTGATTTTGAGAAGCCGATGATGCCTGCCTTAGAAGCTGCATAATTGGCCTGGCCTGCATTACCCTGTACACCAACTACCGAACTCATGTTAATAAACACGCCGTTACGGTTCTTCATCATTATTTTTGATGCTGCCTTGGTCACGTTGAAGATCGATTTCAGATTTACATCCAAAACTTCATCCCATTGGGCTTCGGTCATGCGCATCAGCAAACCGTCTTTGGTAATGCCGGCGTTGTTAACCACTATATGAAGAGTGCCAAAATCGGTGATAATATCATTGATCAGTTTTTCTGCTTCATCAAATTTTGAGGCATCTGAGCGATAGCCTTTTACCTGTGTGCCGAAGCTTTGCAGTTCCTGTTCAAGAGCCTCGCCCTTTTCAACAGATGATAAATAAGTGAAAGCCACATTAGCGCCGTGCTCTGCAAACTTTTCAGCAATTTTACGCCCTATCCCTTTTGATGCTCCCGTGATAAGTGCGGTTTTTCCTTCTAATAATTTCATGAAGTTTAGAAAATGAGTTTCGAACGGCGAAGATAGTTATTTAGTCCGAAAGTCGGAAAAGTCCGGAAAGTCAGCAGGATTTAATTAGGAATTTAGGCCTCAGTATAACTTTCCTGTTACTGAGGTAATTAATTACTATGAATTAAGGCTTTGGTGTCAATATCCTATTAAATTTTACCGGTTAAAACTGATAATTTCAAAATCGGAATCTCCTGGTATCAACAGAAACCGTAATTATTAGATCTATCAAATGAACAACCTAAAGCTTCTATTCAGCCTGTTTTTATTGCTGTTGGCAAAATCAATATCTGCTCAATATAAATACCCTTTTCAAAACCCGGAAATGCCTACCGAGGAAAGGATAACAAACCTGCTCTCCTTAATGACGCTGGATGAAAAAGTAAATTGCCTTAGTACTAACCCTACAATTGTTCGGCTGGGCGTTAAGGGAACCGGCCATGTTGAGGGCTTGCATGGCCTGGCTATGGGCTTAGAAGGTAACTGGGGCCGCAAAACACCGGTGCCCACCACCATATTTCCGCAATCAATAGGCATGGCAGAAACCTGGGACCCGGACCTGCTACAACAGGCAGGCGCTATTGAAGCGTATGAAACCCGCTATATGTTTCAAAGTGAAAAATATCACAAAGGCGGGCTGGTAGTGCGTGCCCCAAACGCTGATATAGGCCGCGACCCACGCTGGGGCCGCACCGAGGAATGCTACGGCGAAGATGACTTTTTTAACGGAACCCTGGCCGTTGCCTATATAAAAGGACTGCAAGGTAACAACCCAAAATACTGGACCACCGCAGCCCTGATGAAACACTTTTTAGCAAACAGTAATGAAAACAGCCGCGACAGCAGCTCGTCCGATTTTGATGAACGGTTGCTGCGCGAATACTATTCCGTACCGTTCCGCATGGGGGTTGAGCAGGGCGGATCTCGGGCTTATATGGCATCATACAACAGGGTGAACGGCACCCCGCAAACAGTAAACCCAATGCTGAAGGATATGACCGTTAACCAATGGGGACAAAACGGTATTATTTGTACCGACGGCGGCGCATATCGCTTACTGGTTAATGCACACCATTGCTTCCCTACCCTCGCCGAAGCTGCCGCCGGTTGTATCAAGGCGGGGATCAACCAGTTTTTGGATACGTACAAACCCGGCACGATGGAGGCCCTGCAAAAAAAGCTGATTACCGAGGCTGATATAGATGCTAACCTGCGCGGTGTTTTTAGGGTGATGATAAAATTGGGGCAGCTTGATCCGCCCGAAATGGTGCCCTATAGCAATATTGGTGTAGGGCCTGAGCCCTGGCTCTCTCAAAAAAATCGCGATTTTGTAAGGCTCATCACCCAAAAATCAATTGTGCTGTTAAAGAACCAGGATAATTTATTGCCGCTTGATAAAACTAAATTAAAGTCGATTGCTGTTGTAGGCGTGCGGTCAGCGGAGGTATTACAAGATTGGTACAGCGGCGTTCCGCCATACAGTGTAAGTATTCTGGAGGGGATAAAAAACAAAGTGGGTACTAATGCTATCGTAAGTCATACTACCAACGATAACCTGGCAATTTCCATGGCGCAAAGCGCTGATGTGGTGGTGGTTTGCCTCGGAAATAATCCCACCGGCAACCTCGGCTGGAAAAAAGTCGACGGACCAACCGAAGGCCGTGAAGCGGTGGACCGGCAGAGCATTTCATTGGATAGTGCGCAGGAGTCTTTAATAAAAAACATTTATACCGTTAATAAACACATCGTTTTGGTAATGGTGAGTAATTTCCCGTATGCTATCAATTGGGAGCAACAAAACATCCCGGCTATTATCCATATTACCCATTGCAGCCAGGAACAGGGCAATGCGCTGGCTGATGCCTTGTTTGGCGACATAAACCCCGGCGGCAGGCTTGTCCAAACATGGCCCGATTCATTGGCACAGTTGCCGCTTATGATGGACTATAACATCCGTCACGGCCGCACGTATATGTATTTAAAGGATAAGCCGCTTTACCCTTTTGGCTTTGGATTGAGCTATACCACCTTTCAATACAGCAATCTGAAAACAAGTGCTGACAAAATAGATAAGAACGGTGAAATCACCGTAAGCATCGACGTAAAAAATACCGGCAACCGCGGCGGCGACGAAGTAGTGCAGCTTTATGTAAAACACCTCAAATCAAGGGTAGAAAGACCGATAAAGGAATTAAAGGGCTTTAAACGGATAACACTTAACGCAGGTGAACAACAAACGGTCGGGATAAAGCTACCTGCTTTGTCATTGTCCTATTGGGACGTGGCAAAAAAGGCTTTTATCGTCGAAAGGGAGCCGGTGCAGCTAATGATAGGCAGTTCATCAGCGAATATTACCGCTGATAAAACAATTGAAATAAAGTGACTTCATCAAACTTACGAAGTTTCGAAAACTTCGTAAGTTTTTCAGGGGGGGGCTTATTTCTTAGTGAAGGTAACCCGGTCGTTAAACTTGGCGTTAAGAATAGCTGATTCATCAAGCACAAAGCTGGTACCTGTTGCATCCTTTACTATCCCATCCCACCAATTGTCGCCATTAGCCATATTGATTGTAAGCTCTTTTGACGTAGGATAGAACATCCAGGTACCGGTAAAATCACCGTCACCCTGGCAGGTTGATTTTTTATAAACCATTATGTTAGGGCTATTAAAGGTAAACACGCCGGAGGCAAGGCAGTCAACAGCTTTAGGCGTCCATGTTTTCCCGCTATCTGGTGTTGTTTCTACTTTGGTAATAGAAAAAGTTCCACTGATAGCGGGTGCAGGCGCTACGTTCGGATCATCTGCAGATTTGCAGCCACTGAAAGTACCGAGCATCATCAGTACAGCAAATATCACTACTACGGCAGCGCAGGTTTTGGTAAAAGCATTTCTCATAATTGGCGTTAACATATTTGTTCATTTAGGTCAGGTAAAGATAATACTTTGGTTTTAATTACCTTTACTGGATGGGTAGGCTTCTGTTTTTGGTGATTTTTCGCCCTTGTTGGAGTTGTCTCCAACAAGCAGGATAGAGCTTGTGTTCAGCAAATCGCTGCAGGCTCAGTACTCCCTTAGCCATCATCGTTTGTTGGAGACAACTCCAACAAAGGCGGAAAGCTGGTGGCTGGCAGAAATATTGAACCTCACTTAGCCGTCGTCACCAACATCCCCCTATACTCCTCCTGTAATTCCAGCAAACACTTCGCACACATACAGCCTTCATAATTTTCAGCTATGTATTGTACCTCATTTAAATTAAGCTGCACAATACTGCACTGGCACTTAGTGTAGGAGTTTGCTTTACATTCAATGCGGTCGCCGCAGCGGTCGCAGGGGATGATCTCGTGCTTGGTATTCATAACAGGCCTAAAATAAGCAGAGACGCGATTTATTGCGTCTCTGCTTTGTAATTATAATTTATCGTCTCAAAAAGACTCAAATCCTGAAACGCAAAGTGTTGCGCTCCAATAGTATTATGCTGAACAGGTAACGCAGCCTTCTTCCATCGAGCACGATGGACCTGCAGGCACGTCATTAGCTAACTCTGCAACCACTTCCGGGATTACAGCGTCCATGTTTTTGCCGCCCTGGTTTTCAACTGTAAATTTAACCGCTTGCGACGCTGCCTGTGTGCGCAGGTAGTACATACCTGTTTTAAGGCCCTTCTTCCATGCGTAAAAGTGCATTGAAGTAAGTTTTGACGCATTTGGAGAGTTGATGAACAGGTTCAACGATTGCGATTGGCAGATATAAGCGCCACGGTCGGCAGCCATATCAATAATGGTACGCATCTTTATTTCCCAAACAGTTTTGTAAAGTTCCTTGATCTCAGCAGGGATCTCAGCGATATCCTGGATCGATCCGTTTGCAGTAATGATCTTATCCTTCATGCTTCCGGTCCATAAACCCAGGTTTACCAGGTCGCGCAGTAAGTGTTTATTAACGATCACGAACTCGCCGCTCAACACCCGGCGAGTGTAGATGTTTGAGGTATATGGTTCAAAGCATTCGTTGTTACCCAAGATTTGTGACGTAGAAGCAGTAGGCATTGGCGCAACCAATAACGAGTTACGTACACCATGGTTCATTACATCCAAACGCAGGTTTTCCCAATCCCAACGGCCGCTTTCGGGTTTTACATCCCAAAGATCGAACTGGAACTTGCCTTGTGACAATGGAGAACCTTTGAATGTTTCATAGGCACCATCTTTAATTGCAAGATCCTTTGAAGCAGTCATTGATGCAAAGTAGATCGTTTCAAAGATCTCTTTGTTCAATTTCTTAGCGCCTTCGCTTTCAAATGGTAAACGAAGCATAATGAACGCATCCGCTAAACCTTGCACACCTAACCCGATCGGACGGTGACGTAAATTTGAATACTCTGCTTCTTTAATCGGGTAGTAGTTACCGTCGATGATCTTGTTAAGGTTTAAAGTAGCCTGGTAGGTTACTTCGTATAATTTATCATGATCAAACATACCATCCCTAACAAAGCGCGGCAATGCCAGTGAAGCAAGGTTACAAACAGCTACTTCGTCCTTAGATGTGTACTCAATAATTTCAGTACAAAGGTTTGAGCTCTTTATAGTACCAAGGTTCTGCTGGTTTGATTTTCCGTTGGCAGCATCCTTGTATAACAGGTAAGGAGTACCGGTTTCTACCTGGGCGTCAAGTACAGCAAACCAAAGTTCCTGTGCTTTTACCACTTTGCGGGCGCGGCCTTCTTTTTCGTATTTTTTGTATAGTTTTTCGAAATCCTTGCCCCAGCAATCAGCTAATCCCGGTGCTTCATGCGGACAGAATAAGCTCCAGTCTTCATTAGCTTCTACACGCTGCATAAACAGGTCAGATACCCAAAGCGCATAGAACAAATCGCGGGCGCGCATTTCTTCCTTACCATGGTTTTTACGCAGGTCAAGGAATTCAAATATATCAGCATGCCATGGCTCAAGATAGATAGCGAAAGCACCTTTACGCTTGCCGCCACCCTGGTCAACATAACGGGCTGTATCGTTAAATACACGCAGCATTGGGATAATACCGTTGCTTGTACCATTTGTACCGCTGATGTATGAGCCTGTAGCCCTTACATTGTGGATACTCAAGCCTATGCCACCAGCACTTTGTGAAATTTTGGCAGTTTGTTTTAATGTATCGTAAATTCCGTCGATGCTGTCATCCTGCATGGTCAACAGGAAGCATGACGACATTTGTGGTTTTGGTGTGCCGGCGTTAAATAAAGTCGGGGTTGCATGAGTGAACCAACGCTCGCTCATCAGATGGTAAGTTTTGATAGCGCTTTCCACATCTTCTTTGTGGATTCCTACGGATACACGCATAAATAAATGCTGCGGGCGTTCAGCTATTTTGCCATCAAGCTTTAACAGGTATGATTTTTCAAGGGTTTTAAAGCCAAAGTAATCAAAGCCGAAATCGCGGTCATAAATAATGCTGCTGTCTAACAGTTCGGCATTTTTTTCAATTACTTCCCAAACATCGTCGGCAAGTAAAGAGGCGTCCTTACCTGTTTTAGGGTCAATATAGTTATGCAACAAGCGCATAGTTTCGGAAAACGACTTGATGGTGTTTTTGTGCAGGTTTGATACCGCAATACGCGAAGCCAACAAGGCATAGTCAGGGTGCTTGGTGGTTAATGAAGCTGCCGTTTCCGCAGCCAGGTTATCCAGCTCAGATGTCGTTACGCCATCAAATAAACCTTCAATAACCTTCTTTGCCACATCAATCGGGTCAACCAATTGAAACCCATAACACAACTTTTCAATGCGTGCTGTAATTTTGTCAAATTTTACCGATTCTTTTTTTCCGTCTCTTTTTATTACAAACATGTTTGACCCCCTTTTTACTCCCTGCCACCGGCAGAACTATTATTTTAATATTTAACCCTTGATATTTCTAACTAATTTCTGATTTCCAGTCTCTATTTAACTAAACTAAAAATCCTCGTCTAATGAAAACGCTTTGCTTTCCTGCGAATTTAACACGCCACTTTTCTGGTAATCTCCTACCCTCTTTTCGAAGAAGTTAGTTTTCCCTTGCAGCGAGATCATCTCCATAAAATCGAACGGATTTGATGCACCGTAAACTTTATCGTAACCCAATTCGCCAAGCCATCTGTCGGCCACAAATTCAATGTACTGGCTCATCATTTTGGCATTCATACCAATCAGGTTAACTGGTAGCGCATCAGTAATAAATTCCTTTTCTATTTCAACCGCATCGGTTATGATCGCAGTAGCCGCTTCCTTCGAAAGCTTGTTTTCCAGCATTTTGTAAAGCAAGCAGGCAAATTCGCAATGCATACCTTCATCACGCGAAATCAATTCATTGCTGAATGTTAAGCCCGGCATTAAACCACGTTTCTTCAACCAGAATATAGAGCAGAAGCTCCCTGAAAAGAAAATACCTTCAACAGCTGCAAAAGCTATTAAACGCTCGGCAAATGTTCCGTTGTTTATCCACCTTAATGCCCATTCTGCCTTTTTACCCACACATGGTATGGTATCAATAGCATGGAACAAACGGTCCTTTTCAGCCGGATCCTTTATATAAGTATCTATCAGCAGTGCATAGGTTTCAGAGTGGATATTTTCCATCATAATCTGGAAGCCATAAAAACAACGTGCCTCAGGCAATTGCACCTCGCTCATGAAGTTAACGGCCAGGTTCTCGTTAACTATGCCATCACTTGCCGCGAAGAACGCCAGCACGTGTGATACAAAGAAACGCTCGCCATCATTCATGTTCTCCCAGTGCTTCATATCATCACTAAGATCTATCTCCTCGGCGGTCCAGAAACTGGCCTCGCACTTCTTGTACATTTCCCAAATTGCGGGATACTTGATAGGGAGAATAACAAAGCGGTCCTTGTTCTCTCTTAGTAATAATTCTGTTTCCTGTTCCATGCGCTCCTTTTATTTTTTATCAGCCCTGGGGCTATCTCTTCAAAACATTTTAATGCGTTGGCGTTAGCCGACAACAATACCATAGCGTTAGTTTTTGCTGTGTGATAAATGGTGCTTACCACTTCTAACTACTTAAATGTCAACCTCACCAGTCCCTGCCAAACTATTTTAACCTTAGTATATAAAACCACGTTTTTGCGTGGTTTTCTTTTGTTATTACCGACTAGGACATCAGCAATAACACATAGCGTTGAATGAACTTATAATCAAATATAGGGTATGCTGTTTTATGATGATAATCTAAGTTTTTAACACCCGCTATAAGTTATACACAAAAGATAACCTAACATTAACATTGGACGTTTTTGGGTGCATAAAAGCTGTTAAAATCGGGTGTTAAAAACTATTTCATCACCTCAAAAAAAACTTTTTTTTGAGGTGATTAGTCTGCCTTTGGTACAAATTTCAGCGACACCGAATTTACGCAATGACGAACATTTTTTGGTGTAAGGTATTCCCCCTCGAAAACGTGACCCAGGTGCGCACCGCAATTGGCGCATACAATTTCCACACGGCGACCATCGGCATCGGGTACACGTTTTACTGCGCCCGGGATCTCATCGTCGAAGCTTGGCCAGCCGCAATGCGACTCAAATTTTGTTTCGGAGGTATAAAGCGGAGTATCGCACCTTTTGCATACGTACAGGCCTTCTGCCTTATTATCAAGCAAGGCACCGGTAAACGGGCGTTCTGTTCCTTTATGTAATATGATATATTCTTCTTCGGGTGTTAATTTATTGTATTCCATGTTTTTGTTTTTATGATTTCACCGATTTTAAGAGTGATTACACTGATTAATTGGTGAATTATTGAATTGTTGATTATTTTTTAATGAGCGCTGATTTTATCTTCTTTCTTTCGGACTTCCGGTCTATACTGACTTTCGGACTTATTACATAAATATACGAAAAATTGGGCGGTTATTTTGTTTCGGAGGATGGAATTGACAGTGGGTTGACCTTTTATTTTAGTTTTAAATATCTGTTGGAATAATTACTTTTATCTAATGAAGAGATTGTCCCTTTGTTCCATTTTATTCATCTGCTTACTATCGTTAAAAACGTTTGCGCAATCAAATCAAAAAAAAGCAGCACTTGATCCAACATCGCAATCTTATTCAAAATCGGACAAGATATGGCCATATGCCATATTAGAATTTGACAAAGAAAGAGATGAGAATCTCTTTGTAAAAAATGTAAAACGCTCAACGCTATCAGTCTCCGAAATTTTGGATATAGAAAACCTAATTAAGAAACAGGTAAAAGCATACAATAATAAAAACCCTAATCAAATCATTGCCAGACCCGACAAATATTATAAACAATTTATTGCAGTAATAAATTCAAATGGAGAAAAAGAAGTCTGGGTCAATTGTTGTTGCAGTGTGATGCCATACTGGAAGACTACTATACAACGTACCTTTGATGGAGGCACCTGTTATTTCCACCTGAAAATTAATCTAACTAAAAATATTGTTTACTATTTTAATGTGAATGGCTTAGCTTAAAAACTAAAAATCCCGGTCATTTGACTAGGATTTCAAAATATATCTGTCGCTAAAGCTTTCTGCTTTTATCTTTAAGCTTTCACCTCAAAATAAAACCTTTCAGCTATCGCCTTTTAGCTTTAAGCTAACTTCGCTAATTCTTCTGCAAGCGCAGCGCCAATTTCAGCCGGTGACTCCACCACGCGAATCCCGCACTCACGCATAATTTTCATTTTTGCTGCTGCTGTATCGTCAGCACCGCCAACAATTGCACCTGCGTGGCCCATACGGCGTCCCGGAGGCGCTGTTTGGCCTGCAATAAAGCCTACAACCGGTTTGGTACCGTTTGCCTTGATCCATTGCGCTGCTTCGGCTTCCATGCCGCCGCCAATCTCACCTATCATGATGATGCCATGTGTTTCAGGATCGTTCATTAAAAGTTCCACCGCTTCCTTGGTTGTTGTACCGATGATCGGGTCGCCGCCGATACCGATAGCTGTTGTGATTCCCAAACCCGCTTTCACCACCTGGTCAACCGCCTCATAAGTTAAGGTACCTGATTTTGAAACCACACCAACATGTCCCTTCTTAAAGATAAAGCCCGGCATGATCCCGATCTTAGCCTCATCAGCAGTGATGATACCTGGGCAGTTAGGGCCGATCAAACGAGTGTCGCGTCCCTTAATATATTCCTTCACCATGATCATATCCTTTGTAGGGATACCCTCGGTGATACAAACAATAACTTTTATACCTGCTTCGGCTGCTTCCATAATTGAATCAGCTGCAAATGCAGGAGGTACAAATATGATAGATACGTTAGCACCAGTTTCTGCAACTGCATCGGCAACGGTGTTAAATACCGGCCTGTCTAAATGCTGCTGACCGCCTTTACCCGGGGTTACACCACCAACAACCTGCGTTCCGTACTCAATCATCTGCGATGCGTGGAAACTGCCTTCTTTACCTGTAAAACCCTGAACTATAACTTTGGAATTTTTATTTACGAGTACACTCATTGGATTTTTTTATTTGTAGGGCAAAGCTAAAGTTTTTGCGCGAATGTCAAACCCAATAACTATCTATTGCGCCAACAATTTTACAATCCGGATACGTTAGCGGTAAACATGAAATTCGACGCTAGTCCAACAGGCCGAAATTCTCTGTAGTGACGTGTTTTCGGTCTTTTTTTCGGATGCAGAAAAAGAAGAAACCCAATATTGCGATTAGGACTTTAGTTTTAGTAGACATTCCCATAACTGATTGATTGATTTATATAATTATAAACCCCCAGTTAAAATAAAAGTTTAAAAATTAAAATAATAAGTTTTAAACTTATAGTTTCCTGATTTCAGGGGTACTTATGGAAGCTATATGGATAATGTGATTGGAACAATTGACCGAATAGTGCTTTATTTCTTCATTAAGAATGTGTTCGGCAATTGTATTTTGCCTTATATAATCTAAATAGTTTGATTTAGTGTAAATACATATTAGGCCGCCTGTCCATTCTGAACTTTCATGATGTAAATAAAAACTTTCATTCTGAACAAAATACGCAACGTAAGAATCGAAAAAAACAGCGTATTTCTTATTGTCATCAGGAGTAACAGCCTTTACAGGTCCAAGCGATTTTCCGCCAATGGATACGTACTCTTCGTTTTCTGAAACTACTGCGCCCTGAATATTTATCAGTAATTGATTATCGAACGGTTCCTTGATATCAATTAGAAACAAATATCTTAAATCGTTTACACCACCAAAAAGTCCATCACTATTCATCGTTTACATACCTTAGATCTTTCCCTCAGCAACCGGCGCCTTAAACTCACCCTCACTCTTCGCTATAACGATAGTAGCAACTCCGTTCCCTATCATATTGGTGATAGCCCGTGCTTCCGACATAAACCTATCCACCCCAAATAATATGGCAACGCCTTCAACAGGGATAATTTTTACAGCGGCTAAGGTTGATGTAAGGATGATAAAGCCGCCGCCAGTTACGGCAGCTGCCCCCTTCGATGTTATCATCAGGATGCCGATGAGCATTACTTGCTGCTCCAGCGTGAGCGGAACATGAAATACCTGCCCCAGGAATATAACCGCCATAGAAAGATATATGGTAGTTCCGTCGAGATTAAAGGAATACCCGGTTGGGATCACCAGCCCAACAACAGATTTTGAGCAACCGAACTTCTCCATTTTATCTATCATTCCGGGTAAGGCGGTTTCGGAGGAGGATGTCCCCAGCACAAGCAGGATCTCATCTTTTATAAACTTTAAATAAGTCCAAAGACTGAACTTATAGATACGGCAAATGACGTTAAGCACTACAAAAATGAAAAGGAACATGGTGATATACACCGATGCCATCAGGAGGCCTAAAGGTGCCAGCGTTTTTACCCCATAGGTACTGATGGTGTAGGCCATGCCGCTAAACGCACCAATTGGCGCTAAACGCATAATCGTACGCATAATATTGAAAAATACTTTTGAAAGCTTATCAAACAGGTTGATGACAGTTTCACCCGTTTCTCCCATCTTGCTTAATCCGAAGCCAAATAATATTGCGAAGAAGAGGATCTGCAAAATATCGCCTTTAGCAAAGGCATCGAACACATTTGAGGGGATGATATGGGTTATAAAATCAACCCAGTGCATTTCCGCAGCAGCCTTTTGATAGGTAGCCAATTTTGCAGCATCGGCTACAGTATGATTTACAAAGCCATCGCCAGGCCGCACCAGGTTAGCCACTATCACACCTATTACCAAAGCAAAGGTTGAAACTATCTCAAAATACAATAAAGCCTTTCCTCCTACCCTGCCCACTTTTTTCATATCGCTCATACCGGCAATGCCCAGCACAATGGTGAAAAATATAATAGGCGCTATCAGCATGGTGATCAGGCTGATAAACATTTTGCTGATCGTCTGTGCAGTTGGGCCAAACGATTTAAAGCAAAGGCCTACAATAACGCCTATCAAAATGGCAACAATTACCTGGAAATTCAGGTTGAGAAAAAGTTTCTTCATCAGTCAATTATACGAATATTCGGCGTGTTATAATAATACCGGAAAGTTTTACACCGCAGTCAATATGTTTCAACAAAAAAGCTCCCCGGGGAAATCCAGGAGAGCTTTTCAATATTTTATATTTCTTTATCCTACAACGCCTGTAAGCAGGTTAACGCTGTACGTTTTGCCGTTGATGGTTATAGAAACTTTATGGCCGCCTAAAAAGGTAATGGTACCAATATAGCTCCAGCTTCCGGTTGTTCCGGTTCCGGTTGTAGTAAAGCTTGCTGAGCCAGCTACAATGTCGTCCTGGTTTGGATCGAGCACCAATGATGACAGGACGTAACTAAAGGCGCGCGTACCGCTTTTCTTTGTTCCGGTTTTATAGCTGTAAGTGCCTGCCGACCCCAATGTACCTTTTAGTATTAATTTTGAATTGCTGTCTGCCGGGTTAATAGCCAACAACGACAGATCTTCGTTTATTTTCGACACCAGCGAGAACGACGCTGTTGACAACGAAATAGTAAGATTATCCTTAGTGGTGTAACCGGTTACCATATCATTTGTACAACTAAATGCGAAATATAAATGCCCCGACACCGAAGCTGTGGTATCGCTGCCCGGATCACTGGTTTCATTTACTGTGGTATCTATAACCAGTCCGCAAAAGGGATTGCTTAAATCGTGCAGCAGTTTACCGTGGCTTTGCTTCACCGCAAGGCCGCCTGGTGCGTCTAAACCCTGGCCTACATTAACGCCGCCGTAGCCGCCGAATAAATTTTGTGCAAGATCGAGCGCAACCTGGCTGCTTACCTGGGCGGGCGTAAGTGCATTGGCGGAAGAGGTGTCGGACTTTTTACAGGCGGTATAAATAACTGCCATGCCCGCAACAATTGCAATGGAAAGTAAAGTTTTTAATTTCATGGATAAGGATTTTTTGTGATAAAATTTAATTGGGTGTCGTTTGTGACCCTTATACGTAAAGATCGGAATAAAGTTCACTTCTGATGCTAAAAGTTATTTAATTAAGTCGTCCATTTTTTGGACAAACTCGTGTAAAAAAAAGCTCCCCACAGTAATACTGCGGGGAGCTCCATATAACTATTTAAAAACTGTATTAAGCCGGGGTTACTGCACCTGTAAGAAGGTCAATAAGGTATACTTTGCTTAAGAAGGTCATTTTAGCCTTGTGGTTACCCAGGTAAACTATGGTACCGCTGTAATCCCACGCAATGCCCTTGGTGCTTAGCCCTTTTGATTCAAAAGTTGCAGAACCGCTGGTTATATCATAGTTGTCATCAGCATGGATATAAAGACCCTTGAAGGTGTATATATTATGTACAAAAGTTGAGCTCTTGGGCTTGTTGGTATAGCTAAAATCAGCCCATGATTTCAAAGTTCCGTCTAGTGAGAAATTTGAGTTATTACTGTTTAAGCCGCGTACCTTATAGTTTTGAGTAACTAAGAAAACGAACGCATAACCGGGTCCTTTTCCGGCGGTAGCAATTGAATCTGCAAGGTCGTAACCAGTTGTTTTATTATTACTGCAAAGGAAAGTATAATTAACGCTGCCAATTGTTTCTGATTTAAGTGAATCACCCTGGTTAAATTTAACATCAAGGCTATTATCAGTATAAAAGCCGCAACCTATTGCACTTTGTGTTTTAAGCTTTGGTGCCGCAGATGTAAGAATTGTGTTGGCTGCGACGCCATCCTTAATGCTTGCGCCGCCGTATGCCCCCGATAATGATTGAACAAGATTTGTGGCAATAGCTACACTTGCTTCGTCAGCAGTAGTTTGGGTTTTAGCCGGTGCGTTTTCAGTTTTTTTACACGCCGAATAAAATAATGCCACAGCCATTAATAATGGCAGCGCACTGCGCAGGTTTGGTTTCATATCTGTTTGAGTTTTGGTTTGAATAATTTATCGAACTAAACGTACACATTTAAGAACGGCTATTATAAATTATTCGTAAAAAAAATTATTCAATACTTAAAAAGTATAACTTTTAACTACCAGATAATTAATGTTTTACCCTTAAGCAACATCGCCCACAATTCCTCTTGGGAATAAATACATTTACTTCGCACGACCACGCATATTTGAAAAAAATATTTTTAGGCAGATAATAATTTCACCACCACCTAAATTGACCCCGCTTTTTACAACTTCGCATAACCTTTACAGCCCTTACAACTAATTTTCTTAATTTCGCAGCCTCATACGCGTAAATAATAAAATGGACTATCAATTTAAGGATATAGAAAAAAAGTGGCAAAAGTTTTGGGCTGATAACCAGACCTTCAAGGCTGAGGATAAAACCACCAAACCAAAGTATTATGTACTGGATATGTTCCCCTACCCTTCAGGTGCCGGGCTGCATGTTGGCCATCCGCTGGGCTATATCGCTTCTGATATTTTTTCACGCTATAAAAGGCTGAAGGGCTTTAACGTGCTGCACCCTATGGGTTACGATAGTTTTGGCTTACCCGCTGAGCAGTACGCCATTCAAACAGGCCAGCACCCAGCAATAACAACGGAAGCTAATATTGCAACCTATCGCCGCCAGCTTGACCAAATAGGTTTTTCATTTGACTGGAGCCGGGAAGTTCGCACCAGCTCGCCCGATTATTATAAATGGACGCAGTGGATCTTTATGCAGCTGTTCAACAGCTGGTATAATAAAGATGCTGATAAAGCGGAAAGCATTGACAAGCTGGTTAAACATTTTGAGCAAAACGGATCAACTGGAATAAACGCCGTATGTGATGACGAGATCTTAAGCTTTAGTGCTGAAGAATGGAAGGCTATGAGCAACCAGGACCAGCAGGCTGAATTATTAAAATACCGCCTTACCTACCTGCGCGAAAGTACCGTGAACTGGTGTGCCGCGCTGGGTACCGTATTGGCAAACGACGAGGTAAAGGACGGCTTTAGCGAGCGCGGCGGCTACCCTGTTGAGCAAAAGAAAATGATGCAGTGGAGCATGCGCATTACTGCCTATGCCGACCGCTTATTAAAAGGCCTTGACACCATTGACTGGCCGGAACCTTTAAAGGAAATGCAAAGGAACTGGATTGGTAAAAGCGTAGGTGCGCTTGTCAGATTTCAACTTGAGAACGGAACTAATCTCCAGTCTCTAATCTCTGATCATTATATAGAAGTTTTTACTACAAGGGCCGACACCATCTTTGGTACCACATTCCTTGTACTTGCTCCGGAGCATGAATTGGTAACGTCATTAACCACACCAGAGCAAAAAGGTGATATTGAAGCCTACATCGCGCAGGCAAAAAAGAAATCGGAGCTGGAAAGGATGGCTGATGCCAAGACCGTTTCTGGCGCTTTTACCGGAAGTTTTGCGCTGAATCCGGTTAATGGCGAGAAGGTGCAGATCTGGATTGCGGATTATGTTTTGGCAGGATACGGAACCGGCGCTGTGATGGCCGTACCGTCAGGCGATCAGCGTGATTACCTTTTTGCAAAGCATTATAATTTGCCGATAATCCCCATCATCGACATACAAAAAATTGAGACCGAAGCCGATCCAACCAAGGAAGGACGATATATAAACTCCGGGTTTATAAATGGCTTGACTTATAAGGAAGCTACTGCTGCCGTAATTGCCAAACTGGAAGAGATTGGTGCAGGCAAGGCGAAGGTAAACTTCAGGATGCGCGACGCCATATTTGGCCGCCAGCGGTATTGGGGCGAACCGGTGCCGGTTTACTTTAAGGACGAGCTCCCTTATTTAATTGAGGAAAAGGATTTGCCCTTGGTATTGCCTGAGGTTGATAAATATTTGCCAACTGAAGATGGTGAACCACCATTAGCCCGCGCAAAGGACTGGAACTACAATGGCTTTGAATACGAACTAAGCACCATGCCCGGTTGGGCCGGCAGCAGCTGGTACTGGTACCGTTATATGGATGCGCATAACGATGCAGAATTTGCTTCGAAGGAGACCATTGAATACTGGAAGGATGTCGACCTTTACATAGGTGGCAGCGAACATGCCACCGGGCACTTGTTGTACAGCCGTTTCTGGAATAAATTCATGAAGGATCTTGACCTTGTTGTTGAGGAAGAGCCTTTTAAAAAGCTGATCAACCAGGGGATGATACAGGGGCGGAGCAATTTTGTTTATCGATTGATTGACGAGGAAGGCCGCGCAACAAACACCCTGATATCTCATGGATTGATCAAACAATACAAAACGTCACCATTACACGTTGACGTTAATATTGTTGACAACGAAGTGCTCAACATCAATAAATTTAAAGAATGGCGCCCTGAATATGCCGATGCAGAATTCATCCTCGAAAACGGCAAATACATCTGTGGTGTTGAAGTTGAAAAAATGTCGAAATCAAAGTTCAACGTGGTTAATCCCGATGATTTGATTGAGCGTTACGGTGCCGACACGCTTCGTATGTACGAGATGTTTTTAGGTCCGCTGGAGCAAAGCAAGCCATGGAATACCAACGGTATTGAAGGTGTATTTAAGTTCCTGCGCAAGTTCTGGAGGTTGTTTCATAATGATGCCTGGGAATTCAGCGTATCAACCAGTGCGCCGTCAAAAGCTGAGCTGAAATCATTGCACAAAATCATCCGCAAGGTTGAGGAGGATGTTGAGCGTTTTTCGTTCAACACTTCGGTGTCCAGCTTTATGATAGCAGTAAATGAACTTACCGATCTTAAATCAAACAACAAAGCAATTTTGCAGGATTTGGTAGTGATCCTTTCGCCCTATGCACCACACATCTGCGAGGAATTATGGACATTGCTGGGCAACGAAGCAGGAACACTATCATACACGGCGTTCCCGAAATTTAACCCGGCCTATTTGGTGGAGGACGACTTTGCTTACCCAATTTCGATAAATGGTAAAACAAAGCTGAACCTCAACATGCCGTTAAGCCTGGAGCCTGCAGATATTGAAGCCATAGTTTTGGCCAGTGCCGATGTTCAAAAATACCTTGATAACAAAACCCCAAGAAAGGTTATTGTTGTGAAGGGAAGAATTGTGAATATTGTACTATAAAACCCGATCGTAATGCCGAAATAAATTCAGCATTATGATGTTATTCTAGAGGCGCAAAGTATTGCGCCTCTAGACTTTGTGTAAATAATACACATCCATTTGCAACTAATTTGTTACAGTTATAGCAGGTTATAAAATAATCGGCAATGACTTGTAACATTTCAACTATTTTCGCCTCCAATTACAAAAATCATCAATAAATGAAACGTTTTTACATAATTATAGTAATACTATGCTCTTTTATCACCGCTCACGCACAGTTAGGTGTAGGCGGTGGCGGCTCGTCAATTGTCGGGAAAATTTCCGGTAATGTGATCGACTCGATTTCGAAAAAACCGATGGACTATGCTTCTGTGGGTCTGTACCACAGCGGCGGCAAATCGCCAATTACCGGTGTTATTACCGACGAAAAAGGAAACTTCAGACTCGACAACGTTAAACCTGGTAACTATAAGTTGGTGATCACCTTTATTGGCTATCCCGACAAAACTATCGATCCTGTAGTTACCACTGCGGGAAAGCCGGACAAAAACTTAGGTGTGGTAGCTGTTTCACCAGGAGCACACACGCTTAAAGAAGTTGAAGTTAAAGGACAGTCTGCACTAATTGAAAACCGGATAGACAAAATTGTATACAACGCTGAAAAAGATGTAACCGCTGCC
The DNA here is from genome assembly GCA_030775685.1 of Bacteroidota bacterium. Classification (GTDB taxonomy): domain Bacteria; phylum Bacteroidota; class Bacteroidia; order Sphingobacteriales; family Sphingobacteriaceae; genus Mucilaginibacter. The sequence goes on from JALYIP010000037.1 coordinate 72,991, forward strand.
GGTGGTAGCGCAACTGACGTATTGGGCAAAGTACCGTTGGTAACTGTGGACATCAACGGCAACGTATCTGTACGCGGCGATCAGAACGTTAAGGTACTGATAAACGGCAAACCGTCGGGCGCTACCTCAACCAGTCTATCTGACGTGTTGAAGGCGATCCCTGCCGATCAGATCAAGAGTATCGAAGTTATCACTTCACCATCCGCAAAATACGATGCGGAAGGCTCAGCAGGCATCATCAATATCATCACCAAATCGAAAAACGTATCAGGCTTTAGCGGCCAGGTAAGCGGCGGCGTGGGTACAAGGCAAAATAATGGCAACATTAACCTTGGTTACAGCAAAAACAGGTTTAGCATGACTGCCAATATTGGCGGTAATTTAACCTGGCCACAAACGTCGACAATTGATCAGCAGCTTGATTTTGACGCAACAAACACCCACTCAACCTCTCATGGTAACAGCAGGGTAACAAGGCACGCTACTAACAGTTCGATAGGTGCAAACTACGAATTTAACGCTTACAACAGCATTAGCTCAACCTTTAAATTGCTTGATTTTGCGTTTAATACAAAAGGTAATACAAACACTTCAGGAATTGATAACGGTGCTCAATACGCTTATAGCCAATCATCGTTAGGTCATAACTCGTTCACTAACTTTGACTGGAACATCGATTACACCCATAAATATCCTAAGGAGGGTGAGGAACTTGACCTGTCGACCCAGTGGAGCCATGGATCGGGTATAACTGACTATACTAACTTGTTTACCGGGCATAACGCCAATATCCAAAACAATATCGACGGTTTAAATAATGAGTACACTTTACAGCTTGATTATACATCGCCAATCAGCAAGACGCTTAAATTAGAGACAGGTGCCAAGAGCATTTTTAGAAGGATCAACAGTACCTCTGATTATTACAGCTACGACAATACTTCGGATAGTTTCTTTTTTGATAACACACTTTCCAACCTGTACAACTACAACCAGAATGTATATGCCGGTTATGGTGTGTTCACTATTACGCTACCAAAAAAATGGTCGGTTTTGGCAGGTTTAAGGGATGAGTACACCACCATCCATGGCGACCCGCAAAGCCAGGCGCAAGACCTGCAGCCGTTCGACCAGAATTACAATACCATTGTACCAAGCTTAACCATACAGAAACAATTAACTGCTACACAAACCATTAAACTTGCCTACAGCAAGCGTTTAACCAGGCCGAGCCTGCAATACCTGAACCCGTTCGAAAACAAGAGCAACTCACAGGCATGGCAAGTTGGTAACCCTGAATTGAACAAGGAGGTTTCACAAACAATTGAGTTGGATTACAATTCATTTATCGGCACATCTGTGTTAAACCTTTCGGTTTACTACAAGCGTACTTCAGACCTTATTGAGGGAGTTGCGTCGCCAAGACAGGTTACTATTAACGATAGTTTAAGAACAATATCTGAAACGAGGTTCCAAAACATCGGTGTAAATAACTCATTCGGTGGTAGCATTTTCGGAACAGTAAATCCGTTTAAGGCGCTTACCATCATCATGAATATTAATGCCTACACTTACAAACCGGACCCGTCTGGAATTTTCGTTACCGATAAATCACAAGACGGCACCTATATACAATTGGGTGGTTTTCTAAGAGCAAGCCTAACCTTACCAAAGGATTATGTTGCCGAAACATTTGCCTTCGGCAGCTCGGCACGTCATACCTTACAGGGTACAACTTCAAACTTCAGCATATTTGGCATAGGCGCTAAAAAGCAATTCATGAAAAAGAAATTTGCTATCGGCGTGAACGTGATCCAGCCGTTCAGCGAAAACAAAAACTTCACCACCAGGCTGAAAAGCCCGGGCTACAGCCAGTACAGTAACTTTCAGTTGCCATTCCGCTCTTACGGCCTGACGTTCAGCTACAGCTTTGGTAAGCTTAACTTCAGCAATCCTAACGAGAAGAAAAAAGGCGTTAACAACGACGACCTTAAACAAGGCGACCAGGGCGGCATGGGCGGCGGCGGCAGATAATTTGTGCCCTTAATTCTACAATAAATATATAGAGGCCTCCGCAAATTTGCGGAGGCCTTTTTTGTGCGCTGCATTAACGCAAGCAATTAATTATTTTCTTTTTTATATTTGATAATCAAACAATGAAAAACACTGACATTACCGATCTGCAATTCCTGCAAGCCGTTGAGGCGATTGATTTCGGTGATATCGATGAGCTTAAAACTATCATTACCAAATATCCCCGGCTGGTTAAGGAAAGGTTGCAAACTACAGAACCCGGTTATTTCAAGGACCCTTATCTGCTTTGGTTTGTTGCCGATAATCCTATCCGTATAGAAAAACTCGCCCCTAATATAGTGGAGATAACCAGCCTGCTTGTACAGGCGGTAAAACACGAAGCACCGGATACTTATCTTAAACAAATTACCTATACCCTGGGATTAGTAGTCACCGGGCGCATCCCGCGTGAATGTGGCGTACAAATTGCTATGATAGATCTGCTGATAGACGCAGGAGCAACCCCGAAAGGAGCTATGGGTGCATTGGCAAACGGTAACTTTGATGCTGCCCGGCATTTATTGGGCCGAGGCGATAAACTGACGCTGCCGGTTGCGGTCGGTCTGGAACTCCCGGAAGAAATTCAAAGTTTAGGCATTACTGCCAGTTCTGAAGAAAAACTAATCGCATTAACTGTCGCCGCATTTTATGGCAAAGCAGATTTGGTTGAGCTTTTATTGAAGATGGGCGCTGATCCTAACGGCTATCCTGAAAGTACCAGTAGCTTCCATAGCCATGCCACGCCGTTGCACCAGGCCGTATGTTCAGGTTCGCTGGATGCAGTCAAATTATTGGTTGAAGCTGGCGCAAAACTGGATGCCGAAGACAAAATTTATAACGGAACACCTTTAGGATGGGCAAGACACATGCAAACCGATGATAGTTATGATGAAACAGGCAAAAATAAATTTGCGGTGATTGAAAGCTACCTGCTTTCTTTGTCTTAACCCCTGACTCTTGATTCTTGGCTCTTGATTCTTGGCTCTTGACCCTCCTACGCCCCTACGTCGATCCCTATTTGCTTCAATAATAACGATGCGTTGAATGTTTTACATTCGCCGTGCTTTATTTTGTAATCAAACAGCATTTCGCCATCCTTTACCTGGATATCGAAATAAAAATTACGCACGTAATCCGGGTGATCTTTTTCAAGTTCCGCAATTTGGAGGTCATGAGTGGCGACTATGCCTACACCTTTCTTCTTTATCAGTTGCTCGATCACGGCTTTTGAACCTAGGTATTTATCAACTGAATTTGTTCCGCGCAGCATTTCATCTATCAAAAAGAAAACTTTAGGCTCATTCTCCACGGCAGTTAACAGCATTTGCAGGCGGTCAAGTTCGGCCTTAAAGGTTGACGTACTCTCGTTCAGCGAATCCTTAATACGCATGTAAGTTTTTATGATGATAACCGATACCTGCATTTCTTCCGCACAAACCGGCGCCCCGCATAAGGCCAGCACACTGTTGATACCTATGGTACGTAAAAATGTACTTTTACCAGCCATGTTCGACCCTGTGATGATATCAATTTTATAGGTATTATTCAGCTCGTAATCATTAGCCACGCGGTTTTTTATATTGATCAGCGGATGTGCCAGGCCCTTAGCAGTTACCGTATAATTTTCACCATCAATTATTTGCGGAAAGCTCCATTCGGGGTAATTGATGTGAAGTGATGCAATACTGTTTAAAGCTTCAAATTCTGCTATTACATCAAATGCCGTTTCAAGGCTTTGCTGATTGTTACGCTTCCAGTTTTCAATGGCGATGATCTGCTTAAGCGCCCAAAGGGAAAACACATTCAGGATAAATCCTACTATCATAATTGAGCTGTAGCCCAGCTTATTGATCAGCCGCGATAACTGTTCAATCTTTTGGGCGGTTCCTTCGGTTTTCAGGTGTTGCGCCATTTTGCTACATCCGGGCGAACTCCACTCCTCTTTTTCGATAGCCTGGAATACTGTTGTATAGTTACCCAGCGTTTGCCCAATCTTGTCGGCTATAGCAGCTGATTTTAGGATATAGCTGCCTTTTGCAGTAAGAATGCCAAAATTAACAATTGCTATGGCTATCGCCGCGAGAGAAACAATCGGATAGAAAACAGCGGCCACAATTGCAGCAAGCAGTAAGTATGGGGCTATCTTAATGTAAGCTGATAGCGCCTTTTCGCCTGGCAGTTCAAGCGGCATCCGCAGGTATGTAAAAAGGTTGTTTAGCTGGCTGGCGTTGGTGCCGTTTGCAAAAAGCAGCTTTGCCTGGAAATCAAGCTTCCAGCTATTTTTTGTACTCAGCTCCTTTAATGATTCCTGCCGGTTTAAAACAACATCCTTTTGAGCAGGAGCTGAAAGCCAATCCGCCAGCAAGCTTTTACCCAAACCAGTGGCTGCCCTGTTGATCATTTGGAACAAAGTGGCCTTGCCAAATATATCCAAATCCGCGGTATAGCCGTGCTTGTCATCCGCGAACCCGCTGCCATTGTCATAAATATTTGATCGGTTAGTTATGCTGCCAATCTCGTTTTCGGTTACCTTTTTTAATGCCTTAAAATAATCCCTTCGCCCTATAAAAAAACTCTGTTTTGATACCAGCCAGGTAAACCCCAGCATCAGGATCACAAAAAGGACAATTAACAAACCGATGCCAATGGTTTTCACCGACAAATAAATAGCAACCACTACCAGGGCAAAAATAACCAGGCGCAATAGCGAATATTTGTTAATTAACTTTTCGTATTTGTCTATTTCCTGCTGGGTTGAATCTGTTCGTTGCTGGTAGTCGGTTAGCATGTCCACGTGGTTCGTTGTAAATGTTGTAAGGGTTGTAAAAGTTGTAAGGGCTTAATTTTACAACGCTTCGGCAATATTACAACATTTCAATCTTTTACCTTTACAACAATCTAACAATACCTAACTTTGGTCTTTTAACATTTACAACAACTACAACTTTTACAACCCTTACAACTTAAAATGAAAATCACCTTCCTTACCGTCGGCAAAACCGAAGATGCTTATTTAAAGGATGGGATTGAAAAGTACGTGAAGCGTTTAAAGCACTATACCAAGCTTATCATCATTGAAATTGATGAGCTTAAAAACACCAAAGCCTTAAGCCAGGAACAACAAAAAGTTAAGGAAGGCGAACTTATCCTTAAAAAGATCACGCCTACAGATCACGTGATCCTGCTTGACGAAAAAGGCATGGAATTAAGCTCCCAACAGTTTGCTGCCTATATTGATAAAAAAGCCATCAGCGCAGTTAGCAGCCTTGTTTTCGTAGTTGGCGGACCATATGGTTTCGACGCCACTGTTTATGCACGGGCAAATGATAAACTGTCATTATCCGCAATGACCTTTTCTCATCAAATGGTACGATTGTTTTTTATTGAGCAATTATACCGCGCGTATACCATAATTAAGGGGGAACCCTACCATCATCCCTGACAATAGCCTGACTTATTCGCCAATATAGTCAGCACACTGTCAAAATATATTATAATTAAAACAAATATGCCCTCTGTGTAGCGTATTGGCCTATTTTTGATGAAAATGGGCCAGCACATGCATCAGGTAGTAGCAGAACTTATATCGGTTAAATTCATATTATTCTACATTTTAATAATATCCACCATAATTGTTCACTACCGCGGCAAGGTTAGGTTCAAGTTTTTCAGGCAGTTAACGGACCATTCAACCTTCATGGCGCCCATAAACATGCCGATGTATGCATTTTCAGGAGTAGAGAATCAACCGTATATCAAGCAATCCAATTTTCCGCAGCTTAGCCTTTTAAGAGACAACTGGCAAACCATCCGCGATGAAGCTTTGGAACTGGAGCGCGAAGAACTGATAAAGGGATCGGATAAGTACAACGATATGGGCTTCAACTCCTTTTTCCGCAGGGGATGGAAGCGTTTTTATTTAAAATGGTACGATGATTTTCATCCCTCAGCAAAAAAATATTGCCCAAAAACTATTGAACTGATAAAGGGTATCCCTGAAATAAAAGCCGCCATGTTTGCCGTATTACCGGGCGGCAGCGAACTTTTGATGCACCGTGACCCTTACGCAGGCTCATTACGTTATCACCTGGGCTTAATAACACCTAATTCTGATCAATGCCATATAGTTGTTGACGGACAGAGCTATGCCTGGAAGGATGGCGAAGACGTAATCTTCGATGAAACTTACATTCACTATGCCGAAAACAAAACCGACATAGACCGCATCATTTTGTTTTGTGATGTACAGCGCCCGGTGAAAACCATGTTTGCGCGCGGCTGGAACAAGTTCTTCGGCTGGTTTATTATGGCGGCTGCTGTATCCCCAAATATGGGCGAGGATAAGACTGGAAACATCAATAAGGCATTCAGGTATGTATACTCAATCCGTTTGCTGGGTAAGCGCATAAAGGCTTATAACTACAATTTATACTATGTGGTTAAATATGCTTTGATGGCTGGTATTTTGTATTTGATATTCAGATAATTTCGATTATTTAAACAGGGTTTCATTTATTTTCTTTCGGACTTTCCGACTTCCGGACTTCCGGACTTTTTCTTACTTTTGCCGCATGTCAGGTCACGATCATTCACACCATCACCACCATGATCATGCCCCTAAGCTTGATCATCTTAATGCCGCCTTTATCTGGGGCATCATTTTAAATTCCGCTTTCGTAGTTATCGAAGTAGTTGCAGGCTTGTATACACATTCTCTGTCGTTACTTACCGATGCCGGGCATAACCTGAGCGATGTTGCCAGTTTGGCCCTGGCCCTGCTAGCGTTTAAGTTAACAAAGGTAAATTCAAACAGCCAATATACTTACGGCTACAAACGGTCGACCATCATTGTATCGTTTTTTAACGCATTGATCTTATTCGTTGCGGTCGGCTTTATCATCTACGAGGCCATTATGCGCTTTATGAACCCGGAAGTAATTGCCGGTGGTACCATGGCATGGGTTGCCTTCATTGGTATTGGCATAAATGCGTTCACAGCCTGGCTTTTTGTAAAAGACAAGGATACCGACCTGAACGTAAAAGGCGCTTACCTGCACATGGCCATTGACGCTATTGTATCATTCGGCGTGGTTATTTCCGGTGTGATCATCTACTTCACCAAATTATACTGGATAGACAGCGCGGTATCATTAATTATAGCTGTGGTTATTTTAAGGGGAACATGGAGCCTGTTAAAAGACAGCCTGCGCCTTGAAATGGACGGCGTTCCCAAGGAAATGGACCTGGAGAAGATCAAGGTAGAGCTAATGAAATGCAAAGGCGTTATTGATGTTCATCATATGCACGTTTGGGCATTAAGCACTACGGAAAATGCCCTTACGGCGCATCTGGTTATTAAGCCGGAACTGTTGCCCACCTTCAACAATATTAAAAAGGATTTGCGCCACCGTTTGGAGCACATGAGCATTAATCACGCAACCTTTGAGCCGGAGATTGAGGAAGAGGATTGCAAGCAGTTGAATTGTGATTAACGCAACTTATAAATGGCTGTTAGAAAAGTAGGTGCATTTTTTGAGATTATTCTATCGAATAAAAAATACGCTTATGGAAGAATACTGGAAAAAGCCAATTACGCATTTTACGATATCCATTCCAACATTAGAATAACCGAGATTAAGGAAATTCAGAACAAAGACATTCTCTTTATCGTCGCTGTTTATAAATACGCCATAACGAAAGAACGCTGGAAAAAAATCGGCCAACTTGATTTGGAATCCAAATTAAGGGTGTTGCCGTTAAAATTTATCGAAGACCAATTAAGCCCGGGAAACTTCAAACTTTACGATCCAAATACAGGGGTCGCGTCACTAACCACAAAAGATAAATGTGTGGGTCTGGAAAGAGCTGCTGTATGGGAACCGACACATATTGAAGATCGAATAATTGATTATTATGAGGGCAGGCCCAACAAATGGGTGAAGCAATTGGAACTAAAATAATTTGAATTGAAAAAGCCGGAGAATGTTCCCCCGGCTTTTTCAATTCAAAGACACAAAGTATTGTGTCTCTACATGTATAAACTTTATGCCTTCTTTGCAGCCGGCTTTTTAGCCTTGGGTTTTGCAGGTGCTGCTTCAGCTTTAGAGGCTGCTTCAACAGGCTTTGCAGGCTCTTCACCCGCAACCGGAGCTTCTTCAGCAACAGGTGTCTCAGCAGGATCAGTTTCATTAAACAAAGGAAAATCCTTCAAGATCTGGTACCAGTTGATGATCTTTTTCATATCCGAAGCATAAACCTTCTCTTCGTCATGATCGGGCGCTACTTCCCTGAAATATTCACGGAGCTTTTTGCCATCTGCCTTTGCATCCGGAATTCCGGATGTGGTTTTCATCCTCTCAAAAACATCAACAAGCTTGATATCATCATCCAAACCAAAAATGGTTATCTCGTGCAGCGACGCAAGCTTGGCTGTAGACAAATTTGCTATCAGCTTGGCTTTCTGCGCATCAAGACTCTCTAAAATATAACCTGTTTTATTTTGAGCCAATGCTCTCCACAACCCCGGCTTGCCCGATACGGCTACAATTCCCTGTAAATTCATTTTTATGTATTTAAGCAGATCAAAACCATGAGCTCTTTAACTAATCTCTGGTCTCTAACCTCCAATCTCTACTCCTCAATAACGTCTATTCCTAAAATTTTATCGCCCTGGCGAATTGCGTCAACAACCTCAACGTTTTCAACCACTTTACCGAATACGGTGTGGTTACGGTCAAGGTGAGCAGTGTTATCGCGGCTGTGGCAGATAAAAAACTGTGAGCTACCGGTGTTGCGGCCCGCATGTGCCATTGACAATACGCCACGGTCGTGGTATTGGTTATCGCCGGTTAGCTCGCAATCAATCCTTGTTCCTGAACCACCTGCACCTGTGCCGGTTGGATCGCCACCCTGGATCACGAAATTAGGAATCACCCTGTGAAACGTTACGTTGTTATAAAAGCCCGACTTTGCTAATCCTAAAAAGTTTGCAACCGTGTTAGGCGCATCCTTATCATAAAACTCGACGGTCATGTCGCCTTTTTCGGTTTTAATTATTGCTTTGCTCATTTTTTTCTAAAATAGTAGGCAAAGGTAGTAATTTGAGGGAAAAGGCGAAAGGTTAAAGGTTTTAAATGAGATGATGACTCAAATGTGAAAAGTTAAATTTTTTTGGATCAATTAGTCGTGATCCCCGCATGAAGTCACTTATCTACTATTTTTTAAATATTCCTGTATAATATTACCTAAGTTATCGTTACCCGAGGCAATGTATTTGGTATATATGCTTGCGTCATTACCACCATCTGTTATCCTAAAAGTTATCAATTGGCCTATACGCGAAAAAGAATTAAACTCGATATCTTGCACATCTTTCCAGTAAATAACCTCTCTATAGTATTGAAGCGGAATCCATTCTTTTACAAAATACTGAAGCTTCTCGTTGTCTAATTCTAATGCCGTTTTACCTTTGAGATAAGGTATACCAACCTTAATCATCATATAACTAAGCCAGCAAATAAAAACTAAAAGCATGGATGCTAAATATAACAATCTGTTGGACGATGAGTGGCCGGGTGCTAACTTACAGAGAGGAATTGCAATAATCAACATTTTGGTAAGCGCAAAAATCATTGGCTTATTGCTGTATTTATAAGTTTTTATTTCCATTGACAGGTTGATAGGGCGTAAGATTTTTCACTTCTTACGAATCTAATAAAATCCTGCAATTTTAGTTTGATTTACGTTATAATAGCTTGAATAAATAATCGTTAAATTTGGAAATGAAGCATCGTCAAAAAAAACTTTCTGCTTTCACCTTTCTGCTTTTCGCTTTAACCCTTTTACCCATAATAACCAGGGCCGCTTCCATATTGATCCCCATGGATGAGGAGCAAAAGGACCACCTAAAATCATATGGCATTGCTTTTTGGACTTTGAAGAATGGCGAGGAGATAGACTGGCTGCTTAATTACCGCGGCGGCAGTTTTATGTTGAAGTATGATAAAAAGGTAGAGGATGAGTGCAAGATCCGCGGGGTAAGCTATGAGGTGTTGGCAGATGCCAAGGTAAACCAGATCCTGACCGAGGTAAGCGATCCGTCTGTAAACATGGATGTGGTTAAATTGCAAAAAGCGCCGAAAATGGCTGTTTATTCGCCAAAAAACAAGCTCCCATGGGATGATGCCGTTACGCTGGTTTTAAAATATGCAGAAATTCCTTATGATGTTATATATGATGAAGAAGTAATAAAAGGGGATTTACCAAAGTACGATTGGTTGCACCTGCACCATGAGGACTTTACCGGGCAATACAGCAAGTTTTACGGTGCCTTCAGGTACGAGCAATGGTATAACGACGATATCCGCATCCAGGAGGAAACGGCGCACAAACTGGGCTTTAAAAAGGTATCACAGATGAAGCTGGCAGTTGCCGAGCATATCCGCGATTTTTGCGCCGGTGGTGGCTTCCTGTTCGCGATGTGCTCAGGTACGGACACGTTCGATATTGCGCTTTCTGCCGCCAATACCGATATCTGCGAACAGATGTTTGACGGGGATGCAGCAGATCCCGGCGCGCAATCAAAATTGGACTTCAGCCAGACCTTTGCCTTTCAGAACTTTACGCTGGATATGAACCCGATGTCGCACCAGTTCAGCAATATCGATGTTACCACCACCCGGACGATTGAACGATCAAGGGACTTTTTTACATTGTTTGATTTCTCGGCCAAATGGGATGTGGTACCCAGCATGCTCACACAAAACCACGACAAGGTGATAAAGGGTTTTATGGGACTTACCACCGCATTCAACAAAAACCTGCTTAAGCCCGGCGTTACCATAATGGGCGAAATGAAAAGCAATAACGAGGCCCGCTACATTCACGGGGAATACGGCAAGGGCCAATGGACATTCTACGGTGGCCACGACCCCGAAGATTACCAGCACATGGTTGGGGACCCGCCAACCGACCTTAAACTGCATCCTAACTCACCGGGCTATCGATTGATCTTAAATAACGTGTTATTCCCTGCTGCAAGGAAAAAGAAGCAGAAGACTTGATTTAGTTGATTAGTTAAATGGAGATTAGAGATTAGGAAAAATCTTTGGGGCTGTTTTTTTTAACGCCTTCTGATTTAGTCATATTTCGCCTGTTGAAAACTGGCGCGATGCATTACCAGGTTATGAAAATTATATTTTATCTATTTATCATTTGCTTTTTATGTTTATCCACTTCCTGTAATAGGGACATTTTTTTTACATTTAAGAATCAAGATACCTCTTATCAAATATACCCAGGTCCGCATGGTATTGTAAGACTTGTTCGTGGTAATGGTGCTTTTTTCCTCCAGCTTTTTGATGAAAAATCAAATTTGATTGACCAAGCCGATGTAGCCACCCCATATATTTTTCAAATGACAGGTTTCGGTGATGATAATTTGCAAATCAGCTATATCGTGGGTAAAGGCGATTTGGAGTTATTTCTTCCCTGGTTTAAAGCTTATAAGTCGAACCCTCAAAAAATAGGTAATTATAAAATCTCCTATTCTTACATTAAAAACAATAATGACTATCACATGAGAAATCAGAATATTGATTCTGTTTCTGTTAATGAAACGGGTAAACTAGCTAGTTTTTATTTCCATGGTCTACTTTTAAAAAAGGTGCCTATTCAATGCTTATTTGTTGGCACTAATTATTTTCAATATAGTGATTACAAGGAAAATTCATCGACAGAATATCATTTCAAAGACACACTACTTTCATTAACGTATCTGAAGGGCGTTTTGTCTAGCTATAAAAAAATGTAATAATATTGGCAGAAACATCGCAACTATAAGCCTGTAATACTGTATTTTAATAAAATTCGCTAAATCTAGAGGCATCTGGTTCAAGACTTGAGGACAGCTATTCTAGATTTTCCAAAGTCACGGATTCATCAGATTAGCTCACATTCTCTCTATGTAAGGCAATCTCTAAACCCACCTAATTATAAAACGTCCACGATACCCCTATTTTCAAAGCTGCATCCTGTTGCGGATAGCGGTTTACGGTGTAATAGCCTTTACTGAACAGCCCCTGGTTGGCATAATCATACATTATGAAAAGGTTGGTGCGCTGCAGCGTGGCTTTAAGAAAAACGGTAGCCACAGGGTACGATGAAAACATTACGTTTGGCCCGTTATAAAATTGTCCCAAGCCGGGTGCGTATGACGGCGCACTGTACGTACTGTTATACCGCACATCAACCCCAATGTTTGAATACAGCACGTTAAATAACAATGTTTTATAATACAGGCTGGCGTAGTTATAAACCTGCGGCGTGCGTAGCGTGCTTTGGTAATCGGTTTTCTGATAAACAATATAATCGTCAAAATGCCACCTGCGCCAGGCTATACTTTTGCCAAAGCTCACCTTTATCAGGTTAATGGGCGATGAAAGCTGTGCCGGATGAGCATCTATCCCGTTATCCTGTGCAGTAAAATACAAATAGTCGTTTATTAAAAAGTATTCCACCTTCAAGTCCAGCTTTAAGGGGCTGTTGATGTAATTAAAGGATACGCTGTTGGTTTTTTGATTGCTGAATTTGTTATGAAAAATAAAATGGTTCGACACCCAACTTGTGTAAGCCAGCGGCGCCGTGCTGCTTTGCGAATAGCCCTCCAAAATTATCTTCCCCGCTTTGTTATTACCCGCGAGTGTGAGCTTGGCATCATACAAAAAATCCCCAAAATCGCGCCCCTGCACAATTTGCTGCACATTTCCTTCCAGGGCAGCCCTATCGCTTAACTTATAGCTTAGCCGACCCTTTACCGTCAGATCCTGGAACGAGGTTGCCTGCTGTTTTATGGCTCGCACAACCTTGCTTCCATATTGGTCTAAAGTGGTATCGCTCACAAACTGACTATAACTGAAAATATCCTGCGTAAGCCCGACATCAAGCTTTAATTCATTTTTTATTGCTTTCTCCTTCTTACTTCGCAGGTAAAAACTATAGGAGAAATCATTCTGCAAGTGCTTCACCGAAAGTGAATCGCGCGACCGGTTTGAGCTGAAGTAATAATCGGGAAATACATTGTAATTGTCATCCCCGTTTTGCAGGTACTCGTATTTCAATGCATCGTATTTTATGGTGTAAGCTAAACGCTGGGTGGGCAATATGTTTGCTTTACCTTTTCCGGCAACCGAACTATCTATATGCCCGATATAATAAGTTTGCTTCAAATAAAACGATGCACCCTTCCAATTTTCGTATGACGCAGGCAGTCTTACCGGCAGTGTGGATTTATCGATAGAGCCGGTAACAAAAATGGAGTCGTTCAATATCGAGCCCGTTACCGGCGCCTTAATATTGTTATATATTAAATTGGTGAGCAGGTTATACCGCTTACCCTTTGATTCGTACCAGGCAAAGCCAGCGGCATTAACATCACTTACATTTTGCGACAGAACGCTGTTGTTGCTATAATATCCCCGCGATCCGGTAAAATTCAGGTTAAAGCCAACATTTAGTTGCGGATTTACATTTTGTGCGTGAGTTATCTTAAAGATCTGCTCCTTAACACCGGTATATCCAACCAGGTAAAGTTGCGTAAACGGCACCCGCGCCCGGTAATAATTTATATTTTCGGGCCGCAGCATATAGGGGTCTAATTCGTGCAGGCCAGTTTCAAAGCCGATGGTATGTGACGGCTCAAAGAGCAGGCTGCGGGCAGGCAAACCGGTATTACCCAAGCTTATTTTAGGGCTGCGCGGTTGCAATAAGGGACTATAATTTTCATAGTTATAAAGCCCGGTATCCAGGGGAAACAATACGGTGCTATCCCGTAAAAAGCGCTCGCTGGTAACCCTGATCAGCTTTGAGTTAAAAACAACGCTATCTTTTCTTCTTTCCTGGTTTTTACGCAATGTATCCATTTGCTGGTCATCGGTGAGCTTTTTACCGCCGTTCCTGGTACTGGTATCCCGCAGATTAACACGTCGTTGCGGATCACCAGGGTTTGTGTTTGGATTTACCGGAATTTGCGCAAATGCTGCCTGCGTAAAAACACATGCCAAAAGCAAGAGGAGGTATTTTATTTTTCGAGGCATTAACCAGCTATCAATTCTTTAAGTATCAACGTCATTTTTGGTTCCGCATCGTGGGCCACGGCCAGTATTTCTTCCAGCGAGACCGGCTTTAGTTCGTCCGAAAACCCCTCGTCGGTCACTACCGATATGGCAAAAACGGTTAAACCCGCATGGCGCGCAACAATTACTTCGGGTACGGTGCTCATTCCAACAATGTCCCCACCTATTATCCGCAAGTACCGGTATTCGGCTTTTGTTTCCAGGTTAGGGCCCGTAACTCCAACGTAAACTCCCTTGTGGCAGGTAATATTGTTTGCCTTTGCAATATTTAACGCTTTAGCTGTAAGCTCCCGGTTGTAGGGCTCGCTCATATCCGGAAAACGCGGCCCAAGATCCTCATCGTTACGCCCGGTAAGCGGGTTTTGCGGTTGCAGGTTAATATGGTCATTAATCACCACCAGGTCGCCTTTTTTTATATCCGGATTCAATGATCCGCTTGCGTTTGAAACAAACAGCGTTTTTATACCCAGCATCTTAAGCACCCTCACCGGGAAGGTGATCTGCTGCATGTTATAGCCCTCATAATAGTGCAAACGTCCCTGCATGGCAACAACGTTAACCCCATTTAGCTTACCAAAGATCAACTTACCCGAATGGAACTCTAAAGTTGAAATTGGAAAATCAGGGATATTTGAATACATCAGCTGCTTTTCAACCTCAATTTCATTCACCAGGGCACCAAGGCCTGTGCCTAATATGATGCCTACTTCTGGTTGAAAGTCGCCAATGCGGCCTTTAATGTATGATGTGGTTCTCTGAATGCTCTCTAACATAATCTAAAATAATTTTATCAAACTGCGGACCGTTGCCGTTCAAAAATTCAACCCTTATCGGTATCACAAAAACAGGTAACGTATCGCCGTTTGACAGCCCGGCATTCAGCCAGGATTCATCTAAACGCTGCGCATCCTTTTCTGTTGTAACAATTATTTTTTTTTGTGACGGATGGGCTGCGAATTCAGCGGCAAGTTTACTGATATTTTTTAAGGTAAACGGGTGATGATCGGGATAATTGTGATGAATTATATGCGATGTACTCCCTTGGAAATGCTGTAACAGCGGCTTCGGATTGGCAATCCCGGTTAAAAGAAATACTGTGGTATCCCTATCTATCGGCACAACTGCTGGATTCCCCTGCAAATCATTTAATTGCTGATACGCTATCGAAGTAAAAAATAACGATTGATAGGGCAGCGGTTCAATTTTGTAAGCGAGGGCATTAAGTTCATCATTTGTAAGTGTTGGCGGGCATTTGGATACGATGATTACCTGTGCGCGCCACCTGCCGCTCATAGGCTCGCGCATATTACCGGCCGGCAATAAAAAATGGGGCTGATTGATGCGGGTATAATCAAACAATAAAATACTGAGACCCGGCTGAACTGCGCGATGCTGGTAGGCATCGTCCATTAATATCAGGTCATGATCGGGCAGTAATTGGTTTAATCCGTAAACCCTGTCCTCACAAACAGCAACGGTAATATCCGGGAATTTTTGTTTGAACTGTGCGGGCTCGTCGCCTATTGTTGAGGAAAGTAATGAGTGGTGAGTAGTGAGTAGTGAATGGTTGCTTTCTTCATCTTGATTCTTGATTCTTGACTCTTGACTCTCTATCTCCGCAACTAAATAACCCTTCGTCTTCCTCCCGTATCCCCTGCTTAACGTTGCCAGCTTATAGTCTGATTTCAGTAAACGGATAAGATACTCCGTCATCGGGCTTTTGCCTGCACCGCCTACTTCAAGGTTGCCAACGGATATAATTGGTTTGGCGAACCGGTAGCTTTTAAACAGCCCGGCATCATAAAACCAGTTACGCATAATAACGACCAGGCCATAAATTAATGAAAAAGGCAACAAAAGCCAGCGCAGGTATTTCATAGTCTGCTACAAAGATAACCGGGATTTTTAACTTTTTGCCTGTTTTTAACGGCGTTCAAGAGGACTTCGTCGTTAATGGATTTTAGCGATGAGTGGGGATGAGAAAAAACTTGAGTTTTGAAAACTATGTTTCTTAGAAATTGCCTTTCACCCTTTACCTTTCGCCTTTAACCTCATTTCAAGACCTCCCCTATCTGTAGCAACTTCTCGTCTACCTTGCCATCAATAACTGAAACAAAATAAGTGTTACTCTTATCATCACAGGCGACGGACTTTATATATTTTTCGTTTTCAAAAACTATCCCCGCGAGGTCGTCAATCGCGTAGCCTGGGTTTAGCTTGCCTTTCAGGATATTTTCGAAGTAGAGCGGTTTGCGTAATGGTTCGCTGTGGTAATGCGGGCAATGGCTGGTTTGAATAAAGCCCAGCCCCTGCACAATTGAAAGATCCTTTGGCCTTGAATCGGTAGTGCCGCCCTGGAACCAGCATAACGAGCCAGCACTTCCACCTGCCAGTACAATACCTTTGTTGTAGGCTTTTCTTAAAACAGTATCTATTCCCTGTGCCTTCCAAATGGCCATCATATTCAGGGTGTTGCCGCCGCCAACTACTATGGCATCCATGCTTAACAGGTTATCGTCGAAAGTCTTCTTTTCGGTGTAGGAAGCCACGTATGAACGCTGCACATAAGGGCGCATCGGCAGGTCTTCACAAGCCTGGTACCAGGCGAGGATATAATTGGCATTATCACCGGTAGCTGTGGCCAGGAAACAGATCTTCGGGTTTTGCTTTTTTGTGAGGCTAATCACATACTGCATAAACAGCTTGTTGTAGTTTCCACCGTAAGCAAAAATTGTACGTGTGGCAACCGGTTTTGTATTTGGCTGCGCCATCGCCGGTAAACAGCAGGCAAATATTAGTGCGATAACGTAGATCTTTTTCAAATTAAAAACGATTAATGGTTTATACCTTTTACGCCTAAAACCCCCGGCTTTACAATAATAAGAAATAATTTCTTCCAAATATTTACCTGCCCGCCAAAACAAATCTCTGGCCACTAATCTCTAATCACTAAAAAAATTCTAATTTTTTTGTAACATTGATCCACATCTATATATCTAAATCACGTAAATCAAAAACAAACAACCAGCCGGGCCACGGTAAATAAAAAGCTGCGATAGCCGGCAAAAAAATAAATCACCAAAACATCATGAAAAGAATCTTTATAGCGCTAACCTCGTTAGTATTACTTGCTTCTGCGTGCAACCAAAACCGGCCGCAGCAAAACAATGTAACTATTGAAAATAACACTACTGCAGGCTTTGATGTAAACAAGCTTGCCCAGTTTGTTAAAACCAGCACCGATCCGCAAACACTTGAAAAGGCCATTAACGATCCTGCTAATCATATTAATAATCTTGATTTGGATAAGGATGGCAACATCGATTACCTGAAGGTTGTAGAAGGCGATAATAATAAGCTTAGTGTAAAGGACGACATCAGTGATTCGGAATCTGTTACCGTTGCCAGCATTAATGTAAGCCCCGATAACAGCAGCAACACAGCCGACCTGAGCATCCAGGGTAATCCGAATTATGTAGGCTATAACAATTACTACCACTCATCGTTTTCATTTACCGACGTTTTATTGATGAGCTACCTGCTGCGCCCGCACAGCTATTATGTGCCGATGTATCATTATGGTTATTATCCCCCATCATATACACGTACCCGTACCTACAGCACGTTCAGGCCTACTTCGTCTTCTTCAATGTCATCAAGGACGAGCAATAGGAGAAGCCTTAGCAGTCCAACAAGTTCCCAGCGGTCGTTTGGTACCCGCAGCTCAAGAACTGTAAGAAGTGGCGGCTTTGGCAGGAGCAGCAGTTCAGGCAGAAGCAGCTTTGGAAGAAGTCGTGGCGGATTTGGAAGAAGACATTAAAAAAATACTAATTGTCGTGAATTATTTCGAATTTCACGAATTAATAAAGACGGTTTCTATAACGAAACATCGTAATTACAAATGCGTTATCTATTTAAACAAACAACATATAAAATCTAAAATTTAAGAAAATGAGCATATTCGACAGGTTATTCCGCATAGGCGCAGCAGAAGCA
This sequence comes from Bacteroidota bacterium, assembly GCA_030775685.1. GTDB lineage: Bacteria > Bacteroidota > Bacteroidia > Sphingobacteriales > Sphingobacteriaceae > Mucilaginibacter. The sequence goes on from JALYIP010000037.1 coordinate 91,191, forward strand.
AACGCCGCAGTTGACAAGTTAGAAGATCCGTCAAAAATGGCTGATCAGATCCTGCGTGAGTTAAGAGCCAATTACCAGCAGGCCATCCAGGGTGAAGCCGAAATAAAGGCCTTAGCGTTACAACACCGCGCAAGCGAATTACAGTACCGCAATACTGCCGCCGATTGGGAGAAAAAAACAAATGACTTGCTGGACAGAATTGAGACCAAACAGCTTGATGAAGCTAAAGGTACAGAGCTTGCCAATAAAGCCGCCGAAGCACACGTATCTGCAACTAACGAAGCCGACCAGTTTGCAAAGATGGCTGAAAAGGAAGAAAGCGCAGTTGCAGTGATGGACCTTAAGATAAAACAAATTAAGGACCAGATTGCCGAAACTGAAAGCCGCGCACAGTTAATCAACTCACGCGCTAAAACTGCTGAGGTTTCTGAAAAAATCAATAAAACCTTATCAAATGTAGACACTGATGGCTTGATGGCCACCCTTAACCGCATGCACCAAAAGGCTTCGGCACAGGAGTTCCGCGCTGCTGCTTACGCACAGCTGGAGGATTCAACCATGTCAACCGAGCAGGAGATCAACAAGGCTTTAGGCGTAGGTTCAGCATCAAATGCACTTGAAGCTATTAAAGCTAAAAGGACCAAGTTGTTGAATTAACAAATTTATAATTCTATACCACATTGTCATTGCGAGCGTAGCGTGGCAACCTCGTCGGAAGCATAGCGAAGATGCACGGCGACGAGATTGCTTTGTCGTACCTCCTCGCAATGACAAGTTTTTAAACCTGTATCATGTTTTTAACAACTGATAATAAAAAAACCTTCAAAGCCATCATCCTTTTAAATGAGATGATAAACGGCACGCATAAATTTCAAACTGTTGCCAATGGCGACGACAGCGTGCTTGAACCTTTGTTTATCGAACTAATGTCCAAAGGTTACGTAACTACCTCTGGTATGAATTACGTGGTTACCGCAAAGGGACAGGAAGTGTTCGACACCTTTATGAAACGGTATACCGAATACCTGAAGGTGTATGATATTTTCTCTTATGTCGATCTGGAAAGCGGCGAATTTGCCTTTGCCCGTTATTTTGATTTTGATACCGACGATGCCTGGATAGATTTTACCAACAACGAACGTTTTGACGATTTGCGGATAGCGGTTGCTATCTTTAAGAAGATCGATCCGGCCGAAATTGTATTCATGTCATACATTAACGAGAATCGTTTTGACACCACTTCGGCAGGCTGGCAGATGGACCTGATCTCTGACAATGAATGGAACGCCATTGAGGAAATCTGCGCCACTGCCATCAAACCCGATGAAGTTGGTGAAGATGCTATGGTTGACATGATTGGACAGGGCTCTGAACTGATGATAAAATTACTACAGGAAGAGCTGAATCAAAATAACAACAACAATAATAACGGTGGCGGTGGCGGAGAAATCATTGAAGAGGAAACCGTAACCTATTATGAGCCTTATTATGATCCTTACTATGTATCACCGGTATGGTTACTGCCTTTGTTTCTTTGGTAGGTTATCCCTTTGTCTGAATCAGAATTTACAGGATTTTAAAATTTTCAGAATAAATGCGAAACGAATTCTGTTAATTCTTTAATCCTGTAAATTCTGATTCAGATATTTTACTCGCTTTTCAGCGCCTTAACCGGGTTTGCCAGTGCGGCCTTTATTGATTGTACACTTATGGTAATCAGCGTGATCACTATCGCAGCTATTGCCGAAATAATAAATACGCCCGGGCCTATGGTTATGCGGTAATCATACTTCATGAGCCATTTTTGTAAAAAGTAAAGCGCTATTGGCGATGCTATTACACAGCTGATAATTACCAGCACTACAAAGTCCTTCGACAACAACAGCCACACCTGGGTTACAGTTGCACCTAAAACTTTACGCACACCTATCTCTTTGGTGCGCTGCTCGGCAACAAAGGCCGCCAGGCCGAACAAACCAAGGCAGGATATAAAGATAGCGAGGCCTGCAAATACGCCAGCGAGCTTACCAACCAGCACTTCCCCGCTGAATTCCTTTTGGTATTCCTGATCCTCAAACCAATATTGGAACGGGAACGATGGGCTGTATTTATTGAAGAGCTTTCCTATCTTTTCAATTGCCTCATGCGTTTTTATGTTGGGCGACAGCCGGTACATCATATAATCACCCCCGCCATAGTTAAACATGGTTGGGTCTGCCGCCGAAAATGGAGAAAGCATAAGTGCATCCTTCACCACACCGATAACCCGGTAATCCTTCATGTTCTTTTTGATGATCTGATTTATCGGGTCCTTTAAACGCAGGCGTTTCACAGCCGCTTCATTAAGGATCGCATTTGAGGTATCAGACTTATTGTTCAACATAAAATCCCTGCCCGATTTCATTGTCATCCCGAGTGTTTTAAAATAATCGCCCGAAACATTTATTGATCCCATTTCTACCGTTTCGCCGGGCCGTTTACCCTCCCAATTGTCAATATTCACGTGCCCGGTTATGTAAGTTGCAGGGCTTGTGGCCCTGGTAACCGATGTAACCACCCCACTTTGCAGCAGGTCGTTTTTAAGGGCGTAGTAGTTTTTGGGCAGATCGTCATTCATGTTCGAGGCCATCAGCCTGCTGATATTTAACCCGGTTGGCCTGTCTTTAGCGTATTGGATTTGACGATAAATAACAACCGTACTGATAATAAGCGCGATAGAACAGCTGAATTGTGTTACCACCAGGATCTTGCGGGAAAGCGACGCCGACCTGCCAACTTTGATACTTCCTTTTAAAACCGTTACCGGGTTGAATGACGACAGGTAAAATGCTGGCCTGCTGCCCGCTAATAAACCAGTTATCAAAACAAATGCAATCATGATCAGCCAAAAGCTACCGCTCGAAAACGGGATGGAAATAATTGTTCCTGTAAGTGCATTAAAGCCGGGCAAAGCCAGTTGAACAAACAGCACTGAACATAGGAATGATATAAAAGTTACCAGCATCGATTCAACCAAAAACTGGAAGATCAGATCCTTTCGCTGTGAACCTATGGCTTTTCGTACACCAACTTCACGTGCCCGTTTTTCGGAGCGTGCTGTTGCCAGGTTGATAAAGTTGATGCAAGCGATCAGCAATACTAAAGCGCCGATTACGCTAAAGATGCGGACAAATTCGATAAGGCCATCAACCGGCTTGCCATTTACATAACCGCTAAACAGGTGCCATTGCAGCAATGGCTGCAAGATCACATTAGAATTCATGGCATTTACGCTGCTGGTTTCTGTTTTTTCGATATTTTTTATTTTGGCAGCAACCTGCGCGTAAGATATACCAGGCTTCAGTTCCGCAAAAAGCTGGAACCCGTTATCGGCAAAACTACTTGCGTACAAAGGTTTTATTTCCTTTTGTACTATAGCCATGTAACTAAATGGAATAATGTATTTAAAAGACATGCTCGAATTGGCAGGCAGATCCTTTAAAACACCCGTAACTTTCAGATTGTACTGGTTATCAACCCTAACCATTTTATTTAAAGGATTGGCATTACCGAACAGGGCTTTAGCTGTTGACTGATCAAGTACAATTGAGAATGGTTCACTCAATGCGTTTTCTTCGTTTCCGAGCAGCATCGGGTATTTAAACATCTTTAAAAAGTCGCCACCTGCCTGAATGCCTTCCGGATAAAGTCTTTTCTCGCCAACCATCAGCCCGTGATTTGTTCCCCAGTCAGCCTCGGCAACATGCTCAAATTCAGGAATATTATTTCGCAACGCATCAGCCAGCTTTAAAGAAGTAGAACCAAAGGTTAGTGTATCACCATTACTGTTAAAATTGCGCCGCACCTGGTACAACCTGTCTGCATTAGGCAGGTACCGATCAAACGAATACTGGTAGTTAACCCAAAGGGCAATCAGCAGTGCAACAGCCATACCTGCACCCAGGCCAACAATATTGAGCGCACTGTAAACCTTGTTGTTAAGGATATTGCGCCATGCGATTTTTATATAATTCTTTATCATAGGTTAGTGCATTTGTTCAATGGGCCAATAGTTCATTGGCACTGCGCTTTGAGATTAATTTATGGTTTTGTTTAACTATCTCTGTCTCTAATCTTAATTAACTATTCCGTCTTCAGGCTCTTCACCGGGTTCATCAAGGCTGCTTTTATAGCCTGGAAGCTTACGGTGAACAGGGCAATAAACATGGCTAGTATTCCGGCAAGCGCAAACATCCACCAGCTTAGCGGGATGCGGTAGGCAAAGGCCTGCAGCCATTTACTCATTCCATACCAGGCTATTGGTGTTGCAATTACAAATGATACACCTACAAGTATTAAGAAATCTTTAGATAAAAGCTGAACTATTCCTGATACACTTGAGCCCAGCACCTTGCGGATGCCAATCTCTTTGCTCCTTTGCTCGGCGCTGAATGCCGCGAGTCCAAATAAACCAAGGCACGAGATCAGGATAGCCACTAAGGTAAACGAATTAATGATCTGCGACAGCACAATTTCCTTTTCATACTGCTTTTGCACCTCACTGTCAAGGAACGAATATTCGAAAGGTACTGCGGGCATGTCCTTTTTCCAGATTGCACCAATTTGGCTTAATAATGCCTTGTAGTCCTTACTGTTTGTTGACACCACCATACAATTTAGGTCGGTGGGGTCTTTGTCATAAACCAGCATAAAGGGGCGCACATCTGCATGCAATGAGTTATAGTTAAAATCCTTCATCACACCTGCAACTGTAACATATGATGACGGGTTGTTGCCATATTGTGAATACAGCTTGGCGCCTATGGCAGTTTGCTCATTTAAGTTAAGCCTTTTCGCAAGGGTTTGATTGATGAGCACTTTACCCGAATCTTCCCGCATAAAGTCCCTGCCGGTTAGTAGTTTAATACCGTTTGTTTTTACAAAATATTGATCACACGCAATGTTTTGTGCGTCGATTGCTGCGGCCATGTTACCCCCTTCGGGATAAACGCCATGGTCGTGCATTACAAACTGGCTCAAATAATTATCAGCGCTGCTAACGGCTTTAATGTCCGCAACCTGCCGCAGATCGTTTGCCAGTACAGTCATTTTATTTTGTGTGTCGTTGGTATAAAAATTAAACACCAGTTTTTGGTTCACATCAAACCCAAGATCCTTCTTTTTAATAAAATTCAGCTGGCTATAGATAATGATGATGCCGGTGATCAACACGATTGATAACACAAACTGGAACACGACCAATGAACGGCGAATGCCGGCCGCAGACACCTTGCTGGTAAAATTACCCTTGATAACCTTTATAGCCTCAAATGCCGATAAATAGAAAGCAGGATAACTACCTGCAACTAAACCAGTAACTAACACCAGCGAACCCAGCATTAACCAGAGCCGGTAATCAGCAAAAAAAGCAAGTTTGATATCTGCCTGGGTTATATTATTAAGATAAGGCAACACCATCCATAATAACGGTAAGGCAATAATCACGCCTATAAATGACAGCAGGAACGATTCGCCAAGGAACTGCTTGATCAGGTCATATTTTCCAGCGCCTATCACCTTACGTACGCCAACTTCCTTTGCCCTTTTTGAGGCCCTTGCTGTTGAAAGGTTCATGAAGTTGATACAGGCGATCACCTGGATCATGACCGCGATTAATACAAGGATGAAGAGGAACGAGGGATCAGCAGTTTGAGATGGTTCTATGTCGAACCCTCCTGTGGTATGAATAGCAGTTATTGGTTGCAAACGAAGCTCTTTGGTCATACCTAACGTCTTCATTTCCTGTCCGGCGTGCAGATTTAAAAATGCAGGCAGTTTTTTCTCCAGTGTCTTTGCATCAGCACCGGGGCGTAGTTTTATATAAGCATACAAAAAGTTGTTACCTGCCCATTCAACATTATTTGCGAACGAAAGCCCGGCAGCGCCACTTTTCATGGAAATAAACATATTGCCTTCCAGGTGCGATTTGCCCAGGCTTTCGTCAATCACGCCGGTTATTTTAAAATCGTGCTTGCCGTATGAATCGTTAATATTTATCAGTTTACCAAGCGCGCTTTGGTTACCAAAAAGCTTTACTGCGGTAGGCTTCAGCAATATTATTGAGTATGGTTCGTCCAGCGCATGGGATGCATGACCTTCCACAAAATGATAGCTGAACATGTCGAAAAAGGTTGAATCGACATAAAATGCTCCCTTTTCATAAAACGATTGCTCTTTATAACGCAGCAAATGCTCCTTAGCGCCCAGCATATCTGTTTTAATAACCCGCACATAGTTTTGGATTTCGGGAAAATTGCTTTTCATGGCCGGCGTGATAGGCGGAGAAGATGCGGCACCATGGTGTCTGTCGCCGGTTAATGTCAGGTCCGTAGTAACCCGGTAAATATTGGCTACGTCCTTGTGTTGTTTATCATAGCTGTATTGGCTTTGCACATATAACAAAATGTACAGACAGCATAACGTACCTGTTGCCAGGCCGAAAATATTTATAAAGCTGAATGTTTTATTTTTCAGCAGAAAACGAAAGGCAGTTTTAAGATAGCTTTTTAACATAATGTTGAATCATTAGTTCACTTGTTCATCAGTTCATTGGTAGTCAGGGTAAGAGACCTACTTCCGGCTTTTAATTGACTAAGAAAATGCCAAAGGATTAAATAACTAATTACCAATCGTTTATATTTATTTAATTGATTTTATTTGTCCGGTTTTGATACAGTTGATGTACGGTTATGCTTGGACCATGCCCCGTCCGGAAATAGCTATACAGGTTTGTAAGTAAATCCTGTAATACCTATATAATGAATTCGGTTAGTCCTAAGATGGACTATACAGTTGATTATTTTAAAGATAAGGATTAAATAGCTTGTTGTTTGTTTGTGGTGTTCCCCACAGGTGTTCGGAAGAAATAAAAAGTCCCTTTGTCATTCTGAACGCAGTGAAGAACCTTATGAAATTGATAGGTCGCCACCATACTTGTCCTGTGTGAATGTTCCGTGCAGAAGATTCTTCGCGACGCTCAGAATGACAAATCGCTTGGTTAGAGAATATTCCGAACACATATGTGGTGTTCCCGAATATGGAAAACCCTTCGGTCCCCCATATTCGGGCACTTTTTTTGCTTCTTTTTTTGCTGAAGATTATCCCGCCAACGGATTTGGATTTTAGTCTTTGAATGCTTACCGTGCTAGATTACTTTAAGATCATTCACCTCTCAAACTTTTAACAGGGTTCGTCATGGCTGCTTTAATCGATTGAAAGCTTATGGTCAATAGGGCTATAAAGATTGCCACGATGCCTGATAAGGCAAACATCCACCAGCTTATCGCGATGCGGTACGCAAAATTTTGCAGCCACCGGTCCATCAAATACCAGGCAACGGGAGATGCGACTACCAATGCCGCCAGCACCAGGACGACGAAATCTTTGGAGAGCATAAGGGTAATATTAGTGACACTTGCGCCAAGTACTTTCCGTATCCCGATCTCCGCTGTTCTTCTTTTAGTGGTAAATATGGTCAGTCCAAATAACCCAATGCAGGAAATAAAGATAACGATGATTGTTGCTGCATTAATCAGCTTTGCTGTCCGATAATCCTTTTCATACAAAAGCGCTATCGATTCATCAAAAAAACGAAAGTCAAATACCTCTCCCGGATACATCGCCTTCCATGATCTTTCGATCATTGCCAGGGTTGTCTTCAATGCGGCCGCCTTTTTGCCGCTCACTGCCAGCTTAACGGCGAGGTCCTGCTGCATCTTTGGAATATTCACGATACAAACGGGTTTGATGGTTTCGTGGAAGGATTTTTCATGAAAGTCGGCAACCACGCCCACAATGGGGTAAGGCTTGTTTTGATAATGCAGCATTTTGCCGATAGCTTCCTGTGGTTCATGAAGCCCAAGCAAGTGCAAAAAAGTCTCATTAATAACATACTCCTTTAAGCTGTCTGCCGGTAAAAGGTTCCGTCCGGCAAGCAGCTTCATGCCGTATAGCGACAAATAATGTTCATCCCCCGACAATTCAGGTATACGGGTCTCAGCTCCGCTTATCCCATTCAATTTCAGCGCAATGTTGCCATCTCTGCCGTCCATAGGGGTATACTGTTCGCTGGCTACCATACTTACGCCCGGGATCTGTTTCAATTGTTGCGCCAGTACATCCATTTGTTTTGCCGGAGCTTTTCGGCTGGTTGGCAAGATGACAATGGCATCGGTATTGAAACCCATCGCTTTGCTGCGGGTATAGCTTAATTGCTGGTGAACGACCAGGCTGCCGATAATAAAAACAAGCGACAGGGTGAATTGAAAAACGATTAATCCTTTTCTCAGCCACCAATGTCGGCCACCGGGGGTCGCAGTACCCCGCAGGCTTAAAGCCGGGGTGTGGGCCGCTAGTGTCCTTGCAGGATACAGGCCCGCAAATAAGCAAGTTACCAGCGTTATCGCTGATATGAAAAGAAGGGTATTGGTTTCCAGCAGCCTGAAACTGACTCCCGGGGGAATAAATGCCTTAAATATAGAAAGTGTTGGGTTAACTGATAACAAGGCAACGATCAATGCAAAAAAAGTTACCAGAAATGTTTCTATAAGGAACTGCAGCGTGATACCTGTCTTGCTGCTTCCCATGATTTTCCTGACCCCCATTTCCCGCGTGCGCTGAATGGATTGGGCGGTTGCAAGGTTGACGAAGTTAACCAGGGCGAGCAGCAGTATGAATACAGCGGTGCCTATCATTCCATATACAATGGGGAGGTCAGCGGTGCGGATCGGATTTTCCACAACATCTGCATCGAAGTGTACCTTGGTAATTGGTTCCAGCCACAGATTGAGCTTGACATCAGGATTCTTCGGTGCATAGGCTTTAACGATAGCGGCAAACCCGGCATTTACCTTGTCCTGGCTTGTACCGGGGTCCAATTTAACAAAAGCCTGGGTGGACATATGGTTCCAGTCGTCGGCAAAAGCCTTTTTCAGAAAACTGTTTTGAACGGTGCTGTAAGAAATAAAATCGGTAAAGGCGAAGTCTGTATTTTTCTTCCAGTCTTCAACAATTCCCGAGATCTGTACACGGAGCGAATCGTCATAAATAATCTCCCGGCCAAGCAAGCTCCCGGGATCAACAGAACCAAAATATTTTTGTGCCCGGCTCAGGGTGAGCACTACTTTATAAGGCTGATTTAAAGCAGTCTCCTGGTTTCCGGCAAGCCAATGGTAACTAAATATCTTGAAATATTGAGGCTCTGCTACTATGGTGCCCGGATAGTACGCCCCGTCGATTGAACTGTCAAACTTTTTGACGCGCTTATTGCTGTCATGCACACTTATTTTGGCATTGTACATACTTACTGCAGAAATCGCTTCCACACCAGGAAGTTCACGACGGGTGGCAGCCACCGACGAAAAGGGCACTTTACTCATGACGTCCTGATCGCCAGCAGCAAAATGAGAGGTAGTCATCACCCGGAAGATGCGATCCTTATCCGGATGGAAGGTATCAAAGCTTAATTCATAACCGGAGACCAGGTAAATGACTACGCAAGCGCATATCCCTAAAGCCAGTCCAAGAACATTAATTGAGGTATATATTTTATTGCGCCAGAGGATGCGCCAGGCTGTCTTGAAATAGTTAGTGAACATTTGAATTGGCTTTAAGTGAACGGCGTAAAATATATTATCAAAATAGTCGATAAATCCGATGCCAAATATTAACTTTTTGACTATAAGATACTTACAACAAATTAACATTGAAAGCTGTATCGAAAACGAACAGAATGTGTCCGATTTTATTGCCTGGTGATTAGGGGTTTTAGGATTGAGCGTGGCATTGCTATTCATAAAATTTTGTCATCTATACATCTTGTGAATCATAGTTCTTAACTTAGCTTTTCAAGCTCGCCAATATGAAATACAAACTATTAATATCCTTTGTAATAATTGCTTCAACCGTATTTGCGCAAACCGATACAAAGCTTACCGCCAAATTACAGGATGCCGTCAAAGGCTTTAACGGCCAGGTGGGCATATATGTACAAAATCTTAAAACGGGAAAGACCGTGGCTTTAAATGCTGATACTTTATTCCCGACCGCCAGCATGATAAAGGTGAGCATTCAATGCGGTTTAATGGATAAGATTGAAAAAGGTGAAATACAATATAACCAAAAATTGGTTTACCGCGATTCGCTATTATACAAGGGCGAGGACATTTTAGGATCGTTTAAGGATGGGGATACCATTGAAGTAAGCAAGGTTGCACTATTAATGATCACCATGAGCGATAACACCGCCAGCCTTTGGCTGCAAAAGCTGGTTGGCGGCGAATACATCAATAACTGGCTCGATCAAAATGGCTTCAAGGTGATGCGCGTTAACTCCCGTGTTCCCGGTCGCGAGGCTATCCGTGCGAAATATGGCTGGGGAGTTACTACGCCATACGAAATGTGCCGGTTGTTTACCATGATAAGAAATGGCAAGGCCGTAAGCGAGGCTGCAAGCGAACGCATGTACCGTAATATGGGAAGGATCTTTTGGGACGAGAATGCACTGTCGCAAATTCCGCCTTACATCCGGAACATATCAAAACAAGGTGCTGTAGATGCCTCGAGATCTGAAACTCTATTGGTAAATGCTCCGCATGGTGACTATGTTTTTTCCATCATCACCAATAACAATAAGGACCAACGCTGGGTAAAGGATAATGAGGCTGATGTGCTAATTAAAAAGGTATCGGCCTTATTATGGAACTACTATGAGCCCGATAGTAAATGGAAACCACCCGTTGGGATTGATAAGTATATGCTGAATGAGTAGAGGAGTCCGAAAGTCGGGAAAGTCAGTAAAGTCCGAAAGAAAAACAGCAGTCAGATTTAGTTTTAAAAACTTCGTAAATCTTTCCAATAAATTGATAGGTAAATGAGTATGAAGGAAACGAAATTCCAATCACAACCCTATCTCTTTTTTAACCTTTGCCGGCAGCTTTTCGGCAATTAACCGGTACGATTGTTCTAAATAAAACTCCCATTCCTGCCGTGTGAGCCTGCTGATGTCATCAATTTGCACCCATTTGTATCGGGCAACATATTTTTGCGCCGAAAAGCCTTCCTTTGAGATAATTTCCTCAAAATCCTCTGCCGGTACCTTAACAGCTGCCGAAACCGGTACCTCGTCTGGAGACGTGAACAGGAAGGTTTTGCCACCAACGTTAAAGCACAAATGCGAACCCAGTTTTATATCTTCCGTTACTCCGCAAAACTGGTTGCAAAGAGTTTGGAGGTCTTCTATGGTCATGTTATACCCGGTTTAGTATTTTATATTTTACGACCCATTTTGCTGCGATAGCGCGACAGGGTTTTTCTACAAAAATAAACATGAGGTAGCTTATTGCAATTGCTAACCCAAGGGTTGACACAAATATAAATACCATACTTAGCGCGGTGTGATATGAAAACAAAGAGGCCATGGTGATTAGCAATGGCATGTGTATTAAGTAAAAACTATAAGAAATATCGCCAAAAAAAATAAATATACGATGCTCAAAAAATTTAGCGGTGTTTTTGCTTGCAAGTGCGGTAGCGATGATAATAACTGAACCTATCGCAATGGTATAATTGCTCCAGATAAATTTGTAGGGCCACGGCCATGCAAGTATTGGCTTCAAAAACTCAAGCGTATTGTTATAAAATAACAGGGCCAATAATAAAATTGCCCCTGTATAAATCGGCTTCCATCCGCTTACTTTTAAAACAATTTGATGCCTGTATTTAGCAAGCAGAACTCCCATTAGAAATATTGGCAAGGGCCAGTAATCACCCCGACACGAGCAAGTGGTTACCAGGACGAGAAATAATAAGTTACAAGGCAAGTTTTCTTTTGCAGCTACCCTTATTAAAAAAGGCAGGAACAGGGATATGTTCATTTCAATTATCAGCGACCAGATTGGCGGATCGATAAGAGACTTTTTAAATTGAGGACCAATTAGCAAAATTGTCTTTACCAATTCCATGAAATTCTCCTTGTTCCATGGCCAGGTCCAAAAACTTTGGAGCCATCCCGAAAAGGGAGCCATCCCTGCTTTGTTAAATATAAATTGCTTTAATATCACAGAAAAAACAATCGCGAAAATTAATGCAGGGTAAATCCGGAAAACTCGCTTTAAGTAAAACCCTGTAAGCTTTAAGGGCCTTTTATCATCAATAAAAGGCAGGCTTAGTACAAAACCACTCAAAACAAAAAAAAACATCACGGCTGCGTTGCCATTAAAAAATGTTATTAAAGGGGTTGAGTTAATTACCGGAACCGATAGTATAGTTGCTTTTACGCCTAAAAAATGGCCAAAGAAAACCGTCAATGCAGCTAACCCACGTAAACTGTCTAATTGCCTGCACCGGCCAGGATTGTCGGTACCGTGGATTATTTTTTCCATTTGCTAAAGCTGCATAATAATAACTTTACGTTCGCGTTGCTGAATTAGTTGCTTAATAGCAGGCAGCATTTTGCTTTTTTATTTTAAAATAATGAATTTCCTAACAAGTACCTTTAAGGCGAAAATGAAAAGGGCAATCGTTACTCTAACTGCCATTACCAACCTGCTGTTGTTCAGTACAAGACTGTTTGCCCAACTCGCGGCAGATGGCAACTATTATACATCTTTTGACAACACAAAAATTTACTACGAAGTTAAAGGCGATGGCTACCCTGTAATTTTACTACATGGTTTTTCGGGCACCTCGCAGGGCTGGAAAAGCGGCGAAATGTATAACGATTTGCTGAAAGCCGGTTATAAGGTGATTATACTGGATATGCGGGGTAATGGAAAATCGGACAAGCCGCATATCGACGCGGGATATTCAAATGACGCTGAAGCTAAGGACATTATAGGCCTGGCTACCGAGCTTAAACTAAAAAACTATGATGCTGTGGGTTACTCGCGCGGATCTATTATTTTGTCGAGGTTGTTAGTTTTAGATAAGCGCCTGCATAAGGCGGTAATGGGTGGCATGGGCGATGCGTATACCAATCCGGAATGGCCCCGTCGGGTACACGCCTACAAGGCATTAATGGGCGATACCAGCCTGCACGATGTTGATGACATGGTGAAATATATCCATTCACAGCCATTTGACGTATTGGCCCTTGCCCTGCAGCAAAAGTGGCAACCATCAACCAGTAAAAAGGAACTGGCAGCTGTAAAGATTCCCGTGTTGATTATTCGCGGCACCTCCGATATGGAAAATGGATCAGAAACCGGATTAAACAAAATGATGCCCCGTTCAGAGCTGATGTATGTTCCCGGGAACCACAATACGGCCAGCAGAAACACCGAATTTTCAGCAGCAGTGCTTGGTTTTCTGAAGAATTAATTTCCAATAACCGGGAACCAAAAGGATGCTGTAAATCAAATTATTACGTGTGCATTAAAACAATAAATATCTTTTTTCCTTTTTAGGTGATTATGAACAGAATTTTATTATTGTTTTTTTGCTGTTTGTTGCCTTGCATATTGTGGGCTCAAACCCCTACCGATACCGCTAATATAAAAGTAGATACAACGGGCCAACGTGACCTTTTAGATATCGGTACCTCTTTGTTTAAATTAAAAAAGAGGTCGGACAACACCGAAAAAAAGCAGGTGTATTTTTCAATCCTGCCTATCTCAACGTCGGTACCCGGCGGTAGCAAGGCGTTGGTTACCTCCACAACGGCCGGCTTTTATTTGGGCGAAAGGAATACCACTTATATTTCCAGCGTAACGTTTGCTCCATATTTTAACTTAAAAGGACGGTACGGACTGCCTATTCATTCCAGTATTTGGACGCCTGACAATGCTTACAATGTGCAGGGTGATACCCGCTTTTTAGTTTACCCGCAGTATACCTGGGGCCAGGGCGGCAGGCGGCAGGAAGCCGACAAGCTCCTGGTGAATTTTAATTATATCCGTTTTTATCAAAGTGTGCTTAAACGAATAAAGCCTTATTTTTACGTGGGCCTTGGCTATAACCTGGATTATTATTTCGGCATTAGTACAAAAGACAGTGGCTCGCCGGTTACGTTGCGCGACTTTACGCAATATCAATATGGAACAGATGGAGGGAATTCATTTTCATCGGGACTTACGTTAAACGCGGTTTACGATACCCGACAAAATTCCATCAACCCGCTACCCGGCATATTTGCCAGTTTTATTTACCGGCACAACGCGGGCTTTATGGGTAGTGATAACAATGCACAATCAGTGTATATGGACTTTCGCAAATACATTTCACTGACTGATGCCGGGCCGAAAAGCGTGATCGCCATGTGGGCCTATTACTGGACAACCATTTCACATGGAACTCCCTTCCTTAATTTACCAGGAATTGGAAATGATCCTTACCAGCGATCAGGTAGAGGAATTGAGCAAAACCGCTACAGAGGAGAAGCACTTATTTATTATGAAGCAGAATATCGCCGCGATATTACAGACAATGGACTATTTGGCTTTGTTGTGTTCGCCAACTTTAATTCGGCCAGTGAACCGAATAGCCGCAAATTTGTTTACGTTAACCCGGCGGCCGGTGGCGGCCTGCGTATAAAGTTCAATAAAAAATCTGCAACGAATATTGCCATTGACTATGGTTTCAGTAAAGGTTACAACGGGTTGGGAATTGGATTGGGAGAAGCTTTCTAAGTAACATTTTTAATATTTTAGTAATAAATGTAATTATTATTACTAAAATAGATTATATTTATCGCTACAAGCCCGTCCCTTTTTTATTTTTCGCACCCCTACACTTTTTAGATTCAAATTTAGCTTTGCATGGCAAAACGCATTTTAGTATTGGATGATAACCAGGACATACTGGATATTGTTCATGAAACATTAACCTACGAAGATTTTGAGGTGCAAAGCACCCCAAGTAGTGATAAGGTTATGGCAATAGCAGAAATATTTGCACCCAATCTGGTTATACTTGACTACCGGGTTGCCGGCTTAAACGGTGGAGAGATATGTATGCAGATTAAATCGCACCCGCGTTTTAAGGATGTTCCGGTCATTATTTACTCAGCCTACATAAATGATAATAACGAGCTGCTGGCCTACGGCTGCGATGCAATAATTAACAAACCTTTTGACTTATCTGAATTGGTAGAAAAGGTTAATAACCTCCTATAATGCAAAATCACTCCCTCAGATTTGTGTTGAAAATGTAACAATGGCTGAGCTATATTTTTCAAAGAAACTTATTTAACTTAAAAAGCAATATTTACCGAATTAATACAATTTAAATACGCAAAATTAATTATAATTTAATCGTTATTTTTTCCTTTTTGTAACTTAATCGCTATATTTGGTTCAATAATTAATACAGATATACCCCTAATTTTATGGTCGCTTCATTAGGCACTGATGCCAAAACTGTCTCAGGATATAAACGAATGTATTATTGCCCAAAATGCAAGGGTCAGGTTACAGACCGTGTCCACAGAAGTTGGGTTGTGAAAGTCTTTTTATTTTGGCTTCCGGCAAAAAGGTTTTTTTGCTACGCCTGCAAAACCAAACATCACTTTTTTAGCTAAACTGGGCGAAACCGTAAGGCCGATTAGTAAAATAATATTTGAATGATTCCAAATATTATCAGCTAATATTTTCTATATTTAAAGTGCGTTTTAAATTTGATAAATTTTGGCTGAAAAGAAACTTAAAAAGCGGGGATACTCTTGTAGTAAGTGTGGCACCCGCTTTCACTTCCAGGTGCATAGAAGTTGGTTCATGAAAAAGCTCTCCTTAATATTTCCCCTTAAGAAATTTTATTGTGCAAAATGTAAAACCGAGTCGTACGTGTTTTTGAAAGAAGAATCGGCGGCGTAATGGTTGGCCATTAGCAATTCCATAACACACCTCGAATACCAACTGCCTTGCCGAACACGGACATTGTAAATCATTTTTATTGTAGCCATTGTTTTGAACAATAGTTTAGAAATCTGAACATATTTCCAGAAAACCCAACAATAAACCGTGATATCTTTGTTAATATTTTTCTTTTAACGTAAAAAGTTATAGGTAGCTATCTCCCTATAAAAAAGCTTTTCTTAACCTAGCTTCTGTAAATATATTCCGCATGTTAATAAACATAGTGATAATAGTGACGAATATGGTATAATAATTGTTGGCTTCACACATAATTATTATTGTATTTTGCCGAAATTTAACGGTATAGCTAAATATTATACCTTTTATGAATTACCTTTTAACCAATATTTAAAATGCGCAGGATATTAGCGGTTGATGACGACAAAGACATTTTAGATGTTTTACAATTTATTTTAGAAGATTCAGGATATGAGGTGGAAACCTTGTCTGACGGACATTTTTTGTTTGAGAAAATCAGGGCACACACTCCTGATTTAATTTTACTTGATATTATGTTAGGCAATTTAGATGGCCGCGACCTTTGCAAGGCTGTTAAAAGCACGGTCGACACACATGAAATTCCAGTAGTTCTAATTTCCGCCAGCCATGTGGCCGGCTCTAACGGTCAGGCAGGTGCCCCTGATGCATTTATTGCAAAACCATTCGACATTGACGACCTGCTGAACGTAATAAAAGGTCAATTAGCTGCGTAGCCTGAGATTTCACCGACTGAGGATTGATTTCACTGATTTTTTGAAAAATTAATCCTCTACTTTTTTTACTCCTGAATTCTTTAATTCCTTGTCAATTTTTTCATTCCACCTTTGTTGTTCGGCTGCATAAGTACCGTGGTGGGTTTCTGCATCATATTGCTTTTGCAGATCAGTCATTTCACGATAAGCGTCGAGGTAAGCAACATTAATAGGGCCGTCGTAATTAGAAGTAGAAATCACAATGCCTCTGATTTTTCGTTTAAAATGTTCGCTGGCTATTTTTGAGATATCGAAATGCCGCTGCTCGTGGTTTAATGTATAATCATTCCTGCTGCTAATTTTAGCCCAGGCCGCGCTTTTCGGCAGGCAAACTTTAATTGCCAGGTGCAAGTTGATCACACCCCGTACAATTTCGGTGCGCTCATCATAGCCGAGAGTGGGAAATACTTCCGCTTCGTACTTACTGTTTGGCACCATCGATTGAAAATCCGCCCAGGTTAGCGGGCGGCTAACGCTGTAATAAATACTGTCCCCCTCTGTTTTCTCGTTATAATCAGAAAAAGTTATTTTAATTCCGTGGGCCAGTTTAATATTTGTATTAACCTGTGCATTCATCCAATTATTGAGATATAGAAGCCCGCCTTCCAATTCCTGCCGTAAAAAGGGCTCAACATTAGCCGCCCGTGTGGCATCACGGGTATAAACCACTCCCCCTTTATACTCAGCTAATGCAAGCGGTTCATCTTCTCCCCTGTCTATATCAAACGAAAAAGCAAGGGTAACACGCCCCTCCACTTTGCTGCCCGGCAATTCAGTCTCCATTATATTAACTTTTTTGAGTGCGATAATTACAGGCCGTAGCCCCTTATTTTTTGGCAAGCTAAGGTCAATAAACCGGCTGATTGCAGTTAATGCCCCGCCCTGCAAATCAACCGGATGTGTTTTGGCCGTTGTGCCGCTTGGGGTTATTGAAGGTATCAAATGCGCAACAGCGCCGCGATCCTGCCGCTCATCCACTACTTTAGAGACATAAAATTCTGTGGGGATTATTTGTAAGTTTTCATCTGCCAAAACAATATTACCATTTTGGGCCTGAACCGATTGAAAGCCTGAAAGGACAATCATTAGCAAGATAAAGCCACGCAAATATTTAATTTTAGGAAATAAGTTGATCATTGCAAATAATAACGCTGCCCGGTAGCGTCGTATTGTATCGAATTTACATAGAACAACCTGATTGCGAGTATAATACACACGCAAAGCATTGCTACTTATTTTACCATTGCCTTTTTAACAATTAGTAAAGTTTTCCACAACTATACCATGCAATATTTACTATTCGTTAAAACCGATGTTCTCCACACTATGTGAATTACTTATGTGGAATACTCTTTTGCGTTTCGTTATTTTCGCAAATCGTTAGTTCGCTCCTTATGATAAAACTAAAATACATCTCCTTTCTCGTACCTATATTTCTCGTTATAAGTGCCAACGCTCAGCAAAACCCGGCATTCGATATCTATCGCACTTATCATGCTGCTACAGAACTCCTTGATAAGGCTAAATATGTTGCCGCCGCAGAACAATTTCGTTTGGTTGAGAAATCGAGGGTTAAAACAACTAACCAACCAAAGTTTGAATCTGAAGTATCTTTAATAAAAGAAAACTCCCAGTATTATGAAGCTTTATGTGCACTTGAGTTAGGCAACGACGATGCCGAAAGTCTTTTTTTACGTTTTATAAAGGAACACCCGGAAAACCCGCTAACCAAGCTGGCTTATTTCCAGATCGGCCGCTCGTACTCTCGCCAAGGAAAATATGCAGACGCCTTGCGTTGGTTTGACAAAGTACAGGCTGGTGAACTGAGCGGACGGGAAAACACAGAGTATAAATTCCGTAAGGGATATGCATATTTTGAAACGAATGACTATAAAAACGCCCAGCAGCTTTTCAGCGAAGTAAAAAATACGCACTCACCATTTACCGATGACGCCGTTTATTATTTTGCCTATATAGCTTATTTAAATAAGGATTATCACCTGGCCCTGGTAAATTTCGAAAGGTTGAAGAACTCAAAAAAATATATCAGCAGCTATCCCTATTATATTACAGCAGTTTACTTTCTCGATCAGCGGTATGACGATGTAATTAACTACGCTGTTCCAATTGTAAAAAACACCCACCAGCAGCACGAAACCGAAATGCTGCGCATAATTGCCGCATCCTATTTCGCAAAGGCTAACTATGACAAGGCAGCCGAGTATTATTCACGTTTCGAGGATGAGGATCAGGGTCATACCCAAAACACACAGGACAGCTACCAAATGGGTTATACCTATTTTAAGGTGGGCAACAATGCAAAGGCAGCAACCGAACTGGAAAAGCTGCAGCAGGGGAATGACGTATTTAGCCAAAATGGTAACTACACACTTGGTAACGTGTTCCTGAAAATGAACAATAAGCAAAACGCCCGCAGCGCCTTTTTTGCGGCATCGCGGCTTAGCTTTGACAAGCAATTACAGGAAGACGCCTTATATGAATATGCCAAGCTATCATACGAGCTTGATTTTAATACCCAGGCGTTGGAAGCCACCCGTGCTTATTTAAAAAACTATCCCCGCTCTACCCGTACCGACGAGGTTAAAACTTTGCTGGGCGAGGAGTTACTTAACTCGCACAACTATAAGGAGGCTGTCGAGATCTTAGAGCCCATCCCCAATAAATCTGCAAGTGCACAGGCAGCCTATCAAAAGGTAACCTATTACCGCGGCCTTGAATTTTACAATGAACGCGCTTTTGAAAACGCTATCGGGATCTTCTTACGTTCGTTAAAAAATCCGGTTGACAATAAAATTGAAGTGATGACCACCTACTGGATGGCCGAGGCCATGTACGAAGTGAGGAAGTATGGCGAGTCGGTTGAGAATTTTGAGAAGTTTTTAGATTTCCCGGAGGCCAGCCAAACCAATGTGTACAATTATGCTAATTATGCCCTGGCCTACGCAGCATTTTATGGCGAGCAATACAAAAAGGCTGCAACCTATTTCCAGAAATTTTTACAGGGTGAGGAAACCGACCCTAATACAATTAACGACGCGGTTACCCGCCTGGGCGACAGTTATTTCGTGATGAAAAACTATGGCAAGGCCATGGAATACTATAACCGCATAATTGACAAGCACTCATCAGGCGAGGATTATGCCTTATTTCAGCGCGGGATGATCCAGGGATTACAGGGATCGCCGGATACTAAAATAGCTACGCTTACCGATCTGTTGAACAAATTCCCGAATTCGGATTATGCAGATGATGCCTCCTTCGAAATTGGTTATACCTATTATGTGAAAAATGAGGGAGACAAAGCAAAAAGCGGGTTAGCAGCAATGATCCAGAAATATCCGACCAGCAGCTATGTGCCGCGCGCTTTGATCACCACTGGCCTTATTGATTATAATGCCGGCAACGATTCATTGGCTGTGACTTCATTTAAACAGGTAATAAAAGATTATTCATCCAGCGACGAAGCCAAGCTGGCGTTAAAACAGGTTGAAAAGATCTATACGGATAAAGGCGATGCACAAACGTTTATCAACTATGCTGCTACCACACCTATCGCTAACTACACTACCGCCGACCAGGAGAATATCATGATCACCGCAGCCAATAACCTATATGTTAAAGGCGATTGGCAGGGAACAATTGGCGCAGTAAATGCCTATTACGATAAATTCCCTAACAAGCCGATCTACGAAAAACAGGCAAGATTTATCCGTGCGCAAAGCCTGGTGAATTTAAACCGGCTTGACGAGGCTGTTACTGATTATAACGTAATATTGAACGACTGGACCAGTCCTTATACCGAGCAATCGCTGATCAGTATGGCGAAGCTTTACATCAACCAAAAGAAATATAACGAGGCAATTCCTTTTCTTAAAAAGCTGGAAACAAATTCAGAATACAAAGCCGATTATACCTTTGCCATTAACAACCTGCTACTTTGTTATGCACAAATGGAAATGCCTGATGATGCGCTGAACTATGTTAAGCTGGTACGCGGCAATGATAAGACGGCTCAGGAGGATAAATTTAAAACAGGGCTTTATGCCGGCCAGGCATATCTGCAAAAAGGTGATACTACTGCAGCGGTTAAAGAATTTGATTATACTGTTGCCAATACCAAAACAATAGCTGCCGCTGAAGCAAAATATAATATTGCACTAATCCAATACCAGAAGCGCAATTACAAAACATCACAAAAAACATGTTTTGAATTGGTAAAGGACCTGCCTAACTATGATTACTGGGTAACCAAAACATTTGTACTATTAGCTGATAACTACGTTGCGCTAAAGGACACTTTCCAGGCTAAGGCAACCCTGCAAAGCGTGATAGATAACTATAAGGGCGACGACGACATTTTGCCGGCTGCCAAACAAAAGCTCGATCAACTAAATGGCGGAGCTAAGACAGATGCAAAACCAGCCGGAACAGAAGAAAAGAAACAGGATAACAAAGAATAAAAATGAGACAAGCAATGAAATTTAAATATATATACACGCTGCTTACCTTAATAATAGCTTTATACTTTGTCCCTGCAAATGCACAAACAAAGCACAAAGCTAAAAAGCCGGCGGCAAAAGCTGCTGTAAAGAAGGCAGCGACAAAACCATCTGTAAAAAAACCGGCAAAACCACTTACAGCGCAACAAAAAACAGCGAATGGGTTAGGCGATGCTGTTGCAAAAGCTGCGGCAGACACCACTAAAAAAGGTGGCAAAAATGACAGCGGGATAAGCGGCAACCTTTCGGAAGAGATCGTGGTGACAACGGCTTACAAGCCTGTTTTAGCGGACGCAGTGAAAATTCGCCGTAACCCTGACCTGGAGGACAAAACACCGTTTAAAGCGCCGTTAGTTTATATTCCCATTGATAAAAGGCTGGAGCTTAATACCAGCATTAAACCACTGGAGGCTATGAAACGTCCTGCTGAACAGGATTCAGTACCAACCAACAACTATGTAAAAGTTGGTTTAGGTAGCTTAAAAACAACTTACGGAGAAGCCTATTTTGCCAATGGCCGCGATGAAGCCCTACAGATTGGTGGCTACCTGAAGCACTTTGCGCAAAACGGTACTTTAGATAAACAGAATTCTGCCAAGGAGGAAGTAGGCGTGTTTGGCAAAAGCACCGGTGAACTGAATAACATCAGCGGACGCATCACCTATAATTATAACAGCAATTATTTTTACGGTTACGATCAGCTGAACCCGCCAACAATATTACAGGTTGATAAACAACATTTCAGCACACTGGCTGCCGAGGGCGAGCTTGCCAAGAACTATAAGGATGTTGACAATGATTTTACCTATGCTGTAAAATTAAAAGGCTATACCTTCAGCAATGCGTACCAGGCTAAGGAAAGCAATGTGGTATTATCGGGTTTTTTAAACCAAACCATTAACCAGTTTTATGCCGGTTTAGCCGCATCCCTTGATCTGACCACGCAGAAAGACAGCTTATATGATCATAACAACAGCCTGGTTAGATTAAATCCTTACATCAAATTCCAGGGTGATAATTACAAGATTGATGCTGGTGTAAACATTGTTGATCAATTTGGTTACAAATCTGCATTCTATATTTTCCCTGCTGCAAGGGCCGAGCTGCAGGTGATCCCAAAGTATGTACGCCTGTTTGTTGAGGCAAAGGGTGATGTGAACCGCTCATCGATCCATGATTTCTCGATGATCAACCCATACCTCGGTCAAAACATCGACCTGACAAATTCTGTTGACCAGCTTGATATTGCTGCCGGCATAAAAGGTACCATAGCACCGGGCTTTGGCTTCAAGGCAACCATCTTCCGCAATGAGGTGAAAAACATGCCGTTGTTTGTTAGCGACTTTGATTTTACAACAGGATATAACCGGTTTAAGGTGATCTATGATCCGGGAAGATCACGTGTGAGCGGGCTAACAGGAGAATTGGATTATAAATTTTCGGAAGATGTTGATATTTTTGGGCGCGTAGAATTTAAGAATTACCAGATGGCAACAGTTGATGAGCCATGGAACTTGCCTAAGTTTAAGCTGACAGCGGGTACCGTATTCAGGATTGATAACAAAATCAGTGTATCGGGCACATTGCTGATCCGCGGATCGACGATGGATCCTTACCAGGTGCAAACCGGTGCAACAACTTTTACTAATGCATCCATCGCGTCGTTTGCTGATTTAAGTGCAGGCGTTGACTATAAGGCTACAAACCGGCTGTCGGTATTTGTACACGTAAATAATATTTTAAACGCGGGCAGCCAAACCTGGTTATATTATCCGGAATATGGATTTAATATATTTGGCGGTGTTGGATATAGTTTTTAAGTTCGGCCCCGTAACTGCGGGTTTTTGATATATTATTATAAACTGTATTTTTAGAGAAATGAATTTAGCCGACTATTTAAGCGAATTATTGGGCCAGTACGAAGAAGTAAGCGTGCCCGGCCTCGGCTATTTTGTGCGCGAAAGGGTGAACGGCTATTATAATGAAAAGGAATCCCGCTTTTACCCTCCATACCATAAGGTGAAGTTTGTACCTCAGCCTAAGGATGATGATACCTTTACCCAATATGTTGCCGATAAAAAGAATATTTCCCTGGCATCTTCGAAGTACTTCGCCGAAAAGTTTGTAAGCAAATTGAGGGAACAGGCCTTAACAGGTAAATATCTTTTTGCCGACCTCGGCCTGTTTTACACAGACCAGGATCAGCTTGTTTTTAAGCCCAACGATAAAATAACAGACGATCCGGCTTTTTACGGATATCCGCCATTAAATATTTTCAAACAGGCACAGCAACCGAATGCGCCGTATCAAAAACCTTCGTATACTGAACCTGCACCGACTTCGGTTTCATCAACCCCGCCTGTACAGGCGGCAGAGGATGACCACTTTTACGAGGAGGAAACAGGTGGTAGAAAACGTGTAAATGTTTGGATGATTGTTTTAATTATCATTACCGTTGTAGTGCTGGCCTTATTCGGGGTATACAAGTTTTTCCCCACTGCTTTTGACAAATTGGGAACAACCTTTGGACGGAGTAAGGCAGACACCGCTGTACCTGTTTACAGGCATGAAGTAAAACCTGTGGCGGCAGATACAACTAAAAAAGAACAGCCCAAGGACACAACGAAAGTAATACCTGCCCAGGCACCTCCGGCAGCAACAGTTGATACCACAAAGCATGAACGCTTCGAAATAATTGAAAATAAATTCAGGCGAGAAGTTGACGCGGAG
Source organism: Bacteroidota bacterium (assembly GCA_030775685.1). Taxonomy (GTDB): domain Bacteria; phylum Bacteroidota; class Bacteroidia; order Sphingobacteriales; family Sphingobacteriaceae; genus Mucilaginibacter. The sequence goes on from JALYIP010000037.1 coordinate 115,080, forward strand.
TTTGAAGTTAAGAAGTTAAAGGCCAAAAATGTAACCAATGCTAAAGTCCTCACTAAGCAAGAGGCCCCCGGAACGAGGTTTAAGGTTTCTGTCGGAACATTTTATACTTATAACGAGGCTGCAGCGGCAAGAGATGTCTTAATAAAGGCAGGAAAGATACGCGCAAATTCAACCATACTTGAAATTAAACTTTAATGATGATTGCACTATTTATACAGGCTGCAGATACAGCCAATAAACTTATTGATACGGCGAAACATGCAGGCCAGGTATTGGCAGCTGCCCCGCAAGAGGATTTACGCTTCGGCGACCTGATCATGAAGGGCGGCTGGGTGATGATCCCCATCGGGATCCTGGCGGTTTTGGGCCTGGTAATATTTTTTGAAAGATATTTTACCATCCGCAAGGCTTCGCGCAACGAATCAAACCTGATGTTGCAGATTAGGTCAAGCATCGTTTCAGGTAACCTTGAATCAGCCATTGCCATTTGCCGTAACAATAACTCCCCACTTGGCCGGATGCTACAGAAGGGGTTGTTGAGGATCGGCCGCCCGATCAAAGATATCGAGGGCGCTATTGAAAATGTGGGCAAGCTGGAAGTGGCGAAGCTGGAAAAGAACATCGGCATTTTAGGTATTGTTGCCGGTATTGCCCCCATGTTTGGCTTTTTGGGTACCATTGCCGGGGTAATCAAAATTTTTTATGATATCTCAAAGACTGACAATATCAGTATGGGCGTTATATCTGGTGGTCTTTATGTAAAGATGGTAACATCAGCAGCGGGCTTGTTTGTAGGGATCGTGGCTTATGTATGCTATCATATTTTGAATATGATGGTTGATAAGGTGATATTAAACTTAGAGACTGACGCCATTGAATTTATTGACCTGTTAGAAGAACCGAGCAAATGAATTTAAGAAAAAGAAAAAGAGGTGTTTCGGCTGAGGTACATACTTCGGCTATGAACGACATCATGTTTTTCCTGCTCCTGTTTTTCCTGATCGCGTCGACAGTGACCAACCCTAACGTAGTTAAGCTGTTGCTGCCAAAGTCGTCATCGGGTAAATCGGTATCTAAAAAAACGGTGAATGTATCCATCAGCAAGGACCTGCAATATACCGTCGACAAAAAGGTAGTGGCAGTTGCCGACCTGCCGACGGTTTTAGCCAGCTATAAAAAGCAAACCACAGAACTAACCATAGTTTTGTACGTTGATAAAACTGTTGCGATACAGGATGTAGTTGCTGTAATGGACGTATCACAAAAATTGAATATTAAACTGGTTTTGGCAACGGAACCGAAGTAGGGTGTGGTGAATGGAGAGTAGGGAGTGGTAGTAGCAGTAGCCGTCCATTCTATCGAACTTTTCAATGACCAATGACTAATGACAATGACTGTACAGGAAGAAGAAAATAATTATCCAAAAGCATTCTTAGCCACAGGTATCATACTTGGGGTGGTGATGGCTTTGTGCTATTTTATTGTTTTTCAAAATCCGCCGACTCCGCCAGACGGTACTGGTGGCATCCTTGTAAATTATGGTACGGTTGATGAGGGTATGGGAACCGATCAAACCAGCGTTGAGGAACCCTCTGTTGCACCAAAGGCTAATCATACCCAACCTACGAAAGTAACTAACGCACCGCCTACCGAACAAAAAACACAGGAGGATAACAGTGATAAAAATGTGGTAACTCAGGACGCGGAGGATGCACCTACTGTTGCTGCCAATTCAAAAAAGAAAAATACGACCGTAGCCACCCAACCGGTTAAACCGGCAGCAAAACCTGTTGTTAACCAGAATGCTTTATATAAAGGCGCTGTGGCAAACAAAGGTGCTGGCGCAGGTGATGGCACCACCAATACTCCCGGTAACCAGGGAAGCAAAAATGGTTCGACTTTAAGTGATAATTACGGTCCGGGTGGCTCAGGCAACGGCCTGAACATGCCTAACTGGACTTTCGTTAGCGCGCCTGATCCGCAGAACATCCACCGTGTTCCGGGTGTAGTTGTGATAGATTTTGTGGTGGATCAGAATGGTAACGTGATCTCCGAATCGCCCAACAGGGCAAAGACCCGTGCAGACTTGAGCTTAATTCAAAGCTGTGAGAATGCAATCAGGAATACCAAGTTCACCTCATCGTCGCCTGCATCAGGCACTCAAAAAGGGCAATATACCTTTAGGTTTAAAGTGGATTAGTGTAATGTCAGTACACATTGACAATTAGATCAGGACTTAAAAACGGTTTACAAAAATTTATGCTTTTTCTCAGAAAAAACCGCATAAACAATTGATTATAATACACTTACATCATAATTTTACACTAAATTATGTAAACCATGTAAACCATCTTTTTAGCCACATTGTTTATCCATCCAAAAGTTTGAACTAAATTTGCCATCGTCTATGGACTATCGAACATGGACGACTTTTCAAACATGAACTACCAGCAAACCATTCAATACCTTTACAGCCAACTCCCCTTATTTACCCGCGATGGTGCCTCAGCTTATAAGGAAGACCTGACGAATACCATTGCCTTGCTTGATAAGGTGGATAACCCCCAGCATAAATTTAAAAGCGTTCATGTGGCGGGCACAAACGGCAAAGGCTCAACATCGCACATGCTGGCGGCTATTTTACAGACAGCTGGTTATAAAACCGGATTGTATACTTCACCTCATCTGAAAGATTTCCGCGAACGTATTCGCATAAACGGGCAAATGATCAGCGAGCAGCAGGTGATAGATTTTGTTGAACAACATACTGTTGATTTTGACGAGATCCGCCCATCTTTTTTTGAAATGACAGTGGCACTTGCCTTTGAGATCTTTGCGAAGGAAGAAGTGGATATAGCCATTATTGAGGTTGGCCTTGGCGGCAGGCTGGATTCTACCAATGTTATTACCCCGCTTCTATCGATAATAACCAATATCGGCTGGGACCACATGAATATCTTAGGCGATACGCTAAGGCTTATTGCAGGCGAAAAAGCGGGCATCATTAAACCCGGCATCCCGGTTATTGTTGGTGAGTACCAGGAGGAAATTGCAGATGTATTTATCGATAAGGCAGCGAGTTGTGGATCAAAGATCACTTTTGCTTCGGAGGATCTTAAGTCGGAAGTCTTGAGTCCTGAGTCTGAAGTCAAAAGCTTGGTTAAGAGCAGCAAAGTAAATGAGTTTGTAAACGTCAGAATTTCTCCCTCATCACAAACTCAAGACTCAAGACTCAAGACTCAAGACTTAAAACTCGACCTCACCGGTTCCTATCAGCTTAAAAATATAAAAACTGTGATTTGCGCTGTAGATGAACTGCGGTCTCAAGGGTTTAAAATAACCGATGAACATTTAAAAACAGCGCTTAGCCAGGTAAAAGCATTAACGGGCCTGCATGGCCGCTGGGAGATTTTAAGCAAAAATCCGTTGACCATTTGCGATACCGGCCATAACCCTGAAGGTATGGATGAGGTGTTGCAGAACATAGCGGCTGTATCTTATAAGAAGCTTCATTTTGTGATTGGCGTGGTAAACGACAAGGACGTAAGCAAAATCTTAACCATTCTGCCCACAAACGCCCTTTACTATTTTTGCAAACCGGATATTCCCCGAGGGCTTGATGCAAAAAGTTTATGGCTAAAGGCCGAGGGCTTTGGTTTGCACGGGGAGGTTTATGAATCCGTTGCCAAAGCTTTGGCAGCTGCCCAACAAAACGCAGAGGAAAATGATTTGGTGTTTGTTGGCGGGAGTACTTTTGTGGTGGCAGAGGTGGTCTGAGTCAGAATTTTTCACTTATTGTTTTGCCTGTTTTCAATTGGTGTTCAAAAATGCTACCCTATTTTCAGGATCAAAGAATTCTAAAGATGCGCATGGTGTCGGCGGCTCTGTAACATCTCCCACACTGGATTCTGTTAATTCTTAAATTTAGTAAATTCTGATTCTGACAATTTTCACTCCACTCTTTTCCAAACCACCTCACCTGTTGCCGTTCCACCGGTCGTTGGTGATGGAACCGTGTATGTAAATACTCCGTTAAGTAAAGTAAAGGGCCTAACCTGTTGTGTTCCTTCCCAATTTGGAAAAGACGCGTGTACTATATTGAATTTGATAATTCCTTTGTCCTCATGAACTGTGTAAGTGCCAAAATGTGTATTGCAGCCTTTTACTGCTGCACGGTTTTCGTCATCGGTGCCCTTCGCTTTATCGGTAGCCGCAAATTTTGGCCGGCCGGAGTTCATGATCTGCAGGCTGTAATTGCCTTGTAAATCCAGTATTAACAGGCCCTGCGGATTATCGCCATAAAGATGGATCCGGCTGTCGTTCTTATCGATATTGTCCACGCTTACTAAAGTGTATGTTCCGGGTAGATTTTTTATGCTTTTTTGTGCGTATGCTGCGAGCGTGGTCAACACAAAAAAAATCGTTATCAATGTGTTCTTCATGCCTCAAAAGTAGGCGCTGATGCATACATTTGTCAAGTAGGTACAAATTTGTATCCTGCGAACTTAAAAGTTACCATGCTGAATATCAGCCGAATTAATTTTATTCAATGACTACAACAGCAAAAAGAACTTTGCCAAAATGCGGTATCGACTATGCATTTCAGCGTATCGGCGGCAAATACAAGGGGCGTGTGCTTTGGCGACTGCGTTCCGGGACATTACGTTATGGCGAACTGCGCAAAACGGTTACCGGCATTACCCCAAAAATGCTTACCCAGGTTTTAAAAGAGCTGGAGGAGGATAACCTGGTAAATCGTAAGGTTTATGTGGAGGTGCCGCCAAAAGTTGAGTATACTCTTACTGAAACCGGTAAAGAACTACTGCCATTTTTATCATTACTACGCGATTGGGCTAAAAGGCAGATGCTAACAAATGGGATCGAAGCGCTTCCCGGAACGTTCCTTTAAATAATTGCTTCGGTTAATTATATAAAATTCTATTTTTACTCCCGATAAAACAACTCACCCTAAAATTTATGACCTACCTACCCTCTGCCGAAAGATATAAAAACATGCAATACCGCCGTTGCGGAAAAAGCGGCATTAAACTACCGGCCGTTTCGCTCGGCTTGTGGCACAATTTCGGTCACGTTGATGTGATGGAAAATTTCCGCAAGATCCTGCACCTGGCCTTCGATAGCGGCATTACTCATTTCGACCTTGCCAATAATTATGGGCCGCCCCCCGGATCGGCAGAGGAAAATTTTGGTAAGCTTTTATGGGAGGACTTTCGTGGATATCGCGACGAACTGATCATCTCGAGCAAAGCCGGTTATACGATGTGGGATGGTCCTTACGGTGACTGGGGTTCCAAAAAATACCTGGTATCAAGCCTCGACCAAAGCCTGAAAAGGATGAAGCTTGATTATGTAGACATTTTCTATCACCACCGCCCCGATCCGGAAACGCCGCTTGAAGAAACCATGGGTGCGCTTGACCTGATTGTAAGGCAGGGAAAGGCATTATACGCGGGCATCTCCAACTATCCGGCAGAGGAGGCAGACAAGGCTATCGCCATATTAAAAAGGCTGGGTACGCCCTGCTTAATTCATCAGCCCAAATACTCTATGTTTGAGCGTTGGGCTGAAGACGGGTTGCTTGACGTCCTTGAAAAAGACGGTGTTGGCTGTATCCCATTCTCGCCATTGGCGCAGGGGCTGTTAACCAACAAATACCTGCACGGCATTCCCGCTGATTCAAGGGCTGCAAAATCAACCGGCTTTTTACAGGAGAGCCAGGTTACTGAAGCGCGCATCAGCCAAATAAAAAGATTAAACGACATAGCATTGCAACGCGGACAAACATTGGCTCAAATGGCTTTAGCCTGGTTGCTGAAGGATGAAAGAGTTACATCGGTACTAATTGGCGCAAGCCGCCCTGAACAATTGGCTGATTCCTTGAAATGTTTGAATAATATTGCGTTTTCGGGAGAGGAATTGACAAAGATTGAAGAGATATTAGCGTAGTAGAAATGAGAATCAAGAACCAAGATTCAAGAGCCAGGAAAAAAAAGACATCAGCGTCCTTGTCTTTCTTGATTCTTGTCTCTTGATCCTTGACTCTAAATAAAAACCATGTCCAAAATCAACTGGGGAATAATAGGCTGCGGTGATGTTACCGAGAAAAAGAGCGGACCGGCTTTTAGTAAAGTTGCAGGTAGCAGCCTTGTTGCTGTGATGCGTCGTGATGCAAAGAAGGCTGCTGACTACGCCCGGCGTCATAATGTCGGCTCCTGGTACGACGACGCTGATAAGCTGATGGCCGATGAGCGCATTAATGCGGTTTATATTGCTACTCCGCCATCATCGCATATGGATTATGCCATCACTGCACTTAACAGGGGTTTTAATGTTTATGTAGAGAAACCTGTTACCCGCAATGCCGCGGAGGCCCGGCAAATTGCCGAAGCAGTTAAGCAGTATCCTAATCAAAAATTAACGGTTGCGCACTACCGCCGGGCGGTGCCCATGTTTTTACATGTAAAGCAGCTGCTGGATGCTAAGCTAATTGGCGATGTGCGTACGGTGCAGATCAGGATGTGGCAAAGTCGCAAACCCAAATTGATAGCCGACGTGGAAACCAACTGGCGCTTGCAGCCCGAAGTATCAGGCGGCGGCTATTTCCACGACCTCGCCCCCCACCAGCTCGACCTGATGTTGTTTTACTTTGGTGAACCGGAAAAGTACATCGGATTTTCCTTGAACCAATCCGGCGCCACAAATGCGGATGATAATGTTAACGGGCAGATCCTGTTTAAAAACCAGGTGGTGGTAAATGGCTCGTGGTGCTTTAATGTGGCTGAAAATCAAACCACCGACACTTGCGAAATCATCGGCACCAAAGGCAGGATCACTTTTCCTTTTTTCGGGAATTATATCAGCTGGAAAACTGACGAAGATGAGCAAACTTTAACGTTTACCCATCCCGAGCATATCCAGCAACCGATGATCGAGAAAATTGTGGCCTACTTTAATGATGAGGGGCCAAATCCATGTTCAATAGAAGAGGCCATTACTTTGATGGATATTATGGATGCGTTTACTGATAAGTGATAAGATTTACGAAAATTTAAAAATTTCGTAAATCTGTTAACGGAAATTTCCCAGGGAAAGTATTTTTCTATACCCATTTATACTTATCTTCAAACTAATAAATAAAATTTGTGTTCATACCTCAAAAATAATCCTCTGATATGCCATCAAAAACACCAGCCCATCCATTTTATGAACGATTATCGCTGGTGCTTATCGGCTTGTTATCACTTGGCTACATCATCATTGCAGGCAAGGAAATACTTGACCCGCTGATCTTCGGATTTTTATTTGCTATACTTTTATTACCTATTGCGATATTCCTTGAAAAGAAATTACGCCTGCCGCGTGCTATAGCCTGCCTGGTTTCTATTCTCTTGCTTTTAGGCTTTATAAGCGGCATTTTATACCTTGTTGGATCGCAAATTTCAAATCTCGCCAGCGACTGGCCACAGCTGCAAAGCCAGGTCAGCCAATCAATTACTGAGATCAAGGAGTGGGTACAACATGCATTTCATATAAATGCTGAAAAACAAATGAGCTATGTTCACAGTACTACGCAGAAAATAATTGCTGAAGGCTCAAACGTAATAGGTACAACCTTTGGGGCCATATCCTCATTAATGCTTTTCTACATTTTCATTCTCATTTTTACTTTTTTCATCCTGCTTTACAGGCGAATCCTGATTAATTTTATCGTTTGGGTATTCAGCTCGGAGTATGAATCAATCGTGCATGATATTGTGGAAAATATCCAGAGTATCTTAAGGCAATACATCCTTGGGTTATTATTGGAGATGTTTGTTGTGGCTTGCCTGGCTTGCACCGCCTTTTGGTTTATTGACGCAAAATACGCCGTATTACTGGGTATAATTGTGGCGTTATTTAACCTGATACCATACCTGGGTATTTTTACAGCGCTACTGTTAAGCACACTCATAACATTTGCTACCGGAACTGTTACATCGGCTGCATGGGTAGCCGGCAGTGTATTGGCCATTCATGCCATTGATTCTAACTTCCTGCTTCCTACCATTGTGGGTTCCAAGGTAAAGCTCAATGCACTGATCACCTTTTTGGGGATCATTTTAGGCGAAATGATCTGGGGGCTATCCGGTATGTTCCTGTCTATTCCCATCATGGCAATCTTTAAGATCATCTTCGACCGGGTTGAAAGCCTGAAACCATGGGGCTACCTGATGGGCGGCGGCAACGAGGAAAAGAAATCAGCCATGAAAAAAATGAAGCCAGTTGCTGCGGATAAGGCATAAGAGTCGGGAAAGTCAGTAAAGTCCGGGAGTCCGAAAGAAGCTGCAAACATGAGCTAGAGTTCTTCAGCTTTTTGTCTTTTCTTTCGGACTTTACTGACTTTCCCGACTTTCGGACTACCTCTACTTATCCTCCAAAATATCAATGCAATGTGCACTCAGTTGCTTCAGGCGGCTATCTAAAGTTTTTAATCCATCAGTATCCTTCAGGTTTGTGTAGAGTACCTTTATCTCATCAAGTGTTTCATCGCTGGGATCACACGCCTGGGCCTTTTCAAGATGAGGCAGGGCCTTGCGGGCGGCGGCGCTGTACTCGTCCGTTAGCTGTTTGATAACTGCCGGATCTGTGGTAGCATAGATCTTATTCTTGATCTCCTTTGCCTGCCCGAGATAAATGTACCCTAAGCCCCTGTGCACAACATAATAGTCTGGGACGGCAACGGCAACCTTATCGTAATATATTATTGCTTTTTGTGGCTGTGCGTCATCGTCATAAATTTTACCCATAGCAAAGTAAAAGTTTATCCGTGCCTTTTCCGGCAGCTTATCAGCAACCGGCAGCAGGCTTTCACCAAGTCCGGGCAGCTTATCATTTTCACCCTGGAAACGGGCAAGGTTAAAGTCGAGGTATTTATTGTAAACGGAATCGGCAGGTTGGGCTTTGGCGATAAAACCAGCCGAAACAAGCAAAAAGAGTATGAAGATTTTTTTTAGCATGATTGATATTAAGCTCAAATATAAACCCTTAACGCAAAATACGGCATGCTATTCTATTTATTGAAAAATGATACATTTGTACCACTTAAAAAACCCACAATTTATGAAAAAAATCATTACCACTCTTTTGGTTGTATTAGGAATTTATACAACCGCATTTTCACAAACAAAAGGCACTACCGAATTTGGTATAAACGTAGGCCTAAATGAATCTACCGTTACAACCGGCGACAACCAAACCAATTCGGACTACCGCGTAGGCTTTAACGTTGGTGTTTCCGCTGATTATTATTTCTCTGACCGCTGGAGCTTTAAGGCGAAAGTAGTGTACGATCAGAAAGGCTGGAACAATGGCTATTTTGACGATGGAACCAATTCTTATACCGTAGATTACAAACTTAACTACATCACTATTCCATTAATGGCAAACTGGCATTTTGGAAGAACCCGTAACTGGTATTTAAACTTCGGCCCTTATATCGGCATTTTAACCAGCGTCAAATTGTCTGACGGTGGTGGCGATGTTAAGGATTTCTTTAATACAACAGACGGTGGTCTGGATGTTGGCGTTGGTGTAAAGATCCCGGTTTCTGACAGGGCGAAATTCTTTATCGAGCTTAACGGACAGGGTGGCGTAAGTGATATGGTTAAAAATAACACCGGTTCATCATTAAGAAACAGCACTTCAAATATCAATATCGGCATTAATTTCTAAGGCGGTACTTCCAGACTTACGAAGTTTAACAAACTTCGTAAGTCTAACTTTTTCTCATTTTTATTATCCCCAAAACCTCGCCATCCTGTAAAGGAGCATCTACCCTTTCAATTGCTTCATAACCCATAGCTGCATACAACGGAACGCCCGGTAACGTTGCACCCAATTCAAACGACTTAAAGCCTTCAGCCTTTGCAGCATCTTCACAAACATTAATGATCTGCCGGCCTATCCCCTGCCTTGCATAATCAGGGTGAACAAAAAATGCTCTTATCCTGGCAGCATCGTGCCTTGGGTCAAGCAGCGGGTCTTCAACTTCTTTATGCTGGTCGCCGCCGTATAAAGTGTTTCGCTTGCTCCATCCGCCGCAGCCGACAATTACGCCATCTTTTTCAGCAACGTAATAAGTTCCATCGATAACCAGTTGCGTATCTACACCAAAAATATATTTGATGGCGCTTTCAATTTGCACAGGGGTGTAATAGTCAGTGCTCAATCCCCGGACAGATCGGGCGATCAGTTCATTAAGTTGTGGGATATCCTGGAATGTTGCGAGACGGGTGGTTACTGGCATAATTACAAATAAAATAAAAAATTGTCATTGCGAGCGTAGCGTGGCAACCGCACGCCTGCTCAGCCGCCATGCAGGTTCTACACCTTTCTATCCGCCCTGCAAAGTTCGCGATTGTTTGGTACCTCGCAATGACAAGGATGAATTATCATCCTTTATAGTTTTTGGTCTTTATCAAATTGCCGTTTTTATCGAACGTCTTCCATTCGCCGATTTTCTTCTCACCTTCATAGGCACCGGAATCGAATATCGGCCCTTCTATGTGATACCGCTCCCAAGTACCTTTTCGCTCCCCATTTTCAAACGAGCCGGTTTGCATCAGGTTGCCGTTTTCGCGGTACCATTTCCATTCGCCGGTTAGCAGGTCGTTTTCATAATTGCCAATGGCTTTCAACCTGCCGTCTGCAAAGTAGTATTCCCATTTGCCGGTTTTATCACCATGCTCGTACTCACCCATTGCAGATAGGGCGCCATCCTTAAAATATTCCTTTACAAGGCCATGCTTCAACTGGCCATTAGCATCGCGTTTGCTGGTGTCCATTGTAGTGTAACAAAATTCAATATTAACCGCAATTTACAAATTTTGGAAGATTCCAAAACCCATGGAGTTTTAAAAACCCTATACGTTTAACATGGTTTTATACAGACTTTTCAAAAATCCGAAATCGAAAATTCGAAATCTGAAATCAAAATCCTATCTTTGCCCATGCAAGAAAAAATCCTCATTCTTGACTTTGGCTCGCAGTTCACCCAACTCATTGCGCGCCGTGTCAGGGAGCTCAATATTTACTGCGAGATCCACCCATTCAATCATTTTCCTGAAGTTGACGACAGTGTAAAAGGCATTATCCTTTCGGGTAGCCCCTATTCTGTACGCCAGGAAAATCCGCCGACGTTTGATTTTGACAAGTTCCACGGCACACTGCCTATCCTTGGCGTTTGCTACGGGGCGCAGTACATGGCGCATTTTCATGGCGGCGAGGTATTGCCATCAAGCACAAGGGAGTACGGACGTGCCAACCTGCAATACATCAATGCGGAAAATCCATTGTTTAGGATGATCCAGCCTGATTCACAGGTTTGGATGTCGCATGCGGATACCATTGCTACCATCGGCCAAAATTTTGAAATTATTGCCAGTACAGATACAGTTAAGGTTGCTGCCTACCAGGTTACCGGCACCCAAACATACGGCATCCAGTTCCACCCGGAGGTTACCCACAGTACCGACGGCAAACAATTGCTGTTCAACTTTTTGGTTGACATCTGCGGTTGCGTTCAGGACTGGACACCCGATTCGTTTGTTGAAACCACTATTGCAGCCCTTAAAGAAAAGCTTGGCGACGATAAAGTAGTGCTTGGCCTTTCAGGCGGAGTTGACTCATCAGTTGCTGCTATATTGCTACACCATGCCATCGGCAAAAACCTGCATTGCGTATTTGTAGATAACGGCTTATTACGTAAAGATGAATTTCAATCCGTGCTCGACTCTTACCAGCACATGGGATTGAACGTTATCGGAGTAGATGCTAAACAACGCTTTTATGATGCACTAGCCGGGCTAACCGACCCGGAGAAAAAACGTAAAGCCATTGGCCGGGTGTTTATCGAGGTATTTGATGACGAGGCGCATAAGGTACAGGATGTAAAATGGCTTGGCCAGGGAACCATCTACCCGGACGTGATCGAGTCTGTTTCTGTTAAGGGACCATCGGCCACCATCAAATCGCACCATAACGTCGGCGGACTGCCCGATTTTATGAAACTAAAGGTTGTTGAACCGCTTAACACCTTATTTAAGGATGAAGTTAGGCGTGTTGGCAAGGCTTTAGGCATTGATCCCAATATTTTAGGCCGTCACCCTTTCCCGGGTCCGGGACTGGCAATCAGGATCTTAGGTGAGGTAACGCCTGAGAAAGTTGCTATTTTACAAGAGGCCGATGCGATTTATATCAACAATTTGCGTGCTGGTGGTGTTTATGATAAAGTTTGGCAGGCCGGTTCTATTTTTTTACCGGTACAATCGGTAGGTGTTATGGGCGATGAGCGTACTTACGAGAACGTGATCTGCCTGCGCGCCGTGGAATCATTAGACGGGATGACCGCCGATTGGTGCCATTTGCCATACGATTTGCTGGCTAAGATCAGCAACGAGATCATTAACAATGTAAAGGGAATTAACCGGGTAGTATATGATATCAGCTCAAAACCGCCTGCCACGATTGAGTGGGAATAGGTGGTTAACGTTTTTATTTATCGGGCTTGTAGTTGGGGCATGTTCACCAAAACTGCAACCGGTAGCTGTACAACCTAAAAAAAGCGAAGACAAAAAGATCCCGTTTAAAACGCCGCCCAAAAGTATTGTTCAGCCTGATGCGCCAAAGGTATCAACCATTGCCATGTTGCTGCCGTTTGGGCTGGATCATTTGCGAGCAGGATCGCCGTACACCACCACCACATTAAAAGAAGCCGATATTTCCGTTGATTATTATCGCGGTTTTAAGCTGGCGCTCGATTCTTTAACCGGGCAGGGATATAATTTTAAGCTCCAGCTTTTTGATTCGAAAGGCGAAAAAGCACAGGCACACAGCCTGGCGCTGAATCCTGCAGTAAGAAGCAGCGACTTGATTGTTGGTCCGGTATTCCCTGAGGATGTAAAGGCTTTCACCAGCGCTTTTCCTGCTGCCCGTCAGCCAATCGTTTCGCCATTATCTCCGGCATCTCCGGCCACTATAAAAAGCCCGGTGCTGGTAACCATGCTGCCACCGCTTGAGTACCATGCATGGGGCGCAGCAGCATATATCAATGACAAAATAAAACCTAAGAAGGTATTTGTGCTTAAATCAGGCTATAGCGAAGAGAATGACTACCTCATTCCTTTCAAAAAAGCTATCGATAGCTTAAGCAAAAAACACATCCAGGTGGTTTATTTAACGGTGATCCATGGGCAGGTAAGTTCGCTAATTCCGCAGCTTTCCGCCACCAGCCGCAATGTCTTTATTGTACCAGCAACTAACCAGCATTTTTTGACGGTCACCCTGCGTGGACTTGACTCTCTGACAAATAGTTACCCGGTTACGGTGTTTGGTCACCCCAGCTGGGCTAATTTTTCTTTTTTAAAGGCCGACCTGCTGCAACGGCTGGACACGCATATTACTGCTGCCGACCGCATCAACTATAAGGATGCCAATACGGTAGCGTTTATGAAGAGCTACCGCGCTCAATATCATGCCGAGCCGGGTGAGTATGCAGTGAAAGGCTTTGATGAAGGCCTGTACTGGGGGCAGCAATTAGCCAATGGCGATCTGAAGAATTTATCAGGCAAAGACTATGAGGGCATGCATAATAATTTCCATTTTCAGAAAAAAGCGGGCCTTGGCTGGATAAATACGCACATTAACATCTATAAATACACTAATTTTGAGCTGAAAAAGGTAGAATGAAGGCAATAAACCAACTTAAAACGTTTCAGCGAATTTTGGATGAATATCCGGCAGAAACGCCCCTAAGTAAATTTTTGCCCGGCTTTTATCGCCAAAATAAACAAATGGGCTCAACCGACAGGCGCATTGCCAGCCGGTTGGTGTACAACTATTTTCGTTTGGGGAGAGCCTTACCTAGTGTTCAGGCCGATGAACGCTTATTTGTGGCTGAGTTTTTATGCAACACACAGCTCAACTCTTTCCTGCAGCATTTTAAACCCGAATGGGCAGCCTGTATAAATTTCAGCATAGCCGAAAAGCTGGCGATGGTAAAAACTGCTCACCCGGATTTTAAACTGGATGATGTTTTCCCATGGACCAATCAGCTATCGGGAGGGATTGATAAGGAAGCTTATTTACGATCATTTTTTATTCAGCCCGATCTGTTTATCAGGGTGCATAAAGGTTATGAAACACAGGTTAAGGTAGCGCTTGCAGCTGCGGAGGTAGTTTTTAAGGACGAGGGCAACAATTGTATTTCCCTGCCGAATGGAACGCGCCTGGAAGCTGTATTACCTAACCAGCGCTGGTTTGAGGTGCAGGATTACTCCTCACAGCAAACCGCGCAGTTTTTTAAACCGGCTAAATGGGATGCATGGTGGGACGCCTGCGCGGCTTCAGGCGGTAAATCACTCCTTTTACATGATCTCGAACCCAATATAAAACTGGTAGTATCAGATATCCGGGAATCTATCCTGGCAAACCTTGATGAACGCTTTCAACAGGCTGGTCTCACCAAATACCAAAAAAAGCTGCTTGATCTTACCCAGAACAATGACCTGCTGATGCATGATTATGCATTTGACGGCATAATCCTCGACGCCCCATGCAGCGGCTCTGGCACCTGGGGACGCACACCGGAGATGATCAGCCAGTTTGAAACCTACAATATCGAGTTTTTTCAGAAACTACAGCAGAGCATCGTGCGCAATGTGGTTAAATACCTGAAGCCAGGTAAACCGCTTGTTTATATCACGTGCTCCGCTTTTAAAGCGGAGAATGAGGAGGTGGTAAGTTTTATTGTGAAGGAATTGGGATTGAAACTGGAGGAAAGTAAAGTTTTGAAGGGATATGAGGGTAAGGCCGATACGATGTTTGTAGCGAGGTTGAGCCCCCCAGCCCCCTGAAGGGGGAGTTTCTTGCCGCCTTTGTTGGATGTTGTCTCTAACAAAACCTGGATATTTGTGATGGGAGACTCTACACCTTGCTGTTGGCTTCGGGTTTGCACAGGCATCCTCTAACTCGTTGGTGACAACACTAACAAGAGCGGTTTCTCCATTCCCACAAGTTTTATTTACTACTGTCCGAAAACAATTTAGTAAAACCGTACCTTATACATTAAATTCACAACATGCCGCGCTGGTTAAAAATCTCCTTAAAAATACTGGGTTCGCTGATCCTGTTCTTTATTGCAGTATTGGTAGGGCTGTCTGTTTATATCTCCTCGCACAAGGCAAAAGTAATTGCGATGGTAACCGATGAGCTCAATAAAAACTTGGATGGCAAGCTGGTAGTGGGTGGCGTAAACACTTCCTTTTTCCAGAACTTCCCTTCGCTTTCGGTCAAATTGGAAAATGTTACCTTACGGGATAAGCAGTGGGCCACGCACCATCATACCTTCTTAAGCACAAAAAATTTCGATGTCTCGCTAAATACCGCTACGTTGCTTAAAGGCGACATCAGTATAGATAACGTCACCATCAGCAATGCCGATATCGATTTGTTTACCGATAGCCTGGGATATAGTAATGCTTCGGTTTTTAAAAAGAATGACTCAAGCGATACCGGCAAAAGCAGCAAAAAATCAAGCACCCGGATCGGCAAATTCAGCCTTGACCAGGTTAACTTTACGGTTGAAGATCATAAGGCTAAAAAGCTGTTCAAATTTGCCGTTGATAAGCTGGACGGCAAAATGAATTATCCGGATACCGGTTGGACTGCTGATATCGACTTAAAGGTAACCGCCAAAAGCATGGCATTTAGTACCCAACACGGCAGCTTTATAAAAGACAAACTGGTTGAAGGCAAATTAACAGGCGGCTATAACAGCAGAACAGGAAATATCAATGTTACGTCAAGCGGATTCACTATTGGCGGAGACGACTTTAACATTATTGCACGTTTTGCTACGGGCAAAAAGCCGGCTGATTTCACTTTTCACATCACGGCCGACGAACTTTTGTGGCGACATGCTTCTTCCCTGCTGTCGCCCAATATTACTCAAAAGCTGAATATGTTTAACCTTGACAAACCTATTGCCGTCAACGCAATTATTTCGGGTAGCTTTAGCGGCGGCAGCGATCCTTTCTTGTATATAACCGCTGATGCAAAGGATAACAAGCTTTCTATCCCTGGAAGTATTATTACCGACTGTAATTTTAAAGGCACCTTCACCAATAACCATATCAAAAGCAACGGGTTTAGTGATGCAAATTCGATAATCCGGCTGGTGAAATTTACCGGCAGTTATAACCATTTACCATTTGCCATAGATACCGGCAGTATCAGCAATTTGGAAAAGCCTATTGCAACAGGTAACTTCAGGTCAAACTTTCCTGCTGCTGATTTGAATTATCTTTTGGGCTCCAGTGTGGCAAAGTTCAGCAAGGGCTCCGCTGATATGTCCTTGCGTTATATGGCTGATATTGTTGATTACCGCATCAACAAACCGATAGTAACCGGCACCATCAATTTAAAAAATGCGGATATTAATTATATACCGCGAAATTTGAATTTTAAAAACACGTCCGTTTCCATTCACATAACCCGGAAAAGCCTACTGCTTGACCATATCAGGCTGCAAAGCGGTCGCAGCGTGGTATTGATGCAGGGACATATCAACAACTTTCTTAACCTGTATTATGATGCCCCTGAAAAAATTGTGCTCGACTGGCAGATCACCAGCCCGCAATTATACCTTGGTGAGTTCATTGGCTTTTTGAACACCCGGCAGCAAGCTAAAACCATAACCAAAAGCAGGAAAAATAGCGGAAATATTGTAAATCAATTGGGTACCGTGTTGGATAAAGCACAAGCCTCCATCCACATTCGCGCGGCAAACGTACATTTTAAGCAGTTCCTGGCAACTGATGCTACCGCCGATATACATCTTTCAGAAGACGGTGTAGAGCTAAACAATGTGAATGTTAAGCATGCAGGGGGCACGTTAAAAATGAAGGGCAATATTTACCAGGACAATAAGGAAAACCGTTTTAACCTGAACGCTACAGTAAGCAATGTTGACGTACGTGAATTCTTTTTCGCATTCAATAATTTTGGTGTAACAGCCATTACCTATCAAAACCTCAAGGGCTACTTGTCTGCCAATACACAGGTAAACGGCAGGATAAGTAACGCAGGCCAGCTGGTTCCAGGTACTATATTTGGAACTGCCAATATCAATTTAAAGAACGCCGCCCTGTTGAATTATAAACCACTTATTAATGTAGGCAAGTTTGCCTTCCCATTCCGTAATCTGAAGGAAATAGCCATAGCAAACCTGGATGCTAAATTTGATATCCTTGGCGAGAAAATAGTGATCAATCCTATGCAGCTCAACTCAAGCGTATTGAATGCCGATGTGGCCGGCACTTACGCGCTTAAAACCGGAACGGATATTACCCTGGATGTGCCGTTGCGTAACCCAAAGAATGATGAAAACATTACCGACACAGTAAAACTTACCAAAAGGCGCAACAGGGGAATTGTGCTTCATATCCGGGCGAAGGATGATGAAACCGGGAAATTAAAGATAGGCTGGAATAAGGATCATAAATTGATTAATTTGTAAGGGATAAACTAAAAGCGTAGGCCCGTCATGGTGAGGGCACTCGAACCACGACGCGCGCAGAGGCCTGCCCACGTGCTAAGCATGGTGCGAGGCCTTTGCCTACATGCTTCGAGTGCCTCAACATGACAGCCTCTTCTCAAATCATCAAATCAACTCATCTTCAAATTAAAGATGCGTATTACTCCTGAACAGCTTTATCGCGATAGCTAATAAAATAACACCGAATGCCTTCCGCAGGATATTAACGCCTGTTTCGCCAAGCAGTTTTTCCAGCCATTTTACGTTTTTTAATACCAGGTAAACAAACAGTGTATTTACAACAATGCCTACAAGGATGTTTTGCGTTTGATATTGGGATTTAAGCGAAAGCAAGGTCGTCATGGTTCCTGCCCCTGCAATAAGCGGGAAGGCCAGCGGTACGATAGATGCCGTGGTTGACATTTCTTCCTTAAACACTTTTATCCCCAGCACCATTTCCATCGCTACAACAAATATCACAAGCGAGCCGGCTATGGCAAAGGATTGTATGTCCAGCCCGATGATGGACAGCAGTTCATCGCCGCCAAATAAAAAGGCCACCATTAATACCAGTACGGCTATGCTCGCCTTCTCCGATTCGATATGCCCTACCCGTCGACGCAAATCGATGATTACTGGAATGGCGCCAAGAATATCAATGATGGCAAAAAGGATCATCGATACGGAGAGGATCTCTCTGAAAACTAATGGGTGCATAGCCTTAGGGTTTTTATTCTTTCTTCTTTAAACGGAAACTCAGCAAAAATGCGACTAAAATATAGAATGAAGATAAGAAGAAAACACTATGTATAGAAATAACAGTTACCAGCCCGGCAGTTAACGGCCCGAACGTTTGCCCGATGGATGCATAAGATTGGTTGATCCCCAGTATTTTGCCATGTTCGGCCTTGTCGGTATGTTCGGCAATAATAGAGTTCAGCATAGGGTTGCGGAGTCCGTTAAATAGCCCGTATACGCACATACAAGCGGCAAAAGGAATAAATGCGGAGGTAAGGCCCGAAACGAACATCACCCCAAAACATAAAACAGATGATAGCATTAACAGTAATGCCTTAGATGGGATAAGCCTGGTAAATAAGGGTACGCACAACTGCATGATAATTCCAGCCAGGCCAAAACCTGCTAAGAAATAACCCATTTGTGCCGGGGTGAGCTTTAATACATCAACGCTAAAGGTCTGAAAGCCTACCACCATGGTGAGTTGCGCCATGGTGAGCAGGAACCCGATGAAAACTGCCGTACCAACAGTTTTGCGTTTAAGGGTAGTTACCAGCGTAATGAATTTAAAACCCTCATAGTAATTTGCCCGAGTTTTTTTATCCGTGGGATTTGTTTCCTTTAGAAAGATCAACGCGCATAGTGTGCCTGCAAGGGAAAGAGCCGCTGCAAAAAAGAAAGGCGCCTGCGGGCTTAACTTTGTAAAAACTCCCCCTATAAATGGCCCTGCGACAATTCCAAATGCCAGGGATGAGCCTAAAATTCCAAATCGCTTCGCCCTGTTTTTCTGTGTAGCCGTATCAGACACCATTGCCTGCGCAACAGATACATTACCGCCTGTTAAGCCATCCAGGATCCGCGCAGCGAAAAGAATAAACAGGCTGTGCGCCTCGGCAAACATTAAAAAGGAAATACAGGTACCAGCCAGGCTGATGACCAGTAGCGGCTTACGCCCATACCTGTCTGATAACGATCCTAATATGGGCGTAGCAAAAAATTGAGCGATGGAAAAGGACGCCATTAAGATCCCCAGGGTAGTACCGGTAAGCCCGAAGGTTTTTCCGTAGCTGTATAATACGGGAATGATGATGCCCAGGCCGAGAGAATTAATAATGCAAACAAGTACTAAGATCCAGAGGTTTTTATCGGCTTTCATTAACAAATGGCGGGGTTATTAAAAACTCAATGTAACAAAAAAGGTTCCGATAAACCGGAACCTTTTCAATATTATGGTCAAATTATTTAATGGTTAGGGGCTTAAGCTATACGCTTAGCACCTGGTCATTATAGATTATTTCTTTTCAAAATCAGTAGCCGATGGCAAAATATCGCTCGCATTGCCAAGTTTGCTATTGTTCTTGCTGTAGGAAAAATAAATTATTAAACCAAGCACCATCCATGCCAAAGCACTTAACTGAGTTTCACGGGGCAAGCTAATTATCATGCCTCCGCAAACGATAATGCCCAATATAGGTACAAGAGGCACCAACGGCGTTTTAAATGGCCTGATCAGGTCAGGTTGTTTTTTGCGAAGAATCATTACGCCAACGCATACAACCACAAACGCAAACAAAGTACCGATTGAAGTAAGGTCACCGGCAACGCTTTCAGGTAAAAACGCAGCGAATAATCCAACAAAAACAAATAATATCAAGTTGCTTTTATAAGGCGTACTGTATTTTGGATGCAGATCAGAGAATATTTTTGGCAACAAACCATCGGTTGACATAGTATAGAAAACCCTTGATTGTCCTAAAAGCATTACCAGTATCACCGACGAAAAACCCATCAATATGGCAACAGTTACCAAGGTAGACAGCCAAGCGTAATGTTGCATATAAGTACTGATAGCATAAGCTACCGACGCTTCCTTACCTGCATGCATAAAGTCCTGGTATGGGGCAACGCCTGTTAGCACCCATGAAAACAGGATGTAAAGAATGGTGCAAATAATCAATGAGCCCAAAATCCCAACCGGCATATCCTTTTTAGGATTTTTTGCTTCCTGTGCAGCGGTTGAAACTGCGTCAAAACCAATAAATGCAAAGAACACAATACCGGCTCCCCTTATTACGCCGCCCCAGCCGTGCCTGAAGAAATCGGTGTAAGAGTATAATGTACCATCAGGCAGTTTTGCCGGAGGTGCATTGTCAGGGATCATGTAAGGTGTATGATTAACAGGGTTAATAAACTGCCAGCCGATAGCGATAAATACCAAAACGATGGAAACTTTTATAATTACAATAACAGTATTTACAGTCGCTGATTCCTGTGTGCCCTTTATCAATAATAATGACAATAAAAGCAAAATAACTAATGCCGGTAAATTGATAACACCATGATGACTAACACCACTTGCATCCAGGGCGGATTCCATCGGCGAGTGGCACCACTCGTACGGTATTCGATGCCCGAGTAAGTTATTCGCATATTCACTCCAACTAATGGACACTGTAGCTGCGCCAAGTGCGTACTCCAATATTAGTGCCCAGCCAATTACCCAGGCTATAATTTCGCCCATAGTGGCATAGGCATAGGTATAAGCACTACCGGCAATAGGAATAATTGAAGCAAATTCGGCATAGCACAAGCCCGCGAAGGCGCAACCAATGGCTGCAATAATAAATGAAATGGTTACGGCAGGCCCAGCAAAGCCACCAGCAGCGGCGGCAGTCCTCACAAAAAGACCCGCACCAATAATGGCACCAATACCCAAGGCAACCAAATTGCCCGCGCCAAGCGTACGCTTAAGGCCTCCCGCGCCTTCCTCGGGCGTGGCCATTAACTGTGAAAGAGATTTTTTTACGAATAAACTCATTTTTAAATAATAAGATCAGTTTTAAATAATGTAAATCAGTTCCCCCAAACGTACTTAAATTTATTGAAAACATAAAGTGCAGAATGTAACAATGGAATGAGAGTGTTTTTCGGAATAAAAGTGGGGATCAATTATTGAATTTTTTTGCTGGATTATTGAATTGCCTAATAAAAAGCATAGCTAGCAAATCATTGTTAAAACTCTAAGCTTCGTATATTTAACCCAAATATCCTGTATGATGAAACAATTAATCACGGCACTGTGCTTAACATTGGTATGCATGGCGTGTGCGCCAGCCTATGGCCAAACAGCCTTAGGTAATATAGCACTTACCGGAGTTACAATTATCGATGCAAATCATCCGGTACCACTAACCGGTCAAACCATTCTGCTGGAAGGCAAAATTATCAGTGCTATCTTTCCTGATAATAGCCGGGCAGTTCCATCAAATTTCACTGTAATACCACTTAAAGGAAAATACATTGTCCCGGGCCTGGTTGATACCCACGTCCACATGGCGACCGATCCTTCCGGCACCGACAACCGGGCGCACGCGCTTGCTACACTCAATGATATGCTTTTCAGCGGAATCACAACAGTAAGGGACATGGCCGGGGATGCCCGTACCCTCGCCGGTCTGTCGCGCGATGCCATGACCGGCGAAATTAATTCGCCGGATATTTACTATTCTTCGCTAATGGCCGGCCCCGAATTCTTTACCGATCCGCGTACCGCTGCTGCTACCGCCGGGGGAGTACCCGGTAAAATGCCTTATATGCTCGCCATTACCGATTCTACCGACCTTATTCGTGCCGTTGCCGGGGCAAAGGGTACCGGCGCAACCGGCATCAAGCTTTATGCTAACCTTAGCGCAAACCTGGTTCAAAAAATTACCAGCGAAGCAACCAAACAACAACTTATTGTTTGGGGACATGCCTGGCTGCAGGATGCCATTCCCTCCAACCTGGTTAACGCCGGGGTAAGCTCCATTTCACATGCGCCGCTATTATTGCATGAAACCATCAGTATCGTACCTAAGGAATGGAAAACCCAAACCCATGATGCAGCCTATTGGGACAAAGTCACTCCAGATCTAACTGCCTTGTTCCGCCTTATGGTAACCAAACACGCTATCCTTGACGCCACATTGCTTACCTACAAAAAATGGGGCGAAAGTGATAAAACAGTGCAATATGACTACGAAATCGGCAAACGCCTTACCACGCAAGCATATAAAGCCGGCGTCATCATATGTGCCGGAACCGATGACGACCAGGAACAATTTGTACAGGAGGAAATGAAACTTTTGGTTACCGAAGCCCAATTCAGACCTATTGATGCACTCATTGCCGGTACGCTAAATGGCGCTAAAGCTTTACATCTTGAAAATCGTTTAGGCACAATTGAACAAGGTAAAGATGCCAACCTGCTGATCCTTGATAAAAACCCACTGGACAACCTGGATAACATTAAAGCAGTTTTTATGGTGATCAAAGCCGGCAGCATCTATAAAAAGAGATGATAGTACTGGATTTGTTAAAGTATTTGCCGCCCTTGTTGGAGTTGTCTCCAACAAGCAGCAGGATGTTTGTGTTTTAAATAGATGACTGTCTCAACATGTTGGTTAGGCTTATACTACCCTTGGGCATCCTCTGTTGGTGACAACACCAACAACGGCGAAAAATCACCACCAATATCAATGTATCCTTTAATCAAGAAATCACGGTTCAAAAAAAGGGACACCAAAATGGCATCCCTCTTAATATCGTAAGTCTAAACTTCAACTACGCCTTCCTATCAACCTTAATAACGTGTGTTATTATCGCCTTTTGCGGCTGGTCTTTTTGAAGGCGCTGGCCATTATTCAGGTGCGGTGCAATTACCAGTGATACGATAGACATCAACTTGATCAAGATGTTCATAGACGGGCCTGAAGTATCTTTAAACGGATCACCTACGGTATCGCCTGTTACAGATGCCTTGTGTGGTTCTGATTTTTTGTAATGCATCTCGCCGTTGATCATGCAACCTTTTTCGAATGATTTTTTTGCATTATCCCAGGCACCACCGGCGTTGCTCTGGAAAATCCCCATCAGTACGCCTGATACGGTTACACCTGCCAGCAATCCGCCTAACACTTCAGGACCGAATGCAAAGCCGATAATGATGGGCGTGATCAAGGCGATCAAACCTGGAGCAACCATCTCACGAATGGAAGCTTTTGTTGAAATAGCCACGCATTTTTCGTACTCAGGCTTTGCCTTGTACTCCATAATGCCCGGGATCTCCCGGAACTGGCGTCTTACTTCTTCAACCATCGCCATTGCTGCACGGCCCACTGCCGAAATACACAATGCCGAGAAAATGAATGGAATCATGCCGCCCACAAATAAACCGGCTAATACGTCGGCTTTATAAATGTCAATATGCTCAATACCCGCAACCCCCACAAACGCTGCAAATAAAGCCAGCGAAGTTAATGCTGCTGATGCGATGGCAAATCCCTTACCTGTTGCTGCTGTAGTGTTACCTACTGCGTCGAGGTTATCCGTACGGTGACGTACTTCTTCGGGTAAACGGCTCATTTCGGCAATTCCGCCTGCGTTATCCGCTATAGGGCCAAATGCATCGATAGCCAGCTGCATAGCTGTTGTTGCCATCATACCTGCCGCAGCAATTGCTACACCATATAAACCTGCAAAATGGTATGAACCATAAATTCCTGATGCTAAAACCAAAATTGGTAAAACGGTTGATTCCATGCCAACAGCCAAACCGCCAATAATATTGGTTGCATGCCCTGTTGACGACTGGCGGATGATGCTCAATACCGGGCGTTTACCCATTGCCGTATAATATTCAGTGATTATCGACATTAAAGTACCTACAACCAGGCCCACAACTATCGACATAAAAACACCGTTTTTCGTAAAAATCAATGCCCCGGCTTTGATGCCCCCGGCTGTATCCTCGTCGCGTACCATGTGGAAGCTGTCGTTAGGTAACATCCACTGCACAACAAAATAAGTTGCAATGGCAGTTAATACAATCGACATCCAGTTACCCAGGTTCAGCGCCTTTTGTACACTATCTGTTTCATTCTTTATTTTCACAAAGGCGGCGCCTACGATTGAAAACACCAACCCTAAACCTGCAATTACCATCGGTAACAATATAGGGGCAATGCCTCCAAAGGCATCATGCGATACAATTTCACGACCCAGTACCATTGTGGCAAGCATGGTTGCAACATATGATCCGAACAAGTCGGCACCCATCCCGGCAACGTCACCTACGTTATCGCCTACGTTATCAGCAATGGTTGCAGGGTTACGCACATCATCTTCAGGGATGCCAGCTTCAACTTTACCTACAAGGTCGGCGCCCACATCGGCAGCCTTTGTGTAGATCCCGCCGCCTACCCGGGCAAACAGTGCGATTGACTCAGCGCCTAATGAAAATCCGGCTAAAACATCAAGCGCTTTTGCCATAGCTTCACCGTTAACACTGCTACCGGTTACATGCACCACATAATATTGATAAAATACAATGAATAAAGATCCTAAACCAATAATTGCCAGTCCGGCAACGCCTAAACCCATTACAGTACCACCTGTGAACGACACTTTTAAGGCCTTGGCAAGGCTTGTACGGGCCGCCTGTGTGGTACGCACGTTTGCCTTGGTTGCAATGCGCATCCCCAGGAACCCTGCGAATGCCGAAAGGAATGCACCACATACAAATGAGATGGCAATAACCGGGCTTGAGGTAACAACCGTAGTACCCGACCAAGCCAGTAATAAACCAGCCACTACCACAAAGTAGCTCAGCACTTTCCATTCCGCACGTAAAAAAGCCATTGCACCGTCAGCAATATAACCTGCCAGCGTCACCATATCACCATCGCCGGCATCCTGTTTGGTAACCCATGCGGCCTTTATTGCCATCGCTATAATCCCAACGAGCCCTAAGACAGGAATTAAATAAATTAAGTAATTGTTCAATAGATCCATATATCAAAAAAGTTTATAATTATTCAGTATTTTATATCAGCGCCCTGATTATAATTGGTAGCGCAAAATAGCAAATTAATTTCTTTACAATAGCGTGTCAATATTAAAGTTTTTTGAATAGTTTAGAACTTTAAACTAAAACGATTGATGACAACCAAATCAACACAACCAAAACTAAAACACGAGTTAGGACTGTTAGACGGTACAATGCTGGTAGCAGGCTCCATGATAGGCTCCGGGATCTTTATAGTAAGTGCCGATATTACGCGTAACGTTGGCTCAGCCGGCTGGCTGATAGCCGTTTGGCTCATAACTGGCTTTATGACCTTAACTGCGGCCGTTAGCTATGGCGAATTAAGCGGAATGTATCCTAAAGCAGGCGGCCAATATGTTTATTTAAAGGAAGCTTATAACAAGCTTATTGCCTTTTTATATGGCTGGAGCTTTTTCGCTGTGATCCAAACCGGAACCATCGCAGCGGTGGGTGTAGCATTTTCAAAGTTTACCGCTTACTTAATTCCTGCGGTAAGTGAAGATAATATTTTATTTCAACAGGGCTTTGTTAAAATAAGCGCGGCGCAATGCGTTTCAATTGTTGTTATCCTTTTACTAACTTATATCAATACAAAAGGCGTTAAAAGTGGCAAGTTGATCCAAAATACCTTTACAATAACAAAACTGCTTAGCTTATTTGGATTGATCATATTTGGTTTTGTAGCATTTAAAAGTGACGTATGGCATGCTAACTGGAGTGATGCGTGGCACATGCATAATTTAAAAGCCGACGGAACCGCCAGCCCTGTAAGCC
The DNA here is from genome assembly GCA_030775685.1 of Bacteroidota bacterium. Taxonomy (GTDB): domain Bacteria; phylum Bacteroidota; class Bacteroidia; order Sphingobacteriales; family Sphingobacteriaceae; genus Mucilaginibacter. The sequence goes on from JALYIP010000037.1 coordinate 141,050, forward strand.
TGACTATGGCAGCCGCCCTTGGTGCTATCGCTGCGGCGATGGTTGGCTCTATCTTCAGCAGCGACTCCTGGAACAACGTTACTTTTATTGCCGGCGAAATGAGTAATCCTAAACGCAATATCGGGTTGAGCTTGTTTTTAGGAACATTGATAGTGACCATCATTTATGTATCGGCAAACGTAATGTACACCGGGGTACTTTCGCTCCATGATATTGCAACGGCGGAGAAAGACAGGGTTGCGGTTTCCGCTTCACATGTAATTTTTGGTGATGCCGGCACAATTGTTATTGCAGTAATGATAATGATTTCGACTTTTGGTTGTAATAACGGGCTCATTATGGCCGGCGCAAGGGTTTACTATACAATGGCAAAAGACGGTTTGTTTTTTAAGAGGACAGGGACATTAAATAAATTTAACGTCCCTGAATTTGGCTTATGGATCCAGGCTTTGGTGGCCTCTGTACTTTGCTTAAGCGGGCGTTACGGCGATTTATTAGACATGATCTCGTTCGTAGTTGTAATATTTTATGTGCTTACCATTATTGGAATTTACAAATTACGTGTCACCCAGCCTAATATCGAAAGGCCGTACAAAGCATTCGGCTATCCGGTTCTGCCAGCAATTTATATTATAATGGGGATTGCTTTTTGCATATTACTTTTTGTGTATAAAAGAACTTATACCGAATACGGCCTCGGCATCGTTTTATTGGGAATACCTATCTACTACATAACAAAATACTTCTCAAAGAATGAGGATACACACGAAGTGCCTGCTTAGCCTTCTTTTTATAACCGGGCAGGCTGCTGCCCAAACTTTAGACTCAAAGCTACAATCGGCATTTAGCAGGCTACAGGCTGACAGCCAGTGCCGGTATGCTTCGTTGTCGTTGACGGTGCTTGATGCCAAAACGGGTGAGAAGGTATTTACTGCCAACCCGAATATGGGCCTGGCCACAGCATCTACCTTAAAAACAATTACCACTATTACCGCCTTTAATTTGCTGGGCAAGGACTTTCAATACCAAACCCAGTTTGGCTATAACGGCTCAATCGGGGCTGATGGCACCCTAACCGGCGACCTAATCATCAAAGGTGCCGGCGACCCAACCCTGGGCAGCTGGCGTTACGAGAATACGCACGAGGGCCGTATCCTGGGTTTAATGGTTGAAGCCCTGCAGAAGGCAGGGATCAAAAAAATCAACGGGCGCATTATCGGGGATGACTCCGTGTTTGGTTCGCAGTCTATTCCCGAGGGGTGGATCTGGATGGATGTGGGCAATTATTACGGCGCAGGCACATCCGGGCTTTGCTGGCGCGAAAATCAATTTGATATCAAATTAAGAACGGGCAGGATTGATTCACCGATCAGTATTTCGCACGAGGTACCTGCCATGCCTTACCTCAATTTTAAAAGCGAGTTGATAAATGCATCGTCGGGTACTGGCGATAATGCATATGCCTTTTTACCCATTGGCGGAAAAACGATGTACTTACGTGGGACTTACGCCGAAGATCAGGAAAAAAAGAAAATTTCTGCAGCCCTACCCGATCCGGCTTTTGATGCCGCGTTCCGGTTGATGGACACTTTAAAACGGCTGGGGATTTTAGTGAGCAATGAGCCGGAGTCGACTTCCAGTTTAGTGGCAAAGGGGCTATCAACGCCACAGATAGGAACAAATTTAACTACCCTCCTATCTCCACGTTTAAGCCAGATTGTTTACTGGCTCAACCAAAAAAGCATTAACCTGTATGCCGAGCAACTATTAAAAACCATTGCCTGGAAGGCAGGTAAAAAACCATCCACGTCAAATGGTGTGGAGGTGGAACATGAGTTCTGGAGTGCCCGCGGCATTGATCCGCATTCCTTAAATATCGTCGACGGCAGCGGCCTTTCTCCCGGCGACAGGGTGACCACCTTAACCATGGCCACCATTCTTCAATCGGCAAAAAAAGAAACCTGGTTCCCTGATTTTTATAACAGCCTGCCTACTTATAACGACATAAAAATGAAAAGCGGCACCATATTAAACGTGCTTACCTACGCCGGCTACCATACCTATCACGGCAGGGATCTGTGTTTTTCCATCATGGTGAATAATTTTAACGGCAGCAGCAAGGCTATTAAGGAGAAGATCTTTCGGGTTTTGGATGAGTTGAAGTAGCGGAGGCTCCTAACCCCTAAAGGGGAATTTGAATATAGAATGTATGAAAAAGAAGCTACTATTCGAATTAATTTGGCTGGTCTGCGTTTTGGCATTCTCGTTAGTGTTTGCTGAGTTTACTACTGGTAACACTGCATCGGACATCAACGCTCACGACACCTTTTCAATAGGATTAACCGGATCGTTTTTATTTTCGCCTTACTTTTATGTTGCTAGTATTTTCCTGGCTTTTGCTTTTCTTGTATACCTGATTCGTGCTTTGTATACAGGGTTTAAAGTTCTGTTGTTTAACAGTTGTTTATTGGTAAGTACAGGAATCCTTCTATTCTCATTTGGCAAAGTTGTTTCTTTATTCACGCTGTTGAGATGGACCGTGAAGAGCATTCCGTCAGACAACACACCTGTTAAGGGATTATTTTATGGCGGCGGCTTTGTTAATGGCTATGTATTGACAGTTGAAATAATACATATCGCTTTGATTTTAATTTTTGCATTTACTGCTTTTGTAATCGGCAAAACCGGGGATCCCACTCAGAATGAACAAAACAGTACAACTTAAATCCCCGATTTAATACTATTAAACGGCAAACCCAAACCATCAGCACCAAATTGGGTAAGCACGCTATCCTTCAGTATCATGTAATCGCCATGCTGAGTTACCAGCCATTTTTCAATACCAGCGTCTTTTACCTTTACCGGGATGGTTGCGGATACTACTTTGGCAGCGGAATCAAGTTCAATAATATAAACTTCCTTCTTTTCATCCAGCGGATCGTCAAAGGGGATAATAACAGTATGATTATAATCGTCAATAAAACGGCCCATCACGTTTTTGTTGGCGATCTCTTTGGGTTGAAGCGATAAAAGATGCTTAGCCTGCGTTTGGCTTAAGCCAAATACTTTAAGGCGTAATACATTGCCATCGCCATCCTTTAAGGTATCATAGGATGCGACTTTTGCGGCATCTATAAATTTAGCAGATGCGTAATAGCTATTGTCGCCCGCGCTGGTTTCTGAATTACCCGGCAGCAGGAAGCTGATCCTAAGGTTTTGAATTTGCGAGCTATCCTTTTTTACCTTCCCGGCAATTAAAACCAGTTGCTGCCTCGTCATACGGCTGGCAATATGCACATTTACTGTTGTGGCAGTATCTGTTTTAAAGATTTTGGAAACCGTGTAATGTGGAATGTCCTGTGGCTTCTTGCAAGCGAAAACACTTGTTAACAAACCACCCATAATTATTGCCTTTACTAAGTTTTTCATAATTGTCTTATATTGGTGCATCGCCTACGAATCAATCACTCCTTTATTTTAAAATCCATTACAGATTCATTTGGATTGCTTTTATTATAGATTACTTTATAGTGTCCGCCAGGAACCTTAATATCCTCACCAAAATCGGTTTGCGGATAATAGCTGATAGCTATATAGGTTTTATTATTTACAGTGAATTTATATTTGACTTCTGGATTTCTGTGGGGTTCGTCGTCAATAGTTTCACCAATCGTTTCCGCGTGATGTGCTTTTATTCTTTCTAATTCATTTAGAGGGCGTGGTGCACAAACAAAAATTGCTATCCCAAATAACAAAGGTATAATAGCGAAAGGCCATCTATTTTGTATATGACCTTGTTCACCGAAATACATTTGCTTCTTATATATCTTGTAAAAATTAAATAGGCTTGTTCCAAGCAATAGCAAAGAGACAACAATACACAAATAGTACTGAGTTATACCCTCTTCAAATAAATGATCACTTGCTCCCATAGGAGTTACGTTATATAATTTTGTACAAACTTCCACCCTTCTCCCCCATCTTGTCAACCAGTTTTTCAACTTCCGGGTCCTTCTCTAACACCGGTGCATGATGCGGTTTTATCCTTGCATCAATTATCAACGGACCTTTACAGCCCCAGTGTTTATGTTCGGTAAAACTGTTAATGCCATAAATATCATGCGATGGGTTGCTGCGGGTAAAGGTGACCCAAACAAAGTTATTGATGCTTTGAGCGGTAAACTCTGCATCATCACAAAACACCATCAAGGGTAAGCCTTCAAGCTCAGCATCCCGCAAATGTTCATCCAAAATCTCCAGCATCAGCGGCAAATCACTTGTCCTGATATTTTTTGGTACTTCAACCGCCAACACGCCCGGCATTACCATTTTATATTTTTCGAATGGCCGCGGCAGACTAAAGCTTGCCGGTAATTCATTCCAAAGTTCTCTTTTAATTTCACCGGCTGCGGCTATGGCAACCTTACTGCCTGTGTTCAATCCCTCACCGCTATAATCAAGCGTATCAATGGTAGTATTGGTGTAGAAATGCAGGTCGCGGGTTAGGTCTATCCTTTGCAGGATATGCTTAAAGAAGCCGCCAACGTCGTTCACGTTTAATGTTGGATCATCCTCCTGCGCCGCAATAAACAGGTACTTAGCCAAACTGAGCTGGCCTTTACCTAAAATGTGATTGGCAATGGTCAGGATCTCCTGTGGTCGCCGGTCAACATTGCTGTAAGGCGTATACCTTTCGCTGCCTATTGCAAATAATAACGGATGTACCCCGGCAGCATCAACAGCATTCACCGCGTGTAAACCGGGAATCTCCTTCGGGATAGCCGAACCTGTAATTTCATGGATCAAAGCGCCGAAGCTGGTATCTTCCTGCGGCGGGCGACCTACTACTGTAAACGACCAGATAGGATTTTTACGATGATAAACATTATGAACTTTTAGTAATGGAAAAGGATGTTTCAAGCTGTAATATCCCAGGTGATCGCCAAAAGGGCCTTCGGGTTTGTTATCATGTGGCATAACCGTGCCGGTTATCACAAAATCAGCATCCGCCGAAATACAAAAACCTTCTGCATCATAAAAATAACGAAAGCGACGATTGCCTAACGCCCCGGCAAATGTCATTTCAGACAATCCCTCAGGCAGCGGCATTACCGCAGCAACAGGGTGCGACGGCGGACCGCCTACAAAAATGCTAACCTTTAAGGGCAGTCCTTTTGCATTTGCTTTTGTTTGATGTACGCCTATACCACGGTGTAACTGGTAATGCAAACCGATCTCTTCGTTCAGGATATAATCGTTACCAGCCAACTGAATGCGGTACATGCCAAGGTTGGCATTCATGATGCCCGGCTTATCAGCATCTTCGGTGTAAACCTGCGGCATCGTCACAAAGGGACCGCCGTCCTTTGGCCAATTAACTATTTGGGGAATATCGCTGATGTTGCATTTGGCGAAATTGATCGGAGCGCTTTTACCCGTTTTCATAGGCAAAGCCGATAAGGCCATCATCCCGACACCCGCATATTTAAACGGATTTTTTATTGCCTTTAACGGATCGGATTTTAAATCGACCAAAGTTTTGATTTTATCCAGAGTATCCCTAAAAATGAATTTCGAGCGGTCCAAAGTTCCGAACAGGTTTGATACTGCCGGGAACTTACTGCCCTTCACATTTTCGAAGAGGACAGCTGGTCCCTCGTTTTCGAACACGCGCAAATGAATTGCCGCCATTTGCAGGTACGGATCAACCTCTTCACTTATACGGATCAGCCGACCATTTTTTTCAAGGTCGGCAACGCAGGCTTGTAAACTCGAGTAACTCATATTTTGATGGGCAAATGTACAAAATGCCCGGTGGGTTGCGCACCTCCGGAGCGCGAAATCTGTTGGGGTTGCTTTTTCTACCGATATTGCGCTCCGCTGGAGCGGTATCATTGCAAATTGAGACTATTTCCAATCAACACATCTTCAAATTTCCCATCCGCACATTCGCACATCCATCATCCGCACATCATTTCCCTATCAGCACATCATTTTCACACTAAATCTATAGACAAACATTAAAGTAAGTGCGTAAAAAAAGTTATTATTACTTTAGCAGCGTCCTACTTTTTTAGCTGCATGACGGTAATTGTATTTACACTTATTATACTTATTGGCTCCTATTTTGCAGGGTTATTAGGCTCATTAACCGGGCTGGGTGGCGGCGTGGTAATTATCCCGTTGCTTACGCTCATTCTTAACGTCGATATTCATTACGCCATCGGGGCGTCATTAGTGTCAGTAATTGCAACATCTTCCGGTTCGGCAGCAGCTTATGTCAAGGAGGGAATCACCAACATGCGTTTGGGTATGTTTTTGGAGATAGCCACAACTGCCGGGGCCATGTGCGGCGCCATATTAGCGGTGTACGTTCCTACGCATTATATTGCCATATTATTTGGCGTGATCCTGCTGTGTTCTGCATTACTTTCCTTGCGTAAAAAGGCAGAGCAAATTGTTACCGACAAAAGTTATTTGGCTGAAAAATTAAAGCTCAACAGCAGCTACCCTACATCAACGGGAACAATTGAATACAGTGTACGTAATGTAGGCGGCGGCTTTTTTATGATGATATTTGCCGGGGTAGTTTCGGGATTGCTAGGCATTGGCTCCGGCGCGTTAAAGGTGATTGCAATGGATACCATTATGCGCATCCCATTCAAGGTATCCACCACCACCAGTAATTTTATGATCGGTGTTACCGCATCGGCAAGCGCGGTGGTTTATTTGCAAAGAGGTTATATAAGTCCTGGTTTGGTAATGCCTGTAGTTATAGGGGTATTATTCGGAGCGTTTACAGGATCGAAGATATTGGTGCATGCAAAATCGTCGGGCTGGCTGAGGTGGGTATTTGCAATTGTGGTATCCGTTTTAGCCGGGCAGATGATCTATAACGGAATTATGGGGAAGATTTGATTAGTTGATGGTTAATAGTTCATGGTGCATAGCCGAAAAGAACCATGAATGATAATATAATACTATAAACTAAACGCCAATTGAAGCTACCATGAACTATGAACCATCAACAATGAACTAAAAAATGAAATTCAAAGACACCGACATTCAATCATTAATAGGTAAGGTGCTGCGTGGCGGCATGATGCTGTCGATGACCATTGTTGTTTTTGGTGGCATCTTCTTTATTTACCGCCATGGTCATTCAATTCCCAACTACAAGGAATTTAAGGGTATTCCGCCTTTTCTTCAAAATATTGGCAGTCTTATTCATGCTTCAATTCTCTTCAAGGGCCAGGCCATTATTCAATTGGGCATCATACTATTAATTGCCACACCAATTTTAAGAGTGGTGTTTTCTACAATAGGCTTTGCGCTGGAGAAGGATTATTTATATGTGGGTATCAGTATCCTGGTACTGCTGATAATTTTCGCCAGCATGTTAAGCGGGCACGCCGGTTAATACACTATTAGTTTCCACTGGGACCGCCGCCAATTCTTTTTACCTCTTCCTCATTTCCCGTGCGATGGGCAGTTATTCCCTTAACAGATGTTTTTCCGAAGCGGTAGGTAAATGTAAGCCGCGCCACCTGGCTTTCTGTTTTATCATTTATCATCAGGTTCAGGTTCCCATAATTTATCTGCCCCCTATCCTGCAATGTGTTGAAAATGTCTGCCAGCACTAAACGCAGCGTTCCGCGCTTATTGAAAAGTTGCGTGCCAATTGCGGCATTTGCCATGTAACGGGCCCGGTTCTGGTTAATGCCATAAAAATTTGGCGACTCGTAATCACCACCTATCGTGGCGTTTAAAGTTTTGCTAATAATAAAATTCTGGCTTGTTTGTAATATGATATCCTGCGTCCCCTTATTTAAATTACCGTTTTGCGCATAGGCCACATACCGCTGATAGGAAACATCGGCATAGAAATTAGCATTCCACCAGCTGGTTACCCTAACGGGTACAGATATCTTGATCCCGTAATTATAGATCCATCCTAAGTTGATTTGCGTTTTTATATTAACCTTCGATGTATCGTTTTGCTCATAAAATCCAAACTCATAGGCATCCTTAATTATCGAGGTATACAAAGTGGTGGTAATGGATTTATTATATGTATGAGAAATCTCTATATTATCAGAATACTCGGGTTTTAAGTTAGGATTCCCGGAACGATAATCGTACAAGTCCACATAATATAAAAAGGGATTAATGTCTTCGTAAAGCGGCCTCGTGATCCCATGATTATAACTAAGCGAAAACTCATTCTTTTCGTTCTCTTTATATACCAACTGCAGATTCGGGAACAAACTGAAATAGCTGCGATCTATGGATGCATCCGAAGTTACAGAATTTCCTTTGGCGCTGGTTTGCTCACCGCGCAATCCGGCAGAAACATCGAACTTATTAAACTTATTTTCATACCCCACATAGGCTGCATTGATGTTCTCAGTATAATAAAAACGGTTACTTAAATTTGCGTCAACCTGGTATACGCCGTTTACCATCGGCCCAAAAACCTGGTCATTATTACTTGAAGCATGGCTATATTTTATCCCGGCCTCAAACTTCCCGGTTTTTGCCAGCGGCGTCGAAAAATCAATTTTTGACAGGTAAACGTGGATATTTGACGGTGAAAGATTTTCCTGCAATAGCGAATCCCGATATGGCGTCAAATCAGCATTATAAAATTTATTGGTGATATACTCCGACGAGCTGCGGCTGAATGCAGTGTAATTAAAATCGGCAGATAATGTGCTGCCCGCCTTATCCAGCTTACCAGTGTAGTTAACGTTATAATTTACCTTAGTGATATTACGCTGTAAATGTGAATCGGCGGTAATTATGGAATCAAGCGTACCGTTATTACTAATTTTCAAAGCGTTGTCCTTGGTGTAGGTATCGCCTCGCGAAAACCCGTCAATTAAAAAGCCAATGGTTTGGTTTGGGGTGATAAAAAGATCGGCGCCAACCCTGAAATTATTATTGTTGCTTTTTTGAATGCCGTTGTAATCAACATGATAATCACTTAAAACGTCTTCAAAATCAATGATCCTGTTGTTAACGAAATTGTGAAAGGTTTTATCGGCAGCATGACTGAAGGATGCAAACACGTTAAATTTGTCCATGCGGTCATTAAAAGTGGCACCCAGTACGCTTTTATAATATTTGCCGTAGCCGCCGGTTGCTGTCAGCGTTCCGTTTGCACCGAGATTATTCCCTTTTTTTAACACGATGTTTACTATCCCGCCTGCAGATGCATCATACTTGGATGAGGCGGCAGTTATCAGCTCGATCTTATCGATCATGTTCGACTGAATACTACGCAGATAAGCCGCAAGGTCATCTCCCGACAAGCTCAACGTCTTACCATCAATGGTGATCAGTGCGCTTTGCCTGCCTATAATATTTATGTTGTTGCCATTATCCACCCTTACCCCAGGCGATTGCCTCAATATCTCAAGGGCCGAACTACCATCCGCAGTTAAACTATTAGGAATGTTAAGGGTGATTTTGCCGGGCCTAACCTCTATTTCGGGCCGGGTACCTATCACCGTTACTTCCCTTAGTTGATTGGCCGTTTGTTTTAAAACAATTTCAGCCGTCTTGAAATTTTGGCCGCCTTCAACGTTATAAGGGCCAACATATAGCTTACTATATCCTACCGCAGTAACAAGCAGCAGATAACTATCAGGCGGAATAGCGGTAAAGCTAAAAAGCCCGTTTTTGGCTACAATAGTTGAACTTACAATGGACGAATCACGTGATTTTAAGAGGATTATTGTGGCGGCTTCGGCGGGTGATTTGGTTTCGGTTACTACTTTTCCATGAATTGAACAGGTCGTGGATTGCCCATATACGTTACAAAACAAAACAGCTAAGAACGCCGATAATAAGCACCCGATTTTAACCTTCATTAATAGATATTGTAGAAATTTCCTATAAACTTAGCTTTAAATTAAATATGCCACAATATAGCAACAAAAATTAACTTGGTAAACAAAGTTCCGTTTTACGTAAAAGTGGCTTCAATGGTTATTCTTTATTTGAGTTAAAAAAATATCAACCAGAGACAATAACCCACTGATTATTAATCAATAGCTTAAAATAATTCCCAATGGTTTGATTTAATTATTAAGGGTACGAAAGGCGTTATTGCTCAATAATTTATTTTTCGGATTTACATAGCTTGGGTTGAAGAAATTTAAGAATGCCTCAAATTTTGAAAGTCTGCTATTTTTACCTCATGGGTAATAGATAACTACCGGCTTTCCCGGTAAGCGCTATCCGTTTTGGCCCTATTGTAAAACTTCTATATACTTGCTTATATTCTTTCGATTTATTTCGGCTAAATGTTTTAAGTTTATCCATCAAAATTTAAACAGATAAACCTGGTGATAAAAAAACTATTATTCTTTGCCTGTCTCATTTTCTCGCTGCTTATTGGGTGTAAAAAGGACGGCTCATCTACAGGCCCCTTGCAAGGCAAGGACGATGCTGCATTTACTGTTTATGAAAACTCTTTCCTGGAAGGTTTATGGAAATTAAACCCGGATTGGGCAACATCCGTAGGGTATCATAAATACGACAGCCTGCTGTTTGTTCCTGACGACAAGATCAGGGATAAGATGGTAACGTTCGCGAAGGTGCAGATCGATTCACTGAGCAGGTTTGAAATAACCCAGTTATCTGAAGGTAACCGAATGGATTACCACCTGATGCAAAACCAGATGGAACAAATAGAATGGAGCCTGCAGCAGCAAAAGGCCTGGCAGTGGGACCCGTCTTCTTACAATGTTATCAGCACGTTTGCTTATATCCTGAATGAGCATTATGCACCACTGAGTAAGCGCCTGCGTAATTTCTATCAAAAGATGACCAACATCCCGGCTTATTATAAGGAAGCTGAAAAGCAACTCAAAAATCCGGTTGCAGAACTAACTTCCCTGGCCGCCGAACAACACCTCGGTGGAGTTGGTATATTTGAAAAGGACTTTGCTGATTCGCTTAAAAAAACAAATATCCCTGCGGCAGAACAGAAATTAATGCTTGACAGGGTTAAGGTATCCGCCGATGCAATAAGAGCTTATGCCGCCTGGTTAAAGGCTTTAAAAAATGATAAACCACGCAGCTTCAGGCTAGGAAAGGATCTGTACGAATCGAAATTCAAGTATGACATTCAATCGGAATCAACTGCTCAGCAAATTTTCAACTCGGCTGTTGAGCGTAAAAAATATTTGCATCGCGAAATGGCGAAGATCAGCAAAAAGCTTTGGCCAAAATATTTCGGCAGCAAGCCCATGCCATCCGATTCGTTGGATTTGATCGCAAAACTGATTGATACCCTATCGGCCAAACATGCCGAACCGGGCGATTTCCAGTCGGCAATTGAAAAGCAGATCCCTAAGCTTACCGCCTTTGTAAAATCAAAGGACCTGGTTACGCTTGATCCGTCAAAACCGCTTGTTGTGCGCAAGGAGCCGGGATATATGGCAGGCGTTGCCGGGGCATCAATGAGTTCGCCCGGGCCATATGACAAGGATGGCAATTCCTATTTTAACGTTGGCAGCCTGGCCGGATGGTCATCTGAAAAGGCTGAAAGCTATTTGCGTGAGTATAACAATTATACGCTGCAGATCCTTTGTATTCATGAAGCTATCCCGGGCCATTATGTGCAACTGGTGTATTCTAATAAAGCGCCGAGCCTTATCAAATCAGTTTTTGGCAATGGCGCTATGGTTGAGGGATGGGCGGTTTACAGCGAGGAAATGATGCTGGATAATGGCTTTGGAGGAGATGAACAGCCCGAGATGCGGCTGATGTGGTATAAGTGGCACCTGCGATCAGTTTGCAATACCATTTTGGATTACTCCGTGCATACACAAAACATGCAACAGCAGGATGCCATAAAACTACTTACCCGCGAAGCATTTCAGCAACAGGCAGAGGCCGAAGGCAAATGGAAGCGCGTTAGTGTAAGCAGTGTACAACTGGATAGCTACTACACAGGCTACAGGGAAATAATGGATTTGCGTGAGGCTTATAAAAAGAAACTTGGTGATAAATATAAGTTAAAGGAATTTAACGAGAAGTTTTTAAGCTATGGCAGCACACCCGTAAGGTACATTAAGGAAGCAATGATGACGGTTAAGACCGGGGGAGGCACCGGCAATAGCGGGCAGTAGGCGGTTTGCAGTATGCAGTTAACAAAATGATTTTAAACAATACCGCCATGCCGGTTTATTTATATTATTTCAACTGCCGACTGCAAACTAATAAGAATGGAACAACTATTGCAAAATAGTAATAGCGGATCGTTAAAGTTATTTTATTGCATCTTTTAACAAACAGTTAATTATCTGTATATTGCGATGGAAAAAAGCGAAAAGCCTTGTTTTTATACACAATTGTTGACAACCATACAAAACGGCACGATATTATTCTTTAATAAGTAAGTATAAAATTCCTCGTTTCGGGGAAAATATTACACAAAATTCCACACTCTCCTTTCGGGGATTTCCCCATCGAAAATTAAACATTCCAACCAATTACGCCGGGGCACTTTCAACCCAATGGGTATGATTTTTGCAATAATGATCATATAGGTTATTATACATTTTCTATTCACTCTCAAACCCATATTATCATGAGCACCCTGGCAATAATCGGTATAGCTATACAAGCAGTTCCGGTATTTTTTATTATCAAGACGAGCATCTCCATGATAAAACATAAAACCCTGTACTAACTAATAGCACAGGCGATTATATTTTATTTGCCGTGGTAAAATACCACAATATAACTCTTGCTTTAAAACGGCAGGAGTTTTTTATTTCCATGAAACCAATACCATTTACCTCACGTATAAAACATCGAGTGAAAATTTAATGATAATGCTAATTGAAGATAGCCGGAGTTGAGAGACCGGCTATTTTCTTTTTAAAAACCTTTCCTTAAAAGCTTCATTGTATATTTGCTGAACCAGTTTTTACAATGAGGCCCTTTTTATTCACATTCTTTTTTATAATTGCTGTCGACTGCTGTTACGCGCAGAAATTCAAACCGGCCTTAAACCTCATTAAAGGCAGCACTTATTATCTTACTTCAGACGCAACATCTACGATCAATCAAACCATAACTGGTCAGCAAAATTCCGTCAATCTCTCATTTGCTTTTAAGATGGCTTTCAAGGTAACTGGGGTAACGGACACCGTTTACAGCATGGAAGTGAGTTATCAATCGCTCAATATGAAAATGGACCTGGCTGAAAACGCTGTCGACCTTGATTCAAAGAAAAATGACCCGCAGGATCTGCCGTCTGTAATACTGGCGGCCATGATGAATAAGCCGTTTAATTTAGAAATGACTAAAACAGGGAAGATAAGATCCGTAACAAACGTGGATAAAATGATCATCGGGGCGCTGCAAAATGTACCCGGAGTCGATTCAGTAAAAAAGGCCCGGTTCTCAGCACAATTTATGCAATCGTTCGGACCAAACGCTTTCAAAGGTAGTATTGAGATGGGTACTGCAATTTTCCCCAATACATTTGTGGCAAAAGGGGACAGCTGGACGGTCGTCAACAAACTACTGAGTCCGGCCGAAACAACCGTGTCCTCTACCTACCAGCTTGCCGATGTAGTTGCAGGCACCTATTTTATTCATGGCGAAGGCACTCTTGCCACCGATACCAGCGTCAAACCTGTAAATATAAATGGCCTGGCAGTAAAATATAACCTGAAGGGTTCAATGATTTCAGACATAAGGATAGATAAGACAACGGGCTGGATAACAGAAGCAAAGTTAAAACAGGTAATGATGGGAGCTATGCAATTTCCTGATAGCTCGTCCCTGCCCGGCGGGATGACCGTTCCGATAACATTCAATACGGATGTAAAAACTGCAGGCAAATAAAAATGCCCGGGCTTATCAAAACCGGGCATTTCATTTAAGTATTGTGGATATTAGCTCCAGTGCCCTGAAATCCAGATATAACCTCTGTGGGTGTGATGCCATCTTCCGGCTACCCAATATGCTCGCGGGTGCGGGCGTTCGGCCCAATAGCCTGCTTTATAAACATAAGTGCCGCCGCTTGGGGTCCATTCTTCAGCAACCCACACGTGGCGCGGCGATGGACGGAGTGGCCTTACTACAACCACAGTTCTCGGGCGTTCCAAACGTGCCCTAACTACAATTTGTGCGCTACTGCTCGCAACCGCAAATAATGAGATACCTGATGCAAGCATTAATATTTTTCCGTAATTTTTCATAGTAAATTTATATTTGTTTGATTGTAAGACCATCTAAAATCCGGAGGGTTTAAAAGATATTTTCAAATTATAAATTTTCTATCTTCGCTTATATGTCACCGGCAGAAGCTAAAAACCGAATTGAATCCCTTTCGTCAGAATTAAAGCAGCATAGTTATAACTATTATGTGCTGGCAATGCCTACTATTGCCGATTTTGATTTCGATAAGAAATTGGAGGAACTGATCGCTCTTGAAAAGCAGTTCCCTGAATTTGAAGATCCTGATTCTCCGTCACAAAAGGTAGGCGGCGATCTTACCAAAGATTTTGTAAACGTAAGGCACCGCTGGCCCATGCTATCGTTAGGCAATACTTATAACGAACAGGAACTGCTCGATTTCGATCAGCGTATCCGCAAAGCCATAGGCGACAACTTTGAGTATGTTTGTGAGCTGAAGTTTGATGGCTTATCAATGAGCCTCACTTATGAAAACGGGGTGCTTGTGCGTGCTGTTACGCGTGGTGATGGTATCCAGGGCGATGACGTTACTACTAACGTGCGCACCATAAATACGATACCAAAACGGCTTAAAAGCGGAGACTACCCTGACCAATTTGAGATCCGTGGCGAAGTGTTTATGCACCTGAAGGCGTTTGAGCGATTGAATAATGAACGCATTGAAGCCGGGGAGGTGCCTTATGCCAATCCGCGCAATTTTGCATCGGGGACAATAAAAATGCAGGATTCAGCCGAAGTGGCTAAACGCCCGCTGGATTGCTTCCTGTACTTCCTGTATACCGAAAAACTTTTATTCAGAACCCACTGGGAAAGCCTACAGGCGGTAAAAAGCTGGGGCTTCCATACCAACGAACACAGCAAGCTGTGCAGCAACATTGAGGAGGTTTTTAGCTTCATTAGTTATTGGGACAAAAAACGCTTTGATTTAAGCTACGACATTGACGGCATAGTTATCAAGGTAAACAGCTACGCCCAACAGCAGGAACTAGGCTTTACCGCCAAATCGCCACGCTGGGCCATTGCGTATAAATACAAAGCAGAGCAGGTACAAACTGAGCTATTGGCAGTCACCTACCAGGTTGGTCGCACCGGAGCGGTTACACCTGTCGCTAATTTAAAGCCGGTACAGCTCGCCGGAACCACGGTTAAACGCGCAACGCTGCATAACGCCGATGAAATTGAAAAGCGCCTTAAACTGCATGAACACGATTGGGTGTTTGTTGAAAAGGGCGGCGAGATCATCCCGAAGATCATCAGCGTAAATTTAGATAAGCGGGATCCGTCGACCAAACCAATACATTATATAACTCATTGCCCTGAATGTGGTACGCTGCTGATCCGCAAGGAAGGCGAAGCTGCCTCCTATTGCCCCAACGATGAAGGCTGTCGCCCGCAGATCGTAGGAAAAATGCAACATTTCATCAGTCGAAAGGCAATGAATATTGATGGACTTGGCGATGAAACTATTGAAACGCTTTACCAAAATAAATTTATTAGCCATATCAGTGATATTTATGGACTATCGGCTTACAGTGATGAACTGAAAAAGATGGGCCGATTTGGTGAGAAATCCATCAACAACATGCTGGACGGGATTGAAAAATCAAAAGAGATGCCTTTTGAAAAGGTCCTTTTTGGTTTGGGGATAAGATATGTTGGTGAAACCGTAGCAAGGAAGCTCGCCGCTCATTTTAAAAATATCGATAACCTGGCTGCTGCCTCGTTTGAAGAGTTGATAACCGCCGAGGAAATAGGCGAACGCATTGCACTAAGCATCATCGATTATTTTAGTGATCAAAACCATAGAGACGAGATCCAAAAACTAAAGGATTATGGTTTGCAATTTGTAACTGTAGAAAAGGAAGTAAACCTTGCCAGCGAAAAACTCAGCGGCAAGACATTTATAATATCAGGAGTCTTCGAAAAATTCTCAAGGGATGAGTTAAAGGATATTATCGAACAAAACGGGGGCAAAATAGTGAGCAGCATATCGGCCAAGCTTAACTACCTGGTAGCAGGCGATAACATGGGTCCCGCCAAATTGGAGAAAGCGCAAAAGCTGAATATTCCTATAATTACTGACGCTGAATTGTTCGAAATGATCAGCTAAAAATTCCCGCATTCCGTTAATTTAACTTTAAGTTACTGTTTTCATTCATAAGTATATCTAAATAATAATATACGTCATTTTAATGCGAAAAATTTTCGGAGTGTCACTAAATACTATATATTAGTGGCTTCATATGGCGGGCAATCCTTGCCTGCCTATTGTGATAAGGTTTAGGTTAAAGCCTCCAAGCAGCGAGTGTGCGGAGGCTTTATTTTTTTACCATTATTATAATATTTCCGGGTATTTCTTTCTCTTATATCTTTTTAATACCCTGCCAATTTCCCTTTAACAATAATTAACAAAATAGCCCGTTCAGGTTGTTTAAATTTGATTGACCTTAGCGGCAAAGCCTTTTACATGAAATTCACACTACTCTCCACTCTGTTTATTTTAATAAGTTTCAATATATTTTCTCAAACAGTTACCATAAGCGGCAAGATCACAGATGAACAAAACAAAGCAATCCCCTTTGCAAGTATCTACATAAAAAACACCACTAAGGGTACCTCTGCAAACAGTGAGGGCGAGTACGGCCTGCAGCTAAAACCCGGCACTTATGATGTCCAGTACAAGGCGGTTGGCTTCCGGCAGCAAAGCAGAAAAATCGAATTGAACAAAAACCAGTCGATAAACGTGGTTTTACAAACAGAGACTTACCAGCTTGGCGATGTTGTGGTTAAGGCAGGCGGCGAAGATCCAGCTTACGCCATCATCCGCAAGGCAATAAAAAACCGTAAAAAACACCTTAACGAGGTTGACGCCTACAGCTGTGAAGTTTATATAAAAGGCCTGCAAAAACTGCTGGCGGCGCCGAAACACTTTTTGGGTATTGACGTACAGAAGGCAACCCGCGAAATGGGCCTCGATTCAAACCGCAGGGGCATCGTTTACCTGTCCGAATCAGAATCAAAATACAGCTTTATGCGACCGAATAAGGTTCATGAGGAGATGATCTCATCGAAGGTATCGGGCAGCAACCAGGCATTCAGTTATAACCGGGCCTCAGATATCCAGGTGAATTTTTATGAGAACATTCAGACTTGGGGTGGATTAAGCTTACGTCCACTTATTTCACCAATTGCCGACAACGGCCTGTTTTATTACAACTATAAATATGTAGGCTTTACCACAGAAAATGGCGAGACTGTCGACAAGATAAAGGTAATCCCAAAACGCGGGTACGACGCCTGTTTCCAGGGGTATATCTATATTTTAGAGGACAGCTGGCGTATGTATGGCTATGACTTTTTCATCACCAAAAAACAGAACATCAATTTTGTTGATACGCTGAAGGTAAGTGAGCAGTTTTTACCAGTAAGCGCGCGGGTTTGGATGCCATCGTCAGTTAAATTTGAGTTTACCGGCGGCCTGCTAGGTTTTAAAATTGGCGGGTACTTTATTTCGGTTTATAAAGACTATGAGCTTGAACCCAAATTGAATAAAAAAGACTTTGCTGAGGTGCTCAGGGTCACCAAAGAAAGCAACAAAAAGGATTCGACCTATTGGGAAAACGAAAGACCGATACCCTTAACCGACGAAGAAAAAACAGACTATACAAAAAAGGCCGTACTTGCCAAAAAGCGGGAGTCGAAGGAATACCTCGACTCACTTGATAAGGTAAATAACAAATTCAGCCTTGTTGATCTCACCTATAAAAACTACCGTCACGCCAACCGGTTTAGCCATGAATATTATAACCTCGACGCAATTTTGCCTTCAATAGGTTTTAATACGGTGCAGGGCTTTAATTTAAATTACGGCGCATCGTTCAGCAAACAGATCGACAGTTCGACCAATAAATACCTGGTTGTCGGGGCGAAAGCAGGATACGGTTTCTCTGACAAAAAGATGACGGGTACTGTTTATGCGGGCATCCCGGCGGGTAATTACAACCTGGGTTTCAGCGCCGGATCTGAAATCACCAATCTGAATAACCGCCAGCCTATATCGTCGCTTGTGAACACTTTTTACAGTTTGTTTGAAAAGCAGAACTACGAAAAGCTTTATCAAAAACAATATTTATCGGCATCGGCAAGCAGGCGCATAACCGGCGGATGGATGGCCAGCGGGATTGTTGAATGGGCGGACAGGAAATCGCTCGCAAACTCGTCGTCATTCAGCTTCTTTAACCCGGGCGACAGGGATTATACCTCGAACAACCCATTTACCCCAAATCAGGAAACGCCGTTGTTTGCAGATAACCAGTCGTTCAAGATCGGCTTAAGAACCACTTATGATTTCAGCGACAAATATGAAACCTACCCTACCGGCAAACGGTACCTCCCATCAAAATACCCAACCATCGGCATCAGCTATACGAAGGGCGTTAAGAGCATTTTTGGATCGGATGTGGATTACGATCTATTGAGCGCCGATGTTTCCAAGTCGAACATTAATACAGGCGTACTGGGCCAAACTTCGTTTTTCATTGGGGCAGGTAAATTCCTGAATAACAAAAGTGTTTTCTATCCCGATTACAAGCAGTTTTCGGGCAACCAGATCCTGTTGTCCCAAACCGGCATCAATAGTTTCCTATTACTGAATTACTATACCTACAGTACTAAGACTGAATATATTGAAGGCCATTTTGAGCAAAATTTCTCCGGCTTTATCCTCAATAAGATCCCGCTGATCAGGAAATTAAAACTACAGGAGATCCTTGATATCAATTACCTCTCAACGCCCGAACTAAAAAACTATACCGAGCTTGGTGTTGGCATTCAATATCTGAATTTCAGGCTGATGTATGGCAAATCGTTTAATAGCGGCAGTAATACCAATTCGGCAATACGGTTGGGGGTGAGTTTTTAGTTAGTTCATAGTTGATGGTTCATAGCCGGAAGATAGCAGTGACGTAACTTGCAGCTACCATAAACTACGAACCGTCAACCATGAACTTCCCGATGAACTTCCCCTCGCACAAAAAAACCATGAACCATCAACCATGAACTATGAACTATTGCTATCTTAGCACCCTTTAATAACTAACATGAACAGATTTTACGGAACCGGGGTGGCCATAATCACCCCCTTTCAGGCAGACGGACAGGTTGATTATGAGGCCTTGGGAAGGCTCATCGACTATTTAATTGACGGAGGTGTGGAATACATCGTTTCATTGGGAACAACCGGTGAAAGCGCCACCCTGAGCAGTGATGAACGAAAGCAGATCTGGAAATACACTTCAAAAGCAGTTAACGGTCGTATTGGTTTGGTTGCAGGTTTAGGCGGCAACAATACATTTGAACTTGTTGAGCAAATCAAGGCATTTGATGCCACAGGCTATGATGCTATACTATCGGCAAGCCCGCATTATAATAAGCCTACACAGGAGGGCATTTACCAGCATTACAAAGCTATTGCCGCAGTAGCACCGCTGCCAATTATATTGTACAACGTACCTGGCCGCACCGGCAGCAATATAAGTGCAGAAACTACTGTAAGGCTGGCTAAGGATTTTAAAAACATCATCGGCATCAAGGAGGCTTCAGGCAATTTCGACCAGCTGAACCAGATAGCAAGGGATAAACCGGAAAACTTTTTATTGATCTCTGGCGATGATCCTATTAGTCTGCCAATGATCGCTTTAGGTGGTGTTGGTGTGATTTCGGTAGTTGGCAATGCTTTGCCAAGGCAAATGTCAGACATGATTAGAACCGGCCTTGCCGGCGATTTTAAATCGGCACTAAAACCACATTTGGATTTAATTGATTTTACACGCCTGATGTTTGTTGAAGGCAGCCCGGCTGGTGTTAAAACCGCGCTGAAACATTTAGGCATTTGTGGCGACACATTGCGTTTGCCATTGGTGCAGGTTAGCGAAGGTACCGCAGCGAAGATAATAGCTGAGACGAAACGGATTACCGGATAAACACCTCGTAAATAACAAGAATAAAAAGCCCGCTTCGAATTTATCGAAACGGGCTTTTTAATAAAGTAAAGAATTATATTCTATTACCTAGGCTTTGTTTTTCGCCTCCTGCACTTCAAGGCGAATAGCCTGGGCTAAATTTTTAAGGTCTTGCATACCTTTTCTTACACGGGTGCCAGCTGCGCTGTTGCCTTTGGTGTAGAATTTGTCAGCATCTGCTTCCAAAGATGCTACCAGTTCTTTTACTTCAGTAAATTTTTTCATTTCAGTTACTCCTTTTGTTAAATATTGAGGTTTATTGTTTTATGAAGCTAATCTAAAATGTTTTTTCTTAATTAAAAACTTTTGAGAAGAAAAATAATGCCTCTAAAGTGGTTTAATTAAACTTTTTCAACCTAAAACATTCGTTGTCGAGGTATTTAATACTATTAAAAAAATATTAAATACGCAACAATAACCTATTTAACAGGCGGCCAATTTTACACTATTTTAATGCAATGTTCACAATTATTGAAAACAAGAAAACGTTAAGCCAAAAAACTATTCAATATTTCAATTTCATCTAGAAACAAAATATTACTACTTCAATTTATTGTGTTGTTTTTACAGTAATTCCGGGTAATATTTATGTACTTTAATTATTAATTCGCCGAACAAAGTATTTGCCCAGGCAAACCATTTGCGGGTAAAATCTGCAGGGTTATCCTTGTTGAATGATTCATGCATAAAGCCCGTATCCGCATGGGTAGTTTTAAGCCAGTTTAGGCATTTTGCTATCTCCGCTTTATCAGTGGAAGTAAGCGCGCGCATGGTTATGCTCATGGGCCAAATGTAATTCAAACCAACGTGCGGCCCGCCAATGCCTTCAGCAGCCTTACCCTTAAAGAAGTAAGGGTTAGAGGTACTTAATATCATCTTACGGGTATTTATATAAAGCGGATCGTGTTCCGAAAGCGCATTCAGGTAAGGTAGTGCCAGCAGGCTCGGCACATTGCTATCGTCCATAAATAACTGGTTGCCAAAACCGTCAACCTCATAAGCTAATACCTTGCCGTAAACCGGGTGCTGGGCGGTGGCATATTTTTGCAACGCATGGGCAACCTCTGTAGCTAAAGCTTTACATTCAATCGCCATAGCCGAATTATTAGCAATTTTTTGGTACATCTCCGCCATTTGGTATAAGCTCACTACTGCAAAGTAATTAGACGGTACCAGGAACGGATAAATGGTTGCATCATCGCTCGGACGGAAGATAGAACAGATCAAACCAACAGGTTTAACCGGGTTTCCATAACCACTTAACGGTGCGGTATCAGTTGATACTTCAGTTTTACGCTGAAAATGATACGGCCCTTTGCTGGTCTTGCGCTGCTGCTCCTTAAACGTGGCAACAATTGTTTTGCCCGCCTTTTGCCAGTTCTCATCAAAAAAACTGCTGTCGCCACTTATCTTCCAGTAATTGAACGCCAGCCGTACCGGGTAACAAAGCGAATCTATTTCCCATTTACGCTCATGCAGTTCGGGCTTCATGTCGGTGCGGTCGCTGTCCCATTCACTGCCGGTTGCACCCTCGTTAAACGCGTTGGCATACGGATCTACCTGGATATAATTAGCCTGGCGGTTAAGCACGCCTTTTATTAAGTTCTTTAGTTCCGGATCATTCTTTATCAAGGGCAGGTAAGGCCAAACCTGAGCAGATGAATCACGCATCCACATGGCATTGATATCGCCGGTAATTACAAATGTATCCGGGCGACCGCCTTTCTCAGAATACTTTACCGTAGTATCCAAAGTATTTGGATAGCAGTTTTCAAACAGCCATGCCAGCTCCGGGTCTTTAATAGCAGTTTTTACACTTTTAATAGTCGACTCAACAGCTTTGCTGGTGAATTTGCGCTCACTTAATTTAGGGCGAAGGCTTTCATACTGTTTAAGTTTTGTGGCAAACCAGGCGGGCCTTAAGCCCAAGCCAATACCTGCAGTAGTTACACCATTTATTTTGATAAAATTTCTCCGGGATAGCATAGTGTTTTCAATTGGTAAACGGTAAAAATAAAAAAGCGGAGCGGATTATGAAAGGTTTTTAATTTTAATTGTGTAACGAATGATGCTATACAAATCTGTGGTAATAGCAGAATCGCAAAACGTTCCTACGGAACGCCTGGCAAATTTACGCCTGAAAAGTTAAACGACTTAAAGCCTTCTATCCAGACGTCGGGTTAATAAAAAAGCCCTTCGGATTCCGAAAGGCTCATGTATAAATATAAGATCAGTTTTGTTCTTAAGCCACCACCAATTTATTCTCTTTGTAATAACCAGCTTTCAACTTTTCAGCCATTTCGCTATAGGCATCCAGCGTACGCTGAACATCTTCCAGGCTATGCGCCGCAGTTGGGATCAGCCTTAACAGAATCAACCCCTTAGGAATCACCGGGTATATAACTATCGAGCAAAAAATTCCATAATTCTCACGCAGGTCGCGGGTTAAGGCGGTTGCCTCGTACAGGTCGCCTTCCAGTATTACTGGGGTAACCATTGTGTTTGTAACACCCAAATTAAAGCCGCGCTCCCTTAACCCCTTTTGCAGCGTATTGGAGATCTCCCAAAGCTTTTCGCGCAATTCAGGCTGAGATTTTAACAACTCAAAGCGTTTCTTTAACCCGATTACCATAGGCATCGGCAATGCCTTAGCAAAGATCTGCGAGCGCATGTTATAACGCAGGTAATCAACTATCTCTTTGTTGGCAGCTACGAATGCACCAATCCCAGCCATTGATTTAGCAAACGTCCCGAAGTAAACATCCACACCATCTACACAATTCTGTTCTTCGTGCGTGCCTGCACCCGTTTTGCCCATGGTACCAAAACCATGCGCATCGTCAACTAAAATGCGGAAATCATATTTCTTTTTCAGGTCGATGATCTCCTTCAACTTACCTTGCGCACCTGACATACCGAAAACACCTTCGGTTATCAGCAGGATGCCGCCGCCGGTTTGTTCAGCAAGCTTTGTAGCGCGTTCCAGCTGTTTTTCGCAGCTTTCAATATCGTTATGCTGGTAAACGTAGCGCTTACCCATATGCATCCTTAATCCGTCTATAATACAAGCATGCGATTCAGCATCATACACAATTACGTCATTCCTGTCAACCAGAGTATCTATAATAGATACCATTCCCTGGTAACCGTAGTTCAATAAAAACGCGTCTTCCTTACCTACAAAGGTACCAAGAGCAGCCTCCAGCTCTTCGTGATGGATCGAGTTACCCGACATCATCCGCGCACCCATTGGGTATGCCATACCATAGTCAGCAGCTGCCTGAGCATCGGCTTTTCTCACTTCAGGGTGATTAGCCAATCCCAGGTAATTATTCAAACTCCAAACCAAATGCTCTTTTCCATTGAACATCATGTGCGGGCCAATTTCACCTTCCAATTTTGGATAAGAAAAATATCCGTGCGACCATTTTTGATGCTGTCCAAGCGGACCGCCCATGTTTTTTGAGATCTTGTTAAATATGTCCAAACCGCTACGTTTTTATTGTGTAGATAAAAATACAAATATAGCCCTTAAAACGTGCAGAAACAATCATTATTACTTTTTATAATAGGCTATAATGTTCGAGATTAGAGATTGGTTGATTAGAGATTAGCTCTTAGCAGCAGTGAGATTGGGGTTAAAGATTAGATACTGGTGGATTAGAGATTCGTTCCTGGCACAAAGTGTCGGGAGTTAGTGGAGTGAGGTGTACATTTTAAATCAATTCACCGAATTGATTTAAAAAACAAAAGCCCTGCAAAATTTGCAAGGCCCTTTATATAAATACAATTAGGAATTTGTCTTTCGGACTTCCGGACTTTACTGACTTCCGGACCACTAAAAACTAATCTCTGGTCTCTAATTAACTAATCTCTAACCTAATCCACATTATCATGCAGAAACGAGTTATTGTTCTTAATCTCGATATTACCTTCGCTATCAGGCAATAATGAGAAGCGGGAAACATGACTCTCATCACTGGCAGGGGTTTGCTGTAAGGCAATTTCCTTGCGTTTGTAGGCCGGCACACTTTCCATTTCCTGGATGTTGCCGCTGCGCAGCTTCATACTCAAATCTTTAAGCCTCATGATGCGCTCACGCGATTTACGCAATTGCTCTTCAATCGACTCATTGGTTTTGTTATCATCAGCACCAACAACAATTTCCGGCTCCTTTTCAGGTTCAGGAAGTTTTTCTTCCTTAGGCTGCATAAAGTTGGTTGCAGGTTCACTTATTTTAAAGGTCATTTCCGGCACGTCAGATTCCTCTTCTTCAGCAACCGGCTCTTCCCTTGCAGAAAGATCATATCTTACAGCCTGTGGCTCTTCTGCGCGCGGCGCAGCAAAAAGGTCGAACAAGCCTGTTTGCTTAGGCTCTTCCTTCATTTTCATATAGGGCTCAGCAACAGCATCAGCTTTTACCGGGGTAATAAACTCATTTACCGGTTTAGCTTTTGGTGCTGGTTCAGGCATCAGCATCGAAACTACTTTCTTGGTGCTTTGCTCCTTCTCACGCTCATCCTTGGTTTGGAAACCGGTAGCAATAATAGTAACTGAGATCTTTTCACCTAAATTCTCGTCGATGCAATTACCCCAGATCAGGTCGGCAGCCAAACCGGCTTCTTCCTGTATGTAGTCTGTAATGACACTCACTTCATCCATGGTTACTTCC
The DNA here is from genome assembly GCA_030775685.1 of Bacteroidota bacterium. Classification (GTDB taxonomy): domain Bacteria; phylum Bacteroidota; class Bacteroidia; order Sphingobacteriales; family Sphingobacteriaceae; genus Mucilaginibacter. The sequence goes on from JALYIP010000037.1 coordinate 165,968, forward strand.
TTGACGCCCGAACTGATATTCAGCAGGATATAACGTGCACCTTCTATCTCGTTATCCTTTAACAACGGAGATGCCAATGCCCCTTCAACAGCCTTAGATGCGCGGTTTTCGCCATCGGCAGACGAGCTGCCCATGATACATACACCACTATCTTTCATTACAGTACGCACATCCTTAAAGTCGACGTTTATGTAACCTGGCAGCGTAATAATTTCAGCAATGCCTTTTGCGGCAGTTGTTAAAATATTATCAGCCTGTGCAAATGCAGAACCTAAAGTAAGGTTCCCGAAAATCTGGCGTAACCTGTCGTTACTGATCACCAAAAACGAATCCACGTTCTTTTTCAGCTCCTCCATACCGGCATCGGCCTGCAACTTACGGCGCTTGCCTTCAAAAGCAAACGGGGTAGTTATAATACCAACGGTAAGGATATCCATTTCGCGGGCAGCCTTTGCTATAATAGGGCTTGCACCTGTACCGGTACCGCCACCCATACCTGCTGTTATAAACAGCATTTTGGTGTTGGAGCCCAGCATTTGTTTTATATCATCAATATTTTCTATAGCCGAATTTTTACCAACTTCGGGGATTGAGCCTGCGCCCATTCCTTCAGTAAGGCTTGCACCCAATTGTACCTTGTTGGGGATGGGGCTTAACTCCAATGCCTGCGCATCAGTGTTACATATAATAAAGTCCACACCGGTAATTCCCTGCCTGTACATGTGGTTAACTGCGTTGCCACCTCCGCCGCCAACACCAATTACCTTGATGATAGACGACTTTTCTTTTAACATCTCAAACTGCATAATCCTTATATTGAGTTATATATGATTGACGAATAATCAGATTCCTCTATTGTAATATTAAAACTTTTTCAACAACACTTATCCACAATTGTCAATATGTGGAAAGATAGCCCTGATGTGGAAAGTTTACTTTAAAAAATCCTCATCATTGATGTCGTCCTTAATAAAACGCTTGCCGCTTTCCAATAATTTCCCCAGCAAACCAAACTTTTTGTCCTCGGTATAACGTGGTTTAGCATCCTTTTTTTCTTCGGCTACCGGCATGTAATCGTTATATTCCATCTTCTGGATTCCCTTTATTAACAGGCCGATACCAGTCGCGAAAGTCGGGCTTTGTAATTCCTCGTATATATTCTTTGGCAACATTTCATTCTTAGCCAAATGCTCATTAGGGTAACCTACGCGGCAATCTAACCCGGTAACATATTCAACCAATTGGGCCAGGTGTTTAAGCTGCGCACCGCCGCCTGTAATTACTATACCCGCGATCAGTTTTTTCTCGTAACCGGATGACTTGATCTCGTAGTAAACATGCTCAACGATCTCTTCCATACGCGCCTGGATCACAAATGCCAGGTTTTTTACCGAGATCTCCTTCGGCTCTCGGCCACGTAAGCCGGGAACACAAACAATCTCGTTTTCTTTATTTTCTTCAGCCAGTGCCGATCCAAACCTTACCTTCAACTGCTCGGCAATATTGCGCATAACAGAACAACCCTCGCGGATATCTTCTGTTACGCTGTTACCACCAAATGGTATTACTGCCGTATGGCGGATAATTCCCTCATGGAAGATAGCAACATCTGTGGTACCACCGCCGATATCAACCAAAACAACACCGGCTTCCTTTTCCTCGTCGCTCAAAACAGATTCTGACGATGCCAACGGCTCCAATATCAGCTCTTCGCTTTGCAAGGCGGCCTTGTTAACGCATTTAACTATATTTTTTATAGCCGTAACCTGGCCCGAAATAATATGAAAGTTAGCTTCAAGTCTTACCCCTGCCATCCCTATCGGATCCTTTATACCCGGCTCATTATCAACCGTAAACTCCTGTGGCAATACATGAATAATCTCTTCACCCGGAGGCATAACCAGGTTATACATATCTTCAACCAACTTATCAATATCCTTACGGGAGATCTCGTTCGACATGTCACGACGGGTAATTAAACCGCGGTGCTGCAAGCTTTTAATATGCTGACCAGCGATCCCGACGTTTACCACCTTTATCTCCACGTTCGACTGTGTGCCCGCGATATCAACAGCAATACTTATTCCCTGCACGGTTTTATCAATGTTTGAAACCATCCCGCGCGTAACGCCTGCAGATTCGGCTTTGCCAATACCCAACACTTCAATTTTGCCGTTCTTGCTCCTACGTCCAACAATGGCACAGATCTTTGTAGTACCTATGTCCAATCCCACTACTATTGGTGAGGTTTTTTCTTGAGTTGAAGTTTTGTCCATATCAATTCTTTTTTATAATAGTTGTATCCCTAATCGCTTTTGTCGAATCGTTAGCAGCTGTTTTTGCTTTTAATGAATCCGTTTTTTTATACTCGTTTCGTACGCCGACCACCTGGTTAGCGTATTTGATGTTTATAACTTTATATGCATCCCAGCCAACTAGTGGCAATGCCTTTTTGTAAAAAACCAGCAGGTTATGAAACTTGCTGTCCAATGAATCTGCGGTGCCCAGTAAAATCCTATTGTTGCCTACCCTTGGGATCAGTTCAATTTCATGATCTTTATTCACGTAGATCTGCGCTATCTGCGCATCCCAAAGTGAATCCTTTCTTATGTAATCAGCAGTCTTAAAAAGCGCTGCCGCCATCGGTGTATGCAGGCTGTCTACATGATTGGCAAATGCCTCGTCGATATACCCGTTGGCCACTATTACCCTCGCGGTAAAATTCCCTGATAAAGGGATCTTCAAACCATGCTGATCTACATAAAAATCCTGGTCAAAACGGTTCATTACCCTTAATATCGGTTGGCGCTGGCTGATCTCTACATTAATAACACCATCCATATCAGTGTACACCTTGGCAAACTCGATAAATGGATTACTCTTTAATTTATTTTCGAGCTCGTGTATGTTAATATCGGCCATCCTGCGGCCAATAAGCGCATGGCTGTTTACCTGTAAAATATTGTCAACCTCGTCCCTGTCTATAAAATACTGGTTGCCGGGGATGTAAATTTTAACATCCTTACAAACCACCTCATCCTTCTTTTGATTAATAAAACTCATTAGCACCACTAAACCGCCAAAGCATGTTATCCATGCAAGGCTGATCAACAGCGGTTTCCAGATGCGTTTCTTAAGCATTTTCCAATATGTGTTTTAATGGTTGAACCAATGTATCAATATCACCCGCACCAACTGTTAACAGCAGTTCGGGCTTTTCTTCTTTTATCACAGCCAAAACATCCTGCTTGCTGATGCGGCGCTTGTTTTCAAGTTTCATCCGCTCCAATATCATGTCAGCGTTTACACCCTCAATCGGCAATTCGCGCGCCGGGTAAATATCCAGGATGATCAATTCGTCCGACAGGTCCAGCGCCTCGGCAAACCCATCCGCAAAGTCACGCGTGCGGGTATATAAATGCGGCTGAAAAATGGTCGTCAACTTTTTACCGGGATATAGTCTTTTTACCGATTTTATAGCTGCCTTCAATTCTTCCGGGTGATGGGCATAATCATCAATAAATATTTGATGATCGTTTTTAATTACATATTCAAAACGGCGGTGTACACCCCGGAAGGATTCCAGGGCACTTTTTATAGCGTCCGGTGAAACTTCGAGGATCAGGCATGCTTCAATAGCAGCAACCGCGTTTTCAATATTATGCGTACCGGCAATTCCCATTTTTATATCGGTGATGCTGGTCTGGCTGTTCTCAAAATCGAAATAGAAATCACCGTTCTCTATTCTTATGTTCGATGCTGTGGCATCGGCTTCTGCTTCTACTGCATAGGTAAAGCCGCTATCTAAAGCCAGCCCTTTTTTATGGATCAGCGTGCCGCCCGGTTTTATCTGCGAAGCGAACATTTTGAACGAATCAGTCAAATGCGCGTGATCGCCATAAATATCCAAATGGTCGGCATCCATTGATGTAATAATGGCGACATCAGGGTACAGCGTCAGGAATGAACGATCGTATTCATCTGCCTCAACCACTACAATGTTATTGTTTCCATACAATACGTTGCTGTGGTAATTGGTCGAAAGGCCACCTAAAAATGCCGAGCAATCTTTACCCGAATCCTTTAAGATATGGGCAACCATTGTTGATGTCGTGGTTTTGCCGTGTGTACCCGCAACAGCAACCGTAAACATACTTTTGCTGATGATCCCCAATACCTGCGACCGTTTAAACAACTCAAACTCGTTATTCTTAAAGAAATTCAGAATAGCTGAATCTTTTGGAATAGCAGGCGTATATATAATAAGTGTTCCCGGGTCCGGCGTTTGGAAAGCATAAGGGATCCAATCCGTACGATCATCAAAAATGATCTGGATGCCTTCGTTATGCAAGTCGTTGGTCAGATCGGTTGATGTTTTATCATAGCCGCAAACAACACAACCCAAATGGTGGAAATACCGGGCCAATCCGCTCATGCCGATGCCCCCTATTCCTACCAAATAAACCCGTTTTATGTTATTTAACTCCATTTTCTTATTTTGATTTCACCGATTAAATTTTGCGATTTCACCGATTTATTGTTTGATGATTCCACCGATTTTTTCACTCCGTCCATGAACTATGAACCATCAACTATGAACTCCTAAACTATTTTATCATTTTAAACACTTCCTTCGCTATCACTTCATCCGCTTCGGGCATTGCCAGCTTGCCAATGTTTTCGCTTAGCTTTCTTTGTAATTCTTTATCGTTTAAAAGCTCAATGGCTTTATCTACTAATTTTTCTTCTGCATCCCGATCTGCAATAAATATTGCAGCATTTTCCTGCACCAATGCCAAAGCATTTTTGGTTTGATGATCTTCGGCTACGTTAGGCGACGGCACCAGTATTACCGGCTTTTTCACCATGTATAGCTCGGCAATTGTTCCGGCGCCTGCTCTTGATATGATCACGTCTGCAGCAGCAAAAGCCAGGTCCATCCGGTTAACAAATTCGAGGATCCTGATATCCGGGTTAAAATCTTCACCCAATTTTTCAATTATCCCCTTATAATAAAACTTACCGGTCTGCCATATTACCTGCACGTCGGCTGCTATCAGTTTATCAAGCCCGGCCATTATGCTATTGTTCAATGTACGCGCACCAAGGCTGCCGCCTATCACCAATATGGTTTTCTTAAACGTCGACAGCTTATACAACTCCAGCGCCTGCATATGCTTGCCGGCAATATTTACAGAATCCTTGCGGATAGGGTTACCTGTTTTAATAATACGGTCGAACGGAAAAAACTTATCCATACCGTCAAATGCAACACAGATCTTGCTGGCCTTCTTACCCAACCACTTATTGGTTATACCCGCGTATGAGTTTTGCTCCTGTATTAAATACGGGATATTTTTTACCGATGCAGCATACAATAAAGGGCCCGAAGCATATCCCCCGACACCTACTACTGCATCCGGTTTAAATTCCTTAATAATCTCCAACGAACGTCTAACACTCAGCATCAGTTTAACCGGGAACATCACATTCTTCCAGATAGATTTACGCTGAATGCCCTGGATCTCCAACCCAATTATTTTATAACCCGCCGCCGGCACTTTCTCCATCTCCATCTTCCCTGCGGCCCCAACAAATAAGATCTCAGTAGCCGGATCAAGCTTCTTTAAAGCATTGGCAATAGCAATAGCCGGGAAAATATGCCCCCCGGTACCACCACCACTAATGATAATGCGCGGCCCCCCAGCCCCCTGAAGGGGGAGTTTTTGATTGGGTATGCTTTTGCTTTGTACCATTTCAGCTTTCTTTTTATTTTATTTTTTTTTCGCACATCCGCACATTCACGCATTTGCACATCATTCCCCCTTTAGGGGGTTAGGGGGCTTACGCCATCGCAACTTCCTTTATTTCCCCCACTATTACTTTCTTCGGCTCGTCAATGTCCCTGCTTACCGATAATATGATCCCAAACGCGATGCTGGTAAATAATATGGATGTACCACCCATGCTTACAAATGGTAGCGGGATACCGGTTACAGGGCCTAAACCCACCGCAACCGCCATATTTGCAAAGGCCTGTATGGTCAAACTAAAACTCAAACCGGCAGCAAGCAAAGTGCCGAATGCCTTTGGTGCTCTGGTTGCAATTTTTATGCACCTGAATAATAAGAACAGGTAAATCCCTATCAACACAATCCCGCCAAACAAGCCATATTCCTCCACTATTATCGCATAGATCTCATCCGAATATGCTTCGGGTAAGCTATTTATTTCGTCGCTATTGCCTATTCCCTTGCCAAAAATACCGCCGGTAGCAATGGCTATTTTGGCATGATTGGATTGCTGTGCCTTATCCGGGTTAGCATTTTCAGGGTGCATAAATGTTTCAATACGGGTGATATACATGTGGCGGCGTGGCCCTAAAAACACAATACCCGATAGCACCACCATTCCACCTAAACATACAACCGCAATTTGCTTAACGCTTATGCGGCCCATTATCAGCAATAAAATACTCACTCCAAACAGCATCAAAGCGGTAGACAGGTTCGCCCAGGCAATCAGTGCAAATACAATACAAACAGCACCCATTATCGGGATGAACGATTGCTTAACATCCTTTATGTTCTCTTGTTTGATGGATAATGTACGTGCCAGGTAAGTGATCAACGCCAGCTTGGCCAAATCGGATGTTTGAAAACTGAGCCCGGTTCCCGGGATCGCAATCCAGCGGCTGGCCTCGTTAACATGATTACCGAATAACAACGTATACATCAGCAAAGGAATGGTTATTATCATCAGCAACTTTGAAATGCCGCGATAATAACGATAATCAACTTTGTGCGACAAATACATCAACCCAATACCGCCTACTATCATGAACAGGTGCTTCAGCAAAATCGTTTCGGTACCCACTCCCTTCTTATAGGCAAGCGACCCAATGGCGCTATAAACCGCCAGCAATGATATAACCGATAGCAGTATTACTATCAGCCAGATCCAGCGGTCGCCTTTTGTGTTATTGAGTATTTTATGCATAAGCCCCCCCCGCCCCCTGAAGGGGGAGCTTTTGATTGGATTGGTTTTTGCTATTCTGTATCATTATTATTTATCTAATCTTTTGTTCAATATTAATTCTCATCTACACATTTGCACATCATTCCCCCTTTAGGGGGTTAGGGGCTGGCTCTATAACTCCTTCACCGCCTGCTTAAACTGCCTGCCCCTGTCTTCATAATTCTTAAACAAGTCGAAGCTTGCACATGCTGGCGACAACAATACGGTATCGCCCTTCGTTGCCAGGTGATAAGACACTGTTGCGGCTTCCTGTGCCGAGTGGGTATTCACTATTACCTCAACCACATCCTCAAATGCTTCGTGTATGCGCTTGTTATCCTTACCTAAACAAACTATTGCCTTTACCTTTTGCTTAACCAGGCTTCTAAGCATCCCGTAATCATTGCCCTTGTCAACTCCGCCAAGTATCAGGATCACATCGCTGGTCATGCTTTCAAGAGCATACCATGTTGAGTTTACATTAGTAGCTTTTGAATCATTGATAAAGCTGATCCCTGATATCACAGCAACCGACTCCAACCGATGCTCGATTGCGTTAAAGTTGCCCATGCTCTCCCGCATTTCGGGATTACGCAGTTCCAGGACTTTGGCTACTATACCTGATGCCATAGAGTTATAAATATTGTGTTTACCCTGTAGAGCTAATTCGTGTATCGACATTTCAAAATGTTGTTGATGAAGGTTAATGACAATATTGTCCTGGTGGAGGTATGCTCCCTGTTCAATCTCTTTTTCGATAGAAAACGGCAATTGCTGTGCTGCAAAAGTTCGGTCCGCCATTCCCTTAATGGTCTCCGGGTCGTCGGCGCAGTAAATGAAATAATCATTTCCTGTTTGGTTTTGAGTGATTCGAAACTTCGATGCTGCATAATTCTCCAATTTGTAATCGTATCTGTCTAAATGATCGGGCGTAATATTTAATAGCACGGCTATGTCGGCCTTAAAGCTGAACATATCGTCGAGCATAAAGCTGCTCAGCTCAAGCACATACAGGTCGAACTTTTCAGTGGCCACCTGGTAGGCAAAGCTTTTGCCGATATTACCAGCTAGCCCCACGTTCAATCCTGCATTTTTCAGAATATGGTAGGTTAAGCTGCTGGTGGTCGTTTTACCGTTCGATCCGGTTATTCCTATAATTTTGGCAGCGGTATAGCGGCCTGCAAATTCAATTTCCGAGATAACCGGGATGCCTTTTTCTTTTATTTTTTTGATGATTGGCGCCTTTTCAGGAATACCGGGGCTTTTAATTACCTCAATAGCCTTTAGTATTTCGCTTTCAGTATGCTGTGTTTCTTCAAAGCGGATATTCCAGTCCTGCAATTGTTTCTTATAGTCATCTGCAATCACCCCAAAATCCGACACAAAAACATCATAGCCCTGCTGCTGCGCCAGGTATGCCGCTCCCACCCCGCTTTCGCCGGCTCCAAGAATTGCTACTAGCCCCCCAGCCCCCTGAAGGGGTAGCTTTTGATTGGGTTGGTTTTTGCTGTCCTGTATCATTATTTATCTTATCTTTTCTTTAATATTTATTCTCATTTGCATATCCGCACATCGTCTCCCCCTTCAGGGGGCCGGGGGGCCTAGCGCAGCTTCAACGTTATTATCGTCACTATCGCCAGCAGGATACCGATGATCAAGAACCGGGTTACGATCTTGGATTCATGAAATCCCTTCTTTTGGTAATGGTGATGCAGCGGCGACATTAAAAACACCCTGCGTCCTTCGCCAAATCTTATCCTTGTATATTTAAACCAGCTTACCTGGATAATTACCGACAAATTCTCTATCACAAACACGCCGCACAGCAATGGCACCAACAACTCTTTGCGGATCATGATGGCGAATACGGCTATGATCCCGCCGATTGCCAGACTACCGGTATCCCCCATAAATACCTGCGCGGGATAGGTATTATACCAAAGGAAGCCAACACAGGCCCCAACAAATGCACCGGCAAAAATCACCAGCTCGCCCGAGTTGGGGATGTACATAATGTTCAAGTAATAGGCTATTACAGCGTTACCTGATACGTAGGCCAGTATCGCCAACGTAATCCCGATAATGGCTGATGTACCCGTAGCAAGGCCATCTATTCCATCCGTTATGTTTGCCCCGTTTGATATAAAAACGATGATCACGATCACAAAAAACATGAATACCAGCAGCGAATAATGATCAGAGTCTGCACCAATGTATTTCAATACCTTGCCGTAGTCAAACTCATTGTTTTTATAGAACGGCATAGTAGTTTTTGTCGATCTTACATCCTGGGTATAAACAGGTACATTATTCCGCATGTGAAAATCAACAGGAGCATCAACCTTTACGGGCAGCTTCACTTCCTGGCGGATCACGATATCCGAATTAGAATACATAGTAAATCCGATGAAAAGCGCCAAACCAACCTGCCCTATTATCTTAAACCTGCCTGCTAAGCCTTCCTTGTTCTTTTTAAATACCTTTATATAATCATCCAAAAAGCCTATCGCGCCAAGCCAAATGGTGGTAACCAGCATCATGATGATGTATATATTTTCTAATTTGGCAAACAACAGGGTTGGCACCAGAATTCCCAGGATAATGATCAGACCACCCATTGTCGGCGTTCCGGCCTTCTGCATTTGCCCTTCCAGCCCTAAGTTTCTTACGGTTTCACCAACCTGCTTAAATCGTAAGTAGTCAATCAACCTGCGCCCAAACACCGTAGTTACTATCAACGATGTAATTACAGCCATTGCCGTGCGGAACGTGATGTATTGAAACACCCCCGAACCAGGAATAGTGTAATTTTTATTAAGCCAGTTGAATAAGTAGTATAACATATTGATGTGCGGATTATTGATGTGCGGATGTGCGGATACATGCAAATCCAAATTCTTTAATCACTCTTATTTGTTTGTAAATTTTCTTTTATCCGTTGGTTGTTTTAATTATCCGCGCATCTGCATATCAACGCATCTGCACATTTTTCTAATTATTTGTTGTTGTAATTATTTTTCCAAGTATCCTTAATATCGATTGAACTTCATCTAACATCTCCTGCTCAAATGGATAGTTTTCAGCGAACTTGCAAAGCTTTAACCAATACTCTGTTTCGCCTGCTTCTTTATATGCTACCTTGCACTTGTGTTTAAAGTCGTTTTTACTTTCAGCTCCTTGCGCCTCACTAACATTTGCTCCAATAGAGGTTCCGCTTCTAAAAAGTTGATTCGCCATGTTGAATTTTTTTTGCGATTCCAGAATTTCAGTGAAAGCAATTATTTTCAATGAAAAACTGAATGTTAAATCAACTATCAGGTTTGGTTTCTCGCTCATGGTATATATTGTTATTTATTCAAATCGATGTCTTTGATTCATCTATCTCATCAAACATCCACCCATCTTTTTCCTCATCCGCATATTTGCACATCCGCACATTCGCACATCTTCTTAGTTCATTTCTTTAAAAATATTTGACAACTCTTCCATATCGTCAAAGTGGTTCTTAACTCCGTGTATTTCCTGGTATTTTTCATGGCCTTTACCGGCTACTACTACAATATCACCGGGGCGGGCCAGCATACAAGCGGTTTTAATAGCTTCGCGCCTGTCAACGATGCTCAGCGTATGGCGTTTAAAAGCCGGATCAACCCCCTCTTCCATATCCCTGATTATTTGGGCAGGATCTTCTGAGCGGGGATTATCAGAAGTTAGGATCACTTTATCGCTCCATTCGCAGGCAGCTTTGGCCATGATCGGGCGCTTGGTTTTGTCCCTGTCGCCACCGCAGCCTATTACGGTTATTACTTTTTCTTCATTCTTGCGGATGTCGTGTACCGTACTTAAAATGTTTTGAATAGCATCCGGTGAATGGGCATAATCAACAATACCTATTACTTTGTTAGGCGCTATGATGTAGTCGAACCTGCCACGGGCGCCTGTAAGTTTGCTCAGGCTGGTTAGTATTTTGGTTTTGTCCTGCTCAAGCAACATTGCAGCCGAATAAACCGCTAACAAGTTGTAAGCATTGAACGTTCCTACCATTTTAAACCAAACCTCTTCACCGTCGATTTGCAGGTGCAGGCCTTCAAATTGATTTTCAAGTATGCGGGCTTTGTAATCCGCCATACTTTTCAGGCCATATGTTTTTTTATGGGCCTTGGTATTTTGCAGCATTACGTTGCCGTTCTTGTCGTCAATATTGGTTAAGGCAAAAGCATTTGATGGTAACTCGTCAAAAAATGTTTTCTTAGCCTTCAGGTATTTTTCAAAGGTTTTGTGATAATCTAAATGATCGTGGGTTAAGTTCGAGAAGATTGCCCCTGTAAACTTTAATGATGCGATGCGATGCTGTGCAATGGCATGTGAGCTTACTTCCATGAAGCAATAGTCACAGCCCTGTTCAACCATCTCGTTCAACAATTTATTCAATTCAACCGGATCGGGTGTGGTGTGCGTTGCAGGGATTACCTCGCCATTGATTTGGTTCTCAACAGTCGAAAGCAAACCGCATTTATAGCCCAAATCACGAAATAGCTTGTAGAGCATGGTAGCAATGGTGGTTTTGCCGTTTGTTCCGGTTACCCCCACCAGCTTTAGTTTTGATGATGGATTATCGTAAAAATTAGCTGATACAAGACCAAGCGCCACAGACGAATCCGATACCATTAAAAAGTCGACCTCTCCGGTAACCCGTGATGGCAGCTCCTCGCAAATAACGGCAACTGCGCCATCTTTAATGGCTTGCAGAATATAGTCGTGCCCGTCAACCACCGTGCCTTTTACGGCAACGAACATACAACCCGGCACTACCTTGCGCGAATCGAAAACTATGGCAGTTATCTCAATATCCGCACTACCTTGTAGTTCAGTAAATGCAAGCCCCTCTATTATATCGCTCAAATATCTCATTGCAGTTCTATTATTATTTTTGATCCCTTTGGCGTTATGCTTCCGGCTGTTACTGATTGATTGGCTACCATGCCGCTGCCACGGGCAACAACCTTATAACCGGCATTTCCCAATACGTATAAAGCATCGCTCAACCCCATTCCCTTTACCTGCGGCACTACACCGCTTTTATAGCTCGCATCTTCAAAAGCAACTCCATTGCTGGTATCAACTCCATTCACCGATGCGTTATTAATAGCATATAGGGGCTTAACGCCGAGTTTGCTGTACACGTGTTTCAGTGCTTTTGTATTACCCTTTTTTATCTGCGGCAAATTGGTATTGCCTACATAATGCACCGGCGCTCCCGGGTTCAGGCTCTTATCAGCGGCGTATACCCGGTCAGCAATTTTTTTGAATACCGGGCCTGCAACTTTAGCTGCCAGGTACGATCCTTTTGTGGGGTGATTGATCACTACGATCATGGAATACTTTGGATTCTTAGCCGGGAAGTATCCACAGAACGAAGCCTGGTAAGTTTTCTTTTCGCTGTTGCCGGTTCCGTTGCCGTAACCACGTATCCCGTTGGCTATTTGTGCAGTACCCGTTTTACCCGCTACTCCGTATAATGAACTTTTAAATAAAGTCTTACCGTTACCCTCGGTTACCACCCCTTCCAGCAGGCTACGCATTTTGCCAAGTGTAGCATCAGAGCAAACCTTTTCATTGATCACTCTTGCCTGGAACTGTTGTATCGTATTTCCATACCGGCGGATTTCCTTTACCAATATTGGCGCTATCATTTTGCCGTTATTGGCTACTGAGTTATAAAATGCCAGCATCTGCAATGGCGTTATCTTCATTTCGTAGCCGTAAGCCATTTCGGGCAGGCTGTAATATTTATTCCAGCTGCGGCTTTTCGGGTTCTTAACCACAGGATGACCCTCGCCGGGAATTTGCAAGCCAAGTGGTTCATTTAAATGATAGCTATATAGCTTATCAGTAAACTCCTTTTGGTTGTTATTATACGCATTATAGGCGAACCTGGCTGCTGCAACATTCGACGACTCTTCAAATGCCTTTTTTGCAGTGATCACAAAATTGTAATCCTCCACGTCATTAATGGTAGGCCCCTTAGGGATCTTGTATCTGCCGCCCTCCGCATTAATAGTAGAGTTGGTGTCGATTTTATGCTGATCAAAAAGCGACATATAAGTAGCCAGCTTAAAGGTCGATCCCGGATCGGCCGCATCGCTTATCGCATAATTCAGCTTTTCCTCGTACTTGCCGGATTTGGTTTTAGTAAAGTTCGCTATCGCTCTGATCTCGCCTGTTGCAACTTCCATCAATACCACGCAGCCATGATCGGCGCCTGTACTGTCTAACTGCGCCCTTAACACATCCTGTGCAACATCCTGGAAGTTTACATCGATGGTTGAAATAATATCTGCACCTTCCTTCGGCTCTACTTCATCCTCGCCATTCCTTACCGGCATCCACACGTTCCCGGGCATGCGCTGAACAAGCCTCTTACCGTTTTCTCCGTTTATATAATCAGCGTAAGCACCTTCAAGCCCTACTGCTTTATTTGCATTTTCGTTTTTATAACCTATGGTACGCTCGGCAAGCGATTGGAACGGCTTTACCCGCCTGTTTTGCTCATCGACTATAAGGCCACCCTTGTATTTACCCATGTTAAAGATCGGGAAGTTGCGAATCAGCTTTAACTCTTTATGAGTTACCCTTCTCCTGATCAGTTCATATCTAGACCCATCCTTACGGGCATCGCGCAGCAAGCGTGAGAATTCCTTTTCCGTTTTATCAGGATACAATTGCGAAAGCATCAACGCCAGCGAGTCAACCTTTTCATTAAACGTCTTGTCGTCAGCAATACCACCGGCAAACATGTCCATGTGCAACTCGTATTCAGGCACTGATGTTGCCAGCAGGCTCATATCGTTCGCAAAAATATTCCCGCGCGCAGCCTCAATTGTCTGGTACCTGGTTGATATTTTAGATGCCATTGCCTTCCATTTATCGCCTTGCACAAATTGCACACGAAAAAGCTGGATCACTACTGCAGCAGCAAAAAGCAGGATCAACCCAAAGGCCAGGTAAACCCTGATGAGTATATTTCTTCTAATGCTCATCCTTCACCTCCCCGTCAACTATTTTTTGTGGTGGCGTAAGCGATTCCTTTAGCCCCAGGGTGTCCACACGCCTGGCAACTTCTGTAAGCGTACTCTTATAAGCAAGCTCAGCTTTGGTATTTTTATAATCCCAGCTCAACTCCTTTACTTCCTTGCTAATCTTGCTGATGTCGCGGATGCTTCTTTCCGCCATGTGCATATTGGCTATATACAGCATTCCTAAAAAGGCAATAAACAATACAAACGGCAACGCCCTGGTAGCAGCTTCGGCGTTAAGAATCCCCTTGGTTAGAAACTGGGTCAAAAAGTTATCAGGAAATTCCGAGTCGCGTTTTTCCTCAACAATAAGCTTTTGTTGTTCCGCCTCTTCCTCTTCAATTTGCGTACGTAGCTTGTTTGTCATTTCTTTACCGCTATTCTTAACTTAGCGCTCCGTGCCCTGTTATTATCCTTTATCTCTTCTTCCGTTGCTGTGATCGCCCCGCGGCTTACGGCATCAAAAGGCTTGTTATCATTTCCGTAAAAATCTTTTTCCACCTCTCCGCTGAATTTTCCTTTGGCGATGAAGTTCTTCACCAACCTGTCTTCCAGTGAATGGTAAGACATTACTACCAACCGTCCGCCTGATACCAACACCGATGCCGTTTGGATCAAAAAGTCTTTTAACGCCTCCAGCTCCTGGTTAACCTCTATCCTGAGCGCCTGGAAAACCTGTGCCAGGTATTTATTTTCCTTTCCTTTAGGGATGCGGTTGATGATGGCATTTTTCAGATCAGCAACTGTTACTATAGGCGCCGCCAAACGGGCGATCACGATAGAATTGGCCAGTGACTTTGCATTCTGAATCTCGCCATAAATGCCGAAAATCCGGTGCAATTCAGCCTCCGAATAATTATTTACAACCTCCTTTGCGCTTAACTCCGACTGCTGGTTCATCCGCATATCCAACTCAGCATCAAAGCGAATAGAGAAGCCACGCTCGGCCTGGTCAAATTGGTATGACGAAACACCCAGATCTGCAAGAATGCCATCAACAGGCATTGCATCATGCAAACGGGCAAAGTTTTTCAGGTACCGGAAATTCTGGTCTATAAAAATAAAACGCTCATCGTCAATGACATTTTGCCTGGCATCGGCATCCTGGTCGAACGCCAACAACCTGCCATCCTTGTTTAAATGCTTTAAGATTTCGCGTGAATGCCCGCCACCGCCAAAGGTTACATCAACGTAAGTCCCTGAGGGTTTAATATTCAACCCTTCGATACACTCATTCAGCATTACCGGAGTATGGTATGTACTCATGCAACATCCCCCTTTCTCTTATCACCCATTACCTCTTCCGCCAGTTTAGCAAAATCTTCCGGCTCGCTTTCAATCATTGCCTGGTATGCTACCCTGTCCCACATTTCAATTTTTGTCATCTGGCAGTTTAATACTACATCCGTTCCAATGCCGGCGTAGTCCAATAAGCCTTGTGGTAAATTCACCCTTCCGGCAGCATCAACACTTAATTCAGTTGCGCCGCGGGTAAAATATCTTATGAATTCTATGTTTTTCTTTTCGTATTGATTAAGTTTGTTGAGTTCATCCAGTTTTTTGTCCCATTCTTGTTTAGTGTAAATCACAAGATATTTTTCAAAGCCGCGATTGATCACAAGGCCCTCTTTTTCAGCTTCTGGAAGCTTTTTTTTGAGGCCCGCAGGGATCATCATTCGCCCTTTGTTATCTAATTTACACTCAAACTCGCCGGTTAAATAGGACATATTAAAACTATGGCATTAATTGTAGTGTAAAATTAGATTTCTTTTACCACTTTACTCCACTTTCCCCCACGAAAGTTATTAACACTTGTGTAATATGCCTGTGGATTATTATTTGTGTAGAAATTTCTTTTCGCAGCTATTAAAATACTTTATGCTTTTTACTGCTTTGTACTTAGTTTTGAGTGAGTTATGCGATAAAAAATGAAGTTTTTAAAACTAAACAGCGGCTATACTTTCGTCCTTGAAAACCTGGAAAAAAAGGCACGGTTGGTAGTTTATAACAATGGCGTGGAAAATGTTTGCCATAAATCCACTTTAAAAAGCCTCGCGCAATTTATCCAATCCGGTGATAATCATTTGTTTAGGGGACGGCTTCAATTACACAAAGATGAAGTGGGAATAAACATCATGGTTAAGGGTAACATTGTGGGAGAAATCAGCCTTCAGAGTTCACAAATTACCTGCAAAAGGCTCAACAATAAATAAAATACACCTATCTTTAATTTTATGAAAACAAGACAGCTACTTATCGCCCTGTTTATGCTGATGGGATCAGCAGCGGTGGCACAAACTGCGCTTCCTGCGTCAGAAACAGTGTTAAACAATGCTTATGCCCAGGCAGCAAAAGAAAATAAAAAGGTGATTTTGATCTTCCACGCTTCATGGTGCGGCTGGTGTAAAAAGATGGATGCCTCACTAAATGATCCGATCTGCAAAAAAATGTTCGATGACAATTACGTGATCGCTCATTTGGATGTAATGGAGCAGCCGGCAAAAGCTAGCCTTGAAAATCCCGGCGGTATGGAAGTGATGAAGAAATTCGGCGGCGAAAAATCCGGCTTGCCTTATTGGCTGGTATTGGACACAAAAGGAAATGTGCTGGCCAATTCACTAATGCCAAAGGATGGTGCAACAACGGCCACTGCTGAAGACAACGTAGGCTGTCCCGCCAGTGATAAAGAGGTCGCATTTTTTGACACGATCCTAAAAAAGACTTCTGCTTTAAGCAGCGAGGATATTGCCGTTATTCACAAACGGTTCCTGTTAAATCAACCTCCGCCACAACCGGCGAAAGGGACTAATTAAGATTTCTGAACCATGATTCGCCTGATTTTTTGATTCATAGGATTCCAGCTTCAATCCTGAAAATCTCAAAATTAAGCGAATCATGGTTCAAAATAAAGCCTAACAAATGAAGCCCTTATCATTCATCTGTTCCTTTTTAGTATTGTCTTTTTCCACTGGCATCATGCAAAAAGATAAGGTAATCCAGTTTGATTTAAGCAGCATCCTAAACGCCCGCCCGGTAACAACTTTTACAGGCAACAAGCTAACCACGTGGACCAAAGGCATTGATGGCGGAGGCTCTGGCGATGGTTATTTAACCCTGTCAGCAGCCTTATTTAATGGCGATAAAAACCCACACGCGCTCCCGGATAACTCATTATTTCCAACGAATGAGTCTCACCCGCCAATAAAACTGCATTATTCAAATACCGACACCCTGAACAAACAAACCTGCAACATCAGCGGTGAAGGAAAAGTTGAGTTTGCTGTACCCAAATCAAAATACAAGACTATTTACCTGGCTTTAACGAGCTCAGAAGGACCATCTAATTTAACCATCAATTTAACTTATAGCGATGGCACAGCTTCACAAGATTTTGCACTGCCTGATTATTACGACGATTTAAAATCCAACGATCCCAACTTTTGTTACCTTGCTCATGACCTTGCCAAATGGGGCAACAAAAACAACATGACCGAAAAGGACCATCACAATATTGATCTGCTAAAAGTTAAGGTTGATTCCAAAAGAACGCTTAAAAAGATCGGTATTGTTAAAAGCAAACAGGGTTACCTGGTATTTTGGGCAGCTGCCGGTAAAAGGCAATTTGAACCATGATTCGCCTGTTTTTGATTCGTTTGATTTTTACTCCATCTGAAAAATCCCTAAAATCCGCTAAATCACTATTCAAACCTCCTCAAATAATTCTTTTTAATCAGTTCCCCATATAATATATCACTCGTCTTATCCATCCTGAACCAGGGCGAATGGTATTGCAGTACCTGGATATTTTGAGCAGGCATAAAGCTTTGGGCCAGTAAAAATTGTTTCTGGTGCTGATCGTTCTCTACCACATCCATCACAATAAAACAATGACCCGGCGAACCACCGTGTATAAACACATCACCCGCCTTTAACTCGTCAGAATTGGTTACCGGGTGCAGTTCTTTTTCTAACGATAAGGTACCAGCGTACGAAAACACCAGTTCCATATAGCGTATAAAGGCTGGGTAGCTGTAATCCTTTTTTGCTTTTAACACCCACCTGTCATTATGATACCGGTAGCCGTTGGCATAATGAATATAGTCGCATTTAAAGCCGCTTACAAAATTAAAAGTGATGGCTTTATAGGCCTTTTGCTGGTAAAGGTATTCTCCGCGAAGTCGCATCACGGCATCGGCGCATTGCTGCAGGTCCTGGTTGCCTACACTCATATCAACTACTGCGGCGGTATAAACGTCGGTGCGGGCAACCTCGCCTCTGTAGGTCTTGGTTTGCGTGCCAATGGGTTTTAAAGGCAGACTTTGCAAATATGCAGCAAAGCTACCGGGCTTTACCGCGCATTGATGATAGCCCTCGGGTGTTTTAAAACGGGTTATCACGTTATCGGGTGCAGAAAAGCTGTTAATAAACAGCAATAAGGTTAACAGGCTATATTTCATATTTAATGAATTAGTTCAGGCCGGTACTCAAAGTGCATGGTATCGTAATGATACCACTTGCCACCCCATATAAACCCATGCTTTTCAAAAATATCCACTATAGTTTGCGGGATCCTATTTTTGTATTTCACCGTATTATTTTCATTACTGCATTTACAGGCCCATTGCCAATAGTCGGAATAGGTAGTATTAATGTCTATCGTCATCCCGAAGCTGTGCATACTATGCCTGATGGTACCTGCAATGTTGCGCCAGGCAAACGTGCCACCTATGTTGATGAGGTATTTTCTTAATTCCGGGTGCTCGTCAAGCTCCTTTGAGATCTCTACCAGCTTTTTATCGATGCCATTAATTTTGGTGACCGTTATTTTTTGATTCACCAGCTTTGGGCACCACGTAATTTCTGTTAGATTCTTCCTTACTTCCCTTTCAGCAGATCCGTACATCTTCAAGAAAAAAGGTTCATTTCTTGTACGCCCGGGATCAAAGCCGGGGGCAGGTAGCGCGGCTAGCGTTCCTGTATTATATTTTTGGCCAAACATATCCTCCAGGTCAGGCTTGTCCAGCAATTGCCCGGGCAATTTATTTTTTATGCCATCATCCCAAAGCATTTTAGTACCATCCTTTAAAATGATGTAGTTGTTTGCATAGCCTGCAATAAAGTCGGCGTAGCTTTTGATAAGTTTTTGAGCAGATTTGGGGATGGTATCCGCTGGAGTTTTAGTAAAAACTATAGCAATGTCCCTGTCGAAGGCACTGCAAAGCATCCAGCCAAATAACAATATTAAGGCAACTTTCATTGAAGACTGAATGTACAATTTTTATTTATTTGAATGACGGTTTATGAAATCTGAAAGATTTAACGGCATTATTGAAACTTTCGCCTGTTTCGTTGAAATTTTTCGTTTCATTGGCATGATTATCCTACTTTTATTGTTCTATAAATCTGTAGTAAATGACCATTAATAAAAACAAAGCCATCTACGCCCTGGCGATAGGTGCGTTGGCCTTACACCCTTTTGCAGGCAAAGCCCAAACCGAAAATAAAGGCTGGATAGCCAAATCAAACAACTATACCAAGATCCTGATCGATCTCGACAAAAAATATTCACCAGAGTTTGGCTCATCACAAGGTTTAGCTTATTACGATACGCTGATCTCAGTACCAACCGAAGCCAATACCCTCGCCCAGCGCAAAGAACGTGAGGATGCCGTCGCACAATTAAAAGCAGCCAAGCAAAAAGAAACGGATCTGAAGATCAAACAGGACCTCGATATCCTGATCAATCAATCAGAACTCGGCTTTCGCAACCAGGATTTTAACCGGAGTAAGGAAGTTTCGTTCCTGAATGCAACCTCAACAGTGTTTGGCGGCCTACAAAGCTTATTAGACGATCAGACTCCAGCCGAACGCCGTCCTGCGGCAGTTATCCGCCTGAATAAATATGCGGGTTTGCAAAAAGGTTATCAGCCAACTACTGAGCTCTATAAACAGCTTACACTCAAACAGATTGCCAAGCCAGGCATGATCTATCCCTCAAAACAAGCGATGGAAGTTGAACTTTCGCGCGATGCCAGTATGGTTGCCGGGATTGAGGAACTGTTTAAGAAATATAACGTTGCCGGCTATGAGCAGGCTTACGCGGCCATTAAAAAACAGCTGGAAGATTATGATGCCTGGGTTAAAGCCACCGTGCTGCCAAAAGCCCGCACCGATTTTCGACTGCCGCCCGAAGAATATAAACTGGCCTTAGAAGGTTACGGGATCGACATACCTCCTGCCGACCTGGCTAAAATGGCACATGCCGCATTTACCGATATCCAAAACCAGATGAAGCCGCTAGCTGAACAGGTTGCCAAAAAATATAACCTGCCATCAAGCGATTATCGCGCGGTGATCAAATTCCTGAAAACGAAACAGATCATCGGCGATTCCATCATGCCGATCTATAAGCAGCATTTGGCTGATATTGAAACCATCATCCGCGAACAGCATTTGGTAACGCTGCCAAACCGCCCTGCAATTATCAGGCTGGCAAGCGAGGCTGAAACCGCGCAGTCGCCTGCACCGCATATGGTACCGCCGCCGTTTTTAAATAACACCGGTCAGCGGGGTGTATTCGTGCTGCCGCTGAATATGCCGCCGGCACCGGGTGAAAAGGTCGACAAATACGACGACTTCACCTTTGATGCCGCATCATGGACCATTATCGCCCATGAAGCACGCCCGGGTCATGAATTGCAGTTTGATAAAATGGTAGAGGAAGGGGTATCACAGGCACGTGCCCTTTATGCCTTTAACTCCACCAATGTGGAAGGCTGGGGATTATATTCAGAATATATCAGCCGCCCATTCTTCCCGGCTGAGGGCCAGTTGGTATCGCTGGATTACCGCTTACTCCGCGCCGCCCGTGCATTTTTAGATCCGGAATTGCAGGCCGGCAAAGTAACCCAGGAACAAGCGCTACACCTGTTAATGACCGATGTGGTACAATCGCACGCCTTTGCCCAGCAGGAAGTACAGCGTTATAGTCTAAATGCACCTGGACAGGCAAACAGTTATTTTTATGGCTTCACAAAAATGATAGCATTAAGAAAAGATACCGAAAAAGCATTAGGCGATAAATTTAGCCAGCAGCATTTTCACGATTTCATTTTGTCGCAAGGCATATTGCCACCCGCATTAATCAGGGAAGCTGTTATGGGTGAATTTGTTGGGAAGGAGAAATAGGGTTTTTATTTTAACAAGGCTTTCACGCCAGTCCAGTTAGGATCTTTTTCTATCTTATACGCGATTGGGCGTGTTAGCCCTTCTTTGTTAATTTGCGATTGAAGATATTCGTGAACTTTTTCCGGGTTTTCTAAATATATGTAAACATCTAAAAAAGTGTCATTATACAAATGACCGATGTAGTGACTTATAGTTAGCTTTTTAATTTGATTTATGAGTTGATCTACAAATTTACTGGCGGTGTCTGATTCTGACTTTATTGGCAGCCCATTATTTTGAACATTTTTTAAATCAAGTGCGATGTTTATCGTTAAACACCAAGGATATTTGTCCTTTTTATCGTAATTTTTATAAGCTGTATTAACCGAGCCAATTACAGGTTTACCATTGGCAAGCTTTGCCTCAATAACTGAAAACTTTTCAGTAGGATATGTGGAACTTTTCTTTTGAGCTTTGCATATAAAGACTATAAGCAATAATGATATTCCCGTAATTGTTATTTTTAATATCATATATTTCCTGAAAGCTTTATTAATAGTTCCTTAGCTGGAACATGCATAATTTTACCGGCTTTATCGGTCACCACCAGGCTTTGGTCTTTTTCCGCGCTTAAAACAAGCAACTTGAGATAAGCTTTATTCGCGCCTTCTATAATCTTATTTTGCAACTCAATATTTTCCTGCTTCATTGCTTTGCTTTTTAATTCTTTTCCAAATATCTGAATTGAAGATCACTTGCGGCTTAATAAGCTCTCCTGAAATAACGATTTCCGGACTGCCGGCTTCGTTATTAAAGATGACCCAATAGTCGCAAATATTTGTATAACGATGTATTAAATTATAAATTCCTTTGAAATATCTCCGTTCAATAATATCGTCCGGAATGTGATGGCCGCCCTTGCTCACCCGTGTCGCAACCCGTTGCTTTGCTTGCTCGGTTGAGCTCAACCAAAAAAACACCAGCGTTATTTTATAACCAATTGCCCGAGCGTCCTTTATCAGCAACATGTACCTTCTTGTTGCCAAAGTAGTTTCAATTGCAAAATCTACCCTGTCGTCCAGTAACTTATCAATCCTGCTTAACATTATTCTTCCTGCTTCGATGGCAACTTTTTCCGGATTGAACGGGGATAACCCGGCAGCGATACCGTCAGCATTTACAAACTCTTTACAGTTAAGCATTTCCGGCAATATAGTATAGCTTGCGGTTGTTTTCCCGGCACCATTACAGCCTGCTATTATGTATAGATTTGGCATTTTGACAAACTATTTTAGAACAAGATACAAATTTCCGCCTAATCTCTAATCAACTAACAAACTACATATTCCTTCTATACTGCCCGCCCACTTCATATAACGCATGCGAGATCTGCCCTAAGGAGCAATATTTACATGCTTCCATTAGGCTTTCGAAAATATTATCGCCGGCTATGGCTTTATGTTGTAGGTTTTTCAGCAGTTGAGGAATAATCGCTTCATTGCGGTGCTGAAATTCATGCAGCGCTGTTATCTGGTATTGTTTTTCTTCTTCCGTAGCACGGATCACTTCTGATGGCACTATGGTTGGCGACCCTTTTTTATTAAGGAAGGTATTTACGCCAACAATCGGGTATTCCCCGGTATGTTTAAGGGTTTCGTAGTAAAGCGATTCTTCCTGTATCTTGCTGCGTTGGTACATGGTTTCCATGGCACCCAGCACACCGCTGCGTTCGTTGATGGCTTTAAATTCGGCCAATACGGCTTCTTCAACAAGGTCGGTTAGCTCTTCAATAATGAACGCACCCTGGATGGGATTTTCATTTTTAGCGAGGCCAAGCTCACGGTTAATGATCAGCTGAATAGCCATTGCCCGGCGTACGGATTCTTCCGTAGGCGTAGTGATAGCCTCATCATAGGCGTTGGTATGCAGCGAATTACAGTTATCGTAAATGGCGTACAAAGCCTGCAGTGTGGTACGGATATCATTGAAATCGATCTCCTGCGCATGTAAGGACCTGCCACTTGTTTGAATATGGTATTTCAGCTTCTGCGATCTATCGTTACCCTTATATTTATTCTTAATCGCCTTAGCCCAAATTCGCCTGGCAACACGCCCGATCACGGAATATTCAGGGTCGATGCCGTTGCTGAAGAAGAAGGAGAGGTTTGGCGCAAAGTCGTCGATGTGCATTCCCCGGCTCAGGTAATACTCTACATAGGTAAACCCGTTTGATAGCGTAAACGCCAGTTGGGTAACGGGGTTTGCTCCCGCTTCAGCAATGTGATAGCCGGAGATAGATACCGAATAAAAGTTTCTAACCTTTTCATTGATAAAATACTGCTGGATATCGCCCATCATCCGCAGCGCAAATTCGGTGGAGAAAATACAGGTATTTTGCGCTTGGTCTTCCTTTAATATATCAGCCTGCACCGTACCGCGAACAGTGGCAATGGCGTAGGCCTTTATTTTTGCATAAACATCTGGTGGGAGGATTTGATCGCCGGTGAGGCCGAGGATAGATAAACCTAAACCGTCATTTCCTTTTGGTAGGTCGCCATCATATTCGGGTCTCTTTAACCCCTTATCGTCATAAACTTCCTTAAACTTCGCCTCCACCAAATGCTCCAGCTTGTGTTCCTTGATGTACTTTTCGCATTGCTGATCAATAGCCGCGTTCATAAAAAAGCCAAGCAGCATTGGCGCCGGGCCGTTTATCGTCATTGATACGGACGTGGATGAGCTACAAAGGTCAAACCCGGAATACAACTTTTTAGCGTCATCCAGCGTGGCTATACTCACACCCGAGTTGCCAATTTTTCCATAAATATCGGGCCGGGTATGCGGGTCTTCACCATAAAGCGTAACCGAATCAAATGCTGTCGACAACCTGTGTGCAGGCTGACCAAACGACACATAATGAAAGCGCTTGTTTGTCCGCTCGGGCCCGCCTTCGCCTGCAAACATCCTTGTCGGATCCTCTCCCTCGCGTTTTAACGGAAACACGCCTGCAGCATAAGGAAATTCTCCCGGCACGTTTTCAGTGAGCAACCAGCGTAAAATATCGCCCCATGCCTCATATTTAGGTAGGGAGATTTTAGGGATCTGCAATTGAGATAGCGAGGTATAATAGAGCGGTTGCTTGATCTCTTTATCCCGTACTTTATAAATAAAATTCTCGGCTTTGTATTTGGCAACGGTTTCAGGCCATTCGCGCAACAGGCGTTTGCAATCAGCATGCAATTGTTCTTCCAGATGCTTTTTTACTTCCTGTAGAGACGCAATATTTTGCGTCTCTGATTTCGGTTCCGAATGCTTATCCCGAGACGCAAAGTATTGCGTCTCTACGTTTAATAATTTTATAACGCCGTCTAACTGAAACAGCTGCTGCGCAATCTTACACTGCTCATTTACCCATTCCTTATAGGTATTGCTGCTTTCTGCAATTTCGGCGAGGTACCGGTTCCTGTCGGGAGGAATGATATAGATCTTTTCAGATTCACTCTCGTGTTCAACAGCTGCATGAGTTCCTATAAGGTCAACGCCTGTCTTTGTTTTAATAGCCGTCATCAGCGCAGTAAACAGCGTATTCATCCCGGGATCGTTAAATTGGGATGCCATGGTTCCATAAACCGGGATCTCTTCATCCTTTGCCTGGAACAGCATATGGTTACGTTTGTACTGCTTGCGCACATCACGAATCGCATCCAGCGCGCCGCGTTTATCGAACTTGTTTAATGAAACAAGATCGGCAAAATCAAGCATGTCGATCTTTTCCAGTTGCGTTGCCGCGCCGAATTCGGGGGTCATAACATATAATGACAGGTCGCAATAATCGGTGATCATGGTATCCGACTGCCCGATGCCGGATGTTTCCACAACGATCAAGTCATATCCCGCCGCCTTGCAAATATCTATGCTTTCCTGCACGTGTTTTGACAATGCCAGGTTCGCCTGCCGGGTAGCCAGTGAACGCATGTAAATTCGTGGACTGTTAATGGCATTCATCCTGATCCTGTCGCCAAGCAGCGCCCCGCCAGTTTTACGTTTGGATGGATCGACAGAAATAATGGCCATCGTTTTATCTGTTTCCATCAAAAACCGGCGTACTATCTCGTCAACCAAAGATGATTTACCAGAACCGCCTGTACCGGTAATCCCCAGCACAGGTGTAGTGCCGGTACTTATTATTTTGCGTACCTCCGTTAAAAAGGCATCCGCTTCCTTTGGATAATTCTCTACAATACTTATTGCGGTAGCAATTGACTTGATATCTTTTTCGGGCAGGTGTTTAAGCTCCCCGTTCAATTTTATTTTGTTCTGGAAATCGCATTTTTGCAGCATGTCATTTATCATTCCCTGCAGGCCCATAGTGCGGCCATCATCAGGCGAATAGATTTTTGTAATGCCGTAAGCCTGCAACTCTGCAATTTCATCCGGTAAAAAAACGCCACCGCCGCCGCCGAAGATCTTGATGTGGCCTGCTCCCCGCTCTTTTAGCAGGTCGTGCATGTATTTAAAATATTCCACATGACCGCCCTGGTAGCTGGTTAAGGCAATTCCCTGCACATCTTCCTGGATGGCACAATTCACCACCTCATCAACCGAACGGTTGTGCCCCAAATGAATCACCTCCGCCCCTGACGATTGCAGGATGCGGCGCATGATATTAATGGTAGCGTCGTGCCCGTCGAATAACGAGGCAGCAGTTACAAAACGGATCTTGTACCTGGATTGATAGGGAGCTATGCTTTCCATGCAGGCTATAATTAGTAAGAAACAAAATTAACATAAATTAAGCATCAAAAAACTATGCGTGCATAATAAAAAGCTTAACTATTATAAGCTTCCTCCAGTCCCGCAATTTCAATTTTGCTCATCTGCATCATGGCATCCATAACTTTGCGCGACTTTGCGGGATCGGAATTGTACATTAACCGGCCCAGGGTATTTGGCACTATCTGCCAGGAGATGCCGTACTTATCGGTAAGCCAGCCACAACGATCTTTCCGGCCGCCTTCGGAGAGCTTTTCCCAATAGTGGTCAACCTCTGCCTGCGTTTCGCATTTCACAAAAAATGAAATGGCAGGGGTAAATGTAAACTGCGGTCCGCCGTCCAGTAACATAAACTCAACGCCATTAAGAATAATTGTAGCAGTCATGATCTGACCACCTCTTCCCGGCACTTCAGCAGGCAAGCGATGCGAACTGGCTATTTTGCTATCTTCAAAAACCGAAGTATAAAAATTCAAAGCGTCCTCTACATTGCCATTAAACCATAAAAACGGGGTAATACCTTGTGTGGATGTTCCTGTTGTAGTTGCCATAATTTTGAGTTAATTTATTTAATCAAAACTACCCATTAATGTCTCCGCCTACAATGGGAGATTAGGACAAGTAAAGGGGGAATTAAGGACAACGGGGGTATTGAGATATGGTTTTAAAAATTGGTTTTTATTTACAATACAACTTCAAAAAATCATTTGCTTCCCTAACACCTAAACTGCTGGCTTTGTTCCAATCAGCACAAGCGCCTTTACGGTCGTTTAAATGGAACTTTATTTTGGCGCGTTCATTATAAGCTTCAGGAAATGACGTATTTAGTTTTATCGCTATATTATAATCGGCAAGGGCACCGGCAAAGTCGCGCAAATCTTTTTTAATGGCAGCTCTGAGCGTGTAGGCAGTGGCATCACCAGGCTTTAATTCCAGAATTTTGTTAAAATCAGCTATTGCCTGGTTAAACGCCCTTAACTTCATCAAAACAAGGCCACGGTAATAATAATATCCGGGCTCTTTTGGCTCCAACGCAACAGCATGTGAGAAATCCTGGAACGCACCCTGAAAATCGTTCATGGCTGCTTTTAGTTGCCCACGGTTGCTATATGCAAGCGACTCTTCCGGATCCAATTCTATCGCCTGATTAATATCGGCATTTGCACCGCTGTAGTCTTTCGTTATCAATTTGATTCGCCCGCGGTCGTTGTAAGCGGCAGCATATTTGGGGTTCAGCGCTATTGCTTGTGTAAAATCTTTTATAGCATTGTTAAAATCCTGCTGCTTTATTTCAGCCTCAGCCCGATTATAATAGATATCTGCATTCTGCGGATCAAGTTCGATAGCTTTTTTAAAATCCTCGCTACTACCGGCACCATCATTCAAGTTCATTTTCGAGGAAGCCCGGTATGTGTAAGCGGGGGCACTTTTAGGGTCGATAGCAAGGGCTTTACTATAATCGTCTTTTGCCCCTGCAAAATCTTTTAGTTTTTCCTTTGTAAATCCGCGCATGTTGTACAATTCTGCAAATTGCGGGCTTAATTCAACGGCTTTATTCAAATCAATAAGTGCACCTTTATAATCACCCATTACAGATTTCACCTCTGCCCTATTCTTATAGCCGAATACAAAATTGGGGCTTACAGCTATCTCGTTGTCAAAATCGGCTATTGCACCTTTATAGTCATTTAGTGCATTTTTTACAGCGCCCCTATCATTATAAGCGGAGGCGTAGTTGGGGTTTATTTTAATCGCGGTGGTAAAGTCGGCAATGGCTTCGTCGTAGTTGCTTTGCAGCCATTTTATTTCGGCCCGGGTATAATACGCTTCCGCATATTTAGGATTTAATAATATGGCGTGATTAAGGTCCTCAACTGCTCCTACATAATCTTCCCTACTAACTTTCGTTACCCCTTTCCCATAATAAATCCCCGGGAATTTACCATCAATTGCCTGCGCCTGTTTGTAGGCGGCTTCGGCACCATCATAATCTTTTAGCTGGGTTTTGGCAATTCCCATAAGTACATACACCGCTGTAAATTTGGGATTTAACGCCAACGACTTTTCAAAGTCAGCCACCGCCTCATTGCATTTATCAAGTTGAGTATTTGAAACGCCCCTGTTAAAGTAAGTTTCGGGCAATTTCGGATCGAGTTCTATCGCTCTGTTTAAATCAGCAATGGCTCCATCAAAATCACTGGTGGCATTTTTTATATTTCCCCTGTCGTTATAGGCCGATGCAAGTTGCGGCGCTAATTCAATTGCCTTATCCAAGTCTGCCATCGCGCCTTTAATGTCATCCAGCTTATACTTTGAGTTTGCGCGGTTGTCATAAGCAATGGCAAATTGAGGGTTTATGGCGATTGCTTTATTGCAATCTTCGAGGGCACCTTTGTAATCAAGCATTATGTTTTTTATATAGCCGCGGTTACTATATCCTAAAAATGCGTTGCCGGGGTTTATCGCAATCTCTTTTGAATAATCATCTAGTGCTCCTTTAAAATCGCCATTTTTAGTTTTTATATCAGCGCGGTAGTTAAGCGCTACAGCGTTTTGAGGGTTTAGCTCTATTTCTTTCGTAAAATAATCCCAGGCTGCTGTGTAATCATTTTTTTTATAAAGCTCAACAGCCTTATCCATATACATATCGCTTGTTTGGCCAAGCGTTAACAACGGCAACAACAGCACGCAGCACAATAATGCAATTCTCATAGTTTAAACGCGTAAGGTTAGGGTTAGCTACGCTCTCCCAAATATAATTTTTTTCTGTCAAATTAAAATCCGACAGTCAACCAGCTTTGTCCATAATCTTAACATTCAACCTCAAAACCGTATCTTTGCCACCAAATCAATGAAATCACCTTAGAATCGGTGAAATCATTTTAATAATCAGCGGAATCATTCAACAATAATCGGTGGAAGTAACAGCAGCAGTTTGGGAAAAGGGATATAACAACTATGGCCCCTGGCTTAAGGAAAAGTACAAGGGACACAGGGTGTTTAAGGTGATTGTTGACGGCGGCTTTACTTGTCCAAACCGCGACGGCTCAAAGGGCTATGGCGGCTGTACCTATTGTAATGTAGATTCATTTACGCCATCAGTATCACGTAATGCGCCTACCGTTCGTGAGCAGGTGATCCAGGGCATGGAGCGTGCCCGTACCGGCAACAAAGCCGATAAATTCATCATCTATTTTCAGCCTAATACCAATACCTATGCCCCCGCGCATTATTTAAAAATGATGTACGATGAGGCGTTGAGCTACGGCACCGAGGATATTGTGGGCCTGTCTGTAGGTACCCGCCCCGATTGTATCGACGCTGAAAAAATTGCCCTGCTGGAAAGTTATACCGATCGTTTCGACGTCGACCTTGAAATGGGTATGGAATCTATTTATGACGAAACCCTTGCACAAATCAACCGGGGCTGTAACCACGAAGAATTGGTAAAAGCCTTAAAACTGGTAGAGAACAGCAAACTTGATGTTTGTGTCCATACTATATTCGGATTCCCATGGGAGACGCACGAAATGATGTTGCGCTACGCCGATGAGATCAACCGTTTCCCCCAGATAAAATTTGTCAAATTCCACCACCTGCATATTGTAGAGGGTTCGGTAATGGGTGTAAAATATAAACGTGAATCCTTTAAGGTTTTCAGTATTGATGAGTATGCAGATTTCCTTTGCGAACTATTGCCCCGCGTTCGCCCGGATATCGTGATCCAGCGCCTCTTTGGCCTCAGCGACCGGGAGTTGCTTATCGCACCAAACTGGGGGTTAAAAAAATCAGAGATCCAGTATTACATTGATCAAAGGATCTTGTCGAGAGGGGTTGTGCAGGGATCGGCTCTTTAGTGAACTAAAATTCTCGTCATTGCAAACAAAGCAATCTCTGCTAAGGACAATGAACGAACCTCTAATATATTGAGACCTTGCAGCCGCTTGTTTAGTTGCCACATTGCTTTTTGTTCCGGTGCAAGGATGGCGTAGAGATTGCTTCGAAGCTGATTGCGAGCAATCAGCCTCGCAATGACGACACGTTAATTCTAATTGTCTTTAAACCTTGCAAGCACCTTTCTCCCCAAATCATACGTTATCCTGAATGCTTCCTGGTTACTGGTAAAGCCTGGCGTGCGATGGATACTGAATATGAATTGCCCTTTGATATGGTTAAACAGGAACGGCGTAAACATCAGGTCAAGCCTGTTATAAAATTTCTTTTCATAAAAGGCATCTCCATAGGCAATTTCCGAACCTTGTCCGTCATAAAACTCATCAAAAGCTGCAAAACGATGATAGCTTAAATACGCACTTGCTACAAAGCCTACGGGAGTTTTTGCACCGCCTAATCCGCGCCTGCGCTGGAAAGAACCCATTGCACCAGCTTCAACAGACAATGAATCAAAAGTGGTTTGTTTGTGGCTGAAATCCAGCCCGAGCCTAACCTGTGCTGCCCCGTCGTCACCAATATGGTCGTTCGGTAAAAGCACTTCGGCGCCGGCATCGTGCATCATCAACACATAATGCGAAACATAAAAAGGCCCCGTTAATGACGGCTTCCATTTACCCTCAAACCCGAAAAGGAATTGTTCACGGTCGGTAACCGTTTGGCGGCTAACCCAGTCGATCCAGCCGGTTTCGGTAAAATGCGCGTTATGGTATTTTGCCAGCAGACCTTCCACATTGGGGCGGTAATAACGGAGGGTATCGTTTAGCATGGCGCGCGGATAATTGTCTAAAAGACCTTCGCGCGGAAATTCCCCTGCATTAAAAATCCAGTTCTTGCTTTCATATTTATAATAAGCAACCGGGTTAACCTTTAAAAAATAAGGCTGTGCCCCGAACTCATGAATGCCATTGATTCCCACGATAAAATGGTTCAAGCTATCAAGGTTAAGCCCAAGATCAAGCGCAATACGGGTGCCGGAATAGGTGCGGGAACGGGCCACAAAATCCTTGTACTCCCGATTATCAAGGAAACCCATTCCATTAAAATGTATGTCGAGGCTTTCCTGTGCAAGAGCAGCGGTGCCGGTTATTAAGGAAAGAAGAGCGATGAGGTAGAATTTTTTTATCATGGATATAGGGGTTATTTAACAGTTATTTTTATTACCCGGCTATTTTTACTGCCATAAAACGGGTCTGTTCGCAAAGAAAACACCAGGTTGTATATGCCCTTTTCTTTCGGCGAAGTTACAGGAAAAGTATAATGGGTACTTTCACCCGGTTGTAAAGTTATTTTTTTGTAAGTATCCTTTGCCTCTGTAACATCGGTTAATACATCGCCCTTAAAAAAACAATATTCCAGCTTAACTGGGTGCAAGTAACCGAAGTCCCTAAATGTTATAGGGTGCTTGTACGGATTGGTCAGCTTAAGATCAAAGTTGGTAACTACACCGGGAGCCGTGGTAATTTTCAGCGAATCGGTTTCAAACACCAGCTTCTGGTATGTCCGTACATCATCTACCCAATTACTATACCAGGTGCCGGCTAACATTTTAATAGAATCAGTAGTAACGCCTTTTATTGGATACGTGGTTAAATAATAAACCCGCTTGCGCTGAATGCTGTCCTCCATCGGCCAGATATCAAACTGAGTAAGGCGATAGTAGCGGGTATCATAAGCAAAACAAGTAAGGCTATTGGTATAGTAATTATATTTTGATGGATTCTGAAAGCCATCACTCATCACTACATAATGCCCCCCCGCCTTTTGCTGCACGGTATGTGTCCAATCCTTAAAACCATAATAGCTTTTTAAGTGTCCGTAAGTTTGAGCAAAGCCGAAGCCGCCGATCACAATTACCCGCACAATAATGATGATGCTCACATTCACAATGGCCAATGGCAAAAGCCATTTAGGCCAGCCGCCCTGTTGTTTAAAATGAATGAGCGTAAGAACGATCAATGGTGCAAACAGGATGAAAGCCCATTGCGGCTGCACTTCCCCCTTTGCACTGCTAAGCCAAAAGAATATAAACGTACCTATGCAATTTACCAGCAAACACCGAATAAAGGCATCCTTTACCTTCACCGTAAAGGCTTTGTAAAACAGGAACCAACCAATAAGCGGACCAGCCATTAATAGCTGACCGGGAATATAGGAGAAACTGTTTATAACACTGTAAGTATCCGCAGAGCGCTCAAACAGGTGATAGTTTATGGACGGATAATCATGATTAGCCTGCCATATGATATGCGGAACGTATAAGCCTACCGCTATTAAAACAATCGCCCAAAAGCTTCCGCGCTTTAATAACTTGAGATTAGCCATCAAGGTAAATCCAACTACCAGGATGCCGTTATACTTGCTGTATAATAGACAGGCAACCGTTATGCCCAACATGATCGCCAGGCCCCATTTGTCTTTTTCTATGTATTGCTGATAGAAATAATAAAACAGTACGGTAAAAAAGAAAAGCGGCGCATCCGGCGTAGTGGTAAAGCCATAAATATGAAAGATAAAAAGGCCAGGGACAATCAGCACAAATGCCATCGCATCAACGGCATATTTTTTAAGGATGAGCCACAGCAGATAGATGGATGCAGAACTAGCCAGCACGGTAAGCAACCGCAAGCCAAGCTCATTATGCATAATACTGTCGCCTATCCGGTTAAACAGGGCCACCATAGGCGGATGGTCGAAGTAACCCCAATCCAGGTAACGGGAGTACATCCAGTAATAGGCTTCGTCTCCCTGCAGTTCTAAGGTTGATGCCTGGATAACGTTAAGCACCGTCCAGGCCAGCAGGAAATACCAGATGATCTTGTTGGATTGGATGGGCTTACTTTGAATAATTCCGGGCATTATTTATTCACGTGGATTGAAGCTGTAAAGGTATAATAAAACCGTTTAAAACTAAGATTTGCAGGATAGGAAGGATTTAAAGATTGAAGCCAGACTCTCCTAAAATCCTGTCAATCTTAAAAATCTTAGTTTAAAACAAAAAACCTGGCACAAAACCAGGTTTTAATATTTTTAAGCGAAAGGGAGTTATACCCCCAATAACAACCTCGCCGGATCTTCCAGTAATTGTTTTACCCTTACCAGGAAGCTTACTGATTCGCGGCCATCGATGATGCGGTGATCATATGATAACGCTAAGTACATCATCGGACGGATAACCACCTGTCCGTTCACAGCAACCGGGCGCTCTATAATATTATGCATACCCAATATAGCAGATTGCGGCGAATTCAATATCGGTGTCGACATCATGGAACCGAATACGCCGCCATTGGTTATTGTAAAGGTACCGCCGGTCATTTCTTCTAAAGTCAGCTTATTTTCGCGGGCCTTAACAGCCAGTGCAGCGACAGCCTTTTCAATTTCAGCCAGGCTCATGCTTTCCGCGTTGCGGATAACCGGAACGACCAATCCTTTCGGAGCAGATACCGCGATAGAGATATCAGCAAAATTGCTGTAAACAACCTCTTCACCTTCTATGCGTGCACCAACGGCAGGCCAGTCCTTCAATGCCTCGCAAACTGCTTTGGTAAAAAATGACATAAAGCCCAGACCAACGCCATGCTTCTCTTTAAATTTATCCTTGTATTTGCTGCGGATTTCCATTATCGGTGCCATGTCAACCTCGTTAAAGGTAGTCAGCATTGCAGTTTCGTTTTTAACCGCAACCAACCTCTTGGCAACAGTTTTACGCAGCGATGACATCTTTTCACGACGATCAGACCGCGCACCAGCAGCAACAGGTTCGGCCTTTGGTGCCGGAGCAGTCGCAGGTTTTGCTGGTGGTGGAACGGCACCTGACAATGCCTTAGGTGCCTGTGGGTTTTCTGAAATTAGCTGAGCTGCCAGAGCATCTTCTTTAGTTATACGGCCGGCAACACCTGTACCACTAACACTGCTTGTGTCCACACCTTTTTCGGCAAGGATCTTGGCAGCAGCCGGTGATGGTGTACCTGAAGCGTAAGTCACAGCTTTGCCATTGGTAGCTTGGGTACCTGTTGCAGCAGCAGGAGATGCCTCAGCAGGCTTAGCCGCAGGAGCAGCAGCGCCCGCACCCTCAATGGTGCAAACAACAGCGCCAATTGGCAATACGTCGCCTTCTTTGGCTATAGTTTTTAATGTTCCTGCTTTTTCAGCAGTAAGTTCGAAAGTTGCTTTGTCTGATTCAAGTTCTGCAATAGCTTCATCCATTGCAACAGCATCACCGTCTTTTTTGATCCAGCGTGATAATGTTACTTCGGTTATTGATTCACCAACGGTTGGAACTTTAACTTGTAATGATCCGCCAGTTGCCGGAGCAGGAGCAGCATTAACTGGTGCTGCTTCAACAGGAGCAGGTGCCGGAGCATTTGCCACAACTTCAGGCTGCGGTTGTGCTGCAGGAGCAGTTTCCTTCGCAGGTGCAGCAGCGCTGCCTTCTTCAATACTGGCTACAACGGCACCAATAGGCAACGTATCACCTTCTTTGGCAACGGTTGTTAAAATGCCAGCTTTTTCGGCAGTAAGCTCAAAAGTTGCTTTGTCTGATTCTAATTCGGCAATTACTTCGTCCATTTTAACCACATCGCCGTCTTTTTTCAGCCAGCTTGACAGGGTTACCTCAGTAATCGATTCGCCAACCGGCGGAACTTTAATAGTTAAACTCATTTTTTCAATTTGAAAATTTGTTGTTTTGAAAATTTGAAAATGCCGTGCTTTAATTTTTTATCCCCAACTCAGCACATTTACAATTTTCAAATTAATATTTTGTTGAATTTGGAAATTTGAAGATGCCAGCCAATTGATTAAGTATTAATCTTCAAATCAGCACATCGTCAAATTTTCAAATTAAATTAATCAGCGCCAACATTGGCCATTTTTTCAGTTGTTGCCTTAACAGCAGCCTTCACTACCTTGCCGGCAGGGGCCTCAAATGCTTTTGAAACAATGTGTAATTGCTGCGCGGCATGTTGTTTGGCAAAACCGGTAGCGGTACTGCTGCCTTCATGACGCGAGATCACACTCAGGTTGATCACCTTATCGTTATGGAACTTGCGACAGATATACGGCCACGCGCCCATATTTTCAGGCTCTTCCTGTACCCACAAAAATTCAGTAGCCTTCGCATATTTTGCTTTTACTTTCAGGATCTGCAAAGTAGGTGTTGGATATAATTGCTCAACTCGAACAATGGCAACGTCCTTACGTTTATCAACCTGTTGCTTTTCCAGCAGGTCGTAATAGATCTTTCCGGTACAAAGCAACACGCGTTTCACTTTTTTCGGATCAGCATAATCATCGTCAATCAACTCATGAAATTTACCGTTGGTAAACTCTTCAAGAGGTGACACACATTTAGGACTTCGCAATAAGCTTTTTGGCGTAAAGATGATCAGCGGTTTGCGGAAATCTCTCAGCATCTGCCTGCGCAGGATGTGGAAGAAGTTTGCCGGAGTGGTACAATTTGCCACCTGGATATTGCTATCAGCACAAAGCTCTAAAAATCTTTCCACGCGGGCCGATGAGTGTTCCGGGCCTTGGCCTTCATAACCATGCGGCAATAACATCACCAAACCATTACCACGCTGCCATTTTGTTTCGGCGCTGGCAATGTACTGGTCAACAATAATTTGTGCACCGTTAAAGAAGTCCCCAAACTGGGCTTCCCATATAGTTAAAGCATTGGGGTTAGCCAATGCGTATCCGTACTCAAATCCTAAAACGCCATATTCCGAAAGCAGCGAATTAAAAATACTTAGCTTGGCTTCAGCGTTTATGGTTTCAAGCGGGGTGTATTCATCTTCAGAATCAGCCAGCGTTAATACCGCATGGCGGTGCGAAAAAGTACCGCGTTTAACGTCTTCACCACTTAATCTAACAGGGTGACCGTCTTTTAATAATGTACCATACGCCAGTAACTCACCCATAGCCCAATCGAACACATGCGTAGTGGCTACCATTTTACTGCGCTCTTCAAAAAGCTTTTCAATCTTTTTAAAGAACTCCTTGCCTTTGGGCAATTCGGTTATCTTTTTGCCTATCTCAAGCAACTCATCTTTAGGAACCGAAGTGTCTATTGAGGCAAACGACTCCCTACTGCTTGCCAGGTGCAGGCCATGCCAGGCACCTTCAAACATTTGTATGGTTTCCGTAATCCCATCCTGAGCTTTTGATTCATCCAGTTTTGATTGCAGTTCGGCACGGAACTTCCTTTCCAGTTCTGAAGCAAACGCGGCATCAATGCTTCCTTCAGCCTGTAGTTTTTGCTTGTAGATCTCCAGCGGATTAGGGTGCGCCTCAATTGCTTTATATAACAATGGCTGAGTGAACTTCGGCTCATCTGCCTCGTTATGACCGTACCTGCGGTAGCATAAAATATCGATAAACACGTCCTCATGAAACACCTGGCGGTACTCCATGGCAAGGTTTACTACATAAGCCAAAGCTTCAACATCATCACCATTAACGTGAAAAACAGGTGATAATACCGTTTTGGCTACGTCGGTACAATAAGTACTTGAACGGGCATCCTTAAAATTGGTGGTAAAGCCAATCTGGTTATTTATTACAACGTGGATAGTACCACCTGTGCGGTAGCCATCCAATTTTTCCATCTGTAATACCTCGTAAACAATCCCCTGGCCCGCTACAGAAGCGTCACCGTGGATCAGTATCGGGGCAATTTTGGTATCGTCGCCGTTATATTTAAAGTCGATTTTTGAGCGGGTTAAGCCCTCAACAACAGGGTCAACCGCTTCCAGGTGCGACGGGTTGGGGCAAAGGCTTAAGTGTACCTTTTTGCCACCTTTAGTTACCACGTCGGTTGAATAGCCAAGGTGATATTTTACGTCGCCGCCAAATGGGGTATCCTCGTCAAAATTCTTCCCTTCAAACTCTAAAAAAACCTCTTTATAAGGCTTTTCCATGATATTAGTCAGCACATTCAGCCTTCCGCGATGTGCCATACCTATAATAAATTCCTGGATGCCAAGTTCCGAACCATTTTGAATAACAGAATCCAAAGCAGGGATCAACGCTTCCGCACCTTCCAGCGAGAAACGTTTTTGACCTAAGAATTTTGTACCTAAGAAGTTTTCGAAAACAACTGCTTCGTTCAGCTTATCAAGCATCAACTTCTTTTCGTCAACAGTGAAAGATGGCGTGTTACGCTTGCTTTCCATCCTGTCTTCAAACCACTTGATCTTAATAGGGTTGCGGATATACCGGTATTCAGCACCAATCGACTGGCAATAGGTATCCTCCAATAACTGACGGATGTCGCTCAGTTTGGCAGGGCCCAGGCCAACTTCAATACCTGCATTAAATACAGTGTCTAAATCAGCATCGCTTAAGCCGAAGGTTTCCAGCTCTTTACCCGGGAAGTACTTGCGGCGCTCGCGTACCGGGTTAGTTTTGGTGAATAAATGCCCGCGTGTACGGTAACCTTCAATCAGGTTAAACACATTTATTTCCTTTAAAATATGCGCCGGCGTTCCATCGCTTGTTGCCGAGGGAGCAGCCGTTGTATCTTTTCCAAAATCAAACCCTTCAAAAAACTTTTGCCATCCAAAGTCAACAGATTCAGGGTCTTGTTTGTATGCTTCGTAGAGGGAATTAATGTATTCAGCGTTGCCGCTGTTTATATAGTTGAGACGATCCATGAGAAACCAATCTTTAAAACGGTACAAAAGTAAGCATATCGGTTTACAAACTTTGTAATTTATTTATAAAACTTACCCACCTATTAACATTTGTTAATATAAATTCAAATAAGTTAGTTGGGAGGAAATTTTATTTGTGCAACAGTTTGTGCACAAATTGACGCAGGTAAGATACCCCTTCCAAAAGAACGGCAAGCAGGCCAATAATAACAGTAAATTGTTCGAAGGAATTCATAATAACTATATGACGTAAAGCTAAACCAATTATTACAAATTAACGCAACTATTTTATGGCATATGCCTGGTAGTCATCGCTATTAAAGGCAGGCAGCCATGTTTCTATGTAGTCGTTTTTTGCAATTTGGTCAGCTACTGGGAGAGCTGCAATTGCATAACGGCTCTCGCGTGCATCATTAATACCAGCGATAAAGGCCCAGTTACCCCAGTTGCTTGCCGGTGAATAATCAATCAGCTTTTCCTCGAAGTAGGCAGCGCCTTTTTTCCAGTCCACCTTAAGCTCATTAACTAAAAACAAGGCAACAAGTTGCCTGCTATAGTTGCTGATATACCCGGTAGCATTAAGTTCATGCATAATTGCATCAACCAGGGGCACGCCTGTTTCACCATGCTCCCAGTGTTCAAAAAGTGTATTACTATTGATTACATCAGTGCCAACATCGCCCGACTGGTCCTTTGCTGCAATAAACTTCTGGCCATGTTTTTTAAACATAAACCTGAAATAATCGCGCCAAAGCAGGTCGAGCAGCATACCCGGGTAATGGGTATTGTTTAGTTGCTGATGTTTGATGATCTCCCAGTAAACCTGCCGCAATGAGATACAGCCCAGGGCTATCCATGGCGACAGCTTAGATAAATTAATACTGTTATTTTTTTTGCCGATGACTGTGTGGCTGTTGTTGACAAAAAAATCTTCGAGTTGTTTTATTGCTTCGTCCTCGCCACCCTTAAAGTGGTTAACCGCCCGAGGGTCATCAAACGGCTCATCCAAACCTAACACTTGCAATGTCGGTAATTCACCGGCATCAATAATTTGGGGGGTGCCGATATGTTCGGGGGTTGCCACGCATTGTCGCACATCGCTGTCGCGCTCCACCTTCTTTTTAAAAACGGCAAAGCTATCCGGGATATCCTTTATCGGGAATGGCAGATCCTCCTTATGATATAGGGTATGACCAATAAAATGTTTTAAGTTAAGCCGGATCTTCCACAGCGCAGTTTCCACCTGCTCGGAAATCTCGGTTTCCTCATGGGCAACTTCGCGGTGATGATATACTTCGTTCACCTGGTATTCTTCAGCAAGTTGCGGAATTATTTCTGCCGGACTGCCGATGCGAATAATTAAATCCCCACCGATGGCCTGCAAATTCTTCCGCAGGTTAGCCACCGACTCCAAAAGAAACCGCGCCCTTATATTCCCGGTTTTTGGATTGCCTGAAAGATTTTGCTTAAAATAGAACGGATCAAAACAATAAACGGGTAATACTTTATCTGCCTTACGCACAGCCTCTAATAATATTTCATTATCACGGATGCGTAAATCATTCCTAAACCATACCAATATTGTTTTTTCACTCATAGTTAAACAGGGGGTTAACTTTATTGCAGTGTACAAATTTGCAATTTATTTGTTAGTTACAAACAGTTGCAGCTAATATTTGACATCTGTTAAACATTTTCGGAGTTCCGATTGTCAAGATATTATAATTTAAGCACATATACGGCATCATTAGCGCTTTTTTGTACTATCCTAAAATTCTATTCGTTAATTTTATAAAGTAATTTAAAACTCAACTCTCCTATGGCTACTATTGAAGGAATCCAAAAGGCGTATATAGATTTTGTACTTACCGAAGGGCAACAGCCCAAATCGGTTTACATTTTCGCCAAAAAAAATAAAATGACTGAGGAGGAATTTTATAAATTCTTCGGCTCATTCGACGCAATTGAACAAAATTTATGGACAGGCTTTGCGATAAGGACTATCGCTGAAATAAAAACCCAGGATGTTTGGAGCCAGTATTCAGCGCGCGAAAAAGCACTATCTTTTTTCTACAGCTTTTTCGAGCTATTGAAAGGCAGCCGCAGCTTTGTGGTTTACAGCGTGAAAAAACAGCCAAAAACATTTTCTACCCCGCAAATCTTCACCGGCATAAAAGATGTTTTTGAAGTTTTTTGTAATGACCTGATAGTTGAAGGCCTTGAATCGAACGAGCTATCTGAACGTAAATTCTTTAGCAACCGTTACAAGGACGCCCTTTGGGTACAACTTGTTTTTGTATTGAACTTCTGGATAAATGATAGCTCCGCAGGCTTCGAAAAAACTGATGAAGCCATTGAAAAGGGCATCAATGTTACGTTCGATCTTTTCCAGCGCTCGCCAATTGACAACTTATTTGAATACGGCAAGTTTTTAGCAAAAAACGGCGGCCTTAAAGAGAAGATGGGATTTGGAAGCAACTAATACATTCGCCGCCATTTTTGATATGGATGGCACTCTGATAGACAATACCCCATATCATTTTAAATCGTGGCAGGCGCTTTTTAAGAAATACGGCAAAGGCGAATTAAGCAGGCAAACCTATTATACACAAATTAGTGGCGTCCCCATATTGGATACGTTAAGAGGATTATTTCCAGATCGCGATGAAGCCGGGTTAAAAGCGCTACTCAGTGAAAAGGAAGGTTTTTACCGCGAGTTGTATGCCCCTTATCTCGCTCCGATAAACGGACTTGAGAATTTTTTGACCGAGTTAAAAAACTCCGGGATAAAAATGGCAATGGCAACTTCGGCAACGGTTGAGGACATTGATTTTATACTAAACAAAGTGCCTATCCGCGACGATTTTGAGGAGATCGTAAATTCATCCATGGTGAGCAAGCCCAAGCCAAATCCGCAGATCTTTTTAAAGGCGGCAGAAAAATTAAACACCCCACCGTCAAAATGCGTGGTTTTTGAAGATTCATTGGCCGGAATTAAAGCAGGCAGGGATGCAGGCATGAAAGTTGTCGCTATCACCACAGGGCATAAAGCAGAGGATCTGCACCCGGTTGATTTAGTGATCGATGATTATTCGGAACTGACCGTGCAAAAGCTTGCGGCCCTATTTAAGGAAGATTAAAACATGAGTGATAACACACCAAAGGAACAAAACAGCATCCCTACCAGCAAGGTTGAACGCTCGGCTAAGTTTGTAAAAACAGGCTTCAAGATTGGCGGCAACTATATAAAGCATTATTCAAAAAAGCTCTTTAATCCCGATATGGATAAATCGGAGTTGAACGAGGACAATGCATCAGATATTTATGAATCCCTAAGCGAACTGAAAGGCAGCGCCTTAAAAGTCGCACAAATGCTCAGCATGGACAAAAACCTGCTGCCGCAGGCTTACACGGATAAGTTTTCACAATCGCAGTATAACGCTCCTCCCCTTTCCGGCCCGTTGATCGTACAGACATTTAAAAAGTATTTTGGCAAAACGCCGGATAAGATCTACGATAAATTCAATGTGCGTTCATCAAATGCCGCTTCAATAGGCCAGGTTCACCAGGCAGAATTGGATGGCAAAAAGTTGGCGGTAAAAATTCAGTATCC
The DNA here is from genome assembly GCA_030775685.1 of Bacteroidota bacterium. Classification (GTDB taxonomy): domain Bacteria; phylum Bacteroidota; class Bacteroidia; order Sphingobacteriales; family Sphingobacteriaceae; genus Mucilaginibacter. Next base: position 207,223 of record JALYIP010000037.1, read on the forward strand.
CGGTGTTGGTGATTCCATATCGTCCGATCTAAAGCTGGTAAAACCCTTTGCATTCCGGATGCTGGGCATGAGTGAAAAGGAACTGGATATTTATATGCGCGAGGTTGAGGAGCGCCTGCTGGAAGAAACAGATTATGAATTGGAAGTTCGCCGTTCAATAGAGTTCTCAACCGCCTGCGCTAATTTAGACAATGTTGTTTTCCCTAAATATTACCCCGAACTGTCCAGCAAGCGGATTATCACCATGGACTGGCTGGAAGGCAAGCACCTGCGCGAGTTTTTGCAAACCAACCCATCACAGGAGCTAAGAAACAAAATAGGCCAGGCGCTGTGGGATTTTTATAATTTTCAGCAACATGAGTTGCGCGCAGTGCATGCTGATCCGCATCCCGGAAACTTCATGATCACCAGCGACGATAAGCTTGGTGTTATCGATTTTGGTTGTATTAAGGAAATGCCTGAAGATTTTTATTACCCATTTTTCTCGCTTACATCAACCGGCCTGATGGATAATAAGGAGGAAACTATTAAAGCATTCCGCCAGCTGGAAATGATCCACCCTAAGGATACCCCGGCACAGATAGAATTTTATTATACCGCCTACCGGCAGATGATCGGCCTGTTTGCAAAACCTTACATTACCGATCATTTCGATTTCGGCCAAACCGAATTTTTTGATGAGCTATACGGCTTTGGCGAAAAGGTATCTAAAATGCCCGAATTTAAACAGGCCCGCGGCGTAAAACATTTTATATACGTTAACCGCACTAATTTTGGTTTATACAATATTTTGCATGAATTGAAGGCTGAGGTTAAGACGGATACTTATAAGCCGCATGTGGTTGAGCAGTTTGCTTAAACGCTTGAAGAGTTTGGGTAAGCGATTGATAGTTAACGATCTTTTTAAGATTTTCGGTTTTTAAAACTTTATCTTTATCCAACCAATTCACCCGAAAATGAAAGATAAGATAGGAACCAAAGCAAACCCGATGCTTTTAAAAACGCCGCCACAATCATCTGAATACACCATGCATGTTGATGAGAAAGACGGCAAAGAAGTTTTGGTTTGCACAGTTGGCAAAACAGTACTGCACTATGATATTCGCTGCTTAGATGATCTGCACACGATGTTAAAACAACACGGCGACTGGATGGATCTCGGCAGCGCCGACGAACAAAAACCTGCAAAGGAGGGAACCGTTGAAGCCTGGGGCCGTTCTGAAGGCAATCCTGTTGGTGGTTGGTACGGGTTAAAGAAAGGACTGCGGGGCCGTTTTGGTATGTACATTCCGCCGCTAATGGAAAAGCTCGGTTTAGCCGAGGTTACCCATGAGGCAAAGGGGAATAAAATGCGGGCGATTTAGGTATAAATCCCGTCAGTGATAGAATTTTGGTGAAGCGGGTAAAGAAAAACACTCCCCGCTTTTTGTTGTTCTTATTATATGAAAGTTCTCATAGCAGGCGCAAATGGCTATATCGGCACACGGCTTATCCCGGTATTACTGGATAAAGGCCATGATGTGGTTTGCCTGGTGCGGGATAAACGCCGTTTCCACGAAAACAGCGATTACAGCGAACATGTTACCCTGGTAACCGGCGACCTGCTAGTGCCTGAAAGCATTGAAGAGTTTCCCAAGGATATTGATGCCGCCTATTACCTGGTTCATTCCATGACGGGCAGCGGCGATAAAGATTTTGCAGAACTTGAAGCAGCTTCAGCCGCGAATTTTATTAGGGCAATTGATAAAACCGCTTGTAAACAAATTACTTATTTAAGTGGCATTACGAATGACAATCACCTGTCGAAGCACCTGGAATCGCGCAAAAATGTTGAATATGTTTTATTGGAAGGTAAAGCAGCATTAACTGTTTTAAGGGCCGCTATCATTATTGGTTCGGGTAGTTCATCCTTCGAGATAATAAGGGATCTCACCGAAAAACTTCCCATCATGACGGTGCCGCGATGGGTAAATACCAAATGCCAGCCAATTGCCATCAGGGATGTATTGGGCTACCTGCAAGGTGTTCTATTAAATAAAAAAGCATTCAACCATACCTTTGATATTGGCGGGCCGGATATACTTACCTTTAAACAAATGATGCTTACTTATGCCAAAGTGCGCAAGCTAAAGCGATATATTTTTACCATTCCCTTCCTCTCGCCTAAGATCTCGTCTTACTGGCTCTATTTCGTCACGTCCATCAGCTATTCGCTGGCGCAAAGCCTGGTTGACAGCATGAAGAATGAAACGGTTATGAAGGACCATACCATCGATAAGGTTGTGAGAAGAAAATGCTTAACCTATGAAGAAGCATTGGAACTCGCATTTGTAAAGATCGAGCAAAACTCGATCGCCTCCAGCTGGAAGGACGCCCTTAACCGCGGCTACCTGAAACCCGGCTTTATGGATCAGTTTAAAGTGCCGCAAAACGGCACCCTGGAGTATAAAGTTAAAACACCATTTAAACGCGATACAAAGGAAGTGCTGAATAATCTTTGGGCCATTGGCGGCAAACGCGGCTGGTATTACTGGAACTGGATCTGGAACCTGCGCGGATTTTTGGATAAGATAGTTGGGGGTGTTGGCTCCAGGCGCGGACGTACCAGCAATATCAACATTTCCCCGGGCGACGCAATAGATTTCTGGCGGGTTTTACTGGCCGATAAGATCAATAAGCGCCTGCTGCTTTATGCCGAAATGAAGCTTCCCGGTGAAGCCTGGCTTGAATTTAAAATAGTAGAGCGCCACGGCGAAACATTTTTAAGCCAGGTAGCCACCTTTCGCCCTAAGGGCTTATGGGGCAGAATTTATTGGGCACTGATGTTTCCATTCCACATTTTTATCTTTAAGGGGATGGCAGAACAAATCACAAAGTTTGAGGTAGCGGCGTAATATTGTTTGTTAAAAAGATTCTTCAAAATGCGCCGTAGGTGCAAAATATCGGTAGAAAAGAGCAAAATTCTATTAGCGTGCTGTAGGTACGCAACCTCTCCGCGAAGTTTCGTACCTACGGCACGTGAAGATTGCTTTTATTTTGTGCTACCGATATTGAACCCCGACGGGGTTTCTTAAACTTTGCAGAATCGTAGTAAAGATTGCTTATTTATTCCCATTTTAGCTAATAAAATCAATTTCCACATGCTACTCAAAAACACCTTCGTTCACCACGTACACTTCTGGCTTAAAGACAAAGCTGATAAACAACAATTACTTGACGGGTTAAACACCCTATTACCCATCCCGCATATCCGCCAAATCCACATCGGGGTACCGGCTGAAACCTTCCGCGAGGTGATCGACCGCTCATACGACGTATCCCTGCTAATGTTATTTGACGGCCCCGAAGAACAGGAAGCCTACCAGGTTGACCCTACCCACGTGCTATTTGCCGAAAACTATGCAAAACCGCTTTGCAGTAAAGTTGTTGTTGTTGATAGTGTGAATGTGTAGCGAATAGACCATGGTCAATGGACGATAGTCGATAGCTATTATTTACATAGTATTAAATAATTCTGCCATGGTCTATGGACTATCGACCATGGACTCAAGCGAACTATGGACAATAAAAAAAGCATCCTCCTTACAGGCGGTACCGGCGCTATCGGCAAAGCGCTTACCAAACAGTTGTTGGCGAACGGTTACCGCGTTAGTCATTTAAGCCGCAAGCAGGGGAATAACCTTGGCGTGAAAACCTTTTTGTGGGATGTGAACAAGGGCGAGATTGATGAAGCATGTATTGATGGCGTAGACATAGTAGTCCACCTGGCGGGTGCAGGGATAGCCGACCAACGCTGGACTGATGAGCGCAAAAAGGAGCTTATTGAAAGCCGTACCAAATCCATCGGGCTTATTTATCATTTGCTCCGCACAAAAAAGCACCAGGTAAATGCTATCGTTTCTGCATCTGCCATTGGTTATTACAGCGACCGGGGGGATGAATTGATGACGGAGGAGAGTCCGCCCAATACCGATTTTATGGCGCAATGCTGTGTGGATTGGGAAGTTGCTGTTGATGAAGGCGCTGCGCTTAAACTGCGGATAGTGAAATTCCGTACCGGTGTAGTATTGAACGATGGCGGCGCATTAAAGCAACTGGCATTGCCGGTAAAAATGTTTGTGGGTTCTCCGCCGGGCAGCGGCAAACAATGGATTCCGTGGATCCACTGGCAGGATGTGGTTGATATGTACATGCTCGCAATTGAAAAAGAAGATTTCAAAGGAACGTACAACATGGTTGCCCCTAACCCGGTGACCAATAAACAGCTTACCCGGGCCGTTGCTAAACAACTGCATAAGCCTTTATGGGCGCCAAATGTACCGGCATTCGCATTAAAGCTTTTGCTTGGCGAAATGGCCACCATTGTACTGGGCAGCACCAAAGTATCGGCACAAAAAATTGAAGATGCCGGGTTTAAATTCAAATACCCGGAGTTAAGATCAGCATTAAAGGAGATCTATGGATAAGCAGTCGCCCGTTTCTGTTTTCTGGTTCAGGCGCGATTTGCGATTGGACGATAACGCAGGTTTGTATCACGCCCTGAAGAGCGAAAACCCCGTGTTACCAATATTTATTTTTGATAAGGAGATCCTCGATCAATTGGAGGATAAGGATGATGCACGGGCAACCTTTATTTACCAAACCATTGAGGAACTGGATAAGGAACTTCGCCAGCACGGCAGCGGCCTGCTGGTGATCTACGATAAGCCGGAAGATGCCTGGAAAAAGCTGTTAAAAGAATATGATGTTAAAGCAGTTTACACCAATCATGATTATGAGCCTTATGCCAAAAAACGCGATAAAGCCATAGCTGCACAACTAAAAAAACACGAAATCGCTTTTAAGACTTATAAGGACCAGGTGATTTTCGACCGCGATGAAGTGACAAAGGACGACGGTAAACCGTACACGGTTTACACGCCATACATGCGCAAATGGCACCAAAAGCTTACATCATTTTATCTAAAGGCCTATCCCAACAAAAAGTATTTTAAAAGCTTCTATCAAACCAAAGCTTTCCCGCTTCCATCACTAAAACAAATGGGCTTCGAGGAAGCCGACCGCGAGTTTCCGAACATCGATTATAAAGAACTGATAGCTGATTATGCTGAAAAGCGTGACTTCCCTGCTATAAAAGGCACTACGCATATAGGCTTACATTTACGCTTCGGCACGGTAAGTATCCGTGAGCTTGCACGAACAGCAAACGGACATAATGAGAAAACATGGCTGAATGAGCTGGTATGGCGCGAGTTTTATATGATGATCTTGTATCATTTCCCCCACACTGCCGATCAAGCCTTCAGGCTGGAATATGACCGGATTAAATGGGCGAATGACGAAAAGCAATTTGAAGCCTGGTGTAAAGGCGAAACAGGCTATCCGCTTGTTGACGCCGGCATGCGCGAACTGAACGAAACAGGTTACATGCACAACCGTGTGCGCATGGTTGTTGCCAGTTTTTTAAGTAAAGATTTATTGATTGACTGGCGCTGGGGTGAGCGTTATTTTGCCCGCAAGCTGTTGGACTACGAAATGGCCAGCAACGTTGGCGGCTGGCAATGGTCGGCCGGTTCGGGAACGGATGCGGCACCTTATTTCCGGATCTTCAACCCGGAGTCTCAAATGAAAAAATTCGACCCAAAACTGGAGTACGTAAAAAAATGGGTTCCGGAATATGCCGACTTCAGCACATATCCAAAACCCATTGTTGATCATGCTTTTGCACGTGACAGGTGTTTAAAAGCTTTTAAAGAAGCGTTGGCTGAATGACAGCTATTTCTTTCCGGTTAGCTTCGTCCAAAGCGTCATTATTTTAGGGAACTTAACATCACCGGTAAATATAAATTTGCCTTTTGCTGTTTTAAAATAGTTAAGCTGCTGCCCGTTGTATGATTGTTTGACAACCTCACCCGTTTCAACATTAACTAAGTTATTTCTTAAATAAAGTTGGTTAACAGCCATGTTAGATAACATTGGCGTATAGTAATAGCAGTCTTCAAAAAAATAATGGGTAACCTGCGACCATCTTGACGCACCAGCCTTAGTAACCGGCGAGCCACCATGAATAATATTCGACGACCAGATCAGCAGATCGCCCTTTTTGGCCAGGAATTTCTTTTTCTCCAGTTTGTTAGCAGATACGATTTTCTCCATAAAGTCTTCATATTCTTTATAGTTCTTGTCATAAGAAGTAGTCTCAGCGGTCGTCCTGATGTCCGAAAAATCATATTCAGGCAAACACTGCGAACCGGGATAATAAAAAACCGGGCCGTTCTCTTCGGTAATATCTTCCAGTGCTACCCAAACGCCGCACATAAACCGGGCGGGCAAGGAGCTGAAATGGATGGTATCTGAATGCGCCCTTTGCTGGGTGCCAACACAAAAATTTAAAGTTTGAAACGGGATTGGTTTTCTGTCGTACAATAGCTCCAGCGTTTCTAATACTTTAGGGAAACACGCCAGCTCTTTAGAGGATTGCGAAACCTGCCAGAAATCCTGCACCCGGGTTTTATCCCTTTGAGTTTTTAAAGGAAAATCTGGATTAAATGCCTTGTTTTCCGAATCTGCTTTAACGGCATCAATCAGTGCGGGCGGTAACATACCGCTTAAAACTACGAAACCGTTTTCATGATATTCGCTGATGAGTTTTACTTTATCTTCCGATAAATTTTTCGATGCTAAGATCTCCTCAAAAAAAGGTGATTCCACCCAGGGAAAGTTGCTGTTTGTCATATATGAGTATTAAAAGGTAAGGTTTAAACGTATTAATTTAGATTTATTGACAGACGAAATAACAATATTTTTAACCAATTTACTATTCAAATACAAATGGGTTTCGGCTGTTCCCTGCTGCTGCAAGTTTCCGAAACCCATTATAATACTTATAAAAAGGCTTTACCATTCCAATAATTACTATGGAATTGTAGATATAACTGTAAATGTAAATCTTAAACAACTATTTATAGGAATACTGCCAGACGTTATGTTACTATACCCTAATCCAGACGGCACAATAATGGAAATCTTAGTCCCTGTCACAGCATGATCTTCAAGTGCTTCCCTAACACCCATTGTCAATCCGGAAGGCGTTAATGTATTTGTATTACTCCCGTTATACTGCCCATCAAAGACCGTTCCGTTAAGTAAAGAACCGGTGTAATTAACGGTAACGGAAGAGCTTTCAGTAATGGGGCTCGCCCCTATGTTTCCCGGAGTTAATATTTTATAGTAATAAATATTACCTGCTGTATCCAACCTGCTTTTTACCGGTGTGTAGCCCGTTAGATCCCAGTTGTTTTTAATTACCTGCGGATCGTATGTTTTATAGCTTTCAATTAAGTGCACATAATAATCAAGGCATTGGTTACCCGCAATTTTAGTGTTCGTAACACTTGAGCTGCCAGAACCATACCCACTTACACCGTAAGCAAGGTGCGACGGAATTAGTATACGGGCGCTTGCCCCTTTATGTTTCACCAGGTTTTTTATGGCAAGCTGTAAACCTGCAGGCAACGCATCATGTGTTAAATGGCCCAGGTAATCGTCAATATGGTTTTGAATAGTATCAAGTGTGATGTATCTCCCGTCAAAGCTGCTAAGCTGGAACACAAATGAAACGTTATCCGGATAGTCAATCGGCGCAGCGGCTGTATGACCCGGCATTATAATTTTATAATAAATCCCGGAAGTATCTCCGCCAATGGTGTCCTTTAGCATGCCGGTTAACCCATGAACTTTAATATAATTTTGCATCTGGCTTTCATCATATTGCTTGATCGTCTGTTCAATTTTGTCCTTTCGGCACGATGCAAAACCAATGGCTGAAATTAAAAGTAGGGTAAAGAATTTTTGTCTCATTTGTTATCTGTTGTTATCGGGCAAATGTAGCCCTCGCGGCATAAGTTGTTATTGCGATGCCAAGTATTCTTTATGTTAATTAACTATATTATAAATCTTTATATCAAAAATAAGGATCGCATTTGCCGGTAATCCCAAATCCGGCTGTGAAAATGGCCCGTAAGCGTAATGCGAAGGTACAAATAACCTTATTCTACTCCCAACCTGCGCCTTCGAGGCTGCTATCCCCAGCTGCCATCCCCTAATTGTTGCACCCAACACATACGAGGGGTGAAACTTATCGGTAGAGATCACCACTTTACCTGTGGTCAACAGCGTTGCACTATAGCCTACCACTATCTGGGTTGAGCTGGTGTACAAGTCCTTCCCCGTTGTTGCCGTATCAATAATATAGTAGATGCCGGTTGCAACGCCTGCCGAATCCACCGCAGTTGCCTTAATATCACCACTTGCCAAATAAGCGGTAATAATTTTATTATCAACCGCCAACTGCGCCCTAATCTGGGCCGGCACATCGTTTGTATTTTTACACCCGGCAAAACAAGCGCTCAAAAGCAATAAAACTAACAGTAACCTGTTCATCTAAATCAATTATTCAGTTTATTTTGCCTTCAACCTAACCGGCCTGTGCTATACGCCCGCCAGCTATATTTCAATCGGCAAATTTATTCTTTTATCTGTCAAAAACAGCAGCTTAACACTTTTTAACAATTAAATAGTAAAAGGCAGTAAAAACCACCGGGTTAAGCATTAAGTTTTGCCTTTAGATAACGGGGATTTTATGATAAACGTGTGTGGGTAGGTTGATTGGGTTGATTTTGTTGGATTAGGTTGATTGAGTTCAATTCATTCAACATGATTGGCTAATCAATCGTGGATGTTATTGGTCATTTATTGGGGCGTTTCCCCGATTTAAATCGGGGCCGCGCTATACACTCATACGCCTGCAGGCCTTAGGCGCAATTTCTGTATACCATAAGCCCATTGCTAAGCCACTGCCAACTGCTTACTACAAACTACAAACACCGTGGCACGAGTAACCCACCTCTTTAGGCCGACGCGGATACTCGCCAGGTTGGGGGCCTTAAATAATTTATTGAGAATGTATATTGATACCTTGCTGCATTCTTATTGGAGTTAAAACGTTATGCTCAAAAGTTTTTACTAAAGAATCCAATCCCTTTGCGTTTTTTATATATCCTCCGATGTTATTAGTTTTATCATACGCCTCAGTTAACTCTATAATTATTTTAGATGGCGCGATGTTTCCGTCTTTTTTAAATTGTAGTGAATATTCAATACTTCGAGTTTCAGCAACTAACATAATATTCAATCTTATTAAATAACCATTTTCAGAATTTCCGACAGTATCGACAATTTTAAAGACAACATCCCTGTTGCTTTGGGCATATTTTTCAAAAGCAGAGATTAATTCATTTTTCTCACCCCAGTATTCATATTTTTTTATCGACGGATATTCATAACTTACCCCAGTAACGAAATATATACATGCGAAAAAAACTGCTAATAATATTAAACTAAAGGCAATCAGAAATATTTTTTTCATTTTAATTAAACAGTTATCTAGGGCATAAATCACCCCCGCTGTCCTGGCTCCTGCCTTGTGGCCCGATATTTAGTAAACAAGCGGCAAGAAATCGCCTGGAAAGTTTTCTACTTACTTTTCATCCCCTCCTACCCTTCATCCGGCTTAAAATTCAAGGCCAGCTGATTCACTTTCTTCCCCCGCTGCCGCAAGCGTGCCGCTTGTGGCCCGCTGCTTGGTCTTGCGGTAGCTTGGGCTGTATCTCCAATTATTCAACACTTAATCGCTTAAACCGTTCAATATCTTTCTTCCTTTGAGCCCAAATACTTACGTACAAACTAATACTTATCAAAAAAGTAGCTGGCGAAGTCTGGGGCGAATAAAAAATATGAAGAAATAACAATATAGTTAATAAAATTGCCATACCTATAACGTAAGCTCTGCCATTATTTGAACCGAAAAATGCCGGCTTTAAAACAACATCAGGTTTTCTTAATTTGATGTTAACATAAATAATTTCGCCTATGTTACCTATGTCGACACCTTTTGAATTGGTAAAAATATATTTTTTCTTTCCGCCGCTGACTAACTCTAAACAAATCGATGATGTTTTAACTTGAGCCGAATTAATTGTACATGATAGAATGTTTTGATAAAAGAACTGATTTTCATTTAACACTAATGCGCTATTAAGATCCATCATCATCAGTAAAAAATGATCTTCGAAAAAGACTATTTTTACTCGTTTGGTAAAAAACAAAATAATTTTTTTTATAAAAATAAAAGGGATAAGTATGCACAATACTAAACCAACCTCGCCAATGATGGGTTCACGAAACGTGACGGCTACATTAGCAAACAAAAAAGATCCCCCCAATGAAACGCTAATGAAAGTGATAAAAAATTTCGTTTGATTTGTGGTTTCTGTGATAATTTCAGTTTCCATACGGCAGCATTTAATTCCCTTTTATTCTTATATATCAGGTGTAAAATAACCACCCTCATTGCCAGATGATGTATAAGGATTATAAGACTCCATTAGATTCATGGCTGATATAATATCAGCCTTTAGCGTGATATCATATTCTTCATCGTTTTGAAAACCACAAAATGGGCAAATCGTCGATTCAGCTATTCCGTAAACTTTTACTAAAGGTTCGCCGGGAAAGCCTACGTCATTGCCGCCCCACTGAATGGTATCGTTCATTTGATATTTATATTGCCAAGTGTCTCCAAACTTAAATTGAACGTTTATTTCAAATTGGCCATCACAATTATCACACTTAATAGAAGTTTGCAGGGTGTTAAATATTCCCATGTTAAAACTACGCGTTATTAGTTAGGACTTATATTAGCTTCAAATAATTAATTAATCATCACTCATTAATTCACTATTTCCACTCCCCTTACCCCTCATCCGGTTTAAAGTTCAAAGCCAGTTGATTCACCTTTTTCAGCATTTTTATCAAATACTCCCTGTCGGCTTCGCTGATGTTGTCATTAAGGTGGTTGTTGAATTTTCTGCCGATAACCCGCGCCTGGTGGCGTTTCTCCTTACCAAGTTCGGTAAGGTAAATTTTAACCGAACGCTTATCCCCTTCATTTGATTCCCGGTGGATCAATCCGGATTTTTCCAGTTGGGCAAGCATTCTTGAAAGGCTGGTTGATTTCAACCCCAGCAAAGCCGCTACCTGCGAAACCGTGGTACCCTCCTTCTCGTCAATATTGATCAGCAAATACCCTATCGACTGCGTGATCCCAAACTCAGTAACCACCTGGTTATACCGGTTTGCCACGGTTTGCCAGGCTATCTTCAAAAAATAATCAATGGTTTCCTGGTGTTTTATGTTTTGGTTCATTTTTTGGTCCATAGTCCATGGTCGATGGACCATAGTGGTAATATGTTATTCTAAATTATCTGATTCCAATCCTCATCTATGGACTATCGACCATAGACTATGGACTTCCCTAATACCCCAACTTAGTATCATCCCCCCTAGGATCGGCGCCGCCCTGGTAGCTGCCGTCTTTTGTTATCAGGATTGCATCTACCCTGCCGCCTACGCCGCCGGTAATTATTTTGTATCCTTTAGCTGTAAGCTTACCAACAGCAGCTTTATCAACTGCATCCCTTTCCATATTTACCTGGTCGGGCAGCCATTGGCTATGGAAACGTTTGGAAGTAACGGCTTGTTGCATATCCTGGTCAAATTCAATCACATTTAAAATGGTTTGAAATACCGATGTAATAATGGTTGAACCGCCTGGCGTACCAACCACCATGAACAGCTTACCGTCCTTTTCCACAATAGTAGGCGTCATTGACGACAGCATCCTTTTGCCCGGTTGGATACTATTTGCCTTACCCCCAACCAGGCCGAACATATTTGGAACACCCGGCTTGGAGCTAAAATCGTCCATTTCATCATTTAGTATAAAGCCGGCCCCGGCAACCACTATTTTTGATCCGAACGAATCATTCAGCGTGGTAGTAATGGCAACGGCGTTGCCGTCTTTGTCTACAATTGAGTAATGCGTAGTTTGGTCGCTTTCGTAGCCAACAATCGCCCCCGGCTGAATACTGGTGCTCGGTGTTGCAGCTGCCCAGTTAAAACTTTTCATCCGCGAGTCGATGTAAACAGGATTCAGCAGGCTATCCACCGGCACTTTATAGAAATCAGGATCGCCAAGGTATTTGGAGCGATCTGCGTAAACACGGCGCTCTGCCTCAACTATCAGCTGCACAGTTGAATCCTGGTTATGGCCCCATCGGTGCAGCGGATATTTTTCAACCGAATGCAGCAGTTGCAGCAAGGCAACCCCTCCGCTTGACGGGGGTGGCATTGCTATTATTTTATAGCCTTTATAGCTTCCCGTAATAGCCTTTCGCCAAACTGAATGATAGCCTTCAAGATCCGCCTTTGAAATAATGCCCTTGCCGCCCTTCATTTCGGCAACAATTTCGTCGGCCACTTTTCCGTCATAAAAACCATCCCGTCCCTTGTCGCGGATAAGTTCCAGCGTTTTTGCCAAATCCTCCTGTACCAGCAGATCGCCTTCTTCCCATTTGGTATCCTTTAAAAAGTAAGCTTTACCGGGATTTAACTTCCTGAATTGCGGACCAATCCAGTTAAGCGAACCGGCGAGGCGCTTGCTTATTTTAAACCCGTTGCGGGCCAAATCTATTGCCGGCTGTACCAGTTCCGCCCATTTAAGTTTTCCATATTTTTTGTGGGCCTCCACCATGCCATCAACAGATCCGGGTACGCCCGATGCCTTATGTGTATTGAGGCTCATGTCGGGGATCACATTCCCGGCGCTGTCCAGGTACATATTGACACTTGCAGCAGCCGAGGCTTTTTCCCTGAAATCAAGTGTATTTGTTTCACCCTTTCCCGATCGGTAAACCATGAATCCGCCGCCACCAATATTCCCCGCCTCGGGGTGTGTTACTGCCAGCGCAAACTGTACAGCCACCGCAGCATCAACAGCGTTGCCGCCTTTTTTTAGGATGTCCAGCCCCACCTTCGACGCATTCGGCGTGGCGCAAACCACCATGCCGTTATGGAATGACCCGCTAGCTGCCACTGCCTGCGCAAATGATTGTTGAGCAAAAAAAGTAGTAAGCAGTATTGAACAGGCGAGTTTTATAGATTTTAGGCGATGCATCATATCAGCAGAAATTTAATCCGACTAATTTATCATATTTAGTTTTAAAAAATGAATCGCAGCCCTATTAAAGATTGACTTACCATTTGCAATTACCTGCCCCCGCAGATTATCGAATTGCAGAAACTAATTTTAAGGAATTCATGAATGCGGCGCAATTTAAACGGGGCTAAAAGTTTTTTGGAAAACCGCAGTGGCGTTTTCTTTAACTTAAAGTATGTTCCGCATATAAATAAATATTAAAACATTTGATTATCAGTAACTTAATTGCAATCCTCATTAACCAAAAAGCAAAACAACTGATTATCAGCATGTTTCACAACGTTCCGGGTGTTCCACATGTAAAAATGGAACGCCTGCCAGCGTAGATTCACCAATTTGCGCTTGCATTTATTATTACTTTTTGTGCAAAACATATTAATAATATCAGTTTTAACTAAAACTATCTCAAATATTTTTAGCTGGGAATCAGTTGTTTGTTTCCTTTACATGTCGCTTTGGTTCCTAAAACACCAATAAAATATTAATTCTGCCGTTAATTTGATTTTACATATTAGGAAATATTATTCCGTATTAACGAAATAATAGCACATCAACCAAACAATTTATCGAATGAAAAAACTATTTATTTGCACATTTATCCTATTCTCTTTTTTACTGATCAGTAAAAAATCAAACGCGCAGGACTACAAGACGGCGGTCGGCCTTAAATTCGGCGGCTACGAAAACGGCATCTCCGGAAAGTATTTTACAACCGACGATGTTTCAATTGAAGGTTTATTGGGCTTCAGATCGCATGGTGTAGTAATTACCGGTTTGTATGAGATAAACCAGGTTGCTTTCGGCGTTAAAGAACTGAAATTTTATTACGGTGCCGGTGCACACATTGGTTCCGTTGGCAGCGGTATTTACCATAGGTTTAATGGCAGCGACGAATATTATACCAGCAGCCACATATTGCTCGGTATTGACGGTGTAGTTGGGTTAGAATACGTGATCCCTCAATCGCCAATTGCCGTAAGCCTCGACCTTAATCCTCGTGTGGAACTGGCAACAGGTCCATTTTTTGACATAGCACCGGGATTGGGAATTAAGTACACGTTCTAAGTCGGGGAGTCCGAAAGTCGGAAAAGTCAGTAAAGTCCGGAAGAAAGAGTTTGTTAGACCCTTCTTCCGGACTTTTGATTTAAGAGGCACCCGACAATACTATTTCTGCTCTGTCCTCCAAAACTGCAGCGTCTTCCGGACTTCCGGACTTTCCCGACTTTCGGACTTAAAAAATCACCTCAATACAATCACCTTGGTATTATACACTTTCTGCCCTAAAGTTAGTTTCAAAACATAAGTGCCTGCCGGCAGGTAGGTTACATCGGCAGCCGTACTAAAATTACCCGCCGTGATAGATTGCGTGGTATTATAAACTTTTTGTCCGGCTGCATTTATAAGCGCAATAGAGAGTTCAGCATCATTTTTGGCAGCAAAAAGGATGCTCAGCTTCGTGCTGGCTGGTACCGGAAAAACAACAAGGCCGATATCCGTATTTTTACCTGGACTGTTTGCAGTAATAATGTAAACATAATTGTCAGACAATACAGTACATCCTGTTGATGATATATAAGCCACCTGGTAATTGCCGCTTTGTAAGGGCACATAAGTTGCCTTTGTAGCTCCATTTATTACCTTTCCGTTTAAATACCATTGATTGCCTGTCGCAAAGCTAGAGCTTAATGTTGTTGATTTTTGGGTTATAATGGGCTTGGTAACCGTCACAGCCTGCCTGGTTACAGATGGGCATCCCGCACTTTTCACCTTAATATCATATAAATAATAATAGTATTGTTTGTAAGCAGCGGTGTCGGTACCAGAGGTGGCATTGTTACCTGTTATACTGAATATGTTCCCTATTTTAAAAGGATAGCCTGTCACACCAGCATTGTTACGGTAAATGGTGGCATTTGCATCATACGCTATATTGATGGTATAATCTCCTGCGGCAGGTAATAATAGATTAAGATTATAAACTGCCCCCTGGTCGTTAGCGTCATCGGGCTGTTCACCAGCCAGCGGAGTAGTCCGTGTGGCTACTGCATTAATGGTTGAGGTTGACACGGTACGCCCGCTGGCATCATTAACACTAAATGTAATTTTACCTGAATTACCGATATACAAACGCGCACTTTCAATTATTACCGGGACGTGGGTTGTCACGCTGATGTAAGGGGTAAACTGGTTATAGTTTCCGCCGGTGAATACGTTTTTAGTAGCCGGACCCACGCTGCCTGCAAAATCATTCAGACCTGCATAATAAGTATTATTCACCGGGGCGGCAGTTACAGCCGCTGGCGAGCCATACCCTACAGGTAATTGATCGTTGATGTTTTGATACCATAAAAGTGTACCATCGCCGCTACCCGATAGTTCGTATTGTTTACTGTCCGAACAGTAGTAAGCACTAAGATCAGTTGCAACCGGCGGCGGGCTGATTAATACAGCTTCGGTTACCTGGTTATTATCGCTGATCGGATCGCCTGCCAAAGTCGTAGTGGCAGTTATTTTATAGGATGATCCAGCGATGGCGGTAAATGTTGTGTTGAGGATAAGATTTTCCTCTTCGGCTGGCTGCAGTGTACCTGTGTAGGTCTGTTGTAAGGTGGTAACAGAATTATCGGGTGCAGTAACAGTTACGGTAACCGGGATATTGCTGATGGCCAGTCTGCCAAAATTCTTGATCCTTACAGTAACCTGGGTTGCAGCCGAGCAGGCACCGGAAGATTCGGGTGTTACGATAGCCGTTACACCAGCATCAATTGCGGTCTGCAGAAACTGCACCCGGTAGTCCTGTGTTTCGCCTTTGGCATAATTGCCGCATGCTGTAATTGTTGATGCATCATCGGTTTCGGTAAGCACCACCCGCATAACACTATAATTATTGGCTATTACTGTTCCCGGCACAGTGATGTTGGTTGAATAAACCCCTGTTCCATTTATTATGCCCGATGTTGCCACAAGTTCATTTGCATCAAAAACGCCGTTGCCATTCCAATCTATGTAAACTTTGGCTGCCTTGTTAAAGTTGGCGCCGCAGGTGCCGAGGGTAATACTTAGCGGGTAGGTTTTTCCTTCTTCAAGCTGTATAGTTTGGTCGTTGTGGTCAGAATAGGTGGTACAACCCGCCGGCGGCGTGTAGTTGAGGTTTGAAAGCGTTACGTTGTTGACCCTTGAGTCCGCGTTTGATAAGGGTGCCGAAGCACAGTAGGTTACTCCACCCACGCCGGTTTCAATAAGCGAATAGTTTTGAGAGCCACCCTTTAAAGTACCCTTGTGCGATATGGTAATGGTGTACGTTTTACCTGGTACAGCGCCCGGGATATAAACCTGCTCGATATTGTCTAAGATATTGTCTCCTGTTTTTGCGGCCACAGATGGATTTAAAGGATCTAGGATCCACGGCTGAAAAGTTGTGCTGCCATCACTTACCCTAATGTCGAGATCATTCACCAGCTTTGGGGTACGGCTGTTAATTATACCTTCGGCTGTTGCTGTGCCTTCGGGGTCGGTCCATGATATGGTTGCCACCAGCGGGCCATTGCCCGAAGCCACAACATTATAGGTTTGCTTTTGCCCCTGTTGCAAGACAATTTCCTTTATCTGGCTTTTGCCGCCGTTGTCAGTTATCGCCTGTGCTGCGCTCCGCATGTTCAATAAACCCCAGCCATAAATATAATCCGGGCCAACATTTCCTGCATCAAAGGCAGTATGGCAAGCCAGCCCCTTTAAAGTTGAGGCCCGCATGAAGCTGCCGTTGTTTTTTTGCGAATAATATTCCTGTAATAAATATAACGAGCCGGTAATGTTTGGCGCTGCCATTGAAGTCCCGGACAATGTGGTATACGATGTGGGGCCTGCGTTGTTTGTAGACAATACATCAACACCATCGCCAACTATATCGGGTTTTATCCGGCCGTCATCGGTAGGGCCGTAACTGCTAAAATAGGCGATACTGATATCACTGCTGTTCGTAGGCCCGTTGGGCAGGGGATTTACCGCTCCCACTGTTAATACATTTTTTGCGTTGCCCGTAGTGGCAATAATATCATAACCATCGTTATTACTTATACCTGCCGGCCTCGCGCCTTTGTCGACAAACGTCTGGTTGGTTTTACTTGAATAACCATAATAATCCTGGCCCACCGCAGGGCCGGTTTCAGAACGGCTGTTCCCAGCCGACTCTACTACCAGGTAATGAGGCGCGGCGACAGCTATTTTATCCCAGCTTTGTGTCCGCTCCCCATAAAAGCCGAAATTATAATCAACACTATCACCCGGCAACCCATACCATTCCCAATGATTTGCAAGATCGTCAAAATACCAACCCGCCGCATCGCCATATGAATGGTTGGAAAGCAACAACCCCGATGCAGCTGCGCTCATTTCGGCGACATCGTTATCAAAATCGTATGATTGCAGGGTGTTGGCGTTAAATGCCATTCCCTTTGCAGGCGGGTATACACCCTTTGCTATCATTGTTCCGGATACATGGGTGGCGTGCTCGATAACCTGGGCCGTTGAATCGTGCAGCGTAATGGTTTTACCCGCAAATTCCTGGTGGGCCTTATAAACCGAACCTCCATCCCAAATAGCCAGCATGCCATTTATAGATGTACTTGACCCCGAGAGCGTTAACCCTGCCGATCCGCCAGGCTGCACGGTATTGGTCTGCGTGGTTGCAGCAGCAATAGTGTTATTGTCGGTTTTTAGGTAGATGGGGAAGCCAAGTTTGTTTACCCCCTGCAGGGATAAAATGCCGCCGTTTTTCGTTTCACGCTTTACGACCCAGCCATTTTTTTGTGCGAGAACAAGCGCGTTTTTATAGTTAGCAATAAAAGATGCTCTTGCCTGTGCCGCAAGACTGGTCAGCTCCTTTTTATTAGCACCACTTACCAAGATTTGTTGAGCCGATGTTTTACCTTCGAAACACAGCAAGAAAAGGATAGCGGTAACTGCTGTGTATAATTTATTCATTTATGATATGGCCTTATTAACACGTCAAATGTAACGGTAAAACAATTAGTGCATTTTACATCGCAATATAAAATTAGTTTTTTATTAACAAGTTATTCAATGTCTTATAAATGTACAGTAAACATCAAGGGCGCTAAAACAGTTCATGAAGGGAATTCAGGTTGATTAGCCTAACCAATTAATTCCCCGTTTTCCCAAACCGGGAAGCTTGAATTGGTTTTTTGTGGAATTTTTTTCATTTGCTTTTGGCGGCAATATTTTACATTCATCCATAAGGCAATATTTAAATAACTATTATTTAATCATCGTCATTAAAAAGAAAATTAAATAACTATTAATACCGCTTTTTATATTCTATATCAAATCCATAATCACGCCCCATAACTAGCACCGTTATTGCTATTACAATTGCGATTTGATAAATTATTGATTTTTGATTTTGAAGAGCAATCGGAAAGTTTGTTTAAAGTTTACGGCATGTTAACCCTAGCGCGCTTCTCCATTCAACAATTACTTCAACATAATCCAATTACACTTTTTAATATTATTTAAAAAGTATAATTTGCAGGCAGATACCCCTTCCATTTAATTCGTTATTTATCTGCTATGAAAAAGCTATCCCTCGCATTCTCTTGCTGCCTTGTTTCCATCTTGTCGTTTGGCCAGGCTACTAAACCAACATTGGCAATAATTCCCGAACCGGTAAGCATCACTACAAAGCCGGGGCAATTTGTTCTCCCCAAAAATATCACCATACAGGCGGGCACAAGCGCCGAAATGGTAAATGTTACCTCATATCTTAAGGCAAAATTGACAACAGCAACCGGGGCTTTGGTTACAATAAAGAGCAAGTTTGCATTGCCGGCCACTATCAAATTACTATTGAGCACCAAAACCGATGCCGTTTTGGGTAAGGAAGGGTATGAGCTTTGGGTTGGCGTAAAAGGAATTGTTATTCGCGCAAACGAACCTGCGGGCTTGTTTTACGGCGTACAAACGCTGATGCAGTTGTTCCCGAAGGAAATAGAAAGCACTCAATTTAGCCATATGAAGTGGACGGCGCCTTGCGTGCAGATAACCGACTACCCAAGGTTTGCGTGGAGGGGATTGATGTTCGACGTATCAAGGCACTTCTTTACAAAGGAGGAGGTTAAACAGTATATCGACCAGATGGTGCGTTATAAATTCAACCTGCTGCACATGCACCTTACGGACGATGAAGGCTGGCGCATCGAAATAAAAAGCCTGCCGAAACTTACAACGGTTGGCTCCTATAACGTTAAAAAAGTGGGTGAGTTTGGAAGCTTCTCACCGCCCGCACCGGATGAACCGCGTACCTACGGAGGATATTACACACAAGACGATATCAGGGAATTGGTTCAATATGGAAAGGCGCATTTTTTGAACATTATGCCCGAAGTTGATGTTCCCGGCCACAGCCTTGCTGCGGTTGCATCCTACCCTGAACTTTCATGTACACCCGGTGCAGAGAATTATAAGACACGCTCGGGTGAACACATGATGGAATTTGGCGCCGGTGGAATTAAGGCATTGGTTGACAATACGCTAAACCCAGCCAGCGAAAAAACTTACGAGTTTTTAGATAAAGTGTTAACTGAAGTGGCTCAGCTGTTCCCTTTTGGATATATCCACATGGGTGGCGATGAGTGCGCCAAAAACTTCTGGGAGCAAAGTGCCGATGTTAAGGCGCTGATGCAAAAAGAGAATTTGAAAACGATGGAAGAGGTGCAAAGTTATTTTGAAAAACGCCTCGAAAAAATAGTTGAATCGAAGGGTAAGAAATTCATGGGCTGGGATGAAATTATTGAAGGCGGCCTTGGTCCAAAAGCTGCCGTAATGAGCTGGCGCGGGATAAAAGGTGGCATCACGGCCTCGAAACTTGGCCACGAAGTTGTAATGAGCCCAACAACCTTTGCCTATCTTGATTATATGCAAAGTGACCGGGTAATGGAGCCTCATGTATACGCAACCCTACGCTTGAGCAAGTCATACCAGTTTAACCCGGTACCGGACAGTGCTGACGCCAAATTAATTTTAGGCGGGCAAGCCAATTTATGGACAGAGCAGGTATTTACGTTTCGCCAGGCCGAGTACATGACTTGGCCGCGTGGCTTCGCCATAGCGGAATCGGTGTGGTCGCCAAACGAAAAGAAGAACTGGAACACCTTTTATCCAAAGGTCGAAAAGCATTTTGCCCGGTTAAATGAAGCCGAGGTAAAGTATGCACCAAGCATGTACGATCCCGACTTTAAACCCAAAATAGCTGCCGATAGTACAATCAGCGTGGAACTGATCAACGAGATCCCTAACCTGGATATTTATTACAGTTTTGACAACTCGTATCCCGACAGGTTTTACCCTAAATATACCGCCCCACTGGAAGTGCCGAAAGATGCTACGCAGTTGAGGGTGATCACTTACCGTGGCAAAGAGCCCATTGGCAGAATGATTACCATGCCAGTTGCCGAGTTGAAGAGGAGATTGGGGAAAGGTGGGGAGTAAAAACCTATTCCGATGAGGAATGAGTCCTGAAATTTATGTTAAGTGAGCATAAATTCGGGGCTTTTGACTTAAATATTATCAAAAAATAAACTTTTCCACATCCTCTGATTAACTTTTTGCGTACACAGCCCCAAAATAGGTTTATCTTGGAAACTTAAACATCATTTAAGCGGTTTGTCACAAAAATCATTACAAAATTATATTCCGGCGTTAACAGGGGTACGCGCGATGGCCGCATACCTGGTGTTCATTTCCCACTTTGCCGGCATTTTTGATGGCGGTTTCCCGCATATTATCCAGCGCTTTTTGGGCGAATTTCATATCGGGGTAAGCATTTTCTTCGTGCTGTCCGGGTTCCTGATCACATTCCGTTACTATAACAGTTTTCATTTAACTACGGATTGGTTTAAGCAATACCTGAAAAACAGGGTGGCCCGCATATACCCCATGTACTTCGTGCTCACGCTAGCCGTCTTCGTTTACTACTTTATCACCAAGGACCAAAGTGTCACCAAGGGCTCATCAAACCCAATCGGACTTTTGATAATGAACGTGACTTTTGTGCGCGGTTTCTTCTACCAGTTTTGGGATACGGGCATAGCGCAGGGATGGAGCTTAACCGTTGAGGAGTGTTTTTACTTCTCAGCTCCCATCATCTTCCTCATCGCCAAAAAATACAATAAGTTTTATATCCAGCCGGTTATCATTACCCTGTTCGCCATCGTAATGGTGTTCATTTTCCGTGGTGTAAATTGGCATGGCTTTTTTGGCAACTTTACTTTCGTGATGCTGTTTACCTTCTTCGGCAGGTGCTTTGAATTTTTTGTGGGGGTACAGCTGGCGCGATATGTATTAAAAAAGGGTTTTACCCGTACCAACAAAATCAGCTTTACCTATGGCGGCTTCGTACTTATATTTGTTTGTGTTTTTGTTATGGCATTGCAGCCGGTTAGGGCGCCCTGGGTAGCCGGGCTTGAAACTCCAATTGGAATCATTACCAATAATTATTTTTTATGCGTAATGGTGGCCCTTTTCTTTTACGGCATCCTGACAGAAGAAACTGCCTTCAAAAAACTGCTGGCCAAACCCTTTGTTGAGCTGCTTGGAAAAAGTTCCTACATCTTCTACCTGATCCATTTGGGCTGGATGTTTAACATCCTGCACGAAAATATAAATCGCCTTAATGATTACGTTTTTACACTATATGACAAGTGGCAAAAGGATTGGATTTCGCCCTTTCAGTACGATAGTTTAAACCTTCTAATCATTTTTACCGTATTAAATGCCGTTTCAATATGTTTATTTAAACTAATTGAAGAACCGCTAAACCATTACATCCGCAAGTCGGACTTTTTGATAAAGTATAAACCGCGTCCGAAGGGGATTGAAGATTGAGCGATGTACAGCGCAAACGTATTTAATATAGAATGAAAAAAAACTTTACGTTTTTCCTTATCCCCTGCCTGTTTATTGTTTTAATGTTACCATTAAAAACATTTGCAGGCTTTCCTATTGGCAAATACCGTAATGTTGTTGTCCCTACATTTTCTTACTATCACCAAAAGGACAGGTTTGATGACAAGGACAACGTTATTAAAGGTACGCCCGGTACCGGCTTTACCTCATACTCAGCAAATTTATATGTGGGTTATGGCCTGTCGCGCCGGCTCGATTTTATAGCAACCATCCCCTACCTGTATCAGCAAAACACAATTGCCCCGGGCAACACGCTAGTTGATGCCGGACTTGGAGATATGACGGCCGGCTTTAGCTACAACCTGATAAATTTTAACTATGTACGATTCTTTTCTATCGGTGTGTCGGGCATCATCCCTTTGTACAAAAGTGTAAACGGTGTTTCACCGCTTGGGCTTGGCAGTTACGGTACCGAGGTTAAGCTGATGTTTTGCGGCAGCCTGCCCAAGGACATCGCCGAAAAAGGTTATTTTAATACCGAATTTGCTTATCGCAAATACTACAGCTCACAAGGTCCTGATCAAATCAGCCTCACTACGTCCGTTGGCTATCCTGTTACTAAACACAACCAGGTAAGTCTCGACATTTTATTATATAGATCATTCAGCTCAAACAAAGCGTATAACAGCAATATTTTTGCAGCGCATGATTATTCGTTTTTTAAACCGCAGCTAAATTTCGGGCATACATTTACTCGCAAATTCTCCATGTTTGTAGGGGGCTTTTATGTGCCGTTTGGCGTAAATACAGGTGTAGGCTACGGCGGATCAATGTTAGCGGTTATAAAATTATAGTTATGAAAAGGATCAGCTATTTACTTGCTTTTTTATTCTTCACGCTGACGTCATCCTTACAACTTGCCGCCCAGGAAGCGACTGAAGAAACCGGCGATGTAGTGCTGAAGGCCACTCCTCAAAATAAAAATGCCATTTTTAAAAGCACAGAAGAAGTAAGGTACAAAATACAGGTAAGCAATAAAACCAATAGCCTTCAACGCGGCAAAATCTCCTACCTGGTAACCACCGATGAGGGTAAAAAAGTATTTCTTGACTCTGTAAAGCTAAACCTTAAAGGCAAAGCCAGCAAGGACTTGGTGTTAACGATCCCAAAAAAAACGACCGGATTCTACCGTATAAACTTTATGGTGAACCTGCCTGATTATGACGACACCGTACGGCGTGTATTTGGGGTTAACCCCGAACAAATCAGATCGCAATTGCATAAACCAGCTGATTTTGATGCCTTTTGGAAGAAGAGCAGGGAACTATTGGCTAAAGTGGCTCCCGATTACAGGGTACTGGAGCGTAAGGATCTGTCGACGCCCGATAAAAAGGTTTATTCAGTCGAGATGCATTCGTATGATAATTTGATCATCCGTGGCTGGCTGGTGGTTCCTACCGATGGCAGCAAATTCCCGGTACATTACCGGGTGCCGGGCTATGTGGTTACGTTGAAACCCAATATGGATAATGACGATTTTATAGCGTTCGATCTTAATGTGCGCGGAAACGGCAACAGCCAGGATGTGATCAACATCGGCACCGATAACTATTCGGTAATAAATATCGAAAATAAGGACAAATACATTTATCGCGGGGTTTATATGGATTGTATCCGAGGACTCGATTTCCTGTACTCACATGCAAACATGAGCATCGATACATCTAAAATTTTTGTAGAGGGCGGCAGCCAGGGTGGATCATTGGCCCTGGTAACCGCAGCGCTTGATAAAAGGGTAAAGTTGCTGACCATGCAAGTGCCACTTTATGCTGACATTCATGACGGACAGGCTATATCAGCTTCATACAATCAGCAGGTTTTCCCATTTAAAGTATTCCGGAAGTATCAAAGCCTGCACCCCGGTTTTTCGTGGGATAAATTTTATGCAACGTTTGATTATTATGATCCGCAAAATTTTGCACCTATGGTTAAATGCCCCGTGCTAATGGGCATAGGGCTGCTGGACCAATTTTGCCCGCCGCGCTGCAGCATGGCCTTATACAACCATATCAGCAGCACAAACAAGGAATACGTGTGTGTACCAAACTCCACACATGAAGTGAATTTTGGTTATTTTATGTTTCAAAACCTATGGTTACGGGAGAAATTCAGGATACCGTAGACCAATACTGTTGATTTGTTTACCCACTTTTTTATCCGGGGCAAAAACAATTAGCGGTTATCAGATGTGTTTTTAGGCGAAAAAGCCCCATAATGGGTATATTCGTTATAGTTAATATACGAAACCGCGTTTCGGCACGGTAATAGCCATATAAGGCAGACAAAAAGGAAAAAACAGGTTAACTACCGGTTATAAATTGCTGCCAATTACGAGTTAAAATGATGACAAGATTTACAAATAAAGTTCTGACTATAGTTTTCAGCCTTCTTATTTTAACAGGGGCTCAACAGGCGTTTGCACAAGACGGAGGCGATGGAACTGTAAATACGGTTGTAACTACCCACAGTAAGGACGGGATCTTTAGTTCGACTGCGTCCTACACATTTGATGTTACCAGTACTTATAATACGCCGCAAAAAGGCAGGGTTAAATATCTGGTAACCACCGAGGCAGGCAAACACCTAAAATCAGATTCTGTAAGGGTTGACATTGGCAAAAAAGGTTCTGCGAGCTATAATTTCGATATTCATAATTTGCCGTCGGGCTTTTACAAAATAAGCTTCATGATCAATGTCACCGATTATGATGACACCACCCGTAAGGCTTTCGGCATAAGGCCTGAAGAATTACGTTCTCAATACGGAAAACCTGCTGATTTTGAATCATTCTGGCACAATACAAAGCTGGAACTTGACAAAGTAAAGCCCGAATACAAGGTTACAGAAATGCCTGATTCAAGTAAAGACGGGCGCCGGGTGTTTTTAGTGGAAATGAAATCACTGGGCGGACTGACCATTCGTGGATGGCTGACTGAGCCAAAATCAAAAAATAAGAACAAAAAATTTGTAGTGATGCTGGGGTTACCGGGCTACCAGGTTGATTTGAAGCCGTTGTACGGAACCGATCCTGATGTTGCGATATTCTCCTTAAATATACGAGGACAGGGCAACAGCCGCGACGTAATAAACGTGCGGCGGGAAACCTATATAACGCTTGGTATTGAGGATAAGAATAAATACGTTTTACGCGGCGCTATTATGGATTGCGTACGCGCGGTTGATTTTATTTGCTCGCGTCCTGAATTAAGGCATGACAATATTATTGCGGTAGGCGGTAGCCTGGGTGGATTTTTAGCACTTGCAACTTCTAGCGTCGACAAACGTATAAGCTTCTGTTCAGCTGCGAATCCTATACTTAGTGATGTACGCAATTTGGTTGACCAGGTTGATTGGCCATTTATTGACATAAGGAAATATGTTAATACAAGGCCCGGATTAACCTTTGATAAGGTGCTAAATAACCTGGATTACTTTGATGCGAAGAATTTTGCATCAGACCTTGAATGCCCGACGTTAGTTGGTTTGGGTATGGTTGATAATATTGCACCGCCAAATACTGTATATACACTTTATAACGGTATCCGCTCCCAAAAACACCTGATAGTTTTCAGGGACCTGGGACACGAGATCGGTAAAAAGTACGAGGTATATGAGGGACGCTGGATGCGCGATACTTTTGCATTGTTTTAACATTAACCATTAATCATGAGCCTTTTGAAGACTTTTACCAGACTTTTATTTTCAACCCTAATACTTTTTACAGCAACCTATAGCCTTAGTTATGCCGACGGTGGTTTCCCTACCCGGCCCGGCCGTTTATTGATTGCTCCCTCTGTTAGTTACTTTTTTGCTAACTCACAATGGGATTCAACCGGGGTGAAAAAATCATTTCCTAATAATGGCCGCTTTTCGTCCGTAGGCGTAACGCTATATGCAGAATATGGCATCAGCAGGAAATTTGCTGCAGTTGCATCGGTACCTTTTGTATATAATATGTACAGCCAGAACAATACTGCAACTGCCAACAGTTCGGGCCTTACCGACCTGGAAACAGGCATCAGGTACTACCTGGCGAACATCGACTTCATTTATTATTTTTCTATCCAGGGAACAGCCATTACGCCTTTATACTCGAATAACCAAAGCTTAGGCTATGGCCAGGAAGGCGCTGAATTAAAGCTTGCCTTTTCGGGCACGGGCCACTTGGGCGGATTAAGCACCTACTTTAATGCAGCCGATGGGGTTCGCCAATATTTTGGAACCAACGGACCAATCCAAAACAGGTATAACGGTACGTTTGGTCTATCGCTTGACCAAGACTATGAGAACCAAATCTCAGCTACATTGAGCGGGATCTATTCTCAAAGTAACGATAAACGTTTTTCGGTTATCCCGGAAACAAACAAAGATTATTCATTTTTGCAGGCGTCTATAGGTTTCGGCCATTCATTTACAAGAGAAACCTCCCTATTTTTAAGCGGCGGCAGGTTTTTAACAGGGCGTAACACAGGTGTTGGTACTTCGGTATCACTGGCCTTTATTTACAGGCTTGATTACCGATAAGCTAAAAGGCAAAAGCGTAAAGCCGAAAGCTATTGATACATTCAATAGCTTTCGGCTCTTGTATTTTATAAGCTTTTTGCTTTAGTCTTTAAGCTTTCAGCTCACTACACCAAACATTTCCTTTATCGCCTGCTCTCTGTATTTAAAGATTTTATCGATCTGATTCCCTACGAATACCTTGTTAGCCAATGTTCCGATAAAACTATAGGGAACGGCATAGTTTAAGATATCATTCATCAGCACCCCACCTTTTATTGTTTTAAAGTGATGCTCGTGGTGCCATAACGCGTAAGGACCGAAACGTTGTTCATCCACAAAATATTCACCATCCTTAACATGAGTTATCTCGGTCATCCAGTTCATCTTGATGCCCAGCACCGGCGAGATCTTGTAGGTAATGATCATACCTTCGTACATTTTGGTATCCGGTGCGTAATCCGACGTTACCACGAATTGCATTTCTTTCGGGGTGATCTTAGCCAGGTTTAGTGGCGAAGAGAAAAAGTCCCAGGCTTGTTCAAGGCTGATGGGAATAGCCTGTTCGGTTTTTAAAACGTATGTTTTCAAATTAAATATATGAGTAGCTTATTTTAATTTTTCTGCTAACAGGTCAAGCAATTCTTTAAAATCCTTTTCGCTATAGCCCACAGACTGGTAGATGATCTTCCCTTCCCCGTCAATCACAACATTACGGGGGATATATTGTGTGGCGTATAATTTAAATACTTTTCGCCCCTCATCAGGCAGCATCGGGAAAGTGTAATTATTTTGCTCTTTAAAAGGTAGTGTTTTATCCCAACCTTCCTCGCGGTCAAGAGCAAAGAGGGCAAATTTGGGATTGTCCTTATACTTTTCCCAGATCTCCTTTTGTACCCTTGGCAATTCCGCGCGACAAGGTGGGCACCAGGTAGCAAAAAAGTTGATCATTACTATTTTACCATGATAGTCGCTAAGGTTGGCCTTCTTTTCCTTTGAAATATTGAACTCAAAAACCGGGGCCTTATCGCCTGTTTTGTTTAAAGTGGTTGAATCGGGAACCAACGACTGCGACTTGCAAAAAAATGGAACCAGGAAAAGAGCGAGTACCTGAAAAAGTTTTTTCATTGTTTTATTGATTTAGGTAGATCTATGATTTATTGACTCCAATCCGCATTTCCAGCAAATTGGGCGTAAAACCCGCTTTTTGATATGCTTTAATTGCGGGAAGATTATCGTTATAAACCTCAAGCCGCATTTCTATTACGCCACGGGAGATTACCCATTGCCTGAGCGCTTCAATAATTTTATTGTTTACCCCCTTACCCCTATGCTCCGGCTTTACATACATAAAACCAAGGTGTGCATGTTGGGGATGTTTCAGGTAGATCTTTGAATCTACAATCCGGGCGTAAGCCGATCCGATAACTTCGCCATCAATTTCAGCCACAACAACTTCCACATCCGGTTCGTCAATCATTCTGCCGATATCGTAGTAGTGGATCTCACCCTCTTTTAATGTAGGGTCAAAGGGTCGTTCAGCATTTATTATTCCCTGCTCAAAAGTTAAAAGTATTTCAAGGTCACTTTGTCGGGCCGTGCGGGTGGTCATTTAATTAGTGATTTAGTGATTGAATTAATTAGTGAATTGGATCAGTTGGTGAATTAGCGAATGTGTGATTTAGCGAATTGCTGATTTAAACAGTCATTTTTCAAATTCACTAACTCACCCATTCACTAAATCACTAATTTCCTCCCTTCGCCATTGGCAAATCTCTTCTTGACCATTCGCTCCACGACCCGACATATAAACGAGGTTCATTAATCCCGGCATAAGCCATTCCAAGCAGGGTATGACAAGCTGTAACGCCTGATCCGCAATGAACGATCACCTCGGCAGGCTCAACGTTACCGATGGCATCCAGGTACATGCTCCTCAAAATTTCAGCAGGGAGGTATTTGCCCTCCGCGTCAAGGTTTAAAACATAAGGTAAATTTGCAGCGCCGGGAATATGTCCTGCAATAAGATCTATCGGCTCGGTTACGCCAAGGTAACGTGGTGATTCCCGTACATCAATCACCAGCTTTGTTTCATCCTGCGTGGCTTCACCTGCCTCGTCAATATCTACTGTACCGGCATAGTTTCCGTGGGTATGATATGGTTTTGTGGCAACGGGGACGTATTCTTCCTTACTCAATTCGATGCCTTCCCTGTTTGCAGCCTGTAAGCCTCCATTCAACACCTGTAGTTTTTTATGGCCAACGGCCCGCAGCATCCACCACAACCTGGCTGCACTAAAAGCGCCCGACTTATCGTCATAAATAATAACATGGCTTTCGGGTGTAACGCCCCAGTTACCTAGTAAGGCACCGAAGGCTTCAACATCAGGCAAAGGATGCCTTCCGCCTATAGAAGCGTCAGTAACTTTTGCTGCCAGGTGCTTATCAAGGTCAGCATAAATGGCATTTTTTAAGTGCCCGGCGAGGTAGCGCTGGTGAGAATCCTGCCCTCCGCGGGAATCGATAAGAATGGTATTCGAATCGGCAAAAGCCGGATCGTTGATTTCAATTAGTGGCGACATAATTTGATATTTAGTTTGCAGAATTAGAAGCAAGAATCAGGAGGTCAGGAGTCAAGAGTAAAAAGGCAAATCCGCCTTCCCTCTTGATTCTTGGTTTCTTGAATCTTGTCTCTTCTCCCAGATATCAAATATAGCCACACCGAAATTGTTTTCAGCAATTTTACTGAACCATTTTATTGGCACAGTATGAACTGGCGAAAGCTTCGGGCTTAGCCTTGAATACAAAGCCCATACTTAAAATGTAACCCATCGCCTCGTGCAGGGCCTGATTGCTCTTGAACATTGGGTTAGTGTTGATGTCAGCGTGTACTTCCAGGTCCACATCGTAAAGGTCAAGCAGGTCGCACAATTTGTAAGCAATGTCAATTGATTTTTGCACTTCGTTCAACATTCTTTCCTTAATGCTCATTTTTTGCGAGGTGCGTTCCTGGTGGATGAACATAAATCCTCCTCTCTGCTCACGCAAGAAAACAATTACTGTTGCAAAATCAGTTACCAGGCCCTTTACCTGCGAATCTGTTCCGATACATACTTTGAGTTTGTTGCCGAGGTTGGCTTCCCGTTCAATGGCCCGCTCTACCTCTTCTAAAATGGGCGAATTAATGATCTCGCCGCTAAATTTTCTCCAGGTCATAAATTTATTTTTAGGGTTAAATTTTAGCTGACCTTTTTACGGTCTATAAAAATAAGCGATAACGTTTCATATAAACGTTAGGATGGTATGATTTATTTGTTAACATTTAACTGAATATTAACAGGTTGAGTTGATGTGCGGATGCGGGGATATGCAAATGTGCGGATGAGTGAATTTAAAAAGGTGTTGATTTGATGATTTGAAAATGGAGAAAAGCCGGTAGCATATGACTGAATTAAAATCGGTGTAATCAACCCACAATCGGTGTAATCACAAAAAAACATATATTTATCCTATAAAACCTTTAAACATGAAACTTATAAAATTCCTTTTGCTTGCCTTGCCGGCGATTATTGTGGCCGGATGTAAGCAAGCTAAAACAGGCGATTCTGCAGATGCGCCGAAGCGCACTGTATTTTTTGATAAATCGGGCATGGACACTACGGTGAAACCCGGGGACAATTTCTTTTTATATGCCAACGGCAAATGGATAAAAGATACCAAGATCCCACCGAGTGAAAACAGTTGGGGATTAGGTAATATTCTTTTTAACGACAATCAAAAACACCTCCACAGCATACTGGAAGATGTATCGGTAGACGATAACCCCGCAGGAAGCCTGGAGCAAAAGGTTGCAGATTTTTACAAGAGCGGAATGGATACTGCCACTATTGAAAAATTAGGCTATGAACCTGTAAAGCCGTTACTAAACAATATAGATACCGTTAAAGATTATAAAGGCCTGTTACAATTAGCAGCTGCCGGGTTTAAAAATGGCGACGGATTTCTATTAGGATTCTATGTTTCGCCTGATGATAAGATCAGCACCAAAAACGTGGCCCACTTTGATCAAACGGGGTTAACACTTCCTGAAAAAGGTTATTACTTTAAAACAGATTCTGCCTCTTTAAAAATCAGGGCCGAGTACGTGAAGTACATTGCCAAATTATTTACGCTTACCGGTGTGGATGCTAAACTTGCTGCATCAAAAGCGGATGGCATCTTAAAATTAGAAACTGAAATAGCCAAATCGCATTTAAGTCCGGAACAATTGCGCGATCCGCAGAAAAACTATAACAAATTCACGTCTGCTGATTTTCAAAAACAAATGCCCGACCTTGACCTTGCGGGTGCCTTTCGGCTAATGGGTTTAAAAACCGATACAGTTTTGGTGGGTCAGCCGAGATATTATAAAGCGCTTGACTCATTATTAAAAGGCCAACCCATAGCAGCGTGGAAGGATAAGGCGGCCTTTGGAGTACTTGATGGCGCAGCAACCTCGCTAAGTAAAAGTTTTGTTAAAGCTCATTTCGACTTTTATGGCACAACATTAAACGGTCAGAAAAAGCAAAAGGAGCGTTGGAAGACTATTGTTGACAAAGTTGATGGTGGCCTTGGCGAACTGCTGGGCCAACTTTATGTAAAGAAACATTTTACGCCTGAAGCTAAGCAGCGCATGCTCGCACTGGTAAATAACCTCCAGAACGTTTACCGCGACCGAATTGAAAAGCTGGACTGGATGAGCCCTGAAACAAAAAAACAAGCTATCGCAAAGCTGGACATCATCACAAAAAAAATTGGCTACCCGGATAAATGGAAGAATTACGATGATGTTACTATCAATAAAGATGGCTACTACAATAACCTGCAAATAATAGCCCAACACGATTTTAAGGAAGAGTTAAAGAAGGTGAACAAGCCGGTTGACAGGTCGGAATGGGGTATGACGCCGCCAACAGTGAATGCCTATTACAACCCGACGTTTAACGAAATAGTTTTTCCGGCAGGCATCCTGCAATACCCATTTTTTGATAATGACGCTGATGATGCCATTAATTACGGTGCCATAGGTTTAGTTATCGGCCATGAAATGACTCACGGCTTTGACGACCAGGGCAGGCAATATGACAAGGACGGCAACCTGAAGGATTGGTGGACAAAGGAAGATGCTGAGAAGTTCAAAATAAGGGTAAAAGTGATGATCGACCAGTATAACCAGTTTACCGTTTTAAACAACATTCACGTAAACGGCAACTTAACACAGGGTGAAAACCTTGCCGACATCGGTGGTTTGGCCATTGCCTATCAGGCATTTAAAAACACACCACAAGGGAAGGGCAATACAAAAATTGATGGCTTTACGCCTGATCAACGCTTCTTCCTGTCATGCGCACAGGTTTGGCGTTCAAAAAGAAGCACAGAATTAGAGCGGATGTTAATTAGTGTCGATCCGCATTCGCCCGAGATGTACCGGGTTAATGGGCCGGTATCAAATATACCGGAGTTTTATAAAGCATTTGGCATTAAGCCGGGTGATAAAATGTATAGGGAGGAAAAGGACAGGGTGAAGGTTTGGTAAAAGAATTTTAATTGAAGCAAAAATGCCATCCGGGTTGCGGGTGGCATTTTTGCTTTGTAGATGTTTAGTCTTCTCCCCTAAAATTAAACACATAGGCAAATTTAAATCCTGCAACCGGGGTGATGCCATTTCCTGTCGATTCTATATTTATTATCGTGGTAAACAACGATGCCTCTATGGTGTTGTGCCTGTCGACAATTAAATTAACGCCACCGGCTGCCGTGCCGCCTATACCTACGGTTGCGATGTCTTCGTTTCCACCGCCAGCATATACCAAGGGACCAGCCTTTACAAACACAAATTTATTGAAGCAATATTTACCCATTGCGCCCAGGTAGAACAGGTCGATATTTGAGATTCTTTTATTATTTAAATTAGCGGGATCATAATAGATCCTGCCCTTAGAGTTCAGCTTTTCATACCCAATATTTGGAACAATGGCCCACTTACTGCCTGAAATGGCAATATTACCGAATACCTGGAACCCGCTTCCCCAATTATAATCATTGGAAAAAGGTTTATTGGGACCATAGGCAAAGCCAATGCCGCTACGGGCCTGGCTGAAGGATTGTACACTCAAAAATATTAGGGGGATAAATAGAAGTGTGCTTAGGTTATGTTTGTACTTCATTATCATTCTAACACTTGTAAAAAAGATAAGTTTTGCCAATCGGGAGAATAATTTTAGACTATGTTGAATGGGATAAACTAAACCATATCACAATCATAACAACAATTAGTAGAAAAAAAACTAAACCTATCTTGTTTGCTTTTTCTTTAGTGTCGATTGATATTTTATAACCGGAGGGGATGTCATATTTTTCACTGATAAACTTAAAAATTTGTTCACAAAAAGAAAAAGCCATCGTATCACTGGACAATGCAGATTCTTTTTGGTTGACAATCAATGAAAATAAAAATTGAGGTTCAGGATTATCTTTCAATATTACATACGCGGTAGCGCTCTCACTTTGCGCAAACCGTCCAACACCGCCTACCTCAAACTGAAACTCCTTAATATTTTCGATTAAAAAGATTGTTTCCTTCTTTTTTTCTAAAAATACTATTCGATCATTTAACAAGCTAAGTTGCCATTCCCTTATTGTATAAAAAGGATAGGCGTATCTGCAACGAATCTTATCGTTCTCAATGTTAATAGTGATATTATCATAAGTTCTATTCATAAACTTATTAACTAAGATTTGACAACTTTTTGAAAGTTGTCAAATCTAAATAGTGTTTTTACACCGTCAGCTTCTTATACTTAATCCTTTTCGGTGCAACATCACCTAAACGCTTCTTGCGGTTCTCTTCGTAATCTGAATAGTTCCCTTCAAAGAAATAAACCTGGCTGTTACCTTCAAATGCAAGGATGTGCGTACAGATCCTGTCTAAAAACCACCTATCGTGACTAATTACTACAGCACAGCCACCAAAGTTTTCCAAAGCTTCCTCTAAAGCACGTAGCGTATTTACGTCGATATCATTCGTAGGCTCATCCAGCAATAAAACGTTCGAGCCTTTTTTTAAAGTGATTGAAAGGTGAACACGATTGCGTTCGCCACCTGATAAAACACCAACCTTCTTCTGCTGATCTGCGCCATTAAAGTTAAATCGTGATACATAGGCGCGAGAATTAAGCGGACGATTACCCACCATAATGGTTTCCAATCCGCCGGTTACGTTTTCCCAAACAGATTTATTAGGATCAAGATCGTCATGCAGTTGATCTACATAACCTAAGGCAACGGTTTCTCCAACACGGAATGTTCCGGCATCAGGCTGATCCTGCCCGGTGATCAGGCGGAACAGGGTGGTTTTACCCGCCCCGTTGGGCCCGATAATTCCCACTATGCCGGCTGGGGGCAACGAGAAGTTAAGGTTATCAAATAACAATTTGTCGCCGTATGATTTACTTACACCATTGGCCTCGATCACTATATTCCCTAAACGCGGACCCGGCGGAATAAACAATTCCAGCTTTTCTTCCCTGTCCTTTGTTTCTTCTGATGCTAATTTGTCATAGTTTGATAAACGAGCCTTCGACTTAGCATGGCGGCCCTTCGGTCCCATCCTTACCCATTCCAGCTCGCGCTCCAAAGTCTTCTGGCGCTTGCTCTCTGTTTTATCTTCCTGGGCAAGGCGTTTTGCCTTCTGGTCGAGCCATGACGAGTAATTACCTTTCCACGGGATGCCTTCTCCCCTGTCAAGCTCAAGGATCCATCCTGCTACGTTATCCAAAAAGTAACGATCGTGGGTTACGGCGATAACTGTTCCTTTATATTGCTTTAAATGCTGCTCCAGCCAATCAATGGATTCCGCATCCAGGTGATTCGTAGGCTCATCCAGCAATAAAACATCCGGCTCCTGCAATAACAGACGACACAAAGCTACCCGGCGGCGCTCACCACCTGATAATACCGAAATTTTGGCATCGGGATCGGGGCAGCGCAAGGCGTCCATTGCACGCTCCAGCTTAACATCAAGCTCCCATGCGTTAACTGCATCAATTTTATCCTGCAGTTCACCCTGGCGGCTCATCAGCTTATCCATTTTATCGGCATCACTGTAATACTCCTCCAGGCCGAACTTTTCGTTGATCTCCTCGTATTCCTTTAATAAGGCTGTAGTTTCCGCCACACCCTCTTCCACAACTTCCTTTACAGTTTTATTTGGATCGAGCTCGGGCTCCTGGCTCAGGTATCCTACGGTATATCCCGGCGAAAAAACCACCTCACCGATGTTTGTTTTATCTATACCTGCTATGATTTTCAACAGGGATGATTTACCCGAGCCGTTTAAACCTATAACGCCGATCTTGGCACCATAAAAAAACGAAAGGTAAATATTCTTTAATACTGTTTTTTGCGGCGGGTACACCTTACTTACCCCTGCCATTGAAAAAATTATCTTTTCGTCTGCCATGCCTTTTAATTAGTGAATTGGTGAATGACTGAATTTGTTTAATTAGTGAATTGGTGAATGACTGAATTAGCGATTGACCAGGCACTTATCCAGGCGGCTAAATTAGGGAATAGTTAATTAAGTTAGATTAGGTTTATTAAGTTGAATGAGTTGTTTAAGTTAATTAGTGTTTTTGATAACTTGATCCCGGATCATAGCATCGTGCCGGAATCTGATTGAACAGGTGATTAAAGGATGCGAAGGAGGGGTTAACAGGGTTAACACAATTTCGAAATGGATATCACATAAAATATTGATAATCAATTAAATAAAACCATCATTTTCTAAATAGGGGCTAACATATGAAAACACGCCATAAAACACATTTATTTGACTATCAACAATTTAACTTTTTTGCCTTTTTGGTATCGTCACCAACAAATCGATAACATTTATAAGAAGATTAAGCCGCAGGCCTATTGCAAATACTTAAAAATTTTGCACACCCGGCTTGTCGGTGACACCATCAACTAAGGCAGAGATTGGGCTAAATTAGTTCCATAAAATGGAATGAACATCACTCGTCGCCAACTTCTCCTAATCTCTAACCTCCGGTCTCTAATCACCAACCCCCATGCCTTAATGTCATAAAAAATATTTATTTACCTGCCAATGTCACCTTATTACGCTGACATACGTATATACAATTAAACTATTTGCATACAATTATATCAAAAACATATAAATGCACGTTTTTTTTATTAAATCTATTGTTTTTGTGGGTTTTATTTATAAAATTGCTAAACAAAATCCGGGTTTTATAAAAGGATTATCACGGCAATGTCTGCTTTGGTTATAACTCGAAAACTTGGCAATAATATTGTTGATATGTGTAAAACAACGCGTGCTGATTATTGAAACAAATTAATACATTAGGACGTTCATAAATCGGAAGGATATATATGGAAGCTAAATTTTCGCCACGGGTAAAAGACGTTATACAATATAGCAGAGAGGAGGCCTTGCGCCTGGGGCATGATTATATTGGTACTGAGCACCTTTTGTTGGGATTGATAAGGGACGGGGATGGTGTTGCAATTAAATTATTAAAGGAATTAACTGTTGATACGGCCAAATTAAGACGTTCTGTTGAGGACGCTGTGAAGGGAACAATCGGCACAAACGTACATATTGGCAGTATCCCGCTAACTAAACAGGCAGAAAAGGTATTAAAGATCACCTACCTGGAAGCCAAGATCTTTAAAAGCGATGTAATAGGAACTGAGCATTTGCTGCTTTCCATACTTCGCGACGAAGACAATATCGCATCACAAATTTTAATGCAGTTTAACGTGAATTACGAAATTTTTAAAAGCGAGGTAGAGTCGCATAAAAACGATGTAACCGACGAGATGCCCGGATCACCAACCGGAGGCGATGACGATTTTAAGGAAGAAGAGTCTTTCAGTCAGCCTAAAAAGGTATCAGATATTAAATCAAAAACACCGGTACTTGACAATTTTGGCCGCGATTTAACCAAAGCTGCTGAGGACGGTAAATTAGATCCGATTGTCGGCCGTGAAAAGGAAATAGAAAGGGTATCGCAGATCCTTTCACGTCGTAAAAAGAATAACCCTATATTAATAGGTGAGCCTGGCGTTGGTAAATCTGCCATTGCCGAAGGATTGGCCTTACGAATAGTTCAGCGCAAGGTATCGCGTGTTTTGTTTAACAAACGCGTAGTTACACTTGATCTTGCTTCATTGGTTGCCGGTACAAAATACCGCGGACAGTTTGAGGAACGTATGAAGGCGGTAATGAACGAACTGGAAAAGTCACCGGACGTTATCCTGTTTATCGATGAGATCCACACCATAGTTGGCGCAGGCGGCGCTTCAGGCTCGCTTGATGCTTCGAATATGTTTAAACCGGCCTTGGCCCGTGGAGAGATCCAATGCATTGGCGCAACAACTTTAGATGAATACCGTCAGTATATTGAAAA
Organism: Bacteroidota bacterium; assembly: GCA_030775685.1. Classification (GTDB taxonomy): domain Bacteria; phylum Bacteroidota; class Bacteroidia; order Sphingobacteriales; family Sphingobacteriaceae; genus Mucilaginibacter. Next base: position 244,300 of record JALYIP010000037.1, read on the forward strand.
GGATGGCGCTCTGGACCGTCGTTTCCAGAAGGTAATGGTTGAACCCGCTACCCCTGATGAAACTATCGAGATCCTTAACCGCATCAAAGAAAAATACGAAGAACACCATGGCGTTACTTACACACCGGAAGCTATAAACGCTTGTGTGAATTTAACAACAAGATACATTACCGACCGCTTTTTACCAGACAAGGCGATTGACGCTTTGGACGAATCGGGATCGCGCGTTCACTTAACCAATATCCATGTGCCTCAAAACATTTTGGATATCGAGTCGAAGATCGAGCTGATCAAGGTTGAAAAGAACAAGGTGGTTCGCAGCCAGAAATACGAAGAAGCTGCCAAACTGCGTGATACTGAAAAGCACTTACTGGAAGAGTTGGAGCAGGCAAAGGCAATTTGGGAAGCTGAAACAAAATCAAAACGTTACACAGTTACCGAAGACAATGTAGCCGAAGTGGTTTCGATGATGACCGGCATCCCAGTTCAGCGTGTGGGCCAGGCCGACAGCCTTAAGCTGTTGAACATGGCAGACACTGTAGGTACCAAAATTATTGGCCAGGACGATGCTATTAAAAAGCTGACCCGCGCTATACAACGTACACGTGCAGGCTTAAAGGATCCTAAAAAGCCAATTGGCTCATTTATATTCCTGGGCCCTACCGGTGTTGGTAAAACTGAGCTTGCCAAAGAGCTTGCCCGCTTTATGTTTGATACCGAGGATGCACTGATCCAGATTGACATGAGCGAGTACATGGAGAAATTCGCAGTATCTCGTTTGGTTGGAGCGCCTCCGGGCTACGTTGGTTACGAAGAAGGCGGACAGCTTACCGAAAAGGTACGCCGCAAGCCTTACGCTGTAGTGTTGCTTGACGAAATTGAGAAAGCACACCCTGATGTGTTTAATATATTATTACAGGTATTGGACGAAGGCCAGCTAACCGACTCATTGGGTCGTAAGGTTGACTTCAGGAACACCATCATCATCATGACCTCGAACATTGGCGCACGCCAGTTGAAAGATTTTGGACAGGGTGTTGGTTTCACCACCAATGCAAAATCTATACAGGCCGATTCACATTCACGTGGGGTGATTGAAAACGCGTTAAAACGCGCATTCGCTCCGGAGTTTTTGAACCGTATTGATGACGTGATCGTGTTTAACTCACTGGGTAAAGACGAGATCTTCAAGATCATTGATATCGAATTAGGATTCCTGTTCAACCGTGTAAATATATTAGGCTACAAAATTGAGCTTACATTGGAAGCCAAGGAATTTATTGCCGAGAAAGGCTATGATTCACAATTTGGTGCACGTCCGTTAAAACGTGCCATCCAGAAATATTTGGAAGATCCAATTGCCGAGGAGATCCTTAAAGGCGAACTTGCCGAAGGCGATACCATGGAAATTGGCTACGACAAGGAATCAGGCGAGATCAAAATCGTTGCCCGCAAAGGCGAAGGCGAAAACAAAAAGCCCGAAGAAGAAGAGCAGAAGTAAGTTAAGCTTTGCTGATATTTGAAAGCCCTGCTATGTGAAAAACATAGCGGGGCTTTTTAGTTGGAAAACTTTAATAACTTTTTTGGAACGAGCCGTTCTTTTGCCTATTTTAGAGCCTAACAAAACCTAATCACAAATGAAAAAACCTCTCCTAAAAAAGAATGCCTTAATTTTAAAAGTATCTATTTTTCTTTTAGCCTTTTTAAGCGTTATAGTTTACAGTTGCCGGAAGGACCTTGCTAAAAACGATAAATCTGCCCCGGTTTTAGCTCAACATGCGCCCGATATAACTAAGTTTAAAAATGCATACAATAAGGGAATTAACAGCCGGAGCAATCTTAAAATAAATGATTTAAGCCAGCAGACAATAAGCAAGATCATCAATAATTTGAATGTTGATTGGACGAGCTATAGTTCGTATACCTACCCGGATAGCACACAGGTAATAGAGTTTGCCATGCCTGATGATTCTACTTTGCTGGTGCCCGGGCAACTTACCTTACATGACAGTTTAAAATACCGCAGTAAAACCACAGCCGTTTTTATACTTAGAAAGGACACGATCAATATGAGTTTCTTTATGAAAACGATAGAGAATGAAACCGCTCAAGGCTCACAGCCGGTTCTGAACCTGGTACGTTACCAGCAGATCCCTAAAACATTTAGCGGGAACGTTTTATATTTCACATTGGACAGGCAGTATATAAATGGTTATAAATGGGATAACGGAGTTATCACGAAAACCCTGTCACTCAACTCAACGACTACCCAAAACACAAAACAGGTAAACAGTAAAGGCACCTTAAAAACCAACACCGTAGTTGCGGATTGTGTAACGACAACCTATGAGCTTTATAGCTACACGTATGGCAATGGTGTATTGACCAATACAGAGGACTTGGGAACTATTGAAGTGGAGACTTGTGATTATTATGATAATGGCACCGGTGGCAGCGCAGGAGGAGGTGCACCAGTACCGCCAACAAATCCATGTACGCCGCCGCCTGTAAATGTAGAATCGGTTAATGGCAAATTGCATGTTGATTACGTGGCGCCACCTACGGATGGAGGCGGTGGTTCAGGCGGGACAACACCTTGTCCAACAAAACCACCATTAGTAATTAAGATAATAACAGATAGTTTAGCTAAGCATTTTCCTTGTGCAGTTAAATTAATTGTAGACAAGCTTGAGGGAATGAAAAGCTTTGGTGATTTTGTTGAGCCTTTTCTTTCAAGCCGAAAACCAGATTTAACTTGGCAGAATGGAAATTTGGCATGGAATGCACCTATTCCAAATAGTACTTCAACTACCTATATGTTAGGCCAAACTGGGTACGAGGGCCGGAGTGCAATAATAACTTTAAATACAAGCATGTTGCAAAATAGCTCGGAATTATTAATAGCAGCAACAGCTATACATGAAACCATACACGGCTACATTAATTATAACATAGAAACTGCCGTTGGTGGTTTTCTGCCACCAACGACATATACGTCCTCAGGATCTTGGCTATATTCCTTAGATACTTGGGCAACAATAAACGGGCTTCCCAAGAACTATAGTGATCATTATCAAATGCTTAGTGATTATTTTAGCCAAGCAGTAACTATATTGCAAACGTGGGATAACTATGCACATACACCTACAGAATATGCTGAAGCTATGTTATTTGGCCTAGACAATGCCAAGGATGGCAGTGCTGCTCAACAGGCAACACTTCAAACTGAATATAATAAAATACTAACTACGTATGGAATCACACCAACAATGCTTACTTCGTTTAATAAAAATCAGCTAAATCCAATTTTAACTACGACTAAGCTTCCCAAAAGCGGTTGCTAATGACTCATATTATCATGAAAAAAATATTCTTTATAATTTTGCTTTTTTGTTCATATAATGCAATAGCTCAGAAAAGCTCTAAAATTGATTCGATTTATTATTTGATAGACACAGCAAACACACCTGTTAACGACAGAATGTGGGAGATACATGAAGAATATCCGTCATTTAAAATTTACATTATACAATGTCCTTGTCTTCAATACGATCAAAAACCATCATTAATTTATGATACCAAAAAAACTAATGGTAAAGTTATTAGTCAAAAGCAACTGAAAGCTTTAAAGCTGACCAACATTGCAATTTTAATAGTTAAAATAAAACAGAGTCTAACAAATGATTTTACAGGAAAATATGTTTTTTTCTTAGTTGAGCCTTTGGGGAAAAAATATATATTTCATGAGGTGCGCACGCTTAAGCCGAGAAAACCGCGCGGTATATCAATAGATTATGAAAACATTCCAGGTGATACTACAAAAACTAAACATTAATCGAATAATTTTATTCTAATATTCTCATTGGTAATTTAACAGTACATTAATTGAACGAAATGGTCATCTGGAGCTCCATGTTCTTACTCAATAACATAAAATGAAAATAAATCTGTCTATTTTTATTTTATTGACAAGCCCTATATTTTTATCCGCTCAACCTAAAATATTGAGTGATACCCAAATAAGCGCGCGTATTCAGCAAGGCCTAAGCAATAACTACCATCCTGATTCCGTGGCATTATCGAGGCTTTGCAGGCGTGCCTGTATTTTTATAAAATTTAAGGTAGATCGAAACAAACAGATTGTAAATCTATCATATAGCAAAGACTCTATTTCATTTATCAAAGAGGCGTTAACCAAGGCTGTTAACCTACTGCGATACGATCCGGAACTGATCGAAACATTAAGAAAATCGGGTAAAACCGTTGTTCAACCCTTTATGTATTATTACCAAGCCGGATGTAATTTCCCCAATGTACTTTCACAAACACAACAAAAAAAGGAGGACGGAAAAAGTGATAATAAAAAATCATATTTCGAGATTCGTGATGATATGGAGTTTTTTGGTGCAACTCTTTGGGATATGCTGAACTTTGACGATGGTAAATTAGATGCTTTGGATTGCTTAATCTTGAGTCCCATAAGAGTTAGTTCAGGCGGTGTAGAATGAAAGATTCGGGCAACTGTTAAAACATTGTATAGATGTAATTCAATGTTTCTCCGTACAGCGACAAGTAACTATAACTTAATATTTAATCAAAAAGCACACAATCCTCACCAAAAATTAAATTCTGCGGGTTTTACGCAAAATATCTGCGGAAAACACCCGGTAAAATTGGGTGATAATACGGGAGAAACCTGTTCTGTTAAGTGTTACTTTTAGGATGTCCCTAGACCTAATCGCCTTGCGAGAAACGAGACCCTTGTTTGATTCAAACAAGGGTTTTTTTATGGCATCGCGCTATTATATTTTAATTGCGTTTTTCAACCTTGTCGTAGAAACCGCCAAAGCTATTAACCCTAACAGCATCTTCCCTGAAAAAGTCGCCGGGGAAACCCAATTGAATGGCACTTACTTCATCCAGTTTTTGCAAGTGTGCCGGACTTAGTTCAACATCTATGGTTTTAAGGTTATCCTCCAGTTGGCTTAGTTTAGTAGCGCCAACAATCGGGATGGATGAGAAACCTTGCTGCATGGTCCACTTTAAAGCAACGTTACCAGGTGACACACCCAATTCATCTGCAATCTCCACAACAACCTTTGTGATAGCAGTACTTCTCTCATTACGGCGGTTACTTTCCTCCTTAACACGGCCAGGTTCGCCGCGCAGGTATTTACCGGTTAATGCACCTCCTCCCAGTGGAGCCCATGGCGTAACCGTGATTCCGAAATGTTTAGCCATCGGGATCAGTTCGCGTTCCGGCGTACGGGCCAGTAAACTGTACTCAACCTGCAAGGCCACAAACTGACTCCAGCCCATTAGTTCGGCCAGCGTATTTCCTTTGGCAACAACCCAAGCCGGGGTATCGCTTATGGCAGCGTAGTTTATCTTGCCTTGCTTTATCAGGTCGTCCATTGCACGCATCACCTCATCAATGGGGGTAATATTATCCCAGATGTGCAGGTAAAACAAGTCGATAAAGTCTGTCTTCAAACGCTTCAGGCTTTCCTCTACACTTCGCATCATATTTTTACGGTTATTACCGGATGCATTAGGGTTCGTCATGTTGTCCTTTAGCGTGTATTTAGTGGCCAGCACAAAATAGTCGCGGTCGTGATTACTGATGTACTCTCCTATTATCTTTTCGCTGGTGCCCAGCTTATAAACATTGGCGGTATCTAAAAAATTTCCACCTGCATTGGCAAAGGCATCCATTATAGCAAAGCTGGCTTCCTTATCCGCGCCCCAACCGGCTTCCGTACCAAAGCCCATGGTACCCAGGCAAAGTTCCGAAACTTTAAGACCCGATCGACCCAATAATTTGTATTTCATAAGTATTAATTTAAAGCTTAAAGCAGAAAGACTACCGCTGAAAGCTCGTTTTTGTTTTGGATAAATTTATGTGAAAAAAACTTACAAGGATAAGTCCCGCTGAAACAAATTTACCATGTACTTGTAATTTATAGTAGATATTACACGTCCACTATGAAAATCTTAAATATAAATACAAGAATAACAACCGATCAGCTGCTCAATTTACTTCAGCAAAAGCTTAATCCACTTTTTCAGCAACAAAAACAAAGCGACATCAATTTCACAATTGAAAATAAAGATGGCGCTGTTGAAATTTCGCAGCCTGAAATATATGAAGGCTTTTTGTTTCAGATTGAAATAAAAGGAACAGAACTTCACATCACCCGCTCGGAGCATTATGTTGACGACGTTAATTCGCTTACCGTGGAATCAATCTTAAATGATCTTTTTTCAGAACTCGCCAGGGATGGTAAAGTAACACTCGTTTTAGAAGGATAACATTTTTTAGTAGCTTTAGACAGAAAAACCTGCGTATGCTACGTTATCCTAAACTTATTTTGCTTTTATTGCTGGTTGCGTTTACCGTAAAAGCACAAAAATCGGCACCCAATCCAGGCGAGCCGGTAATTGTTAAACAGGATACCATTTTCAAACTTTATGCGAGCCAAGGTTTGTTCGATCCTAAAGAACGCGCCCAAATTGTAAGTAAACGCATCAGCGATATTATATCACGCCTTGATTTTAATCCCGACTCGTTGACATTAAAAAACGATTCGGCTATTTCCACTATCAGTTATAAGTCGCAGTTAATTATGGCGGTTAATAATGCTGATGCTAAATTCTCGGAATTAGACCGGCCGCAATTGGCTGCGAATTATCTCAACATCCTCAAAAAGCACTTAGGGAATGTATTCGAAAATGACAGCGCCAAGGATATCATTATTAGCTTACTCGAAGCAATTGCAGTTGTATTTGTATTGCTATTGTTAATATGGCTGGTAAACCGTGCATTTAGATGGGTAAAATTAAAGGTGTTAAAAGCATGGGAAAGCCGAATCGTCAAGCTGGAGCAACAGGGAGCTCCCGTGAGTTATGCAAGCAGGATATTGCCATTGCTCACAAATTCGCTGCGAGTTGTACGCCTGTTGGTTATAATACTATTGGTTTATCTGGCATTACCTGTGGCATTTTTAATTTTCCCGTGGACGAAACCAATAGCCACCCAACTGCTTGGTTATGTGATTGACCCTGTTAAGAGCATATTACTGGGTATTTTACATTATATACCAAACCTATTGACCATAGCGGTAATTTACCTGGTTACCCGCTATATTGTTAAACTGGTTAAGTTTATTGCAGGCGAGATTGAAAACGGCGCCATCACCATAAAAAGCTTTTATCCGGAATGGGCAAAACCTACCTATAACATTGTAAGAGTATTACTTTACGCCTTTATGTTTGTGGCGATATTTCCCTATCTACCAGGATCTGATTCAAAAATATTCCAGGGCGTGACAGTTTTTTTGGGAATCCTTTTTTCGCTGGGCTCTTCTTCAGCAATCTCCAACATGGTTGCCGGATTGGTAATCACCTATATGCGACCGTTTAAAATTGGCGACAGGGTTAAAGTAGGAGAAATCACCGGAGATGTGGTTGAAAAGAATTTGTTGATAACCCGGATCCGCACCATTAAGAACGAGGATATAACTGTTCCCAACTCAACTATTTTAGGCGGCGCGGTAACTAATTACACATCCTCCTCAAAGAATTTGGGTTTGATATTACACACCAGCATTACTATTGGCTACGATGCGCCATGGGAAACCATTCACCGGCTTTTAATCGATGCTGCCTTAGCTACCGAAGGCATATTAGCCGAACCCAAGCCATTTGTATTACAAACAGATTTGAATGATTTCAATGTGACTTACCAGTTAAATGCCTATACAAAGCTGTCGCATAAAATGGCGGTGATCTATTCAACACTGCATCAACAGATCCAGGATAAATTTAATGAGGCGGGTGTAGAGATCATGTCACCGCATTACACGGCGCTACGTGACGGAAATGCCATACAGATACCTGATGACTATAAGCCAAAGGACTACCAAAAACCAGGATTTAAAGTAGAGAAGGAAGGCGAAAGCTGAAAGGTTAAAGCTGAAAGGCAAAAATTAGCAAAAGGCAATTAAGAAATTTGAACTCAATCAACCACTCACTTAATCAACCCAATCAACTAAACCTTACCCATCTATCCAGGTAAATTTATAATCCAGCATAGGGTTTTTCATTCTATCGGCAACGCGCAATAAACGATTTGGAAGATTCATGATGTAATCACGGGCTTTTTCGCCGGTCTCGTTCAAGTCAACCATGCTTTCAATATGCCAGTCTTCGATCAGTTCCTTTAAGATATCAACATAATCAACGGCTGTATATACGCCTAAACGTTGCGCGGCATCGGTAAAATGGCCAAACGTTTGGCCGATTTTTAAACCAACCTCACGTAAAAAGTGAGCTGGCATAACAATCTTTTTCCGCATCATATCTTCAAAGGCTATCATGGCCTCGTTGGGGTCAACTTCAAAGATCTTTTCGATAAAATATTTATAGGCTTTCGCATGGCGGGCCTCGTCGCTTGCTATCACACCGCACATTTTTGACAATAAGGTATCACCTTGCTTTTTTGCCTGCGAGGCAACCCTGCGGTGCGAAACATTTGTAGCCAGTTCCTGAAACGAAGTGTAGATAAAATTGCGGTAGGGGTCGTGACCTGTGCCAATATCAAATCCATCAGAAATTAAATATTGGGTGGAGATCTCCATCATCCGCATGTTAACACGGCCCGACAGGTAAAGATATTTGTTTAGCAGATCACCGTGACGATTTTCCTCGCCGGTCCAATGGCGCGTCCACTGCATCCAGCCGCCCTCCTCACTATCTGAAACACCCTCAACCATGGTTAACCATGACTCATAAGTGGGCAGCGCCTCCTCGGTAATGGTATCGCCAACCAAAACCGCGATCAGGTCGTATGATAGTCCCTGCGCGCTTTCACGCAGTTCCTTGATTTCACTGAAGAAGGTATCACGTGACGAATCAGGCAAAAAATCTGAGGGTTGCCATATCGTATCGATCGGCTTCAGGTATTCATCCTTTTTTTCAAGCATGAATTTTTCGATGTGCGTCATCACCTCGCGCCGCTTTTCTTCAAAAAATCTCATAACAAATATATAGGGTGCAAAGTTAGCGATTTATAACTACAAAAATTCATCATTTTTTCATGTTAAACCCTATAGCATCCTTCATACATTCGGGAAGGTTGTCAATGGATGGTTCACCGGTAAACATAGAAAAATTACCGTTGTAGTCCCAAATCATTCCGGGAATGTTCAACGCCTTTAGCGTTTGGCGCACTGTTTTTATATACCTGCAACGACTGTCAATATCGGCGTATTTATTATAAACGCCGTATTCGCCGCAAAGTATCGGCACATAATATTTGTCCGACCAATTTTTTACTATCTGCAGCTTATCTCTTACAGATTGCTCGTTTCCATCAAGGTGATATTTGTCGTAATTCTTCTCGCCATCGGTACTTTTAGCCTTGGGATTGATAACCGGGAACTTTTGGGGATTGTATGGAAAATGCACCCCGATGGTCGATTCCTGGTCGCCAATCCACTCCGCTCCCTGGTGGGTAAACAAAAAAGGTTCATAAAAATGAAAAGTATATACAACATTTTCGTCTGCCAGCCGTACAAATCGGCTCAATTCATAGATGCTGTTGTAATTAGATGCTCCTATGATCAGAGTTCGTTCTTTATCAATCTTGCGAATAGCGGTGATAATGTTGAAGGCAACGTCCTTCCAGGTTTGAGGATTCATGTGCGGCGGCTCATTATAAAGTTCAAAAAAAAGTTCATCATGGTTAACATGGATGTATCTTTTGGCGAGTTTTGTCCACAGTTCAATCAGTTTTGAAGTTTCAGAATTATAGTTGGTGTCGTCCAAATTCCCACTGTGATAATCTATTATAACTTTAAAGCCGTATAATCCACACTGTTTAACAAAATTATCAATGTGGGAAAATAATTGCTCAACCGGAATATTTTGGGATTGAAAGTAGGAGAACGCCACAGGTAGCCTCAGGCTTTTAAACCCAAGTTTCTTTAAAAGTTCAAAATCAGTGACTTTTAGGGGGTTTTTAGCTAAAATATCCTTGTTCCATGTTTGTTCGAACCAGGATATAGTGATACCATTGTCAAGGCTTTTTGCCCGTTTAAAAGCAACTAAGCGGGAATTTGGGGTGCTTGGATTGCTTTTTGCTATATGAGCTGGCACGGCGATAGATAATATAAGTATAAATATGTTTTTTATAAAGCTGGCACGAATGTTCATAGGATGTTTATATGTGCAAAACATGTGCACTAACGTTTTAAATATTTTGATTTACTTTATACGAATTAAATTTATAGATAACAAAAATCTTATCATAATTTAAGAAACCTAATAATGTTTGTCCAATTAACTAAAGAAGAACTATCAAAAGAAATCACAAAGAGGGCCTGGTATCAGACCAATAATATCATATGGATGATATTATTTGTTTATCCCCTGTTCAGCATTGTTGATTTCATATTTGCTAATAATTACTGGCTGCAGTTCTTTATAGTTCGCATCATTACCGATCTTATAATTCTTGGGTTATACAGCTTTTTCCAACGTAGAAACTTTAATTACAGGACATTATTGCATGTATCGTTATTATTAATATCAATTACATCGGCGGTATTATGCAATATAGCTGATATTAATAACCTAAGCATTTATTATTTATTATACGGAGCGGTTTTCCTTTTCTTTAACCTAATGGTATTTTGGGAGCCCCTCAATTCTGTTCTCGAAGCGCTGATCGCATTAGTATTACTTGCTATATTTTTCGATCTGTTAAGCCAATATTCCCTTGATATTGTAATAGCAAATGGCGGCGGTTTGTTTTTCGTTATCGCTTTAATTTCATGCCTTGTACCCGGCGCACGTTATAAGGTTATTGATCGCGACATCCGTTCGCAGCTGTTAATTGCAAGGTCGAACGAACAACTTAAGGATCAAAACCGGGACATAGTTGAAAAAAACAGCATCATTGATACCCAATATGAGCAATTGCGTAAGCTGGACAGCCAGAAAAATAACTTTATAAATATTGCCGGCCATGATCTTAAAAACCTTACAGGTTCCATTATCATGAGTAATAATATGTTGAAAGATGAGGAATACCGCTTAAGCGCCGACCAGGTTGAGCTTATTGGGTATATTTCCGAATCGGCCAATAAAATGCAATACATGCTGAATAAGCTGATGGACGTAAAGGAAATCGAATCGCCCGAAATGAAATTTAAACTGGAAGTTTTTGATATCAATTCCGAAGTTCGTCACGTATACAAGGGTTTAACAGAAACAGCTCAAATGAAAAACATTCACCTGGTTGACAACATTATGACGTCCCCATTGAATGTTAATCTCGACCGGGTATTTACCGGCCAGGTGTTTCAAAACCTGTTATCAAACGCCATTAAATTCTCCCAGACAAATAACAGCATCAGGGTGGTTACCAGCCTTGAGCGGCAGAAATTTATTTTTGAGATAATAGACGAAGGTATTCCGATCGGCCAGGAGGAACTCTCCAATATGTTCAACAAGCTGAACGCTTTGAGCGACGCGCATGAGCATACAGAAAACCGCCTTGGATTAGGCCTTTCGATAGCAAAACTTATGACCCAGGAAATGGGTGGCGAATTATCATACCGCAGTGATGATAACGGGAACTATTTTAAAGTTGAATTTTACGTAATAAATTAATATTGACAACCAATGAACAAATTTTTTACCTTATTAGCCCTTGTATTTCTTTTAAGTAAGGCATCATTGGCCCAGAGTGTTGTGTCCTTTAAGTCATTAGGGCATAATGATGACGCCATTTATGGAATGAGTGGCGCGAGTTCTTTTTACGTTAAGATTTCGCCTTTGGTGGAAATGAACGGAAGTAAGTTAGTGTTATATTTTGAGCCCTCACAAGCTCTGTTAAAAGATCACTCTTTTATCAATATAATCATTAATGACAAACCTGTTTACAGTTCACGGCTGGGAGCGGATTCCGTACAAAAGGTTACGATTAACCTAAGCCGGGAAAATCTTTCGAGCGATAAGTTCCTGAAGATCCAGGTTAAAACGTTGCTTACTATTAGCGACGACATTTGTAAGGACCTTGACAACCCGGCCATGTGGCTTAAGGTAAAGGATTATTCTTACCTGTCGTTGGTTAGAAACACCAAAACAGGCTTGAATGATGTAAACATCAGCAATTGCTTCGACTCAAAACGAGCTGTTGTTTATCCGTCAGACCCTAGCCTGCACGATTTAAAAGCTGTTGCATGGGCTTACGCAAGGCTTAAAAAAGCAACCAACAAAAAAATAATGGTTTATGAAGCTGGCTCAGTGCCTGATAGCATCAAAAACTATATCCAGGTAGGTAATTTATCAGCTTTGCCTGAAGATAAACGTTCATTGATAAAAGTATCTCCTCAATCAAACGAGGGCATATTCTACCTTTCAAAGTCAATATCAACTGCTACCGATACTGTTACCCAAATGGTTAACGAAAAGGGCAAAATGGTAGCACATAAATCAGTTTCTACTGAGTCAGTTCCCTCAGAAATATTATTTGTAAGTGGTGGCGATGATGCCGGCTACGAAAAAGCTATTACAGCTTTAGGTAACATCAATATCCTAAATTCAACATTTGGCGATTACCTTTTAATTGATGCTGCTCAAAATACATACTTTAAAAACACCGATGAGAATCGCTCAAAACTATCATTGAAACAAGTTGGCGGATCAAGCGACTTCCTTTCGGGGATCGGCTCTTTGAAAAGCGCTTATACTTTTAAAAATAGCGACTTTAACTTTACGCCAAAGGAAGTAGAGATCAGGTTCATTGGTAACTACAGCGGATTAAGCCCCGGCGACAGAGGTTATTTTAACATTTACCTTAATGGTTTGCTGATCAGCAGTGAAAAGCTTGATGCATCAGGTAAATTAAACACTTCGGTAACCATAAACCGTTACCAACACCACAAATACAATACGCTTGAGGCTGAATTCAGGTTCTTCCCAACCAATGGTTTGTGTAAAAACAGCTTTATCAATTTCTTTGGCGAGGTTGACGTTGATAAATCATACCTTGAGTCAAAGAACCCGTTCATTTCAAACGATCTTAGCTTCTATCAATATCCTGAAGCATTTAACACCGGTACTACACGCATAGTTGTATCAAAGGATTATGCTAAATATGCAGCGGGTGCAATAGGCGAAATTATTTACGAATTGAACAACAACATCAACGCAAATAATTTCCCTGAGTTCTCGTATTCAACCGAAATCCCTGCCGGCGATCTTAAGAAATACAATATCATAGCATTGTTAAGCAAAGAGGATCCGTTGTTAAACCAGTTCCCTGATGCACCTATCAAGTTTAACCAAAACTTCAGGCTGTATAACACAGAGAACAATAAGGTGGTGTATTCACTGTCAGATACCACCTCAAATGGCCTTGCTCAGATCTTCTATGGTCGCAGCAATAATGCAACACTGGTGCTTACAGCAACCGGTTCGCACATATCTGATGCGTTCCTTGCAGCTTCGAGGTCAATTACAGAACAACTTTCAACGCTTTCAAGTAACGTTTGTGTAACTGATGTTAACTCAAACAAATACCTGTTCAACATTAACAAAACCAGCGAAAACCTGGAATATGTTGATACCAAGAGCGCAATCACCCAGTTCTGGGAAAAATATAACCTGTATATACTACTGGGTATATTAGTATTGATACTGCTATCATTCCTATTTGTTCGTTCAAGAGTTCAAAGATCACAGGAATTATATAACGACTAATTTAGTCAGCACCGATTGATTATATGAGTAACCTTAGCCTGTAAAAGGGTAAGGTTACTTAATAAATTGTTTTAACACTTTACTTAAAAATAAGTATGTCAATTCCTGAACTTTTGGTTAATGATGGCTTTATATCTTGGCAAGATCGGGAAAAGATTAATGATTTATCGGCCAAAACCGGCCAGTCATTCATTAAAATAGCTTTAAGCTTCGGTTATATTTCCCGTAAAAACTACGACCGGTCGTTAACAAACGCCGGTTACGTCTTCCACGAAATACGAGAGCTTGCCTATGATCCCGAGGTTATCGCCAAAACAGAATTGAAGTTTGCCGATCAGCACTTAGCCTTACCGCTAAGAATTGAAAATGGCAGGGTTATAACTGTGATGGCCGACCCATCAAACCAGCTGTTTATTGACTTTATAAGATTTACCTACGATTGCGAACCCGAAATAATACTGGCATCAGATCTTGACGTTACCTGGTTAAGCCATAAGCTTGCCGGCGATAAATATGTTAAATCTGCAGTGTTTGAGCTTTTGAACCGCGACCCGGCAAGTTCAGCATTTATAACCTTTTCAACAGGTCAGTTAGCATTCCTGTTTATCCTATTGGGCCTTGTAACTATTGGGCTGGTAGTTAGCTTTAAAAATACTTCTATCATCATCAATATCCTTATCAGTACTTTCTTCCTGGTAGCCATCCTGTTTAAACTGTTTTTGGCGCTAACCGGTTCCCGGTTTGAGCTGCACCAGGCTGTTACGAGAGAGGACCTGAGGGAGCTTAAGGAAGATGAACTACCAATATATACTATATTATTGCCTGTTTACAAAGAAGATAAGCTGATTAAGAAATTGATCTGGAACTTACAGGCACTGGATTATCCGCGCGAAAAACTAGATATTAAATTGCTGATCGAGGAGGATGACGATAAAACATTAAACGCAGTTCGTAACCTTGATTTCCCTGCAATTTTTGAGGTAGTAGTTGTTCCTTTTCACATGCCTAAAACCAAGCCTAAAGCTTGTAACTACGGGCTTCACTTTGCACGTGGAAAATATCTTACCATTTATGATGCGGAGGATATCCCGGATACCGACCAATTGAAAAAAGTGGTGTCGATGTTCGGTAAATTGCCGTCAAACTATATCTGTATCCAGAGCGCTTTAAACTACTTCAACCGTAATGAAAACTTCCTTACCCGGATGTTTACGCTCGAATACTCTTACTGGTTTGATTATATGTTGCCCGGCCTTGATACCCTGGATATCCCTATTCCATTGGGAGGTACAAGTAATCACTTTAAACTGGATAGCCTGGTTGAGCTTGGCGCCTGGGATCCGTTTAACGTAACAGAAGATGCAGATTTGGGCCTGCGGGCCTATGCAAAAGGCTACAAAATAGCCGTGGTAAACTCCACTACTTATGAGGAAGCAAATAACGAGCCCATTAACTGGATCCGTCAACGCTCAAGGTGGATAAAAGGATATATGCAGACCTACCTGGTACACATGCGTAACCCCGTTGCGTTATGGAGAAAATTAGGCTGGAAGGGTTTCCTTGGATTTAACTTCTTTATTGGGGCAACCCCGCTTACATTCCTCGTATACCCCTTCCTGTTGGCTATTTTTATCAGCTACCTGGTGTTTGACCTTTCAACCATCCGTACGTTGTTTCCCGACTGGATCCTGTTCATGTCGATATTTAACCTGATGGTAGGAAACATCCTAATGATCTATATCAACATGATGGCTGTTTTTAAAAGGCGTTATTACGAGCTTATCCTTTTTTCTATTGCCAACCCGGTTTACTGGCTAATGCACTCAATTTCAGCTTTTAAGGGTCTATATCAATTAATTGTAAAGCCATTCTACTGGGAAAAAACAGAACACGGGCTTAGTAAGGTTAACAGTCCAACAAATATTGTTAAATGAGAAATCAATCCAAATATCTGTTACTTATCACCATACTATTGGCGATCTATTACCTGGTATGTGGTATATACATAAACCACCTGGGTTATTTTAGCCAGGAGGCGATGTTTTATGTCGAAAAATCCAAAATCGTTGTTGACGGCATTGGCAACAGGTTAAAAGTAATGGGCTTAACTGCACCAATTATACCTTTTTATACATCATTCCTGTTTTCCTTCTCGAAATATACAGCCATGATCGCGCCTATAATAGCATCGTCCTTATGCACCGCGATTTTGTTCTTTATGATTGGCAGTGCTTTGTTAAAAAGAGCTAAGGACGATTTTTATCTGCTGGTATTGCTAATTATTTTTCTCTTCCATCCCGGCGTATTATATGCTGCATGTTCGGGTAAATCAATAGCGTTGGTGATGGTTTTCTTTTTCATGTTCTTTTTTAACCTGCTTAAGTTTTACCGGTCAAACACAACATTTCACGTATCGATAGCGAGTATCAGCCTTGTGCTGCTCATATTCTGCGATTATAAGTTTATCTGGCTTACCTTATTCTTTATTCCGCTGGTATTATCCATCACGGTAAAAAGTTTGAACCTGGGTGAACAGGAATCTATTTTCCGCTTGTTCATCAGCTTTAACAATCCGTCGCTGCGCCGTAAGCTTATCAACAAAACATTCGCGCTTTATATCATCCTGTTTGTATTGCCGCTGGCATGTATCATTTGCTATAAGCTGCTTAACTTAACGCACGCACAGGACTTGAACTACTTTAGCGAAAGCCCATATGCAACGTGGACAGTATTGGCAGATAAATTGAGCTTTGACCAATTGTCTACAAGTACGGTTTACCAGATCCCGGAAACGTCTATATTAATTTCGGCCAGGATCCTGCTATTTTGCCCGCTTATGCTGGTTGCCATTTACATGTTTAGAAATAGCACTTACCAGATTTTAACACTTTTAACCCCATTTGCATTTGTCGAGTTCCTGCATATAAAATACGAAAAAGTGTTCCTGGTGAATGAATACTATATGATATTCCTGGTGTTGGCGCTACTTTGTATTTTCTATAAGGCCCAAACTATAAAAAACCAAACATTGTTAAAAACTATAGTTGGCGTATTGACGCTGGTGCAGTTGTACACCGGCTATATTTTCCTTCAAAATTCGTCGATAACAGAAGAGCGCAACTTTATTACGGTTTTACTTAACCGCACTCCGGATACGCACCAGGATCAAAACCGCGAACTGGCTGATTATATCAATCACTTGCCCGATGGTTCACATGTATTGGTTGATGATGCCATTGCATTCCCAATCGTTACTTTTTCTAAGGATATCCGCAAATTAACGTTACCATACCAGGGCGCGTACTTAAGTGCTATTGAATCCCCGGACAAATATGATGACTATGTATTACTGGCCACCCCAAAAAACGAGGTTACAGGTTTTACACAATTAAATGATAAGTATGTACCCGTGGTGAAGAAGGCCAATAGTGCATTGAAGCTGCACAGGGTTTATGAAACAGACGATTGGATCCTTTATAAGGTATTCGATTAAGTTTGACGCCTAATTACGATACAATGATCCCGATGCTTACAGCACCGGGATTTTTTATTTAACGACATCCCCATTACTTAACCCTAGCGGGCTTTATTAAACCTTTGCTTGCCGGTGAAGTCAAATTTCAAAACGTATTTAAATTCGACTTATGAAAAAATTAATTTTGATGCTATGCCTGCTTGCAGGGTTTAGCGGTATGGCCAGCGCACAGCTTATAAACAAATCACCGGAGCAGCGGGCAGCGCATAGAACAAAGGCATTACAAAAAAAACTTAACCTTAGCCAAGCGCAGGCTGCAACAGTACAAGCAGCGTTTCTTACGCAGGCTACCCGTATGGATAGCTTAAAAAACAGCCCGGCTACTGATAAAAAGTCAAAGCAACTTGCTGCCAGGAACATAATGCTGAATACAAAAAAGGAAATAGTTGCTGTTTTAAATGACGAGCAGAAACAAAAATTTGTGGCCTGGGAAAAAGCGCGCAAAGAAAGGCAAAAGGGAAAACAAATGCGTAAGGATACCCAGGAAGGATAAAAACATCTATTCATATTATCAACTTTCAAAAGTTGATAATATGTACTATCAAAGAAGGTTTGGCAACCCCAGGTTGCCAAACCTTCTTTCTTATACGACATAAGATGACAGTATATTTAGAGTAAATGTATGAAGGATATTAAAACACAAAAAGCCTTGTCCGGATGAACTAAGGCTTTTACTGCATGCAGTATTTTTTGTTAATACCAGCGGCCTCTTTCTGATCTTCCCCCACCGTTAAACACATTTAACAATAATAGGATAACCGCTATTACAACAATTATGTGTATGGCATCTCCGCCAACATGAAAGGCAACGCCCCCGAGTAGCCAGCTGATCACCAGGATAACTACGATAATATAAATTAAACTTCTCATTATAATTGAACCTCAGCAAGTTGCAATTGTTTCATCTATTGAAATTAAAGATCAAGGGCTAAGATCAAAACCTAAGGTTAGGAATTAGTTGATAGATTAGAGCTTGGTAACGATCGAAATATATGTCGCTATTTCAGGGGACAAAAAAGGGTATAACACAAGAAACCCCTTCATCTAACGATGAAAGGGTCTTGATAAGATTTGGCACCGACCTACTCTCCCACATTTTACTGCAGTACCATCGGCTCTGGCGGGCTTAACTTCTCTGTTCGGAATGGGAA
>JALYIP010000038.1 GCA_030775685.1 Bacteroidota bacterium
AACCATATTTTCCCTGCAGGTCCCGGTAGGACACGCCCCCTTGTAAATATTCTGAAACGACAGCTGACTTATTTATATTATTCATCTTTCCCCATTTTTATCTGTCAACCTATTTTAGGGAAAGTCATTACTGATAACCCTGGTTTAAGTTTACATTCTATCCTGAAGTGGACCGAGGTGTAGCTTTAGAAAAAGTTCATCTTACCTCACCCCTACCACCAAACTTCCTGAAATCTCATCCCCCAAAAAAATAATTGCAAATAAATTTGCGCAACTCAAAAGTTGCATATATATTTGCAACCTCAAGGTTGCTTATTTAGCTATTACAAAATGAAACAAGATATATTTCAAGCCATAGCCGACCCTACACGCAGGGCTATTTTGACCTTACTCGCCATCCAGGCTTTGACGCCAAATGTAATGGCCGAAAAATTTGAGATGACGCGGCAGGCGGTGTCAAAACATATTAAGGTGCTACACGAATGCGATTTGATAAAACCCGAGCAGAGTGGCCGGGAAATTTACTATCACTTTAACGCGAAAAAAATGCAGGAATTTGACAACTGGCTGGCCCAATTCAGACAAAACTGGGAAACTCAATTTAATCAGCTCGACCAATTATTAACAACAATTAAAACACAGAAACAATGAACAACGATTTGCTATTTGATTTTAACGTTGACAAAACAGCGAAAACGGTATACATCACCAGGGAATTTAATGCCCCGCAATCTTTGGTATGGGATGCTTTTACCAAAGCCGAATTACTGGACCAATGGGGAGCACCCGCGCCCATGCGCGCCAAAACCAGGTATATGGATTTTGAAGTGGGAGGACGCCGGGTTTATGCCATGATCAGCCCCGATGGACAAGAGCGTTGGGCGGTGCAGGAATTTACTGCTATTACCCCGAAAACCAATTTTAAGATGTACAACGCGTTTGCTGATAAAGACGAAAACCGTGAACTGCCGGGTTCTGAATGGGATTACAATTTCAGTGAACAAAATGGTATAACCAAAGTGAACATTACCATTTTTAATGAGTCGTTTGAACGTATGGAGAAATTACTCGAGGGCTTCACGATAGGGTTTAAAATGACATTAGCAAACCTGGAAGATCTGTTAACAACCTTATCGGAAAATCAATAAAAGGAAAATTTACAATCACATTTAAAATAAAAATCATGAGAACAATTAACCCATGGATCAACTTCAACGGAAATGCCGAAGAAGCATTCACTTTTTACAAATCAGTTTTTGGCGGCGAATTCACCAAGATCATCCGTTTTAAGGACCTGGCAAGCGCCGAGTTCCAGGTACCGGAAAATGAAGCAAATAAAATAATGACGATCGCTTTGCCAATTGGCAAACACAATGTGTTAATGGCCAATGACGTCCCCGAATTTATGGGACGGGTGAGCGAAAGTGAAAACAGGTCTAAAATTGCAGTGAGTGCCGAAAGCCGTGAAGAGGCAGACAAGGTATTTAACGGATTATCAGCAGGCGGCGAAGTTGAAGGACCGATCGGCGACAGTCCATGGGGTACATATGCCGGCATGTTTAGGGACAAATATGGTATTGAATGGATCGTGGAATTTGACCCGGGTTATAAGGGATAATTTTAACGGAGAGAAACAATTTATAAAAGCCTATTTTGAAAAAGATGGGCTTTTTGTGTTAAAAGCAACTTTTAAATTATAAATAACCACGCCGGCAAAGCGTTCCATTTTTGCACATGGAACAGGTGGAACGCTATGAAACATACTGATTATCAATGGTTCTATTTTTGAGTTGGTTGAAATCAACAATTAATCCGGGTTTGAGTTTACACTTAGGCCTGGGCGAGGTTGTCACCAATAACATCGAACAACCTGGAATGTGTGATAAATAAAAGCGGATCACAAGTGACACACTTTCGGTAGCTGGCGCTTATTGAATTGGGGAATTGGTAGCATTTAGCAATAGTTCCACTATCGAGTGTTTGTCGGGTAAGTATTTATTGCAGATAAAAATCCCGCCCAAACCAGTTTTGGTATTAAAGAAAAGATAGGAGCTTACTCCCGGATCATCGCCGTCATGACCAATCGTTCCATTATTATATAAGTTCCAAAATATGCCTTTATTCCTGGTTGCCAAACTAAATTCCTTCGGCAGGTTCCCGGCACTGAACTGGGGTGTGAACATGGTTTGGAATGACTTAGGGTTCAAGATCTTGCTGCTGCCCTTATATCCTTTGATCATTTCAACCAGGTATTTGCTTAAATCGTTGGCAGAAGTTCTTAAACCGCCTTCAGGATATGTTATTAACGAGTAAAACGGAAAGCTCAGTTCGAGATTGTAGTACGGCTTAGCATAATTTGACAGGCCTTTTGAGGTTAGGCGCCAGCCCGACTGAGTCATCTTAAGCGGTCTTAAAATGTATTTGCCGGTAAATTCAGCATAGGAGATCCCCGATTTGATTTCGATGAGATAGGCCGCCAATGCCGAAGCAATGTTACTATACTTTGATGTACTGCCAGGTTTACCAACTCCAAAATTATTACTGCTGTAATATTTGCCGTTCTTCGAAAGGTAATTACTAAAGAAGTCTTTCATTGAGTGGTCAGTAACCTTTCCCTGGTAACCCAGGCCCTGCAATGCATCGAAAGCAGCCTGATCATAACGGGCAAGGGCTGGATAAAACTGGTAGGTATTGGGGTAAGTTTCGGGATTGTCTACTATGCCCGAGGTATGATCAGCCAGTTCCCTGATCGTTATTTTTCCATCGGGGTCATTCGGGTTAATCACTTTAAACGGAAGAATATCATTGATATCAGTTTCCAGCGTAAAGTAGTTGAGCTCAATCGCTTTCATTAAGGCAACGGCTATAAATGTTTTGCTCACCGAGCCTATATTTTGAACGGTACCAGAGGTAAACGGTACCGCATTTTTTAGATCTGCAAAACCAAAGCTCTTTTCATAAATGATCCCTTTGCTGTTGACCAAAACGACTGATAAGCCTGGCAAGCTATCCTTCAGAAATACCTGGTGTAATTGATTGGTTAACGAATCGGGTTTAAGCTGGCCAAAAGTTTGTGTGGGATCTAATGACAGCACTAAACCGGCTAAAAGTGTTATAGGAACTAATTTTGAGAAGAATGATCGCATTTGAAAAAGTTTAAAGCTTAAATTACAGGGCAAATGTAAATGGCCAAACCTTATCAAAATTGTAAAAAAACGAAAATTCAATTTAAAGGGAGGATAAAATTAGCCGGATCAAATCGCCTGGGCTGGTCCAGCATGATCTTATGATATGACTTAATGAAATGCGATTGATCAAAATAACCATATTTATGCGCCAAAGCGCTTAAAGTTGGTTTATGACCCGGAACCAGCTCATCTATCAGGGCCCTCAACTGTAATATGCGCTGCATCTCTTTTGGCGGCAGGCCGATAAAATGATTGAACTTTTGTTCGATCAGCCTGGAGGAATAACCGGACTTGCGGGCTATGTCGGACACCTTTACCGGCGGTTTTAACGGATCGGCATTTAATTCATTAAAAATCGTGCGGATCAACGCAAAGTCGGTGGAGGAATAAATGTGGCTTTCCAGTGCCTTGTACAGCTCAGTGATCAACAGTTTTTCGTCTGAAAGATCTTGCTTTGATAAGGCGGAATATAAATTGCTGTTAAGATCTGCTAAAGGTATTATGTTATCTGTTAATTCATATAAAGGGGCTTTGGTGATCAGCGAAGGCGTCCAGGGATTAAGCTGGGCCATTATTGCTTTTGTATACGGCTCGAGGGAGACAGCCACCTTTGTACGGATCTGGCCAATAAAGTAAATTCCGGGTTTGACGGTTATCGCATGCTTTTCAAAATCAACTGATACACTGTTGCCGCTTATAAATGCGATGGTAACGCATCCGTTGGGGAGCGCATATTTTCCGGGAGAAATTAAAGGGCTGGCGGAATTGTCGAGCAGCCAAAATTTCCGGATGTAACCGGCAAAACTTTCTTCAGCAGCTATCTCAGTATATCCTGCCATTGTTCCTGTTTTATTTCGGTAGGCATAGCCATTAGTGAAATGGGGGTGTTAAAACGTAAATGTACAAAACAACCGCTTTATTGTAAAGGATAATTGCGTATGGTTGGCTGGCAGGAGTTACTTTAATTAAATATTGACTTTCAAAACTTAGAACTGGGGGAAAGGGTAAAAAGCAAATTGATCTCGGCACTGAAATTGTCATAGAATTCCCGTTTACTGTAACTATTTAGCACACAATTTATATAATGAATAAGGAACTTATTTTAATATTTTCCGTATAACCCCTGTTAGCCGTTTTAATTAGTAACACCGTATGGGAAAACCTCTATTTATACACAAGTTGCATTTTTATATGCTGTGTATAATTACGTATGGTGTGCTGACTATTACCGCAGCTCCTTGCATCGCTCAGTCAAACCGGATAAATGTTCTCCTTAAAAAACTTAATACCGCAAAACACGATACCGACAGGGTAAATATTTACTACTCACTTTCCAGGTTATATTGGAGTAAAAATAGTGATAGCGCACTATTCATGGCGCAAAAGTCTCTTGACCTTGCACAAAAGATTCATTTCGAAAAAGGCATTGCCCTGGCATATCTTACAAAGGGGGTGGCCCTGGGATCAAAAGGCAGATATCCTGAAGCACTGGCAAGTCATTTTCAATGTTTGCGCATCAGCGAAAAATTGGGGATGACGGGATTATCAGGTAATCAGTATAATAATATCGGCAATGTGTATTTCACTATGGACGATTATAACAAGGCGCTGTACTATTACCGGAAAGCTTATGCAATTGCCCTGAAACAGCATGACTCTACAGGTTTTGCCACCTACGGCTTACTGGTAAATATCGGCGAGATCTTCAAGAAAAAAGGGCAGCCGGATTCTGCCATAGCTTACACCGTCCGGGCGCTGACCATAGCGAGAAAAGTAAAAGATTCCATCAGCATAGCTATAGCATTATATAATATCGGTGAAAACTATGTTCTCATCAAAAACTACAAGAAGGCTCAGACTTACCTGTACGAAGCGCTCGATATAGCAACACGGGCCGCCGATGATGAAGATGTTGCCTACAGTCATAATACGCTGGCCCTGGCCTGCTACTATACTGGAGATTACAAGTCGGCTATGCAGTATGCGCAAAAAGGCTTGCAGGAAAGCAAAAAACTGGGGATTGTTGACCTGATTACAAAAGCTTATAACGTGCTGTATTTAACCCATCAAAAAATGGGTAACTATAAGCAAGCGTTGTATTACCGGGATCTTGAAGTTACGTTGAGCGACAGCCTGAAAACGGTGGAACGACAAAAAGCTATCAGGAACATCCAGTCGACCTATGAACTGGAACAAAAGCAAATACAAATTGACCTGCTAAATAAGGACAAGATCATAAGGCAGAAGGAACTGGACCAAACAAAATTAAAACGGGATATACTAACAGCCGGAGCAGTGCTTTTACTACTACTGGCTTTCATCCTGTTCAGGAACTACTCGCAAAAAAGGAAGCTTAGCGAACAGCTCGCTTTACAAAATAAAGATATATCGGCACAAAACCTTCAGCTGGAAGAACTGGTACATGTAAAGGACCGGCTATTTTCTATTATCGGGCATGATTTGAGAGGGCCAATCCATACCATAAGCCGGATGATGGATATGATAAAGGAAAAAAGCTTATCAGAAGAAGAAAGCGATTACTGGATAGAGAAAGTATCAGAAACCCTTGTAATAACATCACATTTAGTTGAAAACCTGCTGTATTGGGCAAAAAGTCAGATGGATGGCATTCATACCAATCCTGCAAGCTTTGATGTACAAAAAACAATCGAACAAAATATAAGCCTGCTGAAGGAAAGAGCTGCAGAAAAGCAAGTACTGATAAAGGGTTTGGAGGCTGCCAAATCTGAAACTGTTTATGGGGATGAAACAATGATTGATATCGTGATCAGGAATTTAGCGGAGAACGCAGTAAAATTTTCAAAAGCTGGCGATACTGTTACTATAGCTGCTGAAAAAAACAAAGCATTCACCGTTATTACCGTAAAAGATAACGGAAAGGGCATTCCGGAAGCATCCAAGGCAAAAATATTTGACAAATTTTCATCGTACACTACTTTCGGCACAGCCAGCGAAAAAGGAAGCGGACTTGGCCTTTTATTGTGTAAAGAGCTTGTTGAAAAAAACAATGGCACACTTTGGTTTGAAAGCATGGAAGGCATTGGCAGTTCTTTCCATTTTACCATACCATCATTTACCTGATAATTTAAGCCATTTATTACCTGGCAAGCGTTCCATTTTTGTACATGGAACAGGTGGAACACTATGAAACATACTGATTATCAATGGTTCTATTTTTTTGAGTTGATTGAAATTGGTGGTTAATACTGGATTGAGTTTACATTTGGGCTGGAAATTTAGCATCTTACTGCCGGGCATGTAGGTTACGCAAACACGGAAAACAAGTAACTACCTCTTTGGGCCTGCGCTGAGACTAGTACCAAGGGTCTTGAGGCTGGGAATTTTAGTCTATCAAAATAAGCGTATCAAATATTGCTTTCCTGTTTCTTATGATGCTGTCTATGTTCCTGTTGCTCCTGTTGCTAACACTATCGACGCCATAATGACTGCCATACTCCCGGTAGATCTTAAAAATTCGGTTTGCAATGGCCGTGTCGTGTTTTTGCTGATAAGCACCGCACAGGCATAACGCAAGTTTGTTATTAGCGGCACGGTAAACATCCGTCACTAAACCTTTGTCGACATATTTAAAATCAATGGAGCATGTTTTAAATGAAATTGTTTGGGTACTCCTGTAACGAATTTCGGGTAGTATCGCGGTGTAGAATATAGTAATCAGCGCAATAATGGATAATACTATCGCTGCCGTTTTTCTTTCTTCCATAATAGTTTGAGATTTAATCTTAATACAGATTTAGCGTGAAAGGTAACCTGTTATTGCAGGTGGGTTACTTGTTCATGATTGCAATCAAATTCTTATCTTCACGGCATGAAAAAACCTTATACACTTATCAAGCTTTTATTTATTGTTGTGGCAGCATTCTGCTTTTTAGGTTGTTCAAAAAAAAGCAATATAAGCCCGGCCATAGCGTCAATAACGGGTAAATGGAATATTACCGCCGACACATCGCAAACTGTTGGTTACGCGCCTTACATTATTGTCGGGATCAATTTACCATATTTTCAATTTAATGCCGATGGCAGCGGAACCCAAAAGGAAAACATTTCGCCCCCCCGACGATATTGTGAATTTTACATATACAATTACTAAGGACCGCGCCCCTGGTCTAAGTTTAGCGCAGCGTAACTTAGACCTACAATGCCCAAAGCTTTCAGCTTAATAAATCCCCCCCTGGTCTAAGTTTAGCGCAGCGTAACTTAGACCTGCAATGCCCAAAGCTTTCAGCTTAATAAAATAACCGGTACTAATCCTTTTTGATCGGTATAATAATCTTTTGCGCTGCTGTATAAATAGTCTGGTGGATATTCAACTGCTCCTGATTCTACCGGGTTGTTGTGCAGGTAATCAAGTCGCTGGTCCATCATTTCATTGGTCGACAATTGTATAGGGTGATTATGCTGTTGCCAAAACTGGTATTTTTCATTATTGCTATTGTATTGGCCGGCTCGTCCAAACATCCAAAGCATCCACTCCCTCCTGCTTTCCTGCACGTTTTCGCTAATGGTCTTCAGGATTGTTTTTGACGTATGCCTTTTCAGGTCACGTATAATATCCGACAAGTTGCCTTTCTCCGTACTGATTATCAGGTGTACGTGACTCGACATAATACACCACGCATACAATTCCAGGCCCTTGTTTTCTATGCAATACTTTAAGCCATCTACAACTATCTCACAGTAAATCCTCCGCACGAACACATCTATCCAGTTAACCGTTGCAAAACTTACGAAATAAAGCTTGTCGTGCTCGTGGAACTTATACTTTCTTCCCATTGAGCTAAAATAAATTAATCGGGTTAGTTTCGCAAGCAGAATGCTTGCTGTATTTTAGGTCTAAGTTACGCTGCGCTAAACTTAGACCAGGGGGAGCAAAAGAAATTGGAAAAAAGTTATATTTATGAGATGAAAAAGGAAATACCCAATATAAATTTGATAGATGCTAGCGTAGCTTTAGCTACTCTCACCGCTTTGTTATATCTATCTAATGTATTTTTTCAAATAGGGATTAATTGTTACTTTAAAATCCCCAATGACTTTCTCGAAGTTAATTCAAATTCAATTTTGATAAGTATAGAAGTATTGTTCGTTCCCATATTTTTAATTTTGGCAAGTTCGCTCTGTAGTTTTTTATTACTTATACAGGGAAATCAGAAAACGGCCCGGGCTGTAATTTGGATTACGATCCTTACCGTATTGGATTCGTTTACTTTCGTTTGGTTAATGAGGACAACCAATCTTCACCCTGAATTTATTGTTTTAATTAATGGATTATTCAAAGGGGTTATCGCTACGGTGATCAATCTTAAAATTATAGCGAAGGATTCTTTGCAAATTCGGTTATGGGAAAATTTCCTTTTAAATCGACCTATGCTCTTCTTAGCACTTTTGCTGAATGCATCATTGATTTCAACTGTAAGCAAGGAATTAGGAATAAGACATGCTAGATTACAATCGCTTTACCTGGTTGAAAAAAATCATCCTGAACATGTCTTTATAAGAAAAAATGGGGATTTGATAATTGAGAAAACCATAGATATCAAGACCAATACGCTTCAAGATACTATATTGTTAAAAAAAGCCAACGATCATGACCCATTAATTTTTATATCGAAAACCGGCCGACTAAAGCTAAAAAGTCCAAGTGATTTACCTGGATTTTTTAATTTATCCGACTAAAGAGCTACGTTAATCGGTATTATTTTAGGGCGATACAGGGGATGCAACAACAAAAATACTTGCGGTAGCTGAGGCAATACACTAAAGCTTATTTCGGTTGACTTAAACATAATGATCTCAAATAATGAAATCGCAAATGACATTTATCATTATATACGGTTTCATCTTGAGTTATCCATTTATAAATTGGGGGATATAAATATTCTAATATCTGAAACGCTGCTAACCAAAAGGAACTCCCAAAGTTTTGAAATCGGATCGTTTTTGATTTGCCATTCTCATTCTTACTTAAAAGAAATTCTCCTACATCTTGAAATTGGCTTTGATTATACTTGGCATAGGTTTTAATTAAGCTTTTTTTTGACTTTTTGCTTCGATGCGCAACATAATTTCGCAAAACATAAAAATCATCTATCATATTTCTTGCCTCGGCGCTTATGTTTTCAAATGGATTTCTTTCCTTTATAAGAACTTTTTTTGCTACCGTTTTTAAGTTACTAGCGCTTTTTAAATCAAAATATCCAAGGCCACTGAGATACCCGAGGCATTCGTCTAGAGAAATTGAATTAGGTAATGATAGGTCAAGTTCTCTTGAAAGTTGGGTCGTGTCATTCTGTAAACATTCACAAATCATTTGTTCAGCATACCATTCCCAATCACAAATTGTTTTGATCGTAAACGCTTCAACAACCTCCGATACTTCATAGTCGGAAAAAACCTTCCCCCTCAGTGATAGGATTTTGGCAAATAAAAATTCAGCCTGTGAATGAACACGCGACATATACATTATTGTGTACTGATACCCAATTGTTTTGAAGCCGTCTAATTGTATAAGTTTATCGTGATCGCTTTGTGTAACTGTATTTTCAAAATCAATTCTTTCCATCTTGCTCAAATTTAAGTATATAATAATTCTTTCTCGCCAGCTGCCACATGTAGCCTGCTGCTTAGTCTACCACCTTTTCACTCCAACCCTCCTCCACAAAACATAAGCTATTTTCAATACAGCATAAATGGCAAGCCCAGCTACCGAAAATAGTCCTTCGTCAAAATTTGATCTCGCAGAACTGCCGTTTATCACCTTACTGGCAGCCAGCAGAACGTAAATTGCCGCAATCGCCGAAATGCAGATCAGTAAATACAGGCATATCTTTTTTATCTTATTCTTTCTTTGCTTGGCGTTATTCTGTTTGGCATATCCCGCCATACGGATCTCATTCTCTATTGCCAGTTCTACGGCCGCAGTTTCCAGGTATTTTTCAACCTGCTGATTAATACCTCCCCAGCTATTATAATTATTCAAAGTAAACCTGCGGTAATAACTAACAAATTTCATCGTGGTATTTGTTAGCACTACATCACCCAAATTTTTACCTGAATAAATCATATAATCCCAGTGATCATCAATCGAATAAATACGTCCTCTTTCGAACGGGGTGATGTTACTATCAGAAATTATATTATTCAAAACGTCAACCGCCTTTTCGATATTTATTGTTTTATCGGTGAACTTTTGGCATACCAAGCCGAAAATTACCCGTGGAGGAATCATGCTGTCTGAAGGAACGACATACTCACCTAAAATTTCAAGCAAATTGTTTGTATTACCCGCAAGCGAGATCTCAATAAAAAAATAATCCGGCTCATCTTCAGCCTTTATTATTTCATCTGCCCAGGCTACAACTTCTTCCCTTGAAATTAAACCACGCAGCAATCCCTCCCTGAATACTTCAAGCAATAATGAAAAATCTGATGGTTTAAATTGTGACATGGTTAATTATATAATATTACTGTTTTAGATTTGACAACTTTTAAAAAGTTGTCAAATCTTTAATTCAATTGAATCGTTATTAAACATTTCTCGACAACAATCTTCACCCAATCCTCAAACACACCATCCGGCAAACATTCTTCCAGATCCAATCCCTTCAAAGCCTTTCTTCGTGAGCAGCGTCCCAATTTAATGATCATATCGTACCTGCCATTCCCCTTGGGGCCTATCCATGCTTTAGTAATTATTTGCTTTATGCTCGTAATGTTCCTACTTGTAAATTGCTCATTTATTGCAGGTTCACTAATTCCATCACACGAGAAATACTTTAAAATATTATCCTCCAAATCACCAAAGGCATCACATAAATGAAATTCAAGCACACTGCGGAAATAGTCATTAAAGGAAGCTTGTACGTTTATGCGTTGATCTGTCATTTGTATTACTATTTTTTAAAAAAAATCTAAAAAAGGGTGTCATACTGAGGCACTCGAAGTATGAGCGCAGTGGCCTCTGCACCATGCTCAGCACGCGGACAGGCTTCTGCGCACGTCGCCCTTCGAGTGCCTCAGGGTGACACCCCCTCTTGTAAGCTATACAAGTTTTCGAAGGTCGCCCTTTCGCGGTCCGACGAGCTTACCATTACAGGCCCGCGCTTTTCAAAGCCCTGCCAACTGCTACTCACCCCTGCTACTGCCACTCCTTTCTTCCGCTGCCAACTGCTCACTCCAAACTGCCAACTTCCCCAAAAACTAATCCTCCGGCCTCTCCCGCGCATCCGCCATCTTCACGATCCGTGGCTCAAATTTGGCGAGCACTTCCACCAGGTCGTGTTGGGCGGCCATAACGGCGTGGATGTCTTTGTAGGCCATCGGGGCTTCGTCCATGTCGCTGCCCATGAGGGTGATGCGTTTGTCGATCAGGTTGGCGGCAATGACTTCCTTATCCAGCGTTTTAAAGGCTGCGCTACGGCTCATCAGGCGGCCCGCACCATGACTGGCGGAGTTGATGCTCTTGGCGTCGCCCTTACCGCGCACCACGAAACCGGGTGTGCTCATGCTGCCGGGAATAATGCCGAGCACGCCTTCGCCTGCCGGGGTTGCGCCCTTACGGTGTACCATTACCTCGGTGCCGTCGGCCAGCTGTTCCTTCCAGGCAAAATTGTGGTGGTTCTCAATCCGCATTAAAGGCGAAAGGTTAAGCGCACGCGCAATTTTGTTATGGATCTCGTGGTGATTGGCGCTGGCATATTCGCCGGCCAAATTCATGGCGATCCAGTATTCCTGTCCCTCGTCCTTATCCAAATCAAGCCATGCCAGATGTTTGGCTTCGGCAGGCAGCTTAGTTTTGCTCATGGCAATCTTTGAATAATGATCCGCCACGCTCCCCCCAAATCCACGGGAACCGGAGTGCGACAATAACGCCAGATACCTTCCCGCCGGGATGCCGTCCAAAGCGCTGTCGGCAATGGTGAGCTCGCCCCACTCCACAAAGTGGTTCCCGGTACCGCTGGTGCCGAGCTGGGCATAAGCCTTATTCTTCAGGCTGCGGATCACCTTTGTTTCGCTCCACGCGTTGCTGTCAAACAACGAGCTGTCGTGGTACGATTTGGTGGTGCAGCCTATCCCAAAATAAGTATGTTCCAGCAGCATGTTCTGCAGTTTGGCAGTTTCGGTATCCACCGCTTCGGCAGGCAGGTCGAAAATGCTGAGGCACATGCGGCAGGCAATATCCACCCCAACGGCAAAGGGAATGATGGTGTTTGCCGTGGTGGCCAGCACGCCGCCGATGGGCAGGCCGTAACCCTGGTGCGCATCGGGCATGAGGGCGCCGGCAACAGCTATCGGCAATTTGATAGCTGTCTTCATCTGTGCCAGGGCGCCCACCTCAATATGTTCCAGTCCCCATACCGGGAAATCGGCAATTTCCTCCTTGAGCGCAAAAGTGCTGCGTTGCTGCTTCAAAAACTTACCGTCCCTGCGCAGATCGATCACGCTATCGGCAAGGTTTTTAAACTTCCCGCCCTTCTTTAACGCGTAAGGCATCGGGTCGTCAATAAGCGCTTCCAAATTTGCCAGAATCTCGGGCTTTGCCATTACGCCGTGCTTCAGCAAACCATTCGCCACGCGGCTGAATGCTTCTAATATTTTAACGTCGTTAATGCCGAGGGCGGTTAACTCGTTGTTGGAGATTTTGCCCCCCTGCCCCCTAAAGGGGGAGTTATCGATTGGTGTGTTTGGATGTTCCATGTCCTTATTTATTGTTCCCCTTTAGGGGTTAGGGGCCAAAATAAAACCCCTCCTGCGCAATCTATTTGCGCAGTAAAAAATAAATTAATAAATTCGTCTGAATCAGAATTTACAGAATTTTAAAATTAGCAGAATTATTGGCGCACTGCCTTCTGTTGAATTTGCATCCTGTAAATTCTTTAATTCTGAAAATTCTGATCACATGCCTGTTAACCGCAACGCCCTTATCCGATACCGCACCATCGACGGCTGCCTGCAAAACCGCTATAAAAAGTGGACGTTGGATGACTTGATCGAAGCCTGTGGCGATGCCATATACGAATACCAGGGGATTGATACCGGGGTGAGTCGCCGGACTGTGCAGGCCGACATCGAGATGATGCGCAGCAACAAGCTGGGTTATGAAGCGCCAATAGTGGTGGTTGATAAGAAGTATTATACCTATAGCGATAAAAATTACAGCATCACCAACAGCCCGCTAAACCAGCAGGACATGCAGGTATTGAGCGAGGTATCCGGCCTGTTGAAGCAATTTAAAGGTTTTAACCACTTCACCGATCTTAACGAAATGGTGAGCAAGCTGGAGGACAAGATCTATTCGCAAAAAAACCAAAGCACGCCTGTTATTGATTTCGAGAAAAACGATAACCTGAAGGGATTGGAATGGATCGAGGTGATCCGCAGGGCCATTGTGGCTAAAAAGGCGGTGTGCATTTCCTACCAATCGTTTAAGGCGCGGGAGGCAAGTAGTTTTTGTTTCAGTGCATATTTACTAAAAGAATACCGCAACCGCTGGTTTGTGCTGGGGGTGCAGCATAAACGGAACACCCTGCTCATGAACCTTGCTTTAGACAGGATTCATGCCATCCAGGAGGATGAAGAGGCCTACCTCGAAAACAAAACTATAGACCTGGCCACTTATTATAACGACGTGATCGGCGTTACAAAATCACCCAACCAGCGCGACTGCGAGGTGATCTTCTGGATAGATATTGCCAACGCGCCCTATGTAATTACCAAGCCGCTGCACCATACGCAAAAATTATTAAAGGAAGTACCCGATGGCAAGATCTTCAGCATCCGGGTGATCATGAATTTTGAGTTGGAGCGCGAACTGCTGGGCTTTGGCGCCAAGATGCGGGTGCTGGGGCCACGGATCCTGGTGAAGCAAATGAAGGCCCAGCTTTTGAAAACCCTTGAAAACTACAATATGGACAATGCGACAATTTGGGCCGATAGCTTAAATTCTCATGGCACGATAAGTGAAAGCGATACGGCAACTGGAATAATTATTAAGGAATAATATGGATAGCCGCAACATCAGGCCCGAATGGGTGCCGTCAGGGTATAAGGAGGAAGTTAAAGAGCAAGCTAAAATTGCCAAACAAGGTGATGCAATATCACCACTAAGCAAGGACCTTCTACAGGTGCGAAAAGCCGGTAAAGGCTCCCCGCGAAAAGTATACAAGCATTGATTCTTAGAACTGCTTCCTTGGGCGCTTTTTCCGTTCCTCGTCCCGCGGGCTGTTGAACTTGGAAATGAACCTCGGTTTTGGTGCGGGTTTATCCTCGCGGATCTTAACTGCCAATTCACGACCGCTTACTGTTGTACCATCCAATGCTTCAACCGCACGCTCGGCACCCTCTTCACTCACCATCTCCAAAAAGGCATAGCCCTTGCAGATCCTGGTTTTTTTGTCCCTCACAATCTTTATCGTACTAATGTCACCATGAAAACCGACGAGCATCGCGATGTCGAGTTCCGTAAAATCAAGAGGAAAGCCTCCTACAAATAATTTGGTCATAAATTAAATAACAGTAATAGGACAAATATAGTACGTTGACTGACAAAAGCTACAAAATTAACATAAACTGATGCAGATGATTTCATTGGCGGGTAAAACCGGGTGCCGGTAACTTCTTTTTCCTTTACTAACCCAATCATGCCAAAACTCAAGCAACACAGAATTCGTACAAAAGTGCTTATGAAAGCGCAAGGCCACTGCCCAATTATTCCCCAAATCCTGAATTTTCGCCAGCCTTACTGTTAACGCGGTCAACATTCCATCCGTTTACCAAAATGTAAGGTGTTGCATTTCCAGCATCCTTGTGTTCATAGCTGCACCCAATTGTCCTGCTTTCGCCCGGCGCCAAGGTGATGTAGTTGTCTTCAAAAATAACAGGCAAAATATCTTCGCCGCCTTTTTCCTTCAAGGCCCTTATATGTACAAAAAACGCTACCGTTTTCCCGGAATTGGTTATGGTGATCTTGTGCAATGCTACTCTTTCTGTTTTATTGGATGTATGGCTTACGGTTAAAGTAGCCTTTGGCATATTACCCAGCGCGCTATAATCTGCAAAGGCAGATTGCGGCGTATAATACCAGGTAGATTTACCCCAGTTCAGCACATCCTTTTTATCCGACAGCCAATACCAATTGATACTCTTAACCTCGCCATTAGCCTCCTTTAATTCCAATCGAACGAAATAAACGTCAGTCTTGCCGGCAACCTGGGGCAAAGTAAAACACAATTTTGTGCCATCTGCCGCCACGTCGGCTTTTGTTTCCTTCGTATATTTCCGTGTTCCGTCAAGGTTATAGCCCGTTGCCTTTACCTGCAAATCGGTAAAAGGCTTCAATAAGGAATTGATAATGTTTACACTGTTTGATTTATAAGAATACATCACGTGCAATGGCTCCATGGATTTTTTCATCCCAAAATAGGTTCCTGCCGGATACAGGTAGTAATCGTAGGTGTGCCAGATCAAACTTGGCCATGGATTACTGAGCATCCACTGCACCACGCCTGTTGCGTTGTTATATTTTTTCAATCCGTAGCCTTCCATCATAGCGCGGTGTCCCTCATAGTTCTGTAGTTGGGCCTTTGCCAGGTAATCTGTCATATTCGCCGGGGTTCCGTAACGGGCATAAAGCGCCGTGTCAAAAATCTTCGTGTTGCCAAATTGCATGGTGCCGCAATGGTATAACCAGTCGAGACTCTTGTTGTTGATGGAATCCTTAGGTAAAAACCTGATCAAACTTTCATACGGTGGAATAGACGGCCCTGGTGAGATCTCTGTAGCGAAGCTCCATGCACCACCGTATTTTGTTGTATCAGCCTCCCAATATGCAGGTGGAACATAATCGTAAGGTCCTGCCATTTTCACTCCGGTCGGACCAGAAATCTTCGACGCGGTTTCATTTGCGCTTGCAATTGTTGGGTTGGGCCATTTCAGGTCAGCTTCAATTGCCAGCCAGTCGGCCTCCACCTTTTTCACGCGCGGCGGCATATCACTGCCGTTAAGCCAGATCAGCAACGATGGCTTATTGCGCAGCCAGTACATCACGCTGCTGTCTGACGACATGGCGATGCTTCTTTTGGCGGCATCCCATTTATCAGGATATTGCCATGCGCCGCAGCACATCCAGCCCGTCATTCCCAGCAAACCCTCCTTATCGCAGATCGAATAAAAACTGTCATCCTCCAGCTTGCCTTCCGAGCGGACAATATTCATATTCATATCCTTCACCAGCTTTAACTCCTGTTGCTGACGCAATACCGATCTGCGCTGAAAAATATCCGGCGACCATGCCGCACCGCGCAGCATAATTGGCTTGCCGTTCACCACAAATTTTCTTGCCTTATTGTTATCAATCAATACCGAGGTAACCTGCCTGATTCCAAAGTTTTCAGCAAGCTCGTTACTTATCCTGCCATCGGTAGTTAATGAAAGCTCAACCCGGTTCAATTCTGGCTTGCCATATTGCCATGGCCACCAAATCCGGGGGTTCTTTATATTAAGCTGGGGGTAAGCCGCCGGGCTAAATGTAACCTGCTTTTTCTGTCGCGGCAGCAAATGAACCTCTTGTTCAAAGCTGATCTCGCCATTAATTTTACCCTTAACTAACGCGTCCTGCGGGACATCGGTATAATTTACTGCCATGGCATCAACCGACAAATGTGCAATAGCCAAAGACGGCAAATCAAACTTTGTAGTAACCAATGGATATTCTACACCTACCTTATGATAGGTTTTTATCTCCACATTATTAATGATGCCGTTGTTAAAATCGGGTGGGTAATGGATCCAATCGGCATAATCAATGGCAAGATCGCCCTCGCCCTTATTAGGATTAAACGGGCGTTTTACTTCGATGGCCAATACGTTTTCACCGGTGTATTTTATATTTTTGGTGATATCAAGCTCTATGATGCGGAACGGACCGATGATCTGCGTTGAGTCGGCAATTAACTTACCATTGAGCCAAACATTGGCCTTGTAGTTTATTCCCTGCAGCTTCAGCACCACATTTTTTCCATTCTCCGCTTCGGGGAGTTTAAACTTCCTGCGAAACCACCAGGGTTTATCCAGCCGGGCATCGTTCAACTTTTCAAAGTTCCTGCTATAAAAAGGATCAAAGTCATACACTTTATTGGCAATCAAACCGGCAATAACCGTGGTTGGCACACTTACCTTATACCATTTATCAGCTTTAAAATTCCCGGTCGAGATCTGGCTCCCCGTTGAAGCATCAGTAACTGCTGATTGCATGTTCCAATCGTTTTTTAATACTTGACGGTAGCTTTCTGTCGCTTCATCCTGGCTAAAGGCATATTGGCAGCTGATGCCGAGAAAGATAAGAAGTATAAGTTTTTTCATTGTCAATGGTAAATAAGGGCTAAAGCCGTTTGATGCGGGTTTTATTAATGGTTCACAATTTTAATAAAATAATACCGTAAACTTTTTTTCGTCAGCGTCTTTTTACGACCTTCGCCCACTACAAACGTACTACTTATGAAAGCTATCTGTGTTTTTTGCGGAGCCAACTTTAACGGTGATCCCATACTACTCCAGGCCATTGAACAACTTGCCGAAATTATGGTGAGCCGGAATATCACCCTCGTATTTGGAGGCGGCAAAGTTGGCGTGATGGGCCTCCTGGCCGATGCTATTTTGAGTAAGGGCGGAGAAGCCGTTGGTGTTATCCCGCAATTTTTAATGGATAAGGAAGTTGGCCATCCCGGTTTAACCAAACTCCACATCGTTGATAACATGCACCAGCGCAAGCAAATGATGAATAAT
Source organism: Bacteroidota bacterium (assembly GCA_030775685.1). Classification (GTDB taxonomy): domain Bacteria; phylum Bacteroidota; class Bacteroidia; order Sphingobacteriales; family Sphingobacteriaceae; genus Mucilaginibacter. Next base: position 18,012 of record JALYIP010000038.1, read on the forward strand.
CTGTGCGATGCCTTCATTATGCTGCCCGGCGGCTTCGGCACACTCGAAGAATTTTTTGAGGTGCTAACCTGGCTGCAACTTGGGTTGCATAGTCACCCGGTGGGTATTTTAAACGTAAACGGTTTTTATGACCTATTGCTTCAACAAATGGATCTGATGGTAGATCAAAAGTTTTTGAAGCCGGCAAACAGGAAATTGGTTTTAACGTCCGGCGATGCTGTTGAGCTGGTTAATTTGATGGATAATGTTGAGATTAAGCCTGACGAGGTTTGGTTTAGGGATAGGAATTTGACTTAGGATAGTATTTACAGGAATTTAATACTCACGTTGAGAGTCAAATATAACATCATTACAAAGATTCCATGAACTGTTTAATGTCATTGATGTATCCTTTTATACCGATACCATTATGAGCATCTTCTATCGTTTTACGAGTTAAAGCATTAGGAATTTTGACTTTAAAGCTCTTTCTGATCTTTTTCTTCAACTTCGTTTTCATATCTAAATATAATTGAATTCTTGCAAATCACAATACAATCACTAACCTACCCTCACAAACCTATACAATAAATAATACCCGCCTGCAGCTACCACACTCAACCCGCAAAGCGCCCACCACAGCAAGTCAAACCCACCAAAAGCTATGATGGCACCGCCGGTAACCGGGGCAATCACCTGTGCTGCGGACCATGACATGGTATACAATGCCGCATATTCCCCCCTGTTATATTCGGTCGATCTGCTGATCCAGAATGAATTCATAAATGGCATGCTCAGCATCTCGCTAAAAGTAATCAACAAAACAATAAATATCGCCGCCACAGAACTTGGTGGTAAAAATATCAGCAGCACAAAACTAGCAGCGCCCATCAAAATACCGCCGATTATATAGATCAATCCGTGGCGCTTACCCTCCAAATTATGGATCAACACCATTTCAACCAAGCCTATTAAAATACCGTTCAGCGCCATTAAGAAGCCAATAAAGCGTTCGCCAAAATGCCATTGGAGTTTATAAAAAACAGGCTCCATTATAAAAAACTGGAAGAAACACATGGCAAAAAGCGTGGAGAATAAAATAAAAATCAAGTAAACACCATCATTCCATGGCGACATCTTTTTGATTCCCTCCGCTATCTTTTTCATACCGCCAACAATGCTTGACCTGGGCATTATCTTCAGCAATAATAAAGCGGCGAGGATGTTCGAAACCCCATCAACCCAAAACAATAAATGGTAATTTATAGAAGCTATTAATCCACCCAAACCAGCTCCGACAGCCCATCCAAGGTTTATTGCCAGTCTGTTCAATGAATACGAGCGGGTTTTATTTTCCGGAGTGCTATAATGCGCGATAGCCGTAGAGTTTGCCGGCCGAAACGATTCATTACAAAAACTCAGCACGTAAGTGCTGATACAAACCGTTAAAAATGTATGCTGGTAGCCTAAAACAATAAACAGTAAGCCGCCGCTTAGCAAAGCACCAACCTGAAGATCATAAAAACCAAATTTGTCTGTAAACTTTCCGCCAACAAACGCTCCGCAGATAGAACCGACACCAAACAACGACATGATCACCCCGGCTTGTACGATACTAAAGTGCAATTGCTTAACACAATAAATACTCATGAACGGCACCACCATTGTACCACTCCGGTTGATGAGCATCACCAGGCTTAGGTACCAGCTATTCTTGGAAAGACCTATGTAAGCGTTTTTGTATAATTGGATGAAGGAGGTAAACATTATGGCGTAAAGATAATTAAAAGCAAAAAGCCGAAAGATTAAAGCCAAAAGCTTTAAAAGAAAACTTGATGAACTTAAAGTGCCTTTCTGCTTTTCGCTTTTAGCTTTTAGCTCAATATCGAGTTCCGGTTCCTTAGCCAATGATCGGCTAGTACCAATGCAGCCATGGCTTCTACAATAGGCACTGCGCGCGGCACTACACATGGATCATGCCTGCCTTTGCCGGAGATCTCTGCGGCATTTCCCTCGCTGTCTATCGTTGCCTGGTTATGCATAATGGTAGCTACCGGTTTAAAAGCCACGGTAAATGCAATCGGCATGCCATTGCTGATGCCGCCCTGGATACCGCCGGAATAGTTGGTAAGGGTACCAACATCACCCGAAGAGTTTTTTATAAAAATGTCGTTATGCTCCGAGCCGCGCATTTCGCTGCCGGCAAAACCGGAACCATATTCAAAGCCGTGTACGGCATTAATGCTCAGCATTGCCTTGCCTAAATCGGCATGTAATTTATCAAACACCGGCTCGCCAAGGCCAACAGGGCAATTTAGGATATGACAGTTTACCTTGCCGCCAACGGTATCGCCTTGCTTACGGATGGAATCGATATACTCGATCATTTCCTCTGCGGTAGCAGGATCAGCGCATCTAACTATGTTTTTCTCCCGCTCATCTATAAATTCCTGTGCATTTTTTATCTCCACATTAGGCGCATCAATTTTACCTACGCTGCTCACATGGGCAACAATTTCAATACCCTGCGTTCTCAAAAGCAACTTGGCTATCGCACCCGCAGCTACACGTGCGGCTGTTTCACGGGCAGAAGAACGGCCTCCGCCCCTATGGTCGCGGATCCCGTATTTTGTTTGATAAGTATAGTCAGCGTGTGATGGACGGAACACATCCACATTATGTGTATAGTCCTTTGAGCGCTGGTCTTCATTAGGGATCAGCATGGCAATGGGCGTACCTGTGGTTTTACCCTCAAAAATCCCCGAAAGGATCTTAACTGTATCGCTTTCTTTGCGCTGTGTAGTAATTTTCGACTGGCCCGGCTTGCGTTTATCCAGTTCGCCCTGAATATACTCCATATCGATTTCCAGTTGCGCCGGACAACCATCTATTATTACTCCAATAGCCTCACCGTGCGACTCACCAAAAGTTGTTATCCTGAATAATTGTCCGAATGAATTGCCTGCCATAAGCCCCTAACCCCTAAAGGGGAATAAAATTTAGTAAATGTATCAATTAGTTATCAAAGAAATCCTGCTCTCCCTTTAGGGGGCTGGGGGGGACAAATCCCACCTTCTCCAAATCCGTCCAAAACGCCGGGTATGATTTTTCAACCACATCAGCATCTTCAACTTCAACCTGCGGGATCAGCAAGGCCAGCGGCGCAAATGCCATTGCCATGCGATGATCATCGTACGTGTTGATAAAAACGTGCTCAGGTATCTGTTTTTCGCTACAATCCAGTTTGTAAACCTGTCCCTTTTCAATCAGCTTCACCCCTATTTTGGCCAGCTCATTTTGTAAAGCTTTTATGCGGTCGGTTTCCTTGATTTTTAAGGTTTCCAGCCCTGTAAAGGTAGCTTCATGGCCCAAGGCTGCACAAACCACAATAATGGTCTGGGCAAGGTCAGGGCATTCCTTCAGATCAAAGATCTTCCTCGCGAGCGGTTTAGCTTCCTTTTGCAGGTAAACGCCGCCATCCTTAAATTGCGAGGTTATCCCGAAGTTCGCCATAATCTCGGTGATCACGCTATCGCCTTGCAAGCTATACTGGGTTAATCCCGGTAAAAATAGCTCTGCTTCATCAGCTAATGCAGCTATGGCATACCAGTATGAGGCAGCGCTCCAGTCTGGTTCAATGTAAATTGAAGTTGGCGCAAATTCCTGGTTTTGTATGGCGATGACGTTATCAGTCCAGGTATGTTGAATACCGGCAGACTGCAGCATAGCCAGCGTCATTTCCACATATGGGCGTGAAGTTAGATCACCCTCTATGTGTAGCTCCAAACCCAAAGGCAGCCGGGCAGCTATAAGCAATAATGCAGTAATGTATTGACTGCTTATATTTCCTTTTATACTGACCTTATTAGATTGCTGCACTAAGCTGCCTTTTAGTTTTATTGGCGGAAAGCCTTCATTTTCTACGTACTCAATTTGCGCACCCAGTTCACGCAATGCCTCAACCAATACCCCTATCGGGCGCTGTTTCATCCGCTCGCTGCCAGTTAATATCACTTCTGCATGCTGCAAGGTTAAAAATGCAGTTAAAAAGCGCATAGCTGTACCTGCGGGTCCTACGTTGATTTCGAAAAGCATCCCGTTAGGTTTTTGCCCCCTTTCGGATCTCCTTAAAATCCCCGCCAGCAACACCGCATCCGCAGCGTCTGAAATGTTTTCAACTTTTACCTTACCATCGCTCAGTGCTTCAATGATTAACGCGCGGTTGCATTCACTTTTTGAACCAGTAAGCTGTACCGTACCTTTTACCGATCTGCCTTTTTTGGTAAGGATGATGTTATGTTTCATTAAAATACATTCCTGTAGAGACGCAATATCTTGCGTCTCTGTATATAATATCCTGTTCAATTTCAAGAGACGCAAAGTATTGCGTCTCTACAGAAAAATACCTTTTGTAGAGACGCGATGCTTCGCGTCTCCAAAGCGCAAGGTTGTGCGGGTAATTATGCGTGCGTTAACTTATCTGCCGCCTGGCCTGCTTCGTCCTTGTTCATTATTTCGGTTTGCTTACGGATAGATTCAGCGTGGATCAGTTCCAGCAGTTTCTCGGTAAACTCTGCGCTTAGCTTTAAAGCCTTACCGTAGTTAACACCTTTTCTCAGGATCTCGTCCCAGCGGTTAACCTGCAGGATGGTAATATTGTTATCTTTTTTGTAGTTACCAATCTGCTCAACAATGTTCATCCGCTCAGACATTTTCTGGATCACCAAATCATCAATTTTGTCGATCTGGTTACGCAGTTCTTCCAGCTTATCCTTAACCTCAGCATTGCGAACCTCTGGTTTACGCAGGGTTAAATGCTCGATAATTTCAGCCAAGGCTTTTGGAGTAACCTGTTGTTTAGCATCTGTCCAGGCAACAGTTGGATCGATGTGTGATTCGATCATTAATCCCTGCATATCCAGGTCAAGCGCTTTTTGCGAGATGTAGCCAATCAAATCACGGTTACCTGTAATATGGCTTGGATCATTGATCATAGGCAATTCAGGTGCAAGTGTTTTCAGGCCGATAGCCAAATCCCACATTGGTTCGTTACGGAACGCACTTTTTTCGTGTGATGAAAATCCACGGTGAATAGCCGCTAACTTAGTGATGCCCGCATTATTGATCCGCTCCAAAGCACCAACCCATAGTGAAAGATCGGGGTTTACCGGATTTTTAACCATCACCGGTACATCAACCCCGCGTAAAGCGTCGGCAATTTCCTGTACAGTAAAAGGGTTAACGGTTGAACGTGCGCCAACCCAAAGAATATCAACACCTGCCTTTAAAGCTTCCTCAACATGCTTTGCGGTAGCAACTTCAACAGCTGTAGGCAAACCAGTTTCTTCTTTGGCGCGTTTTAACCATTGCAAACCAATGCTGCCGATACCTTCAAATTCTCCGGGGCGGGTACGTGGTTTCCAGATGCCGGCACGTAATGCTGATACCTTACCGATTTTTGCTAATAAATGCGCGGTAGCTACCAACTGATCTTCAGTTTCTGCACTGCACGGACCTGCAATTAATAATGGCTCGCTGCCGGTTTTAATCCAGGAACTTAATGGTTGTATGTTTAAATTCAGTTTCATGATTTTTAAGTCCGAAAGTCGGTAAAGTCCGAAAGTCCGGAAGATTTTTTTGGGTTAATTATTATATTATTTGTTCTCTTTAAAATTTTGTTTAGCCTGGCATTACCAAGCTTCTGACTTCTTTTTCCATCTTTCGGACTTTCCGACTTCCGGACTTTCGGACTCTCCTCCCCTCAACTCATCTTTTTCATATTTATATATGTCCTCGGCACTCTTTCGCCCTTTACGGTTTTGGGCAGCTTTTCATTCTCTTCATCATGCCTTTCATACTCGCCCAGGATATTGAAATTGTGGGTATATTTAAGGATCTGCCTGATGGCTGTATCATATTGCTTAGTTTCGTCCCACTCCACATCTACATAAAAATTATATTCATTGCGCTTACCCAAAATCGGCATGCTCTGGATCTTGCTCATGTTAAGGCTTTGTTCGGCAAAAATATTTAACACCTTTGCCAATGCACCAACCTTGTTGCTTACCTGGAAACATAACGACGCCTTATTAGGGTTTTTCTTAGTCACATTTTCATGATGGGTAAGAATCAGAAAACGGGTAAAGTTCTTTTTGTTCGATTCTATGCGGCGTTCCAAAACGTCCAGTCCGTAAAGCCTTGCTGCCAGGGTGTTGGCAATAGCAACCGTATCCGTAAGCTGTTCATCACGGATGCGTTTGGCGCATGCTGCGGTATCACTACTCTCAACAATATTCAGTTGAGGATATTCATCAAAGAAGTCAACACACTGGCGAATGGCTATCGGGTGCGAGGTTACATACTTTATATCCTCGAACTTTACACCTGGTAATGCCATTAAATGAAGCTGGATGGGCAGGTAAATTTCGCCTACAACCGGGAACGCATAACTTAACAACAGCGAGTAGTTTGGCAAAATGCTGCCGGCAATGCTATTTTCAATAGCCATTACCACATAATCGGCCTTTTTGTCCTTTAGCGCCTCGAATGTTTGCTTAAAGGAGTTGCACTCGATGGTCTGGATATCTTCACCAAAGTATTTCAACGCGGCCTCTTCGTGGAAGGAAGCGCGAATCCCCTGTATAGCAACTCTCAATTGTTCAGTCTTCATAAATCCCCTTTAAAGCAAAAAGTCCCGGTTTTTGGCCGGGACTTTTCAGTTTCTTATATGTTTGTTATCGCATATTAGTCCCGGCTCTTACTGGTAAAGTAAAAGTAGTAACCATAAAAATATGCGCTGTTAAATTTCATTTGTTTTTTATTTCGATGTAAATGTACAGGTAAAAATGGTATTGTCAATAGAAAATTTTATTTTTTTGATTTTGAGCAAGTCAAACAGAATTTTATTTGGAAAAAACAAGATTCACTTACTCAATTTTAGAAAAATTACCCGTTTATACTAATTTCATTTTAACAGGCAACATCCAAAGCTCAGCTTTCTCAATTTCCATTTGCAAAACTCCACCTCTTTTTCCTCAAGTCCGAAGGCTTATTAAACAGTACAACTGTAGTATTTGCAAATTTTGATCGAAATACAAACGGATCAATTAATAAACCCGGGAGTTCAATTTTTGATCCGTCGAGGAAATTGATTTCCATTATAGTTAAAATTGGTTTGCTTTTTCCACTAAGAGGCCCGTAGACATTTATTACTGAGATCTCACTTTTCTTATAGTTTTTTATGTCACCATTATTATCTCCAAATTGGAATTGATTATTTCCGCTGGCTATATTAAGATACATATTTTTCGACCGGGCGTAAAACTTAACCGTCAGAAACGTTGAGTAAACAATAAACAACTCAAAAAACAGGGTGAAAGGCACAAAAAATAACTTCGCAAACAATGGTGAGTCATCAAATACTATAACAAAGCCACAGCAAGCCAACACAGCAAAGAGAATAAAAAATAAAAAGAGCCTGGTGAAGAAATTAAAACTGTTTATAGCATAATCAAAAGAAGCGTTTTCGAAATGTTTCTTCGACCCTGCGCTTAAAAAATGCTTATCGAATTTATCCAGACTGATTTGTCGGTCAAAAAAATCAGTTACCACATTAATAACGTCTGCCATTTCAGCCACATGATATTCATACAAATTATTATCACAATCCAGGTAATACAAACAAAACTTACCATTAAAGTACAGGCCAATCTTTAAATAATTCACATATTCATCCTGTATAGTTACCGATGGCCCTGTTAATTGAATATCAGTTAACGTTCGTTCGTTATCCCATGGAAAAGTTTTGATGACATCGACCGTTTCATCAAGGGTTCTCACCGTCTCGTCGGAAAACTCTCCTTTTTCGTAGGTCTTGTGTTGCAGTTTGGATATAAATTCGGGCATTTAGGGGAACTAAAAAACTAATATAAATTTATTACCTACCCGAAATATCCGCATACCGCCTCTTCAGCATCTCCATCATGTAAAGATTGATATCCCATTGATTGGCAACCGGCATTTTTGTGTAGGGTAACGCCGGCATATAAGGTGCGGGACCGAACTCCGGCGAGATTGTCATTAGCTGAGCACCGCCTTCCATGCGATATTTTACAATGTCGTCCCACCAACTTAGGTGTGCTTCTAACTCTTCAATCCATTCGTCGGCCCGGGGATCGGAAACCTGGGCGGACTCCGCATGCCCTACTCTTGCGTGAATATGCACAGCCCTGCTTATAGCCAGGTCCATCGCTTCCTGCTGTTGCTCTAACAGACTTTCAGATACGTTGCACCAATGCGAAAAATCGGCGGTAATCACAATATCAGGATTGGCGATCAGCAAATCCTTAGTTATATGCGCCGCAAACAGTGCTTTGTTTCGGTGGGTTTCATGCGCTATAACTACCCCGGTTTGTTTTGTTATTTCGGTGGCAATTTTAAAAAGCTCGCCATTTTGTTCAGTCGTAAAATAATCCTTACCCGTTTGCGAGTCGATAAACAAAGGCTTTAACGAGGTTAAATATTCCAGGTGCTTTTTGAAGCTCGCCTTATGCTGCTCAAAATCCCTTTCGAACGATTGATAATATTGGGCGATCAACAAAAGCCCGTGCTTATCCAGGGCTTCAAAGATCTCCGCCCGTTCAGTATCGTCAAAGGGGATAGGTGCTTCTACACCATCGTAACCTGCTGCTTTAACTTTGGCGCAGAATGTGTCCCAGGCAATATGCTCTGAACCCCATTTGGGGCAAAAAAACTTGATTTGCATAATTAAATAGTTTGCCCAAAAATCATGAAAAATTAATTGAAGTAGGGCAAAAACCAATTGAAATTTTGGATTAAGATAACAGGGCTACATCCACGCCGTTAAATCAGCGCAAAATAGAAGGCTATTTTACAGTGTGATTTTCCCACTCCCGCTGCAATACCCTCGCCGTTTGAGTACTTCCATCATGGCTCCATCCCGGCGGATTTACAAAATATTGCAGTTTTGTTTTCAACGTAGGCGCCTTCCGCACATCAGCCAATAAGGCCTTCCATTCATGAAAAAGTATGTTCACCGGCCCAAGATCATCGGGTTGATGGGTTAAGCCATATTTTACCGGCTCAGGCAGGTTTTCTGCGCGGAATGTGCCGAACATCCTGTCCCAGATGATTAGAACCATGCCCATATTTTTATCGAGATAGGGAACGTTTGATGCGTGATGCACCCGGTGATGCGATGGCGTAACAAAGATCAACCCGTACCATTTTGGCAGCGGCACATTGTATTGCGTGTGTACCAGGTTGCCGTAAAGTTGGGTTACCAAATAAGCATATAGGATGTCAACGGCATTAAAGCCCATAAAGGCAAGCGGCAGGTAAAAAAACACCCGGTAAAGCGGCTCAAAAACGGTTGAACGAAAGCCGGTTGTGAAATTAAAATGCTCACTGGAATGGTGGGTTACGTGAATGGCCCAAAACAGGCGGCAATAATGCCCGGTATAATGCAGTGCCCAGTATAAAAAATCCTGCACAACAACCAGCACAAACCAATAAAGGATAGCGTTATGAATTGCAAAAAGCCTGAAATGCCAGGCATAATTTAAAATGAAAAATGTGCTGCCGCCAACGGCAAGATTCAACAAAAAAGCAAGTGCAGTTAAATAAATATTGGTAAAAGTATCCCGTTTATCATAGTATTGGCGGTTTTCGCGGTAGCTGAACCACATTTCGAGCACTGTCATTACCACCAGTAAACCTACCAGTAGCAGTGCTGTTTCTTGTCTAATGTCGGGGTGAAACATTTTTATTTCGAATATAGGATGTGCGATACCGGATTTTTAAAATCGATTTATTAAGATAGCACGGTTTAATTTATATCCTAATTTCAAGATTATAAATTTGTATAATAGGATAAACTCTCACAAAGTTCGGCATCTGTGCAAATATTATCAAGGCTGCATTGACCAACACTTGTCAATAGCGTGCAATTTATTTTACCATTCTGGTTCTTCTTGTCTTTCAACATAATTGAACACAGCGTTTCAAAATTTGCACCGGCCAGGTTATACTTTGGATAAAGATCGCCAATTACCTTGACAATCTCATTTAAATCTTCGCTGCTTAACCCGACTTTTTTATGCGATAGATAAGCTTCGCAGATCATTCCCAGCGCTATAGCCTCGCCATGTGTAAGCGGGTTTTTATCGTTTATCAATGAGTTAGTTTCAACGGCGTGGCCGATGGTATGTCCAAAGTTCAGCGCTTTACGGATGCCGTGTTCTTTAGGATCTTCAGTTACAACGTCATTCTTTATCTCAACCGAGCGGTAGATCAATTCAGCCGATGGTGCGGTCAGGTCGCTATTTTTTAAAGCTTCCCAATATGCGGCGTCCATTATAAGGCCATGCTTTAGCATTTCTGCCACACCCGAAAGTACTTGTCTTGACGGCAAGGTCTTCAAAAAATCATTTGAAATAAACACTGCCTTAGGCATGGTAAAGGTGCCGATGATGTTCTTCACATTATCCAGATCGATGCCAGTTTTACCGCCAACGGACGCATCCACCTGTGAAAGCAAGGTTGTGGGTACGTGTACAAAATCAATCCCGCGTTTAAAGGTTGATGCTGCAAAGCCGCCCATATCAGTGATCACCCCGCCGCCGAGGTTTACCAGCAACGCTTTACGGTCTGCCTCAAAATCTATCAGCATTTTCCAGATGCCGATGCAGAAATCAATGGTTTTGCTCTCCTCGCCGGCATTTACTTCAATAATGTCGAAGTTTTCATGACCCTCAAATTGCGCCTGGATCAGGGGCATACAGTGTACTGAGGTGTTTTCATCTGTTAAAATGAACGAGCGGGAATAATTGCCGGCCTTAATAAACTTTTCAAGCTCGGCTATGCTGTCTTCAAAAAATATGGGGTAGGTATCGCTTTGGATGGTCTTCATAACTAAATAACTCTGATAACTTCACCGCGAAATTCAACGGTATCGCCCTTTTTTACTTTAAGGCGTTTGCGAAAATCAACATGGCCGTTATACATCACTTCGCCCTCTGTTACAACTATTTGTGCCTCGCCGCCGGTTTGCACCAGGTTGGTAGCCTTCAGCAGCTGGATCATTTGGATGTAGTCGCCGGTAACTTTAAATTCTATCATCGGGCAACAAAAATAAACTATTCAATGAATAATGAGATATTTGGTTTGCAATTTATAATTTTGCGCACCGGTTTATATTTCACAGGTCATAGTTTTGGTTATTTTCTATCAGCTATGAACTGTTAAATATGAATCATGTACTAACTGACCATGATCGAAAAAAATAACTTATCTTTTGAAAATACGGAGATAGCTTTCCGGCATTCTTCAAATTTCGACCTTAAGCGCGCCTACTGGCTGTTCAGGGTAATTAATGTTAACTTTTTAGTAAAGATAGGACCACCAATGACCAATTTTGCGATAAAAATCGGCTTACCTATCAAGGGACTGATAAAGGCTACTATATTTAAACACTTTTGCGGCGGCGAAACCATTGCCGAATGCGATAAAACCATTAAAAATCTGCATAACGGCGGCGTGGGCACCATCCTCGATTACTCGATAGAGGGCGAAGATGATGAGCACGTATTTGACAACACCCGCGACGAGATCATCCGCACGATTGAACGGGCGGCAGTTGACAAGGCCGTGCCGATCACGGTATTTAAGGTTACAGGTGTTGGCCGCTTTTCGTTATTGGAAAAGCTTGATGAAAAGGCGCAGCTCAGCATAATGGAACAGGAAGAATGGGAAAAGGTGCAGGCCCGGGTTATGGCAATTTGCCAAAAGGCCCATGAAACCGGTATCCCGGTAATGATAGATGCTGAAGAAAGCTGGATCCAGGAAACTATTGATATGCTGGCTTTGGACATGATGCACCTTTATAATACCGAAAAAGCCATAGTTTATAATACTTACCAGCTTTACCGTCATGATAAACTGGCATCTATAAAAAATGATCATGCAATTGCCGTTAAAGGCGAGTTTATTTTAGGTGCCAAATTAGTTCGCGGCGCGTATATGGAAAAGGAACGTAAGCGTGCGGAAGAAAAGGGATATCCATCCCCTATCCAGCCTGATAAACAATCGGCAGACAAGGATTATGATGCTTCGCTCGATTTTTGCACTGATCATATCGACACACTTGCCTTTGTAGCAGGCACCCATAATGAAGAAAGCTGCCGTGTGCTTGCCGAGCTCCTTGATAAAAAGAAGATCGATCATAAAAACCCGCACGTATATTTTTCACAATTGCTTGGCATGAGCGATAATTTGAGCTTCAACCTTGCCAATGCACAATATAATGTAGCCAAGTATGTGCCTTACGGGCCTATCAAAGCAGTTTTACCGTATTTGTTCAGACGTGCACAGGAGAATACAGCCATTGCCGGGCAAATGAGCAGGGAGCTGAGTTTGATTGTTAAAGAAGTGAAAAGAAGAAAATTAGTGAAGTAATTCTTTGTAGAGACGCAAAATATTGCGTCTCCCTACAACAATCTCTCAACAAAATTGTATCTATAAAAAGGTAACTTTGTTTCTGAATGAAAAAGGCCGCTGTTTTATGTATCACCGCATTTTATTTGCTGCTAACAACAGGAATGTTTGTTTGCATGGTACATTGTGCAGCCGAAAACCTGGTTAAGGAACCAGCCATGCAAATGACTAAATCCATGCACCATGACGGTAAGGGTTGTGCCGAAAAAAAGAATTGCGACTGCTGTAAAAAGCATGGGAACTTTGTAATAAAGGAAAACCTAAAGCCCGCTACGGACATTCAGTATGCACAGGCAGCAATCGTTATTCCGCGTTTTGAGATAGCGGGTTTCATTTTGAGTACACCGGTTATTCAAAACAGTTCATGGCACGAGAGCAATGCTCCGCCCAACCGATCGGGCAAAACAATAATTATCCAAAACCAATCCTTCCTTATTTGATTTAAGCTTTGGGCCGCCTTCGTTTATGGGCCGCTGGCAAATTGCCTTATTTTATAGCTTTAATTAATCAAAATCTTTATAAAGATGGTACGCCATCTTCAATTACTCATTTATGAAACACGTAATAACGTTTGTTATTTTGTTTGGGTCGATATACACCTTATCGGCGCAGCAAAAAATGGATATGAGCGATACCTCCAAACATCACCATATGATGATGAAGGATACAGCAAAATCTAAAATGAAGAAAAAAATGAACATGCCTAAAAAGGACGATGGCATGGGCGGTATGGATATGAGCGATACCTCCAAACATCATCATATGATGATGAAGGATACAGCGAAATCCAAAATGAAGAAAAAAATGAACATGCCAAAAAAGGACGACGGCATGAGCGGCATGAACATGAGCGGCGGCGCGATGGATAAAATGGACATGATGAGCAGTGCACAATCCAAAAATCTGCCCATGAATCGCGACGGCTCCGGTACCAGCTGGCTGCCCGATGCTTCACCTATGTATGCAATTATGCTGCATGGCGGCAAATGGATGTACATGCTGCATGGAAACATTTCGCTACGGTATACCAACCAGGATTTTACCGGGCAGGGCAGCCGCGGCGGCAAAAAGGTTGATGCGCCCAACTGGTTTATGGGCATGGCACAGCGCCCCGTCGGAAAAAATGGCTTGCTGAGCTTCAATTTAATGATGTCATTAGATCTGCTTACAGAGCAGGGCTATGGTTATCCCCTGTTGTTCCAAACCGGGGAAAGCTGGCACGGCGTTCCATTGGTAGACAGGCAGCACCCGCACGACCTATTCTCCGAAGCTGCTGCTAATTACACGTATGCATTCAGCAAAAAAACTGATTTGAGCCTGTACGTTGGCTATCCGGGCGAGCCGGCAATAGGTCCTGTTGCATTTATGCACCGTCCATCGGCAATGTCAAATCCGGATGCTCCGATAAGTCATCATTGGTCGGATGCTACGCATATTACCTTTGGGGTTGCAACACTTGGTTTCAGGTACGACCAGTTTAAAATCGAGGCTTCATCATTTACCGGCAGAGAGCCTGACGAGAACCGGTACGATTTTGATAAGCCGAGATTTGATTCATGGAGTACCCGGCTGGATTATAACCCATCTTCAAATTGGGCACTGCAGGTTTCGCACGCATTTATCAAAAGTCCTGAAGCATTGACCCCGGAAGAAAACATTTACCGCACCACCGCATCGGCCACTTACAGCCTGCCGTTGGGTATGGATAAAACATTTAATGCAACAGCTTTATGGGGGTTAAACAAAACACCGGGTCACCAGGGCGATAATTCAGCATTACTGGAGGGTGATATCCGTATTAAAAAGCTTGACCTATATACCCGCTTTGAATTTGTACAGAAAACCACCGAAGAACTGAATTTGAACAGTATTATTTATGGCGATAATACCATATTCCCGGTAAATGCAATAACGCTGGGAATTAATTATGACCTATTTAAACTCGGGCCGTTAAATCTTGCTGCCGGCGGACAATTAACTTATTACGGAGTTGACAGCAAATTAACCAGCCTGTACGGATCAAACCCGATGGGCGGTGAAGTATTTTTGAGGCTTTATCCACGTTTATAAATTTATTTTACAACTATTAAATATAATTAACTTTGTTTTGCACTTGATTTTAAACCAACTGCAACACTTAAATTAACAACCAAAATCATGAAAAATTTAAAAGCAATTACCCTAACAATAGTACTGGCTCTTTGTACAATACTTACCAATGCTAAACCAGCTCCTGCCGGTTTTATAGATAAAATCACTAACGCTTACCTCGATGTTAAAAATGCATTGATCAGCGGTGACGGGAACGCGGTAAAATTAAAGGCAGCAGAATTACTGAAGGATCTGTCGACCATACCAGATAAAAGCCTGAACCCTGCTCAACAGGCGATATTGCAAAAATATCAAACCAAACTACTTTTCGACAGTCGCCACATGAGCGAAACTACTGTTATTGATCATCAGCGTGAGCACTTTGCCAGCTTATCTCAAAATATGTATTCGCTTTTAAAAGGCGTAAAAATGAATACGGCTACAATTTACCAGGAATATTGCCCAATGAAAAAAGCTTATTGGCTAAGTGAGAGTAATGAAATAAAAAATCCGTATTTTGGCAGTAAAATGCTGGATTGCGGTAAAGTGACTGAAACTTTGGCACCGGCTAAATAAACCGGCCTTGTCAATGATCTGAAACTATGCTCAAAAATAAAACAATCTTATTTGCGCTTTTGGCGATATTCTGCGCATTGAATCTACGTGCACAACGACGTGGTCCAAAAAACAACATCGATACACTTGTTAATAGCTACATGGCTATTAAATCGGCATTGATCGCAAATGACGGAACAGCGGCCCATTACAAGGCAAACGAGATGTTCAATATTTTGAGGTCACAGCCGGATAAAGGTTTATCAAAAGATCAGCGAAAAGTATTGATAGATTATATCGACCGTTTGCTGGACGACGGCCGGCTAATAAACGAAAGCACTGATGCTGATGAACAGCGGGTTCATTTTGCAACCCTTTCAAAAAACATGTATCACCTTTTAAAAGGACTTAAAGCAAATACTTATCCTATTTATGAGCAATACTGCCCGATGAAAAAGACGTATTGGCTAAGTAAGAAAAAGGTTATTGAAAATCCCTATTACAACGATTACAGCAAAATGCTGAATTGCGGTAACGTGATGGAGACGTTAGCACCAGCGAAGTAGTTTACCCATTCCAAAACTTACGAAGTTTTTTAAACTTCGTAAGTTTTATTCGGGGTTATATGCTCTTTATAATTTCCTCTAAATCCTTATTAAACTCCTGCGGGGTTTCCACCATTGGGAAATGCCCCACCCCATGGATAAACTTTACCTGGTAGGGGATTTTATTCGCCCTGAGCCCGGTAGAAATCGTAAGCGTTACGTCACTGTTGATAAGGTAAAGTTTCTTTTTTGAAGCGATGAGTTGCTTAACTTCACTAAAATCATTCATCATCATGCAGGCAGTTGCAATGGTTGTATCAGCCTTTGCCACATCAGCAAGGATCCGCGTCTTGATGGAATCGGGAGTTGTTTTCGAGAAAAGGTCCTGGTTAAAATAATCGGTTGCTACCTTTTGGAAATTATGCTTCAGTTGGCTGATCACCTGGTCGTATTCGGCGCTGTCCTTTTTCGTGGGTACGACACTGTTAACGCCCTTAAAATTATCAACCCCAATCAAACCGATCACCTTGCCAGGCGCGTTAACTGCTGCCTGTAAAACAATATCGCCGGCCATGGAGTGCCCGACAAGGATCACATTTTTTAAATTCAATTGGGCAATCACTGAATCGACATCACGACCGTAAGTTTCCGGCGTCCACACGGTCCTCTTTTTACCCGATTGCCCAAATCCAGGCAGATCGATGGTAACTACCCGGTACCTTTTGCTAAAATAACTTACCTGGTTAGCCCAATAACTCCTGTTTAAACACCAACCGTGCACCAACAGCAATGTAGTATCGCCCTTGCCCGTGTCGGTATAAGCAATATTAACCCCCTGATCGGAGATTTTTTTATGCTGATTTTGGGATTTTTGACTGCAGGAAATTTGTACTGCTGCGATAACAAAAAAGGCTACAAAGGTAAATGGTTTCATAAAGTTTGGTTTTATTTGCAGTAAATATCTTGTTATAAGATTATTACAGCCAGTAATTTAACAAACTTTAACGGTGTTAGAGATTAGAGACCGGTGATTAGAGACTAGGTAAAAAATTTAAATTCTTAACTAACCTCTGGTCTCTAATCTCTATTCACTAATTCACCACCAC
This sequence comes from Bacteroidota bacterium, assembly GCA_030775685.1. GTDB lineage: Bacteria > Bacteroidota > Bacteroidia > Sphingobacteriales > Sphingobacteriaceae > Mucilaginibacter. The sequence continues at coordinate 34,801 of JALYIP010000038.1, forward strand.
TTCAATGGAAACTCAATCGAATCCACCGAGCTAACAATCATATCCGGTTTAAAAGCATAGTGGCCCAGGTACTCTTTTTTCGCAATGCCGGATAACACCAGGATTGTTTTATAGCCCATTTGCACACCACCCTGGATATCTGTTTCCATAGTATCGCCAACAACAGTTGTTTCTGCTGTTTCCAATCCAAGGTATTTCCGCGCCGAGCGCATCATTACCGGGCTTGGCTTGCCGGTTACAAACGCCTTCCGACCGGTTGCTTCCTCTATCATTGCTGTAGTAGCTGCAATACCCAAATTGTTCCAGCCGGGTTTTTTTGGCGATGGGTCACGATTCGTGGTGATGAACTTTGCGCCGGCTAATATCATATCTACGGCACGCTGTACCATTTCAAGGGTAAAATTCCTACCCTCTCCCAATACAACAAACTCAGGATCCGAATCAACCAGGGTGATGCCATTTTCGTGCAGACTGGTCAGCAAACCACCTTCACCTAAAACATAGGCTGTACCGCCGGGCCCCTGATCGCCGAGGAATTTACCGGTTGCCATTGCGCTGGTGTAAACGTGTTCTTCGGTTACTTCAATACCCAGCCTTTTTAACTTACGCACCGCTTCTAAACGGGTGCGCTGGCTGTTATTGGTCATAAAGGTAAACGGTGTATTATTCTCCAGGAGCTTTGCAATAAACTTATCGGCGCCCTGGATCAGGTCCTCGCCGCTGTATATTACGCCGTCCATATCTATCAAAAGTCCGTGTTTCATAGGTTTTGTTTTCATTATCAAATCAGGGAACTATTTAGTTCGCCATATTATCAAAGATAGGATTATGCTTTACAACAGTTAAAGCATTGCATCAAAAATGATTTAATATTGATAAGTTAACACGAAAGTGTGTAACAGGTTAAATTAATATCAACCCACCACATTATTAAAATATCTTCTCACTTGCATTTGGACCTATTTTTATTTTTTTTTAACATAATATTTGTTTCGTACGAAATTTTTTCTACCTTTGATTCGTGATGAATATAAAAGATCAAAATAAGCAGCTGGAACCCACCAAATCGGAGTTGGAAATACTACAGGTATTGTGGGAATTAGGCCCATCCACCGTTCGCAATGTAAACGACGAATTGCTGAAGCAAAAGGATGTAAATTATACCACCACCCTAAAGTTGATGCAGATAATGGCTGACAAAGGCATCCTTGCCCGCGATGAAAGCCAGATGAAGCACATTTACAGCGTTGCTGAAGATGAGCAAAAAACAAAGGCTCACCTGCTTGATAAGTTTGTGGACTCGATGTACAAAGGCTCCGCCAGTAAACTGGTGATGCAGCTGATCGGCAATAAAAAAACCTCGCAGCAGGAGTTGCAGGAAATTAAGGATATGTTAAAGAATTTAGAAGAATAACGGACCATTTAAAGTTAAAGGTTATGGACTTTTCAATAGTAAAACTGTTCCCGGATAATTTGATGAAGGCGCTTAGCGATACCTTGATCCATTCGCTATGGCAAGGCCTTGTGCTTGCTGCATTAACCGGGTTGATTGTGATGTTTACCCGTAAATCATCCCCGGCGAGGCGCTATAATTTACTGATAACTGCGCTTGCTTTATTCGCTATTGGTACGGTATGCACTTTTTTCATCACCTTAAGCAGCGCATCGACCAAAGCTCCGGTGCCGGTTGCCTTTAATCAAAATATCGCTTATAAAATACTGGTTGCTCCAACACATCAAATTGCGCCGGTACAGCAACTATCCTTAACCGATAAAATCATCAGCTTTTTTAACAGCAATGCCAATACCATTGTACTCATATGGTTTATGATCGTATTTGCACGTTGCCTGCAATTGGCAACCGGTTTACAGGGTATTTATTACCTGCGCCATAAAAATGTATTTAAGGTTGATGAACGCTGGGAAAACCGCGTGCAGCAACTGGCGCAACGCTTAGGCATTAGCCGTATGGTTAGCATAGCAGAATCAGGCATCGCAAAGGTACCGATGGTGATCGGGCATTTAAAGCCATTGATATTAATTCCCGTTGGTTTACTTACCGCTATCCCCACGGATGAAATTGAAGCCATACTGATCCATGAGTTGGCGCACATCCGCCGGTCGGATTACTTGGTTAATATTTTGCAAAGTTTAATGGAGATTGTCTTCTTTTTCAATCCCGCCGTATTGTGGATCTCCGCATTGATAAAAACCGAACGCGAAAACTGTTGTGACGATATTGCCGTAGCACAAAGCAGCAGCAAGGTTAGCTACATCAAGGCACTCGTATCATGCCAGGAGTACAACGTGGCCTCCCCTGCCTATGCGATGGCCTTAAAGGGAAATAAATCGCATTTAAAAGATCGTGTGACCCGCATCATCTCAAACAATAACCATTCGTTAAACCGTGTTGAAAAATCCTTACTGGCAATTTGCCTGGTAACTGCCGGGTTGTTTACCGCTGCCTTTACCAACGCCGAAAAGATCAATAAACTGGTAACCAATACCGCTAAGGCAGTATTGCATACGGTCAGTACTTCTAAAAAGGCGGTCACAAATGAAAAACACGATATAAAACCCATCGACGTTAAAAACGACACTACAACCAGGGGAAAACTGCGGATCTACCGTTCTGACGAATTTGGAAACAGTACAATATTCGAGGGGCCTAATTATTCGTACACTACCCGCATTTGGAAGGATAACGATATTATATACCAGCTTAATTATAAAAACAATGCATTGGCTTCAATGCAGGTAAATGGGAAGACCATTCCGTCTGACAAGATAGGTAACTATCAAACAACGATAAACCAGATCCAGAATAAATTTAAAGCGAATGATGCTAATATTGCGGACAATACAGCAGCACAAGAGCAAGAACCAACCGACGAAAAGACAAATGGTGTTTCTAAAGATTATCGCCTTGGAAAACTCTCTAAAGAAGAGTTAGGAGCTAAACTGGATTCCGTCAACCAAAAAATAAAAGCCGATCATCAGCGCCTTGATGGTTCACTTGGAAAGTTAAACGCCCAAAGCAAACTTAATATGCAGGGCGACCTGGCGATAGCCGATTCAGTAAACCAACAATATAAATTATCAGCTCAGCAATATAAAAAGGCTGCACTAGGTGGCGAATGGACAAAAAAACCAATTGCTCCATATCAGCCAAAATCCGCTTATGGCACGCCGGTAAAACCTTATGAACCAAAGGCCCCATATAATCCAAATTCACCCGATTACAAACCGTACACAAAGGTAAGTGACAATGAAAGACGGGATAAAATCATCAAGGAGATGATTACCGATGGCATTATTCAAACCAGGGATAACCTGTCGTTTAAAATAAGCACGTCAGAATTTATCGTTAATGGCAAAAAACAGCCCGATGAAGTTTACCAAAAGTACCGGGAAAAATATGTAAAAGCTGTAGGCAAGGGCAGCGGCGAATGGTCATGGCTTTACAATTACGATACCGACGCCAAACGGGAAAGTAATACCGTGGTAGACAAATCAAACTAATCTATTCAAGTAATTAAACATCTATTTTTTCACATAACCATTGTGGACAGGGATTCCTGTGTCCAAATTAAAACAAATCACAACAACAACTTAACCACCAAATAGTCACACTTATGAAACTGAAAATAACGGCTTTTTTAGCCGCATGGCTCACTATTGCCTCAACTTTTGTATCCGCCCAGCAAGGACTGAAAATATCTGGTAAAATTACCGGCGACAGCAAGCCCCTTGATGGCGCCACGGTTTACCTTAAACGTGCTGCTGATTCAGTATTGGTAAAAACTGCTCTGGCAGATGCATCAGGCAGTTTCATATTCGAGAATCAAAAGAAGGGAAATTATAAGCTTACTGTTACCATGATTGGTTACCAGCTTTATAACAGTGCGTCGTTTCAACTGGATTCAAATAAAACGTTGCAAACCATCGCCCTAAAACAAACCGGAACAACCTTACAGGGGGTAACCATAACTTCACAAAAACCCTTAATTGAACATAAAATAGATCGAACAGTGGTAAACGTTGATGCCCTGATAAGTAATGCAGGTTCAACCGCCCTGGATGTTTTAGAGAAATCGCCAGGGGTCTTGGTGGATGATAATGGCGCTATCAGTCTGAAGGGCAAGGGTGTCCAGGTCTTTATTGATGACAAGCCGAGCTATCTTTCGGGGGCTGATTTGGAAAGTTATCTGCGTTCACTTGCCTCATCGTCTATCGACCAGGTGGAACTGATGAGCAACCCTCCTGCCAAATATGATGCGGCAGGTAACGGTGGTATTATCAATATTCGCACCAAGAAATCGAAACAAAAGGGTTTCAACGGTAACTTGAACCTGGGCTGGTCGCAAGGGAAATACGGCAAAACCAATAACAGCTTCAATTACAATTACCGTAACAACAAATTGAACATCAACGGCCGTTTCGGCTACAACACCAATAATAACTTTAACGACCTGGATATCAACCGCCACTTTTTAAACCCGGATGGCAGCATTGCATCCAACTTTTTGCAGAATTCATACATCCACAGAACAGCACAAGCATATAGTGGCAAGGTTGAGGCCGATTATTATGCATCCGACAAAACAACCTGGGGAGTTGGGTTCGATTACATGGTACGCCCATCCGATGAAAACACTGTCGCGACAAGCAAGCTGCTTAATTCACAAAATGTTTTGGATTCAACAATCATTGCCAATAACAAACAACATTATAACTTTAAGAATGGTGGAATGAACGTAAATTACCGGCACCAATACGACAAAAACGGCAAGGAGCTGAGCGCGGATTTCGATTACATAAACTACCGGAACACCAGCAACCAATCATTCGATAACAAAACTTACTTACCTGATGGCACCATGGTTAACCCCGATTTGCTTACCGGCAGCCTGCCCGCCGATATCCAGATCTTTGCCTTAAAGGCAGATTATGCGCAACCTTTGGGCAATGGCATAAAACTGGCCGGCGGCGCAAAATCCAGCTATACCAGGACCAATAACATTGCCGACTATTTTTATACTGCAAACGATGTAACCACGCCAGACTATACCAAAACTAATCATTTTATTTATCGGGAAAATATAAATGCGGCTTATATCAATGCGAACAAAGATTTCAAAAGATTTTCTATCCAGGCAGGGTTGCGCTTTGAAAACACCACCTCGACCGGGCACCAGTTGGGCAATGTGCAAAAGCCGGATTCTGTTTTCAAACGGGACTATAACGCGCTGTTTCCAACCTTATACCTGCAATACAAGTTGGACACTGCGGGTAAGCAATCGATAAGCCTCAATTACGGCAGGCGGGTTGATCGCCCTTATTACGAGGACCTGAACCCGTTCTTATCACCGATAGATAAGTTCACCTACTATACCGGCAACCCGTTTTTGAAAGCCATCCTATACCAACAACGTCGAACTATCATATACCTGGGGGCATATTACCACCGAGTTTAGCTACAGTAAAACAAAGGATGCTGTTGATGAAACCATTGAGATTGTAGATGGGATATATTACAGTCGCCCGGGTAATATTGGCAGCACAGTAAACAAAACTATAACCATTGATGCCAGCTTTGAACCTGCCAAATGGTTTAATTTCCACTTCTTTGGCTTTGTGCAAAACATCCATACGGTTAGCGCATTTTACACAGGCACGCTGGACACAAAGGGCACCTTCTTTTTCATCCGCCCGATAACTGAATTCAAGCTTGGCAATGACTGGACCGCACAGCTTGATGGTGGTTACCAAAGTAAAATTACAAATGCGCAATTTGTCGCCGGTCACCGCGGGAAGGTTAATACGGGGCTTTCTAAAAAGCTATCACCAAGCACGACTGTAAAACTGGTAGTAAATGATGTGTTTCATACCTTTGTAAACAGCGGCGATATCAACAACCTGGCAAATACACTTGCGAACTACCGTAATATAAGCGACACCCGCACAGCGGTAATATCCTTAAGCTATCGTTTTGGCAAAACAATTTCGGACCAGCGCAAACATAAGGACGACGCTTCGGAAAGTGAGCAGAACAGGGTGAAAAATTAGGGTTAGTTGATAAGAGGTTAGAGACCAGAGATTAGCTGTGGCGCAAAAACTTGCGAAGTTTTAGAAACTTCGCAAGTTTGGTGGGTTAGCAAGTTTGCCGCAGTATCTTTCTACTTTGCAAACGTTTGCGTTAAGTTTCATCACCTATTTTTGTTCGATTACCTATTAAAGTGGTAATTTTCATCTGCCAATTATATCGGGGCATTTAAAATCCGCTTGATCCATGTTCAAATCGACCAAAAAAATCCTTCTAACTACAATTATAACTGTCTGTTTACTTAATGCGTTTGGTCAAAAACCGGTTGTTGATCCGAAGGTATTTTGGTCGGAGAGCTTTAAGACCAATAAACTCCCTGATGGATGGAAAAACGTTGACAACAGCGGGCAAAACCTGGAATGGCTGGTAACCAATCAGCCCTATCCCGGCTCGTACCAATACCAGCAGCAGGCCCCTCCTATCGCATCCAAAAGCCGTGGTTACCACCTGCAGTTCCAGGCGGGTTATTTTGTAGACGAGGACCAGCCGACATGGATAAAAAAAAACTGGCACCCGGATACCTGGATGCAAACCGGTAGTATAGATTGTTCTGGCAAATCATCCGTGATCTTACGCTTTCTGCAAACGTTCCGGTATAATAATGAATCTGCTGCGCTTGGTGCGGGCCTGTTCGTCGGCATAAGTACCGATGGTGAAAAATGGACAGATTACAACGTGATGAACAACGCCCCGGCAGCAACGGATATGTTCACGCCCATTAACCAGGAGTTGAACATCACCAAAATAGCAGCCAATCAGCCTAAGGTATTTGTAAGATTTTACTGGAAGGGCTTTTATAGCTGGTATTGGATGATCGACGATATCCAACTGGCTGAGGGTTATAAAAACGACCTTGCGATTGGTCGCCTGCAATCGCACAACGAAGCCGATAACACTTTTACAAAGGATGATGTATTATCTGTTACCGTAAAAAACAGCGGAATTGAAGCGATCAGATCAGCTTTTAAGCTAACCTGCAATATCGATGGCAAAAAGGATCTTTCAGTTGATGTACCTGCCAGCGAAAAAGGAATTGCACCCGGCGAGGAGATCACTGTTAAATTCCCGGCTACCGATCTCACTGACAGACCTGCCCATAATTTAAAGTTTAACCTGGATTTAGCCGGTGACGAAAACCCATCGAACAATAAACTGTCGATAAAGATAGATGCTAAAGAATCACATGTGGGGAACCTGACTGCTTTTAAGGCAAATAAAAATGAGTTTGACGTAAAAGCTGGCCTTTCTGCATTTAAAGTTATTTTTTATGCTGATGATATTTTTCGCATCTGGATGACACCGGATGGCGAATTTACCAATCCGGCAGGCAATGATATTGTAGTAGATTATATTGTTAAAAATCCAACATTAAAGTCAACCGACAAAGGCAGCTATTACCAAATAAAAAGCAAAAACTGCGTGGTAAGGGTTTACAAAGCGCCTTTACGCTTTGCAATGTATGATGTTACCGATACCCGCCAGATCTGGGAGGAAGCTGAGCCATTATCATTCGGCGCACACACCAAACAAATCATGAAACGCCAGGCCAATGAATACTTTTATGGCTGCGGAATGCAGAACGGCTACTTTTCCCATCGTGATAAGGATATTTTGATTGAGAAGGGAAATGGCTGGGATGATGGCGGGCGTGCAAATCCGGCACCATTCTATATGTCGACAGCCGGCTATGGTGCGTTCCGGAATACTTTTGATGCAGGTGTATATTCATTCAAAAAGCAACTGGCATTTAGTCATAATGAGAACCGTTTTGATTGCTTCTACTTTTATGGGCCGTCTTTAAAAAAGATCCTGAATGGCTACACACAAATTACGGGCAGGCCATTTTTGATGCCGCGCTGGGCATTAAGCATGGGCGACGCCAACTGCTACAACCGGGGTATGAAGGGAAATGCCACTAAAAACTACACCGGATCAGGCATTAACGGAACGACGCCAGATGTAATTAAGCTGGTGGCAGATAAATACGTAGAGAATAATATGCCCCGGGGCTGGATCCTGCCCAATGATGGCTATGGCTGCGGGTATGTAAAACTGGATTCAACCATTACGGAACTGCACAAGCGCGGCTTTTATACCGGCTTGTGGACAGAGAACGGCGTAGAAAAGATTGCAAAGGAGGTTGGCCAATATGGTTCACGCGTGGCAAAGCTGGATGTTGCCTGGGTTGGCCCCGGCTATAAATATGCACTTGATGGCTGTAAAGCAGCTTATGAGGGAATCGAAAACAACAGCAATGCACGTGGCTTTATCTGGAGCGTTATGGGCTGGGCCGGTACGCAACGTTATTCAACCGTATGGTCGGGCGATCAGAAGGGGAATTGGGAGTATATCCGCTTTCATATTCCTACGGTTATCGGCTCCGGTTTATCGGGCTTCAATGCAGCTACTGGTGATGTGGATGGTATTTTTGGCGGCAGCGATTCCACGTATACCCGCGACCTGCAATGGAAATGCTTTACCCCTGTATTGATGGTGATGAGCGGCTGGGCAAAAAAAGATAAGCAGCCTTATGTTTATGGCGAACCGTATACTACCATCAACCGCAAATACCTGCAACTAAAAATGCGCCTCACCCCTTATATGTACACCTATTGTGAGCAGTCACATGAAACCGGTGTACCAACCAGTCGCGGCATGGTACTTGAGTTTCCGAAGGACAGCGTAACCTGGGGCAAGAAAACCCAGTACCAGTTTATGAACGGCGAATGGCTGCTGGTTGCCCCGATTTATAAAAGCGAGGCAAAAAGAGATAGCATCTACCTGCCCAAAGGCACCTGGTACGATTACTGGAACGGCAAAAAGCTTAATGGCAGCGGCTGGCTTAATAATTATCCTGCGCCATTGGATAAACTTCCGCTATTCGTTAAAGCTGGCGCAATTATCCCTATGTACCCGCAAATGAATTACGACGGCGAAAAGAAAACAGATAGCTTAACGCTGAATATTTATCCCTTCCAAAAATCATCATTCAATTTATATGAAGATGATGGATTGACACGTGAATATAAAACCGGCGCATTTGCAAAGACTTTGATCGAGGTAGACGGCACTAAAAATGTATCCGTTAAAATTAATGCTGCAAAGGGCGATTTCAAAGGCAGAAACAAGACAAGGGTTTACTTACTGGAAATTCACCAGGGCAAAGCACCTTTATCTGTAAGTTTGAACGATTTGAAATTAAAAGCTTTTACCAACAAGGAGCAATTTGACAGGGCTAAAACAGGTTATTATTTTGATAAAGACGACAGGAATGGTACTGTGCACATTAAAACAAATTATCTGAGTACAAGCGCCGGTCAACTTGTGCTCATAGCGAACGGATAAATTCCGGCGCTAATTATTAATGACCGATGCTGATTGGAATTTTTTATTAAAAAAACACGACCGCAAAAAGCTTGTTTTGATTAAATGAATGGCGTTTTATCCCATTCTACAACCTCAACGAGTAAAAAATGTAAACTTTTTAGGACATCCTTTGTTAATCGTTTGTTGATCATAAAAAATCATGGTCCATCATTAACAAAATCGAATCTTATGAAAATTAAATTTTTGCTGCCGATAATCCTGTTGGTGGCGGTAGTAGCACAAAGTTGTGTAAGCAACAAAAAGTACCAGGAACTTCAAACAAATTATAACAAATCAATCGACACGAACAGTAAGCTGAAACAAAGCTGGCAGGTTACGCAGCAGGAACTTTCAGGTTCGCGCGCAAGGGTATCCAGCCTTGAGGAACAAATAGCCCAGGCCAAAGCAAACTCAGCGGCTTTACAGAACGCGTTGAACCAGTGTTTAGCAGGTAACAACCAGGGTAATGCTAATATAGCCAAACTGGCCGACCAGATCAGTGCATCATCCAAATATATCCAGGAGTTGGTGACGTTGAAAAATAAAAGCGATTCGCTTAACGTAATCCTGACAAACAACCTAACCCGTTCCTTAAACCAGGACGAGGTAAAGGATGTTGACATTAAGGTGCTTAAAGGCGTGGTTTATGTATCGCTTGCCGATAACATGCTTTATAAATCAGGCAGCTATGAAATTTCCCCAACGGCCAACGATGTGTTGAGTAAGGTTGCAAAGATCATCAACGATTATTCAACATACGATGTATTGGTTGAAGGTAATACGGATAACGTGCCCATCAAGCAAACAAACATCCGGAACAATTGGGATTTAAGTGGATTGAGAGCATCATCAGTGGTGATGGCATTACAGACTACTTACAACGTTGACCCGAAGCGTTTAACAGCAGGCGGTCGCGGTGAATATAATCCGATTGCTGATAATAGCTCACCATCCGGTAAATCGCAAAATAGGCGCACACAGATCATCATCACACCAAAACTCGACCAGTTTATGGGCCTGATTGGCAAGGATCCAAATAAACCTGCAGGTCAATAATTTAGAAACTTGCAGTTAGTAATAAACAAAAATGCCTCCCAATTGATTGAGAGGCATTTTTGTTAGCATATTAGCTATAAATAATTTAAGCATGGGCCATCCGGCTTTCCAGGCAGTCCTTTACTTTTCGCAGCAAATCGGCAATATCGAACGGTTTTGCTATAAAGGCATCCGAACCATAATTCCCTAACGAATCAAGCACTCGTGGAAACGCTGAAAGCATAATTACAGGCAGGCCACCATACTCCTTGTGCATTTTTATCTCGTGGCAAAGCTCTCCCCCGTTTATACCCGCCAATAGAAAATCCAGCAATACCAGGTCTGGCTGATACTGGGTGATGCTGTTGATAATAGAGTCGGTGTAGTTTAGCGCGGTTACTTCGTAGCCGTCCTGTTGCAGAACATCGGTTAAAATACCGAGAATATCGTGGTCATCTTCAACGATAAGGATTTTGTTAGACATAGAATTTGTAATTGGTACGGAATCAACAATTGCCCGGGAGATTTGTTTTTGCAAATTGAGCAATTATCTATGTCGTTAACATTAGCTCAAGGTGAAGTTTAGGTACCGCAGAACGCTCATCGGGCGTTAGTACCGGCATAAACTTTCTCCAGGTCGTGAGCGGCTTGCTGCAAGGAGTTCTCCGATTCAAGATAACGCTTCAGCAAAGTGAGTTGATTTTGTGTGCGCAGCAGATTATGACCGGGATAAGAAGTATGGTAATAAATATCGCCGTTTAAAAAATCGGCTAAAAAGCGGATAGCCTGCATATAGATCATGAATTTGCCCGAATAAAAGAACAGGCTTTTTTCTGCGGGAGTTAACACGTCCCCCATTTCCTCCATGTAGCCCTTGTAGATGGCGATAAAGTAGTCTTCCCTTATCTTTACTTTATCAAGATCCCTTTCCTCCTCGTTTGCTGCTGACAGATAGGTGCGCATCATATCGCCCACGTCGCTGATATAATAGCCGGGCATAACGGTATCCAAGTCTATCACGCAAAGGCCGTTGTTATCATCGTCAAATAACACGTTGTTTATTTTGGTATCATGATGGATCACGCGTAAGGGAATCTGCTGATCACTTACCATTTTTTTATAAGTATCGGCTATCGCGATATGGGCTTCCACCTGCCTGATCTCTTCGGCCGCCCTTTCCAAAACCACCTTATCGGCATTAGCCAACGCCATCTTAAATTGCTCAACGCGCAGGTTCAGGTTATGAAAATCCGGGAGGGTATATTTTAATTGCCGCGGATCAAAATCGTTTAACAACCTCGTAAATTTTCCAAACTGTTTGGCTGCTTCATAAGCCTGCCGCCCCTGGGTAATAAAGTCGACCGTATGTGAGCCCCCGATAAATGGCAGCAGCCGGTAATAATTATTACTGTCTTCAACTAAAAGCTCACCGTTTAAAGCCGGTAAGGGAGCAGTAAAAAGGTAGCCTGGAGAAGTTTTTCTTAAGTAATGCTCGAGTGCCGACAGGTTGTCGGCAATATCCTGCGGATTCTTGAATACATTTTTATTAATGCATTGCAAAATGTACCGACCGCGTGGCCCGGAAATCTCCCAAGTGGAATTGATAAGACCTGAACCAAATGCTTTGGTGTGATAATCGGTATGGTTTAAGCCAAACGCGTCAAGAATATTCGGAGACATACTCAGTTAATAAAAATCAAACTTAAGCATTTAACACCGCAACAAATAGCGCAAACGTTTGCCTGTTTTTTATTTGGATTTCCCCGCATCTGTCTTATTGTTTTCAATCAACTGCGATTCAATAATAATTTTGTAATAAGCGGTTTGCTCGTCTACTCCCTGGTGTTTATGCCAAAGCAAGTCAAGTAATATATCTGCTGCTTTTTGCCCCTGCAAATACGGAAACTGCTCAACCGAGGCCGAAGGAATACTTTCCATGTAATTAATGAGCGGCAAATTGGCGTAGCTAACAAATTCAAGATCTTTATTTACAGCAATCTTCAGATCTGTGGCATGCTTAATGGCAAAAAGCGCAACATAATCATTAAAGGTAACTATCGCTGTAGGCTTACGTTTACTGGCCAGCAATTCATTCATAGCCGTTTTTGTCCCCTCTTCGGTTAAATCGCAGGGAACGATGAGCGATGGGTCAAACTTAAGCCGGTTTTTCGTCATGGCCTTTATATAACCTTCTTTACGTTCGCCGCTGGCGAACAAGGTTGCCGGGCCGTTTATCATCCCAATGGAGCGATGTCCCTTTTTCAGCAGGTAACTTACCGCTTCGATAGTACCGATCTCCATGTTGCAGGCCACGTAATGAATGTTTTGCATAGCAGGAATGCGATCGAAAAATACAACGGGGATATTATATTTCTTTAAATTTTCAAAATGTTGATATGATGAAGTGTTTTTACCTACGGATACCAGCAGGCCATCAACACGGTGGTTTTTCATCTTCTCTACCAATTGCTTTTCTATATGTTCATCATCGTGCGATTGTGCGAGCAGAACCGTATAATTTCTTTTATAAGCTGTATCTTCAATAGCGCTGATGGCTGATGAAAAAAACGACTCGGAAAGCTCCGGCAATATCACGCCAATAGTAAGCGTGCGACCTTGCTGTAAGAATATAGCGGTTTGGTTGGGCTCGTAATTGAGTTCGTCTGCCAGCTTTTTTACCTTTTGGCGGGTGGTAAGCCCAATGCTCGGATGATCGTGCAGGGCCCTCGATACCGTCGACACAGATATTTTCAATAACTGTGCAATCTCCTTTATAGTGGCCGGTTTATTACGCATTTACAGATGTCTTATATTTCTTATTTATCTATCGCAACAGGCTATTAACACCTGCCGGCTGCTTTAGTTTATTTGATTTATATAATGATCGACAAAATTAGGTGGTAAAAACGAGTTCATGCAAACGTTTGCGTAATAAAACAGGCGATATTTAAGGATACAAAGTCATATTTTCATAAAAATTAAGGGATGAAGTAAAAGGTATTTGTAGATCGCTTCCGTCTTTTTTACCAACAGTAGGGGGAAGAAAATTATAATATAGAACATTATACAGGCTCGAAAAATAAAGAATGAATCATTTATTAACTGAAACTAATTATTGGGGAACTATAGATAACCAGGAGATCTGCCTGTATCACCTCCGCAATGCAAATAATGTCCAAATTTCTATCACTAATTTCGGTGCAACAATAACAGAAATAAACGTACCGGATAAGAGCGGCAATTTTGCTGACATCGCCTTGGGGTACGATGATCTTCAAGGATACATTAATGACCCTTATTATATGGGTGGCATTGTTGGTCGGTTTGCCAACCGCATAGCCGGTGGATGGGTAGCCCTGGACGGAAAGGCATACCGCTTAACCGTGAAACCCGGCGGATATCATCACCATGGAGGAGCGATTGGTTTTAATAAAAAGGTTTGGAACGCTGAGGCGATAGTAAACAATGGCTTTCCCGCTGTAAAAATGCAGTATTTAAGCGTGGACGGCGAAGAAGGTTTTCCCGGAAACTTGCTGGCAACCGTAACTTATACGCTGAATGACCAAAACCAGCTGATTGTTGATTTTTCAGCTACAACCGATAAAACAACGCTAATTAATTTAACCCAACATAGCTATTTTAACCTTGCAGGGCAAGGCAGCGGGAATATTTTAGATCATAAACTAATGATGCCCTTAACAGCGTACCTACCTGTAAATGAAAGCCAGGTACCTAACGGCGAGATAGCGCCTGTGGCGAATACACCTTTTGATTTTACAGAAGCGAAAACCATCGGCGAACGGATAGATGCTGATAACGAACAATTGATATTAAGCGCCGGGTACGACCACAGCTGGGTAATAAAAGCTGAGGATTCGGATCAACTAAAACTTGCAGCCTTAGCGTCTGATGAGAAAAGTGGCCGAACTCTTAGTGTTTATACGACAGAACCAGCTGTGCATGTGTATACAGGAAATTTTTTAGGCGATGCAGCGGGTAAGGCAGGATATATTTATCCGAAACGAAGCGGTTTTTGCCTGGAAACACAACATTACCCGGATGCGCCGAACCGGGCTAACTTTCCGAGCACAGTTTTAAAAGCCGGTGATACGTTCAAGAGTACAACGATTTTTGAATTTGGAGTGAGAAATAATTAACGAAAATAAGCAAGGCGATTATGCAAACGTTTGCGTAGTGTTAACTGACATAATATGCAATATATAAGGGAGTTTCGTTAAATTGATCGCTATAAAACTTAAACATAAAAAACATGGCTGAAATAATCACTAAAGAAAAAAGTTCAGGCGTTAGCCCGATTTATATTATCGCGGCATTGTTTTTTGTATTCGGCTTTGTTACCTGGCTCAACTCGGTACTCATTCTCTATTTAAAAATCGCCTGCCAGCTCAATAACTTCGAATCGTACCTGGTGGTGTTTGCCTTTTACATTGCCTACCTGATTATGGGGGTACCGTCTGCATGGGTATTAACCAAAACGGGGTTTAAAAATGGTATGGCTGTCGGCCTGCTGATAATGGCAGTTGGTGCGTTGATCTTTATCCCTGCAGCATTAACCCGGATGTACCCATTGTTTCTAACGGGCTTGTTTGTGCTGGGCACCGGGTTAACCATTCTGCAAACAGCCTCCAACCCTTACATAACAATCCTCGGCCCTATTGAAAGCGCTGCAAAACGCATAAGCATTATGGGGATCTTTAATAAGATTGCAGGCTCCATAGCGCCCATTATATTGGGTGCGTTGATCCTGAAGGATGCAGATGGGATCAAGGCCCGGCTGCTTACTATGACATCGGCACAAAAAGAAATTGAGCTTAATATGCTGAGTCACCGGGTTATTTTACCTTATGCGGTTATCTTGATTGTGCTGGTACTGCTGGCTGTATTTGTATACTATTCAACCTTGCCCGAAGTGGAGGCCCAAAAAGATGATGATACCGCTGTGCCTGCAGAGAGTGCGCAAACCAGCATATTTCAATTTCCGCATTTGCTGGTTGGCGTGCTGGCCTTATTCCTGTATGTTGGTGTGGAAGTTATGGCCGGCGATTCTGTTATCAGTTACGCATCAAGCCAGGGGATCCCGTCTGCAATAGCTAAATATTTCACCACTTGTACGTTGATCTGCATGATAGCAGGGTACATAGTAGGTATTATTTGTATCCCTAAATACTTTACGCAACAGAAGGCTTTGAAAGTATCGGCGTTTATTGGTGTGTTATGTTCTTTTGGAGCAATTTTCACTTCAGGCTATACGTCGGTATTATTTGTATCGCTGCTCGGCATCGCTAATGCACTAATGTGGCCTGCCTTATGGCCGCTTGCCATAAACGGATTAGGTAAGTTCACCAAGATCGGATCATCATTACTGATCATGGGGATCGCAGGCGGCGCGGTTATCCCGTTGCTATACGGGTTTATCGTCGACAAGCTGACTACCGGCGGCCAGCTAAAGAACATTGCAGCTACCGAGGGCTACTGGATCCTGGTGCCCTGCTATGTGGTAATAGCTTACTTTGCAATTGCCGGGCATAAATTGAAACCAAAAACTATTTAAAACTAATATACTATTATGGAAAGAAGAGAATTTATAAGAGCAGGCGCAATAGCCGCAGCCGGTTTTGCAATTTTACCGTCAGGCAGCCTTTTTGCCAAATCGAACGGGAAGGTAAGATTGGGATATATAGGCGTTGGCGCCCGGGGTATGAGCCATATCTCGGAAGGTTGCCTGCGCGATGATGTAGAGATTGTAGCCATTTGCGATACGCAGGAGACGTCGTTAAAAAGATGCCGCGAATACATCGCTAAAAAAGGCAGGCCGGCAGCGAAGGAATTTACCGGCGGTTTAGATGCTTATAAAAGATTGCTCGACATAAAGGATATTGACGCGGTGATCATCGCTACGCCATGGCAATTTCACCACCCGCAGTCTATTGATGCCATGAAGGCAGGTAAATATGTAGGCTGCGAGGTTATAGCAGGCCTATCAGTTGAAGACCATTGGGACATCGTGCACACTTCCGAAAAAACAGGAATCCCCTATATGACTTTGGAAAATGTGTGTTACCGTCGTGATGTAATGGCAGCACTGAACATGTCGAGGCAGGGATTATTTGGGGAATTGGTACACGTGGAAGGTGGCTACCAGCATAACCTGCGCGAAGTTCTATTTAACGGTGCCGACCATGTTACCTTCGGACCGGATGCAACCAGCGAAGCCCAATGGCGTACGCAATTCAACATCGACGTTGATGGCGATATCTATCCAACCCATGGTGCAGGCCCTTGTATGCATTACATTGATATTAATGCCGGCAACCGCTTTACCAGCCTGTCGTCATTCAGCTCAAAGGCGAGGGGACTTGCGGCTTTTGTAGAGGAAAAATCGCCCGGCAATAAAAACGCGAAGATCAATTATAAAAACGGCGACGTGATCCAAACGATGATCAACTGCGCTAATGGAGAAACTGTGTTATTAAGTCATGACACCCACTTACCCCGCCCCTATTCACTAGGCTTCAGGGTGCAGGGCACGAAGGGCCTTTGGATGGATGTGGCGCAAAGCGTTTATATCGACCATAAATCAAAGGAAGACGATAGCTGGGATCCGGCACAACAGTGGTTCGAAAAATATGATCACCCGCTTTGGAAGAAATTTGAAAAATACGCCGAGGGTGCTGGTCACGGCGGTATGGACTGGTTTGTTTTTAACGCGTTTGTAGAATCGGTTAAACAAAAACGGCAAACACCTATTGATGTTTATGATTCAGTAACGATGAGTGTAATCACACCTTTATCGACAAAATCACTTAAAGAGGGTAACGCACCACAGGAATTCCCTGATTTCACCAAGGGAAAGTGGAAGCAAAGGAAGAATACCTTTGCGCTGGATGATAGTGGGTTTTAAGTGAGGAAATAATTTTCTTCACCTCTTTACGCGCAGCGAAGAGAGGTCGGACAGCGCAGCGTCTCCGGGTGAGTAAAATCTGCGCGCGATATTACCGCCAATGCATTAACGTGAATGCACTGGCGGTGTTAACTCACCCGACATCGCTGCGCTTGTCACCCTCTCTTAAAAAGAGAGGGAAGAAAATTTAATTTATTTCGTTACTGCATTCCCATGAAAAAGCCCATCCTATTTCTTACGCTTGTCCTGGCGTCAATATACACCTTCGCCCAACCCACCAACCACGACCTGCATTTTAATAAGCTGGCAACCCGCTGGGACGAAGCAATTCCATTGGGTAACGGGATGATAGGTGCATTGATCTGGCAAAGATCAGATCATTTGCGCTTTTCACTGGACAGAGCCGATCTTTGGGATCAGCGGCCGATGAAGGGGTTGCACGGACCAGAATTCAGCTATCAGTATGTGATCGATCATGTAAACAGCAAGGATTACGCACCCGTACAAAAGCACCTGGACGAGCCTTATGACAATGAACCTGCCCCATCTAAGATCCCCGGGGGCGCATTGGAGTTTGATACGAAGGGCTGGGGCGAAGTGCAATCGGTTAACCTGCATTTACCGGATGCGTTATGCGAAGTAAAATGGGCAAATGGCATTAACCTGAAAACATTTGTACATGCAACAAAGCCGGTTGGCTGGTTCAGGTTTGAAAATATAAAAACTGGTTTTACCCCGCAATTGATATCACCAAAATACCAGGGCGCAGTTAAAATAAAAGGCGACCCGGTTGGTGGCGATGACCTTTCAAGACTGGGATATTCACAAGGGACAATAAAGCAGTCGGACAACAACATAACCTATACCCAACAAGGCTGGGGCGGCTTTAGTTACCAGATAAATGTAAGCTGGCACAAAGTAAACGCCACTACTATCGAGGGCGTATGGAGCATTTCATCACAAAACATCGGTAAAAAAGCAAAAACTGCTGCCAGCCTGGTCTCAAAGGAAGCGTTAACTCATGCTTACATGACCGATTACATTTCACACAAAGCCTGGTGGCAAAACTTCTGGAGTAAGTCTGCCATCCACATCCCCGATACCTTGATCGAAAAGCAATGGTATTTGGAACAATATAAATTCGGTTCTGCTTCCCGTCCTGGTGCGCCGCCGATCTCCCTGCAAGCAGTTTGGACAGCGGATAATGGCCGCTTACCGCCGTGGAAGGGCGATTTTCACCACGACCTGAATACGCAACTCAGCTACTGGCCGGCATACAGCGGGAACCATTTAGACCTGGCGATGCCATACCTTGATCATCTTGACGGAAACAAAGCCAATTATGAGCGGTACACCAAAATGTATTTCAACAAAACCGGGCTTGCCGTTCCGGGTGTCACCACATTGAATGGAACAGAAATGGGCGGATGGATCCAATATTCACTTTCGCCTACGGTGTCATCATGGCTTGGGCAACATTTTTATTTGCAGTGGAAATACAGTATGGACAAGGTCTTTCTTCAGAACCGTGCCTATCCATGGATAAAAGGTACGGCAACGTTTTTGGAGAATTTAACGGTGATAGATGAGAAGGGGCACCGCAAGCTTCCCATAAGCTCCAGCCCGGAGATAAATGATAATGACCTTACCGCCTGGTTTCATCAAAACACCAACTATGATCTGTCGTTGATGAAATTTACGTTTAAAGCGGCTGCTGAAATGGCATCAGTGCTCGGCAAAAAAAGCGAGGCGACACACTGGCAAAAGGTCTTAAGCCAATTTGATGGTTTTGCATTAACCCCGGCTAACCAGCTGATGTTTTCGCCGACGATGGCTTATAACCAATCTCATCGCCATTTTTCGCATATGATGAGCATTTATCCGTTGGGACTGATCAGGTGGGAAGATGGCGCAAAATCACAGTCCATCATCAGGAATTCTATCCATTTATTGGATAGCATCGGGCCTGCCTATTGGTGCGGCTACTCCTACTCGTGGCTGGCCAGTATGAAGGCTCGCGCTAAAGATGGCGATGGCGCCGCAAATGAGCTAAGCATTTTTGCAAAGGCATTTTGCTCGGTTAACAGCTTCCATTTAAACGGCGATCAAACAAAATCGGGCTATTCAAAATTCACTTATCGCCCCTTTACGCTGGAAGGCAATTTTGCGTTTGCATCCGGCTTGCAGGAAATGCTGCTGCAAAGCTATGCCGGGTTTATAGAAGTGTTGCCTGCAGTGCCATCCGCATGGAAAGATCTATCATTTGAAAACCTGCGAGCTGAAGGCGCTTTTTTAGTAAGCTTAAAGAGAACAGGCGGACAAGTTGAAGAAATTAAAATCGTCTCAGAAAAAGGCGGTGTTACCAAATTAAGACTGCCGTTTAAAACCTGGATAGCAGCTGTAAAGCAAGGCGTTAATATCAGCAATACCAATAACGGATTTGTTAATTTAAGCTTTAAACAAGGCG
Source organism: Bacteroidota bacterium (assembly GCA_030775685.1). Classification (GTDB taxonomy): domain Bacteria; phylum Bacteroidota; class Bacteroidia; order Sphingobacteriales; family Sphingobacteriaceae; genus Mucilaginibacter. Next base: position 54,697 of record JALYIP010000038.1, read on the forward strand.
GTTTACTTGTTTTGAAGAATGGGTATGAATGATTTTTTATAGCGATGGGTTTTTAGACCTTGGGGGGGGGGGCGAAACA
>JALYIP010000039.1 GCA_030775685.1 Bacteroidota bacterium
CGTTAAAAGATTTGATTTCTTCTTTGGTGCCACGAAAGCGCCCTAATTTGCCATTCCAATTGGCCGGCAGGCATTCCCTGCCGGACGTAGTTTCGGCGCGTTTACCATTTACAGTAATACGCAAATAGATAGGCATTGGCCCGCTTTCATAATTTTTTGGCCTCTTTAAATAAAAGAGCAAGCTGAATGTAGTTTTCATACGTTTTTAAGCGTTAAAAGTGAAACAAAAATAAGCTTGCAATTAGAACCTCACAAGATGTTCAACGATTGAACAAGTTGAATATCAAATAGATACATAGATATTGGTGAGTAAGAAAATCCCGGAAATCACTCACCGAATTACGCCCTTTTTTGTAGCGATTTGGTGAATAATATGGTCGTTTGATCTAAAAACAAAAGCCTGCAATCATTTGATTTGCAGGCTTTTATCTGTTTTTCATATTGAATTTTGCGGAGAGCTAGGGATTCGAACCCCAGGACCTGTTACAGTCAACAGTTTTCAAGACTGCCGCAATCGACCACTCTGCCAGCTCTCCGGGGTCAAAAGTACAAAACCGGGCCGAATTGCCAAACCTGATATTAAGTTTTTTTAATTATTGTATAAGTTGTTGATTTGGTGATGTTTGTGGCGGTTTTTACAGCCTGTTTTTACTTTTTTTCAGGAAAAATGCCTGTTAACACTTGTTGAAAAGCGCTTAAAGTCCGCGTATTTAAGCTGGAAATTTGCTATTCAAGCGGCTTTTTTCGAAAAGAATTAAACATGGGCTTTACTTCCTTGATGTTCCGTTTGGAATACTCGATACTGGCGTTTAACTCAAAGCCGATGATTAGGATGAGCGAGTTCAAATAAAGCCACAGCATAAGTATGATCAACCCGCCTAACGAACCGTACACCTTATTGTAGGATGAGAAGTTGTTGATGTAATAGGCAAATCCAAGAGACGTTAGGATGGCAAGTATGGTTGCCATGATGGAGCCAGTGCTCAAGAATTTCCATTTCTGTTTATTGGCGGGGCCATACCGGTATAGCAATGATATGGTAAAAAAGAATATAGCTATCACAATTATCCATCGGGCGAAGGCTAATAAATAGATCCAAAAATGGCTCTTCTCCTTCACGTGTGATTTTAAAAGGGTTATTACGGCTTCACCACCAGTCATGATGGTAATGGCTACTAAAAGCGCCACACTTATAACTATAGTAAGCACCAATGCTATGCTGCGCCGTTTTAGGCACGTTCGCTTTTCGACTATCAGCGACGATCGGTTAAATGCCTGCATCAAGTTAGTGATTCCATTCGTGGCAAAATAAAGGGCCGATATGAAACCTATTGAAAGCAACTTGCCGTTGTGTATCCTTACAATGTCTTCAATGGTAGCCTGGAAGGCCATATAAGCGTTATAGGGCAATACTGTCGACAATATGCTAAGCAACTGCCCCTGGAAGTTTTTTATGGGGATGTAGGGGATAAGTGTAAACAGGAATATAGTTGCCGGGAAAAATGCCAGCATAAAATTAAACGCAAGCGCTGATGCTTTATTTAGTAAGGTTCGCTGCTGGATCTCGTGGGCAAAAAAGGCAACCACATCATACAAGGGCAATGGATGAAAGCCCGGGAGCACGTATGATTTTGACCACGCTATAAACCTTTTGTAAAACTTAAACCTGAGTAAAAGGCGGTGTGTCCACTTCATTTGAACGTAAACTTACTCAAAAAAAGGTTTTAATTTATCACGAAAATCTTGGGGAGCAATGCAGGGGCGCTTGGTGGTCATATTTATAAATACCAGTGATGTTTCACCAAGGTTTATCAGTTCCTGCTTTTCGTTATAAAGCTCGTAGATAAAATGGATCTTTATCCGTGGCATCTCTTTCATAATTACTTTTACCGTAATCTCCTCGTCGTACAGTGCGGGTTTGTAATACTTGCAGTTCAGTTCAATAACCGGCATCATGATCCCCGATGCTTCCATGCCACTATAAGTTAATCCCATACTGCGCAACATTTCCACTCGGCCCACCTCGTAAAACTCCGCATAATTACCATAGTACATATAGCCCATCTGGTCGGTTTCACCGTATCGTACCCTTATTTTGGTGGAGTGCTCGAACATTATTTTTTGATATTTCTGTCGTTAAGGGCTTGCTGAAACGCGTGGGCGTTTACCAAATGTTGAGCAACGTTAGTAGCGAATGCGTGGTAGCCGGAAAAGTCGGCTTTGGCGCACATGTAGATATAATCGTTTTTCTGGTAATCGAGCACCGAATTAACGGCAGCTACCGAAGGCATCATGATAGGGCCGGGGGGCAGACCTGTGTGCAGGTAGGTGTTATAAGGTGAATTGATAGAAAGGTACCTGTTCAACACCCGTTTAATGGTGAAATCGTTCTCCGCGAAGATGACGGTTGGGTCAGCTTCCAGCTTCATGCCTTTTTTAAGGCGATTTAAATAGAGACCTGCTACGGCAGGCATTTCATCATCATGCAATGCCTCAGCATCAACTATCGACGCTAAAATGGATACCTCGACAGGGGTAAGGTTGATAGCCGCTGCCTTTTGCTTCCGTTCGGGCGTCCAGAACTTCTCATAGTTGGCATACATCCGCTTAAAAAACTTCTCGGGCGATGTGTTCCAGTATAGCTGATAGCTGTTTGGCAAAAACATGGTGTACACATTGTCGGTGGTAAAGCCGTACTGCTGCACAAAACTGGTTGAATCAAGTAACCGGATGATGGATGTTGAATCAGGCTCTATCTTTTTCGATAAAAAGCCTGCGAATTCTTCTTTCAACCTTAAATTATGAAATGATACTGTTACAGGTTCCTGGGTACCGGAGGCTAACATATTGATCAGGCGGCGATTGCTCATCCCTTCGTGCAGGCGATAACGGCCTGGCTTAACCCGGCTGATATAATTCATGTTTTCGGCGGCCTTGTAAAAGCTGGCGGTATCTTTAACCATTTGCTTTTCCTGCACGGTTTTATAAACGTCTGTAAATTTCGATCCGGTTTTTATGTAAAGATATTCCTGGTTATCGGTAACGTTAGGACTGAAATATTTCAGGTAGTAATTTAAGCCGGTGAAGCCTACGGCTACCAGGAGTATGATCACCATAACAACGATAAACTTTCTTGAAGTTCCGCCTGATGATGTCTTTTTTGCTGTCATTTTAATAAACTTTTAATATTTTAATTTTTGCAGGGCCATTAGTCCGCCGGTTAAATTGCGTGCTTGCAGGTAGCCGTTTTGTACTAATAGTTCCCGGGCAGTTTCGCTTCTTAATCCCACCTTACAAATAACAATAATTTCATCTGTTTTGTTGTATTTCAGTTTATCCAAGTTATTAATAAACTGCGATAGCAGGACATTCCTGCCGCCGATATTGTACGTATGAAATTCAATCTCCTCCCTAACATCAAGTAAATTCAATTCTTCACCGTTTTGCATTCGCATGAATAATTCCTGGCTACTGATTGGGGACATCTGACTTTTTACCTTGTGAAACGGTAAGATTTATGCGGGTGCCATTACTCGCTTTGCTTAATGAGTCGGTTTTTATGGGTGATTGCGCCACAACTACCAGGCTGGTTGAATCCGTTATGGTGCCCTGGTAAGTAATGGTGCCTACGGTTAACCCGCCTTGTTTGATCACAAACTTGGCAGCATCAAGGTCCTGGTTCACAAGGTCGGGAATTTCCACTTCGCTGGCGCCTTCGCCATTGCCGAGCACAAGGTCTATCCTTGATCCTTTGGGGAGCTTGGTGCCAGCTTTTATTTCTTGTCCGCCAAAACGCATTTCAAGGATCCTGTCGCGTGCTATATCCGATTTATAGGTGGTATCACCTACCTTTAAGCCGTAGTTTGCCAGCGTGGCCACAGCCTCGCGGTAAGTATATGGTTCCAGATCGGGCATGGATACAGCCGGGGCCTGGCGGGTAACCACAGTTAAGTAAATGGTACGGTTCTCCTTTACATTGGTTCCGGGATCGGGATCCTGCTCCACAACTGAACCAGGGGGCTGATCAAGCACATAAACTGAATCTATCTTGTAATCGAATCCTTGCTCCTTAAGCATACTCATAGCCTTTTCAACCTGCATGCCCTTTAGCTGTGGTACGGGGATACCTGTGCCATGGCGGGTGTAAAAGCTTAAGCTAAAGAACGCTATCATTAAAATAACAACAACGGTGCCTATTGCCAGCAGCAGGTTAGCCCGGAATTGCCTTGTTTTTAAGTAAGCCCAAAATTTACGCATCTGTTTTTATCAGGGTATTTGTAGTCAATTTTAACAGTCAAACATAAGGGAAAATTTCGGAATTTTCGCCTTAGGTTGTTTTTTCAAGACGTTTAAAAGGGCTATGCTGTTTCGGGTTCTCTTCGTTGAGGGCGTTGCCTTTTTCGATTTGGATTTTGTTGTTCCCCTTAGCCATTTAGTGATATGGGGATATTGAGATAATGATTTATTTTTTGCCATCTCAATAAATTAAACCATTTTTACTAACCCGTCCTGTCAAATTCCAGGCTGGCGGTCAGCGTTAAGATAACCATTATCCAATTATACTTATTTCACCAATTAATGAACAAAGAACCTGCGTATCTTGCGCCAAAAAATCATTACGAGATCCTCGACGGATTGCGCGGCGTAGCCTCAATTTTGGTAGTTGCCTTTCATGTTTTCGAAACATTTTCAGGAGGTGACCGCTTTAAGCAGATCATCAACCATGGCTATTTAGCAGTTGATTTCTTCTTTTTGCTGTCAGGCTTCGTGGTGGCTTATGCCTATGATGATCGCTGGGCCAAAATGACGCAATGGGATTTTTACAAACGCAGGCTCATCCGTTTGCAGCCTATGGTGATCATGGGCTCACTTATTGGCGCGACCCTGTTTTATTTCCAGGGAGGCGCAGCGTTTCCGCTGATCAATGGAACGCCTGTTTGGCAAATGCTGCTGATCATGGTGATTGGCTGCACCCTCATCCCGGTCCCGATATCTATGGATATTCGCGGCTGGCAGGAGATGCACCCGCTGAACGGTCCGGCATGGTCGTTGTTTTTTGAATATATTGCCAATATCCTTTACGCGCTCATCGTTCGCAGGTTTTCAAAAACGGTGCTTGCTGTTTTTGTGTTGATTGCAGCCGGTTTGTTGATTAATTATACCGTATTTGGGCCGCAGGGGGATGTTATCGGCGGCTGGAGTATTAATAAAGAGCAATTAAATATTGGCTTTACCAGGGTGCTGTATCCATTTTTTGCTGGTGTACTACTTTGCCGAATAGGTAAGCTGATCCATATTAAAAGTGCATTTACCGTTTGCAGTCTCCTTATAGCGCTTGTTATGTTTTGGCCCAGGGTTGGCGGCAGCCAACACCTTTGGATGAACGGTGTTTATGAGTCGTTCTGCATAATTCTTGTTTTCCCGCTGATCGTTGCTATTGGTGCAGGCGGCCAGATTACTGGGAAACGTACAGCAAGGGTGTGTAAGTTTTTCGGCGATATTTCCTACCCGATGTACATTACACATTACCCGCTCATTTATATTTTTACCGCATGGGTAGCAAATAACAAAATAACTATGCAAAATAACGGATTGCTTGTTGGCGGGCTGCTATTTGTTACCAGTATCCTTCTAGCTTACGGTTGTCTCAAACTTTACGATGAACCGGTGCGTGAGTGGCTTAGGAAAAAGTATTTGGTGAAGCGGGGGTAAAAAAGATATCTCAAAGCGTTCCATTTTAGCAAGCGGAACACCCGGAGCAAAGTGAAACATTCTGATTATAAGAATGTTCCACTTTGGTTCGGAGTTTTACCTTGTCGGTACTGGTTAATCCACTTCCAACACCACTTTACCATTCACTCCGCCTTTGGTCACCAAATCCTGCGCTTTGGCAGCCTCTTCCAATTTTAATGTTTTGGCAATCCGTGTTTTGATTTTACCTTCTTCAACCAGTTTTACACCGAACTCGAGTTTTTTGTATGATGGTTCTGATGAGATGAATTGCGCGGTAATGCCATATTGCTCAGCTAACTCCTGTGATGGCGGCATAACTGCGCTTAATAACTTGCCGCCTTTTTTTACCACAGCAAATGACTTGGTTTGTGTTTCGCCGCCGGCAAGGTCGATTACCAGGTCAACATCTTTTACCAGTTGCGTAAAATCCTGGTTTTTATAGTCGATCACTTCATCTGCTCCAAGCGACTTAGCCAATTCAAGACCATCACCCGAAGCCGTGCCAATCACATAAGCGCCCAAAGCTTTTGCTATTTGTACCATAATGCCACCAACCGCACCGGCTGCACCATGGATCAATACGCGTTGTCCTTCCTTCAACTCACCGCCCGTTACCAGGAATGTATAGGAGGTAACAATCGGTATAACTAAAGCGGCAGCTTCCGGCAAACTCACATTGTTTGGAATCAGCGCCGCTGATTCTTCTTTTATTACCACATATTCGGCGTAAGTACCACCAAAGGTACTGCCAAATACTTCGTCGCCAACCTTTAACCGGGAAACGCCGCTGCCTGTGGCTTCAATTCGTCCCGCAACATCAGAGCCGGGAACCCACGGTAAGTTTAGCGGGATAATTTTTTGCATCGACCCTGAACGCACCTTCATATCAAAAGGATTTATGGTGGTAGCTGCTACCTTTATTAATATTTCGTTTTCACCGGGTTGCGGCTTGTTAATCTCCTTTAGTTGGAGAACGCCCGAATCTCCGTAAGTATCAAATTGGATTGCTTTCATGGGATTGTTTGTTTTTAGTTTTTCAACAGGTGCTTTGGGTAAATGTTTTGAAGTATTAAGCAGTATAGGTGGGGTAGTCTGTATAACCTTTTTCGTCAGCTGTGTAAAATGTCTCTACATCGAGGTTTGCTGATAGCGGTGCATCTTTTTGAAAACGTTCCACTAAATCCGGGTTATTGATGAATGGACGGCCAAACGCTTCCAAATCAGATATGCCGCTTTGCAGTTCGGCTTCCGCTGATTCCAGCGTATGGCCACCGGCAAGTATCACTGTGTTTTTAAAAGTATTGCGGATGGCTTGCTTAATAGCCAACGGAACCGCCGGAGCTCCTATCGCTGAATGATCCACTACATGAACATAAGCAATACCTATTTCGTTAAGCTTTCCGGCAAGGTATTCGTAGGTTGCATCAATTTCAGGGTAATGCGGCATATCGCTTGCAACTCCGTAAGGGGATAACCTGATCCCTGCTTTTTCTTTGCCGATAGCTGCTGCAACTTCGGTGGCTACTTCAACTACAAAGCGGCAGCGGTTTTCGATACTTCCGCCATAGTTGTCAGTCCGGATATTGCTTATCGGCGACAAGAACTGCTCTAACAAATAGCCATTAGCGCTGTGCAATTCTACACCGTCAAAACCTGCTGTTATTGCATTTTTAGCAGCGGCTATAAATTCAGCCTTTGTACTTTGCAACTCATCGGCGGTCATTGCCTTTGGGATAGGGAACTCCTGCATCTGCTGTGCATCTGTCCACATATGCCCTGCCGGTTTAACGGCAGACGGGGCAAGCACTTCAGCGCCATTCGGTAAATTGAGGGGGTGACTGATGCGACCCGTATGCATCAACTGCACAAAGATTTTTCCTCCCTTTTCGTGAACAGCGGCCGTTACCTTTTTCCAGCCTTGCACCTGTTCGTCGCTAAAAATGCCGGGAATGCGGGCATAGCCTAATCCGTTAGGCGAGGGCGAGGTGCCTTCGGTAACTATAAGTCCTGCGCCGGCGCGTTGGCCATAATATTCTGCCATTAAATCATTAGGGATATTGCCAATAGCACGGCACCGCGTCATCGGCGACATTACTATCCTGTTTTTTAGTGTTATAGCGCCGACCTTCGCCGGCTCAAATAGTCTGTATGCTTCCATGTTAATATTTGTGATTGTTGTTTAAACATGTAAATATATTACTCTTTACAATTTAAAAAGAGCGATAGGCAAAAATGACAGAAATTTGTTTGACTATGTTATTTGTGATGGATCTAGTCGTATTTCCGGTTTAATTCAATTTCTTAATCCAGATATTCCTTACGGATATTTTTGTGGTCGCTTCAATTTCAATACCGATCATTCCCGATTGATTGTTTGACGATTTCGGGTCATCGTCTATCATTACAGCCATCAATTGCCCGTTTAATATATGCATACAAACATTGCCGCGGGCAATCACTGTATACTCGTTCCAGTCGTTCTTTTTAACCAGCTTTGCCAGTTCATCCCGATCGCCGATATTGCCTACCAGCTTCTTATATTTTGTGCTAAAACCTTCAACAACCTCACCGCGCCAGGCCAGGATGCGCATCGGGGTGTTTTCTGAATAAAATTGTCCTGTCCACGGCTGTGATGGCCAGAAGTCGGCCTGCGGGCCGGTCATCATCCAGTTTAAATTAACGGGTCCAACATTTGCTGTTACTTCCTTCGCGATGGGGTTTAACCACGGGATACCGGTTTTACTGCGGTATTGCATCCCGCTGCCGCCTTCGCCCTCAACCTTTATTTCAAATTTCAGGGTAAAGTCCTTTGCCTTCATTCCCCGGTAAACTATATAGCTGTTTCCGCTTGGGTTTTTAGGGGTTGATTCGCCAACTATTGCACCATCCTCAACCCGCCAGAATTTCGGGTTGCCGTCCCAATCCTTCAGGGTTTTACCATCAAAAATAGAAACGTAGCCTTCATGGTCATTGAAATCGAGTGGCGTTGGCTCTGTAAAGCCATATGTTTCGTGCTTTTTAGGAGTTGTTTGTGCAACGGCGCTATCAGTTGTCAATTGCATAAATGCCGACAACAGTAATACATAATAAACAGGCAGGATTTGCTTTTTCATGTTAATGGATTAATGTATTACAATAGTAAACAATTTGAGAAGCAGCGGGATGACTTTTTTGAGGATAGCTAGCTGGTTTTGTAACAATACAGTTAGTTGAAGTTAGTATCAAGAGATGTGATTATCATCTTAAGGACAAATCAGCGAAGATCTGTGGCTGAACAATAAATCTGTACTAAAAGGAAGGGGGCCTGGTGACGTTGTAACGATTGTCGTAATTAAAACAGAGGCTTTGTTAGGGTAACACTACCCGCAATATCTTATGTGAGGTAAACGAAAAAGCGACCATTAGCCGCTTTTTCGCTTTTACTATTTTCCGTCTCCGGAATCAAGAAAGCTTTATTGCTAACAACAAAGAAGATAATGATAATCTTGTGAGCACGCGCCGCTTGCAGGTTGATAAGTTGTACAGCCGTCAGGCGGCGGCGGAGGAATATGCGGATCTATAGTGTCGCTCTTACAAACACAACCCGGCGGAATAGATCCCCCTTTAATGTTTTTCATTTGTGCTCTTGTGAGAATGTCTTTGGGATCTGGATTCAGATCCATCAAATTTGGTTTTTTCATACGTGTAATTTTAGGTTAATTAAATTTCATCTAATATGCAAAATGATAATCTAATTGCAAAATTATTTCTCAAATAGCAATCAATTAATTGTGTAAGTTACAATCCCGAAGGATTTATGTAACAAGAGCTGGAAATTAAACTTGCGAATAATATAATTAACCAAGCAGTTTGTGTAACAATCCTTATCTTGCCACATCAAACAAAAAACTTCCTGATGCTGCATTTTGTAGAATTCAAAAAATTTTATGGGAATTATCCTGCCTTATCAATTGCCGATTTTAATATTGAACCCGGAATTTACTGGATAAAGGGTATAAACGGGTCAGGTAAAAGTACTTTGCTGAAATCCGTCGCAGGCATCCTTGCCTTTAATGGCGATATTATTCTGGATGGAGGCATCAGCATAAAAAAACAACCGGTTGCCTACCGCAAGCTGGTAAACTTTGCCGAGGCAGAACCGTTGTTCCCGGAGTTTTTAACCGGTATGGAGATGGTTAAGCTATTTGCCTCCGCCAAAGATGCACCGGCAGGGCAGGAGCAGCGCTTTATAGAGAGCATGAAAATGCAAAGCTATATCGATCGGCCTATAGGTACTTACAGTAGCGGGATGCTGAAAAAGTTGTCGCTGGTATTGGCCTTTCTTGGTACCCCCAAACTGATCCTGTTGGATGAACCTCTGATCACCATTGATACTGAATCATTAAAAATATTATATAGCTGGATCAGGGAGCAGCATGATCAGGGTGTGAGCTTTATGCTGTCATCGCACCAAGCGCTCGATGTTGATGAACGACTGGATGCGGGTGAGCTTTTGGTTGAAAATCAAACCCTGCAATTCACCCGCTGATGCCGCAGCCTTTAAATAATATACTGGTAAAGGTCTTTGCCCGAGGTTTTTATAAGGTAAACTCCGGACTATTGATCTTCCTGTTTGTAATCCTGGTGAGCTATTGTTTTTTCATCAACACACTTGGCGACGTAAAGTTGCTGCCACCGGGAAGGGAACTCTATTACCAGTTCATGATCCTGATAACCTTTGTGAGCAGCCCGGGTATGATGCTAATGTTTTTTACGGTGTGGATCTTTTACACCATCAAAAGCTGGCAATACGTATCGGGCCAATTACAGATTGAACATCATGAGTTTTTGTATTACAGTGTTTTATCTGCAAGCAGGATGCAGCAGTTTAAAGGCTGGTTTTATATGCAGTTTATTATTAGTTTGCCGTTCGTATGCTATGCACTATTGGCATCGGTAATAGGAGTGGTGTTGCACCATTATGGCATGGTAACAGTAATTATCTTGTTTACCGTTCTGCTGATTGCCATAACTGCATTTATCTACACCCAACAATTGAATACACTGATTGAAGATACCGGGCAAACCTGGCTGATAAACCTCGGCCAAAGCTGGCGTAAGCCATTTTTTACCCTGTTTGTTTATCATGTATTCGACAGGCTGAAGATGGCGCTTGTGCTTACTAAGTTCCTATCCTATGTAGCTATTATCAGCATTATGTTTTCCTTTGCCGATGCAGTTACCAACAGCCGGGTAGCTTCCTTTGTTGTTTTGGCGATTGTTATGGCACATTCCATACTGATCTATCAGCAGCACAGGTTTGCATTGGTGTATTTGAGCATTACGCGAAATTTTCCATACAGTCTGGGGAAACTGTATGCACAGTATGTTCTTACTTATTTAATATTACTGCTTCCCGAATGTATATGGCTTTTTATCAGCTTTAAGTTTTTTATGGCGATTGGTTTACTGGCAATGCTAACAGGTATTGCCATGCTATTTCATTGTATTTTATATCGGATTGGATTAGTGATGAACAAATACCTGCCGTGGTTGCTGGGGCTATTTTTTGCGATCTCGCTGGTGATCCTGTTTGGATTGATGTGGTGGCTGGTGCCGGTTTGCTTTGGAATTTCGTTTGGGTTGTTTTATGTTAATTATTATAAGGAGGAATTGGATGAGGGGTGAACCTTGGCGGGCATTGGCGTGAATATCGCGCGCTGAATTTACCCACCCGACCTCGCTACGCTGGTCGACCTCCCTTCGCTGCGCGTAAGGAGGTGAGAAAAAATGATGAGATATCGATCAGTATTGTTGTTTAGAAATTGAAAGAATGAAGCCACTAACCACCATCCTCACAAAAATATTCGCAGCAGGCTTTTACCGTGCACATGCGGGAATCCTTGCGGTTGGCTTTTTTGTGCTTTTTGGGATGGTGGAACCGGGGCAACTGCTTAATTATCATAAAACCTTAATGCTGAACTTTGTAAGCAGTCCGCTGATGATGGGAGTGGTGTTTGCGGGCTGGTTGATTTATACACTTAAAACCTGGCATTATGTTGTGGGGCAGATTGGTGCCGTTAATCAGCAATTTTTATTTTACAGCAGCAATGCCTTTGCAAAATCTAAGCAGTTTAAAAGCTGGTTTTTTGTGCAGCAAATGATGATGCTGCCTGTTTCGGTTTATGGAGTTATAGCGGCAGTGGTAGGGGTGGCGCATCATTACTGTCTTATCCCGCTGGCAATTATTTGCTATCTGCTCTCACTTGCTGCCTTGAGCGCAATGCTATACCGGAAAATTGTAAATAACCTAATAGATGGCAGCACACAAGGCTGGCTGCTAACCCTCAGCCGCAAATGGCGAAAACCCTGGTTCAGCTTGTTTATTTACAATGTGTTAGATCAGCATAAGGTTACGTGGCTGGTTAGCAAAGGACTTTCTTATTTATTGATAACCGGATTTTTTTTGTTGTTTGCCGATGTAGCGCATGATATCCGTGTAGCTGGGATCGCTTTATTATCCGTAGTAGTGGCACACGTTAAACTGATCTATGAGGAACGCGCTTTTGAAGAAAAATGGTTAAGCTTTACCCGTAATTTGCCTTATAGCCGTTTGCAATTGTTTACTGCCTTCGCCGGGGTTTATTTAATAATTATGCTGCCCGAGGCTATCTGGCTTTTTAGCCGGTTTAACCCGGTTATAGCGTTTGAATTGCTAATTACCGGTATTAGCATTGCCATGTTGTTTCATTGCCTGTTGTACTACATCGGGCTCGATATGGATAAGTACTTGTTGTGGATCTTTTTCCTGTTCGTAGTTATTTTCTGGTTGATTTTGTTTAAGCTGATTTTGGTGCTCGCCGCAATTAATTTTATTGTGGCGTTTGGGGTGTTTTGGAAAAGCTACTATAAACACAAAGCCTGAGTTCATGTTAAAGTATGTTAAAGAACTTTGATGAAATAATGGTTGTTGTAATTTTATTTCAAATCTTTTGTAATGAGTCGACCAAAACCAAGTCCGCAGTTATTTCTCCTTGCTGTTTTGACTATAATCCTTTCATTTAATGCTAACGCACAAATTGCCGATACCTCTCAGTTTTTTATCTTAAAGGGGGATATTTCCAATTGCAGCGATAAACAAATTACACTTTATATGGTGGATAAAAATTATACACCGTTTCAGGTAAATATCCCGGTTATAAATGGTGCGTTTTTTTATCAGGACGATAAAGTTATCAAACCTCAACTGGCGTCGATAAGGGGGGAGAATATTTCGATCCGGCATTTATGTATCGCGCTAGGTTATCGTTTAACTCTTACCGGTGATGGAAGCAGCTTTCAAAGCTTCCAGATTAGCAAGAGCATAAACGGTTTGGGAAGTATAAGTAACAGGTATTATAAAAAAGCAGATTCCATACTTTTTAATAATGAGAATTATCGCCCTGATTGGAGCGGATCGAAAATAGCCATGGAGGAAAAAGTGACTCAGCTAAGATTATTGCAGGATTCTGTTTTTAAGTTAGTTTTCAAGGGCCAGGGTGATGAAAAATACGGCAGACAAATGCGACAACTCATATATCTTGAAAATGGCTATCAAAGAATGAGCAGTGTGACTTTTTACCTCACTTCAAATAAAAACTTGTTTAACTATAATGAAACAAAAGACTTTTTAGAGAAAAATAGTGAAAAATACCTGGTTGAGCATTTACTGGATGATGAAAACCTGGTGTTGCCTGATTATAGTTATTTTATAGGGGAAGGGAAGGGGTATTTAGGTTACATTATTATGTTGGACAGAAAGCGGGATACAACTATTAAGCCTAATGTAGCATATGAATTTAAAGAAATAGATGAAGCATATACCGGGAAAATTAAAGATCATGCTTTTAATCAGCGAATTAATTTTGAGTTGTCTTCTGTCGCTACTTATGAAGCCTTAGCTCAATTGTATGCACTCTTTGAGAAATACATTAATAAAATTAAAAACCCGGTGTATGCAGGCGACTTAAAAAGTGAACTTATTTTACGCAGAGAGGCCTTAGTTAAAAGTAAAATAGGCAACCCGGCGTCGGAATTTACCTTAATTGATAATAAAGGTATAAATCACAGCTTAAGTGATTTCAAAGGCAAGGTTGTATATCTTGATCTTTGGGCAAGTTGGTGCGCTCCTTGCAGACAACAAACGCCTTACCTTAAAAAGATCTATGAAAAATATAAAAGTGATAATCGGATTGCAATTGTAAGCATCGCTGTAAATGACAAAGACAAAAATTGGAGAAGGGCAATTTTAGAGGATAAACCCGAATGGTTGCAATTGATTGATAATGGAACGGTGAATAATAGCTATGTTGCTAATGAAATACCAAAGTTTGTAATTATAAACAAGCAGGGAAGAATTGTTACCCTAAACGGCCCCGAGCCAGATAGCGGTGAAAAGCTAATGGCTGTTTTAAATACGGAGATGAATAAATAGCTATAAAAAGTTCAAGGTATAACCAGTGGGCTGAGATCCCTGCACAAGGGGAAAATATTGAGCAATTAAACAAATGTTTACAGGGTGCGGGCAATAATTTGGTGGATATTTATACCGTGGATTTTGAGATGAAGAATTAATGCTCAAAAAGACAAATTGAATTTTTGCTATATTAAATACTGCTCAATAACATCCTCCGGAATTTTAACGCCCCGACCGGTTGCCATATCGATCATTACGTAATCAAACCAGCCATCACAGCAAATTTTGCCGGTGGCTTTGTTGGTGATATCAAATTTAACCCGACAGCCCTTATCATTAATGGTCTCGATGCCGGTTTTTACAGTAAAGTAATCGCCCATGGTTAATGCGCGTTTATAATCAACGTGTGCAGTACGTACCGCCCAACCAAAGCCGCGCTCGATGAATTTCTCCATGGCCATACCGTAGCAGCGCTCCATCTGGTCGTACCGGGCGGCTAGTACGTAGTCGAAATATTTGCTGTTGTGTACGTGATGGAACATGTCTATATCATCAGGACGTACGCGGAATTCGGTTTCGAAGGTAGAGAGTGGAGGTGTTTCCATAGGATGTAAAAGTAAGAAATGATGTGTTGATGTACGAATATGTAAACGGAAGAAGAAATTATCTATTCAACATAAAAATAATACTGCCAGTGTTGTGTCTCAATCATTTACTTAGCCCGAACAACCGTAATCCTTATGAAACGTATATCCTTGTTAATTTTATTATTAAGCTTAGTATATGTACATGCTGTATCTGCACAAGTTAAGGATGCAACCTACAATGCAGGCTCAAAAATTGACACTATACTGATCAGCAAACAACAGGTTGTTAATTTAACTGTTCTCGGACAACTATGGGGATTTTTGAAGTACCACCACCCTGAAGTAACCGGAGGTAAATATAATTGGGATTTTGAGCTTTTCAGGATAATACCCCAGGTTGTAAAAGCTACCAATAACAGTGAGCTAAGTAATGTGCTCGAAAAATGGGTGGATAGTTTTGGTGTTCCCCCCGTTTGTGCTGATTGTAATGTTAAAGAAACCGGCGAGATAAAGCTTAAGCCGGATTATGGCTCTTTGCTTACCAATAAGGTATTATCGGCATCGTTCACAAAAAAGCTTACTTACATTTTAAATAACCGCAGTACCGGTCCGGGCTATTATATAAAAATGGCGGAGAACGGCAATCCTGCCTTTTTGCATGAATTGCCGTACAGTAAATTTACTTATCCGGATGCTGGTTATCGACTGCTGTGCCTTTACAGATACTGGAACATGATCAATTATTTTTATCCGTATAAATATCTGGCCGGGGAGGACTGGAACAATGTGCTTGCAGATTGCATCCCTAAATTTGCGTTGGCAGCCAATGCGCAGGATTATGCTTTAAATACGCTTGCCCTTATAGCGCGGATTCATGATACTCACGCTAATATTTATGGCGGCAACAAAGCAATAGCCGCGTTCAGGGGGAAATACGCTGCGCCTATCCAGGCTAGGTTTATTGAAGATAAGCTGGTAGTTACCGGGTATTATGATAACGCGGCTTATATAAAACAACTTGTTAAGCCCGGTGATATCATAGAGCGGATTAACGGACAAAAGGTTGCTGACCGGGTAAAAAAACTCCTGCCTTATACACCCGCTTCAAATTACCCGACGCAGTTACGCGACCTGCCGCGGATAAATTTGTTAAGGGGCAATGAAATGAATTTTACACTCGATATAACACGCAACGGCAGGCACCAGGAGGTAAAAATAGCCGGCGTGCCGGTTACTAAGCTAAATAATAGCATTGATCAGGACCCTGATCCCAAATTGCCGGGTTTTTATTTAATAAATAAGAATATCGGTTACCTGTTCCCCGGTAAGTATCACGATAAGGATCTGCAAGCTATAAAGATACTTTTTAACAATACCAAGGGAATTATTATTGATATGCGCTGCTATCCGAGCGAATTTATGCCGTTTTCATTCGGCCCTTATATTAAAACCAACAATGCGCCTTTCGTGAAATTTGCAAGCGGCAGTTTAAAACAGCCGGGATTATTTACCATATCTCAGCCAATAGCAATAAATCCGGGAAATGAATATAAAGGCAAGGTAGTGGTCATAGTAAATGCGCAATCGCAAAGCCAGGCTGAATATACAACAATGGCTTTCCAAAGCTCACCCAATGTTACTGTAATAGGCAGCCAAACCGCAGGAGCGGATGGCGATATATCATTTGTAACCTTACCGGGCGGTATTCTCTCTTATATTTCAGGGCTTGGCGTTTATTATCCCGATGGTACGGAAACACAGCGCAAAGGGGTTAAAATAGGTGTGAAAATAGAGCCTACAATTGCAGGGATCAAAGCTGGAAAAGATGAATTGCTGGATAAGGCAAAGGCTATAATAATAGGGAGTAGAGTAGCCCGAAAGTCGGTAAGTCCGTAAGTCCGAAAGAAATGAGTTGCATTTGATTTTATCAACTGCCAACTGCCACTGCCCACTGCAAACTATTACTCAAATCCCCTTGCATATTCCATAAACAAACCATACCTTTGCACCCACAATTAATCAAATTATTTACGCTTTAATATTATTCAAGTGATATATTTAAGTACAGAAGCAAAGGCAGAGATCTTTGCAAAACATGGTAAAAGCGCTGCCGATACAGGTACAGCCGAAGGTCAGGTAGCATTGTTTACTTACCGCATTGCACATTTAACCGGGCATTTAAAGAAAAACAAACACGATTTTTCAACCCAGTTATCACTGCAAAAATTAGTAGGTAAACGTCGTGCATTACTTGCATACCTTTACAAAAAAGACATTGGAAGATATCGTGCTATCATCAAGGCTTTACAGCTAAGGGATATCATCAAATAACTTTTGTTATTTTTAAAAAAAAAGCCGTCCGATTTATCTGGATGGCTTTTTTACTTTTGCATCAACATACACACACACACACACATAAAAAACCGGTGCGCTCCGAAAGATGAAAAGCGCGCCAAAACAAAAACAAGATGAGTTTAAACGTAATTAAAAAGGTAATCGATTTAGGTGACGGCCGCACCATTGAGATCGAAACCGGTAAACTGGCCAAACAAGCCGATGGCTCGGTAGTAATTAAAATGGGTGACACCATGCTGCTTGCTACTGTTGTATCATCTCCTGAAGCAAAAGAAGGAGTTGATTTTTTACCTCTATCAGTTGACTACCAGGAAAAATATGCTGCTACAGGCCGCATTCCGGGTGGTTTTTTACGCCGTGAGGCACGTTTATCAGACTACGAGGTTTTGATCTCGCGTTTGGTTGACCGTGCATTACGCCCAATGTTCCCAGAAGATTATCACGCTGATACACAAGTGATGATCTCCTTAATTTCTGCCGATAAAGATATTATGCCAGATTGCCTTGCAGGTTTGGCGGCATCAGCAGCTTTATCAGTATCAAACATTCCTTTTAACGGCCCTATCTCCGAAGTACGTGTTGCCAAGGTTGACGGTCAGTTAATTATTAACCCAACCCTTAGTCAGTTAGCTACCGCTACTTTAGAATTTATCGTAGCAGGTTCTGAGCATGACATCAACATGGTTGAAGGTGAATCGAAAGAGATCCAGGAAGCTGAATTGGTTGAGGCAATTAAATTTGCGCACACTGCAATCAAAATTCAATGTTTAGCTCAAAAGGAATTAACCGTTGAAGTTGGCAAGACTGAAAAACGCGTTTACAGCCACGAGAACAGTAACGAGGACTTGAAGAAAGCCATCTATGCTGCTACTTACGACCAGGTTTACGCTATCGCTTCTTCTGCATCTGCAAAAGACGAGCGTTCAGCTAAATTTAAAGAAGTGCGTGACACTTACATCGCTACTTTAGGCGAGATTGACGACGTTACCAAATTCTTAGCAAAAAAATATTACCACGATGTTGAGTATGACGCTATCCGTAACCTTGTATTAGACGAAGGCAAACGTTTAGATGGTCGTTCAACTACGCAGATCCGCCCGATATGGAGCGAAGTTGGTTATTTACCTGCTGCTCACGGTTCGGCGGTATTTACCCGTGGCGAAACACAATCATTAACCAGCGTTACTTTAGGCGCTAAGGATGATGAGCAAATGATTGATGGCGCGTTCATTAATGGTTACTCAAAATTCCTTTTACATTATAATTTCCCTGGTTTCTCAACAGGTGAGGTTCGCCCGAACAGGGGAGCCGGCCGTCGCGAAATTGGCCATGGTAACTTAGCTATGCGTTCGTTAAAACAGGTATTGCCGGGTGACGACGAAAATCCATACACTATCCGTATCGTTTCTGATATTTTGGAATCAAATGGTTCATCATCAATGGCTACGGTTTGTGCCGGTACATTGGCTTTGATGGATGCAGGTGTTAAAATCAAATCGCCGGTATCAGGTATCGCGATGGGTTTGATCACCAACGAAATGGGTACAAAATATGCTATCCTTTCTGATATTTTGGGTGATGAAGATCACTTGGGTGACATGGATTTTAAGGTAACCGGTACTGAAAAAGGTATTGTTGCTGTTCAAATGGACCTTAAGATCAAC
Source organism: Bacteroidota bacterium (assembly GCA_030775685.1). Classification (GTDB taxonomy): domain Bacteria; phylum Bacteroidota; class Bacteroidia; order Sphingobacteriales; family Sphingobacteriaceae; genus Mucilaginibacter. Next base: position 18,774 of record JALYIP010000039.1, read on the forward strand.
GGTTTATCATACGAAGTTTTAACCAATGCGTTAAACCAGGCTAAGGATGGTCGTTTACATATTTTAGGCGAAATGGCTAAAACCATTACCGCTCCGCGTGAGGATTACAAACCACATGCACCACGCATTATCACTATCCGGATCGATAAGGAATTCATCGGCGCGGTTATCGGCCCCGGAGGAAAAATTATCCAGGAAATGCAGCGTGAAACCGGTGCTACTATCTCTATCGAGGAAGTTGGCAACCAGGGGGTAGTTCAGATCTTTGCAGATAACAAGGATGCTATTGATAAAGCAGTATCACGGATCAAAGCCATTGCTTCAAAACCTGAAGTTGGCGAGATTTACGAAGGTAAGGTAAAATCGATAATGCCTTTTGGTGCATTTGTTGAAATTATGCCTGGTAAGGACGGATTATTGCACATCTCGGAAATTGACCACAAGAGGTTTGAAACCATGGATGGCATTTTCGAAATTGGCGACGAAGTACGGGTAAAACTGCTTGACGTTGATAAGCAAGGTAAACTTAAACTTTCGCGTAAGGCTTTATTGCCACGCCCGGAAAACAATAAAAATTAGTGAATGATTGATTAGGTTGATTTTGTTGATTGGGTTAAATAAGTTTAACTTAATCAACCATTCACCTAATCACCTAATCAACTTTAAAAAATGTTAAAACCCTCAAATTGAGGGTTTTAACATTTTTAATAAATTATTTTGATTTTTTTAAAACAAAAAGGAAGTTTTTTAACTTCATAAAGTTTGATGTTAACTGATAAAACCGTTAAGTCCGATCCCTGATATATAACATGGCTTCTACCAATAACGATCCTTTAGATTTTATCAATAATAATTCATCGGCTATACAATCAGGCTCACAGGCAGATTTAGTACAGTTATTATTATACGAGATCATAAGGGTTAAGGAACTTATTACTTATTACGATTCTATCCCCAACGGAGGTGGCCAGCTCGGCTCTTCCATTCTTAATGAGCTTGTTTCTGAAGCCTACAATTCCCTTGTTAACTACGACACCGTTTTGATGCAGAAGTATTATGATCTGCTGCTGAATTGTGACTAGTGCTTCGCAGTCCGGAAGTCAGTAAAGTCCGGAAGTCCGAAAGATGATTTGCTGCATTTTACAACCCCAGCAACATTTACAACAACTCCAACCTTTTCAACCATCACCCACAAACGAACACCCTGTTGCATCGAAAGCGAACGCTTTTTATTTCTATGTTTTTAATTATTTATCTGATAATCAATTTGTTATTAAATTGGCATTTTGTTGGTTGTTTACCGCTTAGCAATTAATAAATATCTTGCGTTATGTTTAAAAACTACTTCAAAATAGCGTTCAGAAACCTTTGGAGAAACAAAGGTTTTTCTGCCATAAATATTTTCGGGCTGGCTATTGGCCTTGCAGTTTGTTTGCTTATTACTTTATTTGTTATTGATGAGCTTAGCTACGATAAGTACAATGTAAACGCCGATCGCATCTACCGCGTTACATCCGATTTTAAAGTAAACGGCAGTGTTTTCCTTGATCGCGAATCGCCGACATCTATGGCTGCGACAATGGTTAGGGAATACCCGAATATCGAGATGGCTGCCCGACTTAAAAACGACGGCAAAATTTTGGTAAAGAAAGATGACCAAACTTTGATTGAGGACAACTGCTACTATGCCGATGCCAACCTGTTCAAGGTATTTACATTACCTATGATTGCCGGCGATCCTAAAACCGCCCTCAATGAACCACATTCGCTGGTGATCAGTGAAAATATTGCTATGAAATATTTTAATACACTTGATGTTATCGGCAAAACAATGCGCATGGATAACACTACCGATTATAAAATTACCGGGGTGATAAAAAATACGCCTGTACAATCGCATATCCACTTCAGCTTTATCAAAGCAATAAGCGAACGTGCGGACAGGAACCAGTCGCAATGGACCAGCGAAAACTCTATGACGTACCTGGTTCCCCGTAAGGGTGTATCGCAAAAAGAGATAGACGATGATCTGCGCGAGGCCTGTAAGAAATATGCTGAGCCTGAGTTGAAGCAGTTTATTCACACTACCATCGCTGATCTTGACCAAAAAGGCGACCATTATAGGTTTGTAACCATTCCGCTAACTAAAATTCATCTTTATTCAGAAGTTACGCATGAAAGGGAACCATCCGGCAATATTCAATACGTATACATGTCGATAGTTATAGCAGTGTTAATACTCCTGATCGCATGCATTAATTTCATGAACCTTTCAACCGCGCGGTCAGCAGGGCGCTCAAAAGAAGTAGGTGTGCGTAAAGTGCTTGGTTCTAACCGTGGCTCGCTTATTAATCAGTTCCTGGTCGAGTCGATTGTTACCAGTTTTATCGCACTGATCATTGCCTGGGGAATTGCGTCATTACTCCTTCATTATTTTAACCAGTTAGCTGGCAAACAAATCAGTTTAAACCTGTTTGCCAATGTTTGGATTTTGCCGGCGCTGTTGTCTGCAACGCTTATTATCGGATTGATAGCCGGTGCATACCCTGCATTTTTCATGTCGGCTTTTCAGCCTATACAGGTGTTAAAAGGTAAACTCTCGGCCGGTTTCAAAAATAGCTTCTTGCGCAACGGCCTGGTGGTTTTCCAGTTTGTAACGGTTATTGTTTTAATTGTGGGCACACTGGTTATTTACAGCCAGCTTACTTATATCCGCAATAAAACACTTGGTTACAATCGAGAGCAGGTAATGGTGCTGCAAAATATTTATTCGCTTGGTGAGCACTCAAAATCGTTTAAGGAAGATGTGCTTAAGCTTGCTGGGGTTAAATCGGTTACATTGTCTGGTTCGTTGCCTACAACAATTAATGAAGATACCGAGGTTTACGGCAAGGACGCATCCATGAGTTCGGGCCAGTCGGTTGGGCTCGAGACATGGTACATTGATGAAGATTATATACCAACCCTTAGCATGCAAATGGCAGGCGGGCGAAACTTTGCGAAGGACAGGTTGACTGATTCGGCCGCTGTGCTTATTAACCAAACAGCCGCCTCCATGCTTGGCATGAGAGAGCCTTTAAATAAATTTTTATACCGCAACGGTCGCCATTACCAGATTGTGGGGGTAGTGAAGGATTTTAACTCCGGGTCCCTGCGTAACAAAATTGCACCGCTCGTAATGAATTTAGGTGTGGACAAACGCGCGATGGCCATCCGTATAGAAACCAAAAATATTCCGGTGCTTATTTCGCAGATCCAGGCATTGTATCGTGGTGCTGATGCAAATATGGCCGGTCAGCCGTTTACCTATTCGTTTATGGATGATGACTTTAACCACCTTTATCAATCCGAACAAAATACCGGAAAAATATTTATGTCATTTGCATTTTTTGCCATACTGATTGCTTGCCTTGGTTTATTTGGGCTTGTTACTTACGCTGCCGAGCAACGTATAAAAGAGATTGGGATCCGTAAGGTATTGGGCGCAAGTGTAACCAATATTGTAGCAATGTTATCTAACGATTTTTTGAAACTGGTAGGCATATCAGCCATCATCGCCTTTCCTGTTGCCTGGTGGGCCATGAGCCGATGGCTACAGGATTTTGCCTATCGTACCAACATCGGCTGGTGGGTATTTGCAATAGCGGGTTTGCTGGCCGTGGTTATAACCATTACAACAGTAAGTTTCCGCGCTATCAAGGCCGCTTTGATGAACCCTGTGAAGAGTTTGAAGACAGAATAGAGAATATTATAAATTAAAGAAAATATTCGATTTGATAGAGTTTTTTGAGCTTTAATTAATATTTTTCATTTAAATACCGACTCACCTTATGTTTACCAACTACTTTAAAATAGCATTTAGAAACCTTTGGCGGAACAAGGGCTTTTCTGCCATTAATATTTTCGGGCTGGCAATCGGTCTTGCCGTTTGTTTGCTGATTACCTTATTTGTTGTTGATGAGTTGAATTACGATAAATATAATTTAAATGCTGATCGCATTTATCGTGTTAATTCGGACTTTAAAGTGAATGGCAGTGTGTTTATTGATCGTGACTCACCAGCCCCGATGGCTGCTACCATGATGAAGGAATATCCCCAGGTTGAGCAGGCTACCCGGCTAAGAGACGACGGTAAAATACTGGTAAAAAAAGGCAATCAAACTTTAACAGAAGAAGGTGGCTTTTATGGTGATGCCAACCTGTTTACAGTTTTTACGTTGCCGATGATTGCTGGAGATCCTAAAACTGCTTTGGTGCAACCTTTTTCGTTGGTGATATCTGAAGCTGTGGCACAAAAATATTTTAATACCACAGATGTCATAGGCAAAACATTGCACCTTGATAATACAAGGGATTATAAAATAACCGGCGTTATAAAAGATATGCCGCGCCAGTCGCACTTACATTTTAATTTGATCAAGGCGATGTCGGGATTGCCGGAGAGTCGTGGCACCGAATGGACCAGCGTAAATTATCTTACCTATATATTATTACACAAGGGCTTTACAGAACATGACCTGGATGGTTATTTAAGGCAAGCCACAAAGAAATACGCGGAACCTGAGCTGATGCAATATATCCATAGTTCCATAGCTGATTTAGAAGGAAAAGGCGACCATTTCCGGTTTGCCACTATGCCTATCACAAAGATTCATTTATACTCGCCCATTACAAATGAAGTTGAGCCATCAGGCAATGTGCAATACGTTTATATCTTTATAATTATTGCTGCTTTTATCCTGTTGATTGCTTGTGTAAACTTCATGAACCTTTCAACCGCCCGATCTGCGGGTAGGGCCCGGGAAGTTGGTGTGCGCAAGGTGTTGGGGTCAAACCGTGAGACGCTGATCTACCAGTTTCTGACAGAATCCACTCTTACCAGCTTTATCTCCTTATGTATAGCGTTGTTTATTGCTGCGCTGTTGCTGCCATATTTTAACCAGTTATCGGGCAAACAAATAACACTCGACCTGCTGGCTACTATCTGGCTGGCGCCTTGCCTGTTAGTTGTTACGGTATTTATTGGTTTAATGGCAGGCCTTTACCCGGCATTCTTTATGTCGGCTTTTCAACCTATCGAGGTTTTAAAGGGCAAGCTGGCATCTGGCTTCAAGGGGAGCTGGCTGCGCAATAGCCTGGTGGTTTTTCAGTTTGCCACCGTTATTTTGCTGATAGTAGGTACATTGGTTATTTATAACCAACTGAACTATATCCAGAACAAAAAGCTTGGCTATAATCGTGAACAGGTTTTGATAATAAAAAATACGGCATCACTTTACTTGCACGCCAATTCATTTAAACAGGATGTGTTAAAACTTGGAGGTGTGCAGTCTGGCACAATGAGCTCCTTTTTGCCGACTGCCAAAAATAACAATACCGAAGTTTACAGTAAGGACGCTGCCAACAGCCCGGGACAGTCAACGGCGCTTTCGACATGGTATATTGACGAAGATTATATTCCCACGCTTGGAATGCAGATGGCAAAGGGGCGGAACTTTGTAAAAGGTAACCTTTCAGATTCAACGGCTGTAATTGTTAACGAAACAGCAGCTGTTATGCTGGGCTTTCGAGATCCGCTAAATAAAGAATTATTCAGGGGAACTCCTGAAAGGCATTTTACACTTAAAGTTGTCGGTGTGGTTAAAGATTTTAATTCCGGCTCGTTACGCAGCAAAATTGAGCCGCTGGTAATGCGTTTAGGCGTTAACCGGGGCTCCATGGAATTCAGGATCAGTACAAAAAATATTCCGGGACTTATCTCTAAAATCGAAAACCTGTACCACGCAGCCGACGCGAATATGGCTGGACAGCCATTCTCGTATTCATTTATGGATGACGATTTTAACCACATTTACCAGGATGAGCAAAACACTGGGAAGATCTTTATGTCGTTTGCCTTTTTTGCGATCCTTATAGCTTGTTTGGGCTTATTTGGGCTGGTTACTTATGCCGCCGAGCAACGCACAAAAGAGATCGGAATTCGCAAGGTACTTGGCGCCAGTGTCGCCAATATTGTCGGTATGCTCTCGAACGATTTTTTAAAGCTGGTGGCTATCGCCGGAATTGTGGCATTTCCAATAGCCTGGTACGCCGCCAACTGGTGGCTGCAGGGCTTTGAATTCAGAACAGGTGTAAGCTGGTGGGTGTTTGCGGTAGCTGCAATTTTAGCCGTGGTAATTACATTAACTACGGTAAGCTTTCGCGCTATTAAAGCTGCACTGATGAACCCTGTGAAGAGTTTGAAGACAGAGTAGTCCGAAAGTCCGAAAGTCCGGAAGTCGGGAAAGTCCGAAAGAAAGTGACGAAGAGTCCTCGAGTCGATAAGTTTTAAAAAGGATGCGACCGTTAATTAATTTTTTCTTTCGGACTTTCGGACTTTCCGACTTTCGGACTAAAACAACTACCTTTGCGCAATGAACCATCTCATAGCGCCATCCATTTTAGCGGCTGATTTTGCCAACCTGCAAAGCGATATTGAACTGATCAATAAAAGTGATGCAGACTGGATCCATGTTGATATTATGGATGGGATGTTTGTGCCGAATATTTCCTTCGGTTTCCCGGTTGTTAATGCTGTAAATAAGTACGCTACCAAGCCGCTTGATGTCCATTTAATGATTGTTGATCCGGATCGGTACTTAAAGAATTTTAAAGATGCAGGGGCATCGGGAATGACGGTTCATTACGAAGCTTGCCCAAACTTGCATCGTACTGTTCAGCACATTAAGGAACTTGGTTGCCGCGCATGTGTGGCCTTAAATCCGCATACACCGGTGGCTGTTTTAGAAGATATTATTCTTGATTTGGATATGGTATTGATCATGTCGGTAAATCCGGGTTTTGGCGGTCAGAAGTTTATTGAGAACACTTATAAAAAACTTAAGGACATTAAAGCGCTCGCCAGGAGATATAACCCCGAATTGTATATTGAAGTTGATGGTGGAGTTGACATAAGCAATGCTGATAAACTGCTTGATGCAGGCGCCAATGTTTTGGTAGCAGGCAACTCTGTTTTCTCGGCTCCCGACCCCTTGGTCGCGATAACCAATTTAAAAAAATCCGGCTCCGGGTCGCGATCGTGATATAACGCTGATAATAAACTGCCTTAATTTTTTTAATATTGAAAATTCAAAGCTTAATTTATCAGCTAATTGTATCATTTTTCAAAAAAAGCAAATAATCGTAATAAATATTATCAAATTAATTAACTTCGGCCCATCTTAATACCGATTTGTTAATTAACTATAATTAAACAAAAACCAATTAAAACTAAATGAAACCATCGGAGCGATAGCTCAAAAATACATTTAAGCTTTCGATAGCTTCATTCCTCATTGAAAAAATTAAATAAAATGAAACATAATTTTGGCGCCGGACCAGGCATTTTACCTCACGAAGTTTTAAAACAGGCAGCAGCTGCGGTTGTTGATTTTGGCGGAATCGGACTTTCTATTTTAGAAATTTCGCACCGTTCGCCTGAGTTTGAATCTGTTTTAGACGAAGCGGTAAAACTGGTAAAGGAATTGTTCAATGTGCCTGAAGGCTACTCTGTTTTATTTTTACAGGGCGGCGCCAGCACACAATTTGCATTAGCGCCTTATAACCTGCTGCCTGATGGCGGCAAAGCTGCCTACCTGGAAACGGGAGTATGGGCGAATAAAGCGCTTAAGGAAGCAAATTTTTTTGGCGAAGTAGAAGTTGTTGCTACATCGAAGGATAAAAACTTCACGTATATCCCTAAGGATTATACCATCCCTGCTGATGCGGCTTATTTCCACATCACATCAAACAATACTATTTACGGTACACAATTGCAGGAGTTTCCTAAATCGCCGATCCCGGTTGTTTGCGATATGTCGTCAGATATTTTTAGCCGCAAGGTTAATGTTGCCGATTTTGGCTTGATCTACGCCGGCGCTCAAAAAAATATGGGCCCTGCCGGTGTAACGCTGGTTATTGTTAAGGATTCTATCCTGGGCAAAACCGGTCGCAAGATCCCGGCTATGTTTAACTACCAGGTGCAAATTGAAGGCGGATCGATGTATAACACCCCGCCGGTATTTGCTATCTATGTATCCATGCTTACGCTTAACTGGTTAAAATCAAAAGGCGGTGTTGAGGCAATTGAAAAGGAAAATATTGCAAAGGCTCGTGTTCTTTACGAGGAAATAGACCGTAACCCGTTCTTTAAACCGGTTTGCGCTGTTGAAGACCGTTCACACATGAACGTTTGCTTCGTAATGGAAGACCCGGGTCTTGAGAAGGCGTTCCTGAAACTTTGTGACGATAAAGATATCATCGGCATTAAAGGCCACAGAAGCGTAGGCGGTTTCCGCGCTTCAATTTATAATGCATTGCCAATCACCAGTGTTTATGTACTGATTGACGCCATGCAGGAATTTGCTGAGAAAAATAAAGTGTAGCCCCCTGACCCCCTAAAGGGGGAATGTTGGTGGCTGAATAAATTATAAGGCTTTCCCTAAAAGCCAAACGAATTATAGCTCCCCCTTTAGGGGGCCGGGGGCTCTCGATTATGATCAAAATATTAGCCAATGATGGCATCGATCCGATAGGCAAGAAAATGCTGGAAGATGCCGGTTTTTTTGTAGATACGAATAACATTCCGCAGGAAGAATTACCTGTGCGTTTGCAGGAATATGATGCAATTACGGTTCGCAGTGCCACCAAGGTGCGCAAAGCGTTAATTGACGCCTGCCCTAATTTAAAATTGATAGGTCGTGGCGGCGTAGGCGTTGATAACATCGACGTTGATTATGCTAAGGACAAAGGCATCGGGGTTTATAACACGCCCGCTTCTTCATCCTTATCAGTTGCCGAACTGGTATTTGCCCAGCTTTTTGGCTGTGTTCGTTTTTTACCAGACAGTAACCGCAAAATGCCTGTTGAAGGTAATACCAAATTTAACGATCTGAAAAAAGCTTATGCTAAGGGTATTGAGTTACGCGATAAAACTTTAGGTATTGTAGGTTTCGGACGTATCGGTCGCGAGGTAGCAAAAATTGCTATTGGCGTTGGTATGAACGTTTTGGCGTATGACTTGTATCCGTTTAGCCCTGAACTGGAACTTACCTTAGGCGGTGGCACAAAGGTTAAGGCGTCAGTTACAACGGCTACGCTTGATGAGATCATCAAAACGGCTGATTTTATTACCCTGCATACACCATTTGTAGATAAGGCATTAATCGGTGCGGAAGAATTAGCATCGATGAAAAAAGGCGTTGGACTGGTAAATATTTCCCGTGGCGGTTTGATTGATGAGTTAGCTTTGGTTGATGCTTTAAACAGCGGACAGGTTTCGTTCGCCGCTTTGGATGTGTTCGACAATGAACCAACTCCGCGTGAAGAAATTATCAAACATCCGAAAATCTCCTTAACACCGCACATCGGTGCTGCTACTAATGAGGCGCAGGAACGTATTGGTGTTGAACTGGCCAGTTTGATAATTGGGCACTTTAATAAATAATTGACACGAATGCGCTCGAATTGATTCGAATTACACGAATTTTTAAAGAGATGTAACATTTAAAAGGCATAAATTGATTAAGTTCAATTTGTGCCTTTTTTGCTTTAAACCATGATTTGCTTGATTAAAGGATTGTATGATGATAGCATGCGATTCGCTGAATTGATCCTGGAAATCTTTTAATCCTTTAATCATGGTTCAAAAAGTGCTTTCTTGGCAGTAAGGTGTTAGAGTATATAACCCAAACCCTTTTCCGGGATAACGACCGGGTATCCCTCAACTTCCAATGCATCCGCCAGGGCCTGCATGCTTGTTACTTCACCATGTACTAAAAATACGTTCTTCAGTTTTGCCTTATCCTGCTGCTTTACAGTATTTACAAGGTCTTCATGATCGCCGTGGGCGCTGAGTACGTCGGTTTGTTTGATGGTGGCATAGACGGCCAGGTCACGGTCTTTAATATGGACTATGGAGTCACCGCGTAAAAGGCGATGTCCCAATGTCCCTTTTGCACAATAACCTATAAATAGTATAGTGCAATAATAGTTCTGGATGTTATAAAATAGGTGATCCTGGATGCGGCCACCCTCAAGCATACCCGCCGATGATATTATAATACAAGGCTCATAATAATTGGAAACCTGGCGGCTATCCTTCAATGATTCAACATAAACCAGGTTCTCAAACTCAAATTCGTCGCCCTTCTTTTGGTAAAATTCCTGAGCCTCGTCATTTACAAGATAATGATACTTGCGGAACACCCCAGTTGATCGAGTTGCAAGCGGGCTATCAACAAATACCTTAACGGGTGGCAATAACCCGCTTGTGAAAATCTTATTCAACGCATAAACCAATGATTGTGTACGTCCAATGCTAAATGCCGGGATGATCATGCGGCCCTGTTCTTTAATACAGGCCTTCTCGATAACCTCAACTAACGCCTGCTCAACAGTTTTATCTTTGGTGTGCAGTCTTCCACCATAGGTTGATTCAGTTACTAAATAATCAACCTGCGGTAGTTCCTGCGGATCTTCGAGCACCGGGTAATTCTTACGCCCGATATCGCCGGTAAAGGCAATTGATTTTTCTTCGCCGTTATCATTCACCTTGAATATAGCAGCGGCAGCGCCTAATAAGTGTCCTACAGGAATAAAGGTAAGTTCGATGTCGCCATTGATGCGGAACGGCCTGTTAAAGCCGATGGTGACAAATCGATCGACTGTATCCATTACATGCTTTTGTAGATATAATGGCTGTATTCCGGTGTTAAACTTCCCTTTCCGGTGTTTGCGGCCCTTATCGGCCTTGTGCATAAATATGTTTACCGAATCGAGGAGCAGCAGCTCTGTAAGATCAGCGGTAGGAGGGGTGCACAGGATTTGTCCGTTAAATCCTAAACGCACAAGCGTAGGGAGGTTTCCCGAATGGTCAATGTGCGCATGTGTTAATATAACAACATCTATATCTTCCGGCTTAAATGGAAAGTTTTCGTTTGCCTGTATATTGCGGTCCTTTTCATAATCCAGACCGCAGTCTATTAATATTTTAAATTTCCCCACCTCCAGTAAATGCATGCTCCCGGTAACCTGGCGGGCAGCCCCGTATATCGTTAATTTCATTATTTTCGTTCATTTGTTCATTGGTGTTATTTGTTCATTAGTATAATCGCTTTTATATATCTAAGCAGACCAATAAACAAATGAACAAGCAAACCAATGAACCAACTACAAACTTATTATTAATGTGCTAACATTTTATGGGTAATTTACATTTAAGGCAAAGTTTTTGCATAACATAAATTGATTTGATAAACTCCGGTAAAATAACCGTATTTTAGTAATTATTAGATAATTAGCCATGATAAACCAAACAATTTATGTCCTTGAAACCTCAAACGGACCTGTTCACCTGACCATCACACCTGTAAATTCACTATTGGCAAACGGCGATTTTTATGCGACCGGTGTATTTAAATTGACAGACGGTGTTGTAGGAATGGGCGAGATAGTTTTTGATGAAAATATGGGGGACTGGACCTATAACGGTATGGATGAATTGACATATGAGGAAGCCGCTGAAATAGCCGACTTTATAAAGAAATATAGAGATCCGATTGGTGCTGACCCGGAACAGCTTCAATAGTTGTAACTTTACATACGTTTAAATACCCCCAATGGAAGAAATAGAGAATTTTTCAGAAAAAATCCACGAGCAAAGTAATGAACACGCACACCATATGCTTTCGGAAGGAAAAGAAAAATGGGTGTTATATGTTGCACTCACTACTGCGGTTTTTGCCGTATTAGCTGCCATAGCCGGCTTAATGGCGGGCGCTCATGCCGACGAAGCAATGATGACGCAAATGCGCGCGTCCGACCAATGGGCATTTTACCAGGCGAAGGGCATTAAGTCGGAAATGTTGATTTCTTCGAATAAAATATTGGTGGCACTTGGAAAGATCCCTGTTGCCGAAGATGTTGAAAAGGTGAAGGAGAATAAGGCTGAGCAGGCCAAAATAATGAAAGAGGCTAAGGATTTTCAAAAGGAAAGCGATGAACACACGGACAAACACTCCACACTTGCAAAGTGTGTCACGCTGTTCCAGGTGGCGATTGCCATAGGGGCCATATCTATTATCACAAAGCGTAAATCATTATGGCTGGCGAGCATGGGTTTTGCGGTTATCGGGTTGGTATTTTTGATTGGCGGATTTTTGTAAAATATAGACTATCCGGAGTCCAGTTTTGCAGCCTTATAATGCTCTCCTCATTATTCCGTATCTTTGCAGCAAATGATAAAACAAGCGCTTGAAAAGCTAAAGATCGCCGAATTAAACAAAATGCAGTATGCTGCGCTTGATGCTGCAAAGAAAGGGGATGTAATCCTGCTTTCGCCAACAGGCTCCGGTAAAACACTGGGGTTTCTGCTTCCGTTATTATCCTTATTAGATCCGAAGATCCCAACTGTTCAGGCGCTGATCATGGTACCCTCGCGTGAGCTGGCCCTACAAATTGAGCAGGTATTTAAGGCTATAGGCAGCGGCTTTAAAGTGAATGTATGTTATGGTGGTCACCCGGTTAAAATTGAGCGGAACAATCTCTCGCAGCCACCTGCAGTGTTAATTGGTACACCAGGCCGCATTGGTCATCACCTGCGTCGCGAAAGCTTTACTACTGATACCATAAAAACATTGATCCTTGATGAATTCGATAAGGCGCTGGAGTTTGGTTTCCAGGAGGATATGACCTATATTATCCGGCAAATGGATCACCTTACAAAACGAATCCTTACCTCGGCCACAAAAATGGACGAGATTCCCGCATTTACCGGGATCAATAAACCTACTGTGGTGGATTTTCTTCAGAATATCACAAACGCTCCTGATCTAAAATTAAAAGCAGTCGTCTCACCAGCGGCTGATAAACTCGATACCCTGTTCTCGTTACTTTGTAAAATAGGGGCTAAGGCAACCCTTGTTTTTTGCAACCACCGGGATGCTGTTGAGCGCATCAGCGAGTTGTTATGGGATAGGGGATTGGTACATGATATATTCCATGGTAAAATGGAGCAGGAGGATAGGGAACGTGCCTTATTGAAATTCAGGAACGGTAGCCATAGGTTATTAATAACTACGGATCTTGCCTCACGCGGCCTTGATATTCCCGAAATAGAATACATTGTTCATTACCAGTTGCCACATAACGAAGAGGCGTTCACACATCGTAATGGACGTACTGCCAGGATGCACGCTAAAGGAACGGCGTATTTGATCTTAACTGAAGATGAAAAGCTGAAGTACCTCGACAAAGAACCGGAAATTGAAGTGTTGTCAGCCGATCTGCCTGTTCCCAAACCAACGCCATGGGCAACTGTGTATATTGGTGCAGGTAAAAAAGATAAGGTGAACAAGGTTGACATAGTGGGCCTGTTATTGCAAAAAGGCGAGCTGGCGAAGGATGATCTTGGGCTGATAGAAGTGCTGGATCATTCATCTTATGCCGCGGTTAAACGTAATCTTGCAAAGCGCACAGTGGAGCTGCTTAAAGCTGAAAAGATCAAAAACAAAAAAGTTAAAATTGAAATTTCAATATAAGGATTTAAAAAAACAAGGAATATGAGTAATAATGATATCATGAAAAAGCTGCGTGTGGCTATGCATTTCACCGATGATGATATTATAAAGGTATTGGAGCTTGCCAACTTTCGCATCACTAAAACAGAACTTGGTGCAATTTTTCGTAAGGAGGATCATCCTAACTTTAAACCCTGCGGCGATCAGATTCTGCGTAACTTTCTGAATGGATTAATAATTTATAAGCGCGGGCCAAAGGAAAAGGCGGAATAGTACTCAATTCCGCTCAATCATTTTATACTTGCCGCTTTTAAGCAGTTTTTGCTGTTCTGCCGAGAATGGTTGGCGACCGCCAAAGTCCTGCACCCAATAGGTTTTATATGATGCAACGCCAACTTCCCTGAACTCGCGGTTCATTAGGTTTTTGCAATGCCCCTCGCTTTTAAACCAACCCTTCATTACTTCGTCAATGCTTTGCTGCCCCTGTGCAATATTTTCGCCAACCGCGAAGCTTTGGTAGCCCTTCATGGTGTAACCGGCAGCGGTTATGCGTTTGTCCATTGTGCGGCCATTCTTACTGGTATGGCTGAAATAGTTTTTGTCCGACATATCTACCGCGTGCCCTATTGCGGCAAACTCAAGCTGATCATTCCAAACAAGGGGCGGGACGGGAGGCATATAGGTGCTACCGCAATTGCAACCCTTTCGACGTACCTTATTTATGCTTTCCAAAAACTCGCGCCTGAACTCTTCTTTACTCTGGGTTTGCCTGCCAAAGGTTTTTGGATAGGAAAATATGGAAAATGCTACAAATAGCGCTAATAATGCTTTCATGTTTATTTTGACAACAGTAATCGCTACAGGTTTAGTATCAGCAGGACGAATTTAAGTTTATCGCTTTGGTCGCCTGATTATTGAACGCCAGTTGCCCCTTTTTCGCTTTAGAAAAATAAAGACCGTAATTGAAATTAAAGCAATAGCGACTATCAGTATTATAACGAATCGACTTTTTTGGGAGAGTTGCTTTTGTAAAGCTTCCTGGTATTTGATGAAAGCACTTTTTTTTTGCTTTGAACCGAATCAGCTTTTTTCTTTTCAACAGAATCCTTTGTAACCAGGGCCGCCATCATTTTTGCTTCCTCGTCTTTCCGGATGCTTTCCTCTACAGAATCCCGTTTTTTTAACACCGCTTCTTCTTTCTGGTAGTTTTTAAGGCGGCTATACAATAGTCCATAATATCGCAATACTTCTGATTGTAGTTTTGGGTTATGGGTAGTTACAGATATTTGCAGCGCCTCATCTAAATCGCGCATGGCAAGCGTGTAGTCGCTTACTTCACTTTTTATGGTCGATAAAGTTATCAGCGATGCGATAACATTCGGATAATCTTTTTTATCTCTCGACAACGAGTTAGATTGTAGAATAAACCATTTGGCCTCGCTAAATTTTTTCTGTGCCTTATAAACCTTGGCGAGGTTATCGAATGAGACCCGAAGCCCGGTTGTGTCATTAAAATACGAATACTGATGCAATGCCAGCATTGTGTAACTTAAAACTTTGCTTTGATAACTTATCCGCGTCATTCTGTTACTAATCGTATCATAGTTCAGGAAGCGTTTTGCTATTTCGGCATATATGGGGCCTTTAAATAAATTTTGTTCCGGTATTTTTAATTGCAGTTTTAAAGTATCAAGGCTCATAATGGCGAGTTGCTTCACCATGGTGTCCTTTAGTGCACGGTATGCCCTAAATTTAATACTATCAAGGTGGGCCATTTTTGCCAGGAAGCGCATACTATCCACAAATTTTGGATCAATATAACTCAGGCTGTCCTTATGGTTTGCCATACCCGTCATGTTTAGACTGTCTGCATAATGGGTGATTGCCTGTAGGGCGAAATTATCCTTATGATCAAATGGAACAGAATAATTCAAGTCGCCGGGAAAATGATTAATTGCAGTTAAGCCGAAGTTATTTTTTGTATGGCTCGAGATCACAAAGTTCACACTGTCAATGCGAACCATCGCAGAAACCAATTTTACGCTATCTGAACTGGCGAGTTCCGTTGGCTTGCGTACGGCTTGTTTTGAAGTATCAGACGCAGAGACTTTCACGGTATCAGCAGTTTGTGAAAACGCTGATAACCCCAGGCAGATAAATAGAAAAAATAATAACGTAGTTGTTTTTTTCATAAGCTATCCCAATGCCAGGACTATAAATATAGCTATTGTAAGCAAAAAATGTGCCTGTTATTAGCTAACTATTGATAAATAGCCGTTGCAGTTTCGTTATGATAAAGTATTTATTGTTATGTGAAATTTTTGATGGTTGCTAATAGTGGATTTCGCAAGAGAAATATATTAACACCTGTTAATAAGTGCTTTGCGTGAATTTATCGATAGCAGGTAAATAGCACAGTTTTTTGGTGAGTAGTTGTCCTGGCAAAAGCGGTATTAGATTGATTGGCGTAAGATTGGTACCCTTTTCTATAATTTAAAAATTAGTCCTACCTGATTTTTTCTTCATATTTCTCTATGAAGTTTCTAAAGGGCGTTACCTTGCTAATCAGTAAGTTAAAAATTGTGATCCCGGTGATGGCCGAAAGGATCCCTGCCAGTACGTCTATGATGTAATGATGGCTTGCATAAACGGCAGTAAACCAAATGCCCAGCATCACTACAATGAAAAATAGGTTGAGCCATTTTAGGCGATTCTTAATCCCGTAGTACAAAACGATAACCGGATATGAGGAATGCAAAGAGGGCATTGCAGCAAATACGTTTGAGCCCTTGGCGTATATCGATTTAAAAATTCCCGCATGAAAAAAATTGTCAAACTTCACCAAACCAGCAGTATTCCCGGGAGTATGGGCATGAAAGGTAAATCCGTTATATTCTACATACCATGGCGGAGCTGCAGGATATAAATAATACACAACAAAGCCGATGAAATTGACCAGGACAAAGGTTATTGAGAAATATAAAAATTGTTTCCTGTTTTTGAAGAATAGAAACGCAGCAAAAGCCAGCGGAACAGGGATCCAGCACAGGTAAAAGATGCCGGCGGCAACATCTATCCATGTTTTGCCATTTATTCGCCAGTATTCGTTAGCGGTAAGTAGCTTCCCATTAAAGTGAACGCCAAACAAGCGCTTTTCGGTATTGTATAGATCAGCAATATGTACGGTGTTGTAATTATAGTTTGGAAAGGCCTTCATGTAGTCGAAAATCACCCAGTAAACTATAAATATCAAAAAGCCCGTTATGAATTTACGGCTGATCGGCGATGCAAAAAATGCGACATTAAAGATACCTGCCAGGACCAACTGATCGCTTTTAAATCCAACAAGCCAGGCGGAAAATAGCAGATAAAATATAGTTATCGCAGCAACAATAATTACCGACCGGGTATTTATCCTGATACCATCACCAACAGCATTAGTCATGCTATTTTTTAATAAAGTCTGAGCGGAAGATCTTGTCCCAAAGCGGTGAGCTTACACCATATCCCTTATCAGGGTCCTGGTAGTGGTGCAGCATGTGGTGTTGTTTTATCTTTTTCCAGATATTGCCCTTAAAATTAAAGTGATGTATGGCGTAGTGCGATATATCGTAAAAGAGATATCCTAATATAAAGGCAGGGAAAAAGCCCCAGATGTAGTTTGTTGGCAATATGGCATTAAACAAAAAGTAAAACCCCGTCGCCAGGGGAATACTTACTGATGGCGGCAATACAAGGCGTTTAGCGTCGCTTGGATAGTCGTGATGAACTCCATGAAAGATAAAGTGCATGCGTTGCGCCCATGGCTTGTCTGCAGGTTCGTAATGAAACACAAAACGGTGCATAATATATTCAACAAGCGTCCACACAAAAAGCCCGAAGACAAATAGCTCAACAAAAAGTAATCCGTTTAACCCGCTTTGGACGTATTTATAGATGCAAAAACCGATAACCGGAACAAAAATATAAAGAGGTACAGTAAAGTGAACTTTAGATAAACTTTCTAAAAGGTCACTTTTAAACATTCTCACAGATTCCTGTGAATTGGAAATATATTTCTTTTTCATCGCTGATCAGGGTTAAAAAATGTTTAAGATTTCTATGCCTGCTATTCAAATTAATTTGTACCCCAATTTTAAGAAAGTTTTGGTGTACTGTAAGCTCTTTTATGTAATTGTTACGAAGATATGATATTTTACGCGCAGGCGCTCAATCAAAATCGAAATTCCTTAATGTTTTGTTAATAAAACAGGTTATTGCTGCTCCTCCAAAAGTGATTTTTTAGCATTAATCAATCTTTTAGCTGCGGTAATATTTGTCAATATTGCCACAACTGCAATAGGGAATGTAAATATCGTCATGGTTTCAAATACATGGAATTTTATGCCCGGGACATATAGCTTATAATCGCCACCAATATACATCGAGGTAATGCCGCAAAGCATTGCACATAATCCAATAGTAACCACACGTTCAGGTCTTTGCATTAAACCACCTTTAGACTCGATCCCCAAACCCTCGGCCCGGGCTCTTACATAACTCACCATCATGGAACCGATAAGTGCGATAAACGCAAAAATAGAACTCAGGAAGTAATGATGACCAACAAGGTAGTAGCAGATGCCTAAAAACATGATCAGCTCGCTGTACCGATCTAAAACAGAATCGTACAATGCGCCAAACGTAGATTTCATATTGCCCAAACGCGCAACCTGCCCGTCAAGCATATCAAACAGACCTGCAAAAAGTATTAGTCCGCCTGCCCAGCCCACATAACTAAGGTCACCACGGTTACCCTCTTCGGCGCCGATGATAAATATCACAGCTACACCTACATTCAGCACGAAGCCAATTGAGGTTACCGCATTTGGAGTGAGGCCCAGTTTGATAAATACCTTGACCACCGGGTCAATTACTTTGTAGATACCCAACTGGAGAGAGGTACGTACTGATGTTTGCTGCTCTACTTTAACGTTTTCCATGTTTAAAAATCGAATTTTACCCTCGCACGAACCCCCCACGGTGAAACATCAGGATGATCGAGGTAAGTAAAACGTCTTACCAGGTCAACCCTCACAAATTTAAATATATTTTCGATGCCTACGCTACCTTCCACATAAGGAGTTTTCCCCAATGCATAAGTAATAGGCTCGCCTGCTGCGGTTTCCGGAAACTGATATAAAGACGGATGAAGCGACGGGTTATTTTCGTTACTCAACCCACCGTAAATTGCCTTTAATGAAGCAACTTCGCGCCATTTTAATTTCTTAAGTAATGGCACCTTATTGAAGAAAAATCCCATAAAGTGCTGATCGATATTTATACTCTCGTAATGATCACCAACAAACTCTAAAAAGTTCATTAAGTTATATGAGTAAATATCATAAGCATAGGTTTGGTTAGCGCGGAAGATATCAAGCAGGGGATAAGGTACCTGTCCAAATGTTTTGCCTGCTTCTACGGTGACATCGGCATAACCTAAAATGGAAAGGTAAACACGTTTGTCAATTTCTGCGTGCAAGTTCTGATAGCCATAGCCGCTGCCCCAAACATTTTTTAACCCCGCAGTATAATCGAGCGAAAATATCGGGTATTTACCCGGGATAGGAGTACGGTATATTTTACCCTGGTAAAACTGTTCGTGCGGCGCGTACCTAAGACTCAGGCCTACTTCGCTTGTTGTCAGATCTTTTACTGTGTTGGCTGTGTTATCGCCTACAGTATTTAAGAAATACAACGAACCGGCGGGTGCTTGCGTTAATCGTTTGAAACTTAAATGGTATGAAAAGTGACTGGCAAATTCATGCATATAGTCAAAATTGTAGCTTCGGTCATACAAGTATTTGTCGTTTTCGCCACGCTTAAAAGAGAGCAAAAAGTTATCCTCCTGAACAAACTGTAAATTGGCACCCGGGATATGTGTGTCATATTGTGTGCTTACGCGGATATAATCCTGCGGGAACTTATAGATCGACTTATTATTCAGCGAATAGGTTGCACTTAGAAAGTATTTAAATCGTTCGTCTTTGAAGCCATAGGCGCCATAAGTTTCAAAGTAATAACGCTTGCTTAATTCAGGTGTTGTACGGCCACCCACGCGCAGCTTAAACCCTTCCACAGGGTTAAAGCTATAGAAGGTATTTGCGGGGCCCAATTCAAAACCACCAAAGCCCTTATAGCCGGCTAACAATAACGTTGCGATATCAAGTGTACGCCTAAACGAAGGCATGTTACGTAAACTGTCAACGTTTTTATAAACCTTGGACTCTGCCCTGGTAAGTGTGTCCAGGCGATTTGTTGCCCAAAACTGGTCATTACGATGTTTTACTTCATCCGACTCTTCAAGTTCCTGGTTTTGATAAGTTGTATCGGGATGAGGCACGTTAACGGCGTAGTTACCATATACAATGGTTCTTATACCAAATAAACCGCCCTTTTTATTTTTTGTTAATCCAAAATCTGCCAGCATGGTGCTTTTGCTCAGGTGGAAACGGCCATCAGGGTTTTGTTCAAACTCCTGGTTCACCTTCATCGAATTAACAAAATTGAGGTTGATATTTTTATTAATGCCCAATTCAACTTTTTCCACCGCATAATTTCCATCAAGGGTTACATAAAGCTTTCCAACAAAGAGCATATCAGCTGTATTTCGCGGCGTAAAACTTAATTCAACAAGCTTAGTGTTTTTGTAGGCAATTGTATCCGTAATAAAGAACTTATAAAAGGTTGGTGCTGAACCAGCAATTGGGCTCAGGAAGTTATTGGTCATTAGGAAGATAGTGTTGTCATATATATCTACCTTGTAATACATATGTTTGAAGTATGCACTTAAGCCTTCACTATCAACCGAGCCACCGAAATTAACATTCTTATCACCTAATACAGCTGTTTTTTCCTTTTCAGGATTTTTGCGATAGTAATATTGGGAAACCTTTTCGTTAAGGAAAATGGGTAACAGAGATTTACCGGGAACAGTAGTGCTGTCGCGGTTGTTTATAACAAAAGCATATTTTCTAAAGAATTTCTTGTCGGCGAGCGTAGGTGATACGTTAGCTAACGAAAATTGCATCTTGTCGTATTCCTTATACTCAACGAAGTCATATCTTTCCGGACGATTTTTTTCCTTGTTTTCAATAACCTTGCGGATAAGCTCAACAGCCGGGTTATCTTTGTTGCGATACTTTGGTTTTTTGCCCGATTTTACAACTACCTCATCTAACTGACTTGCAATGGGAATCAGTCGAATGTTTATCACTTGAGTGACGCCTTGTTTAACAGGTAAAAATGCATCCTTGTAACCGACGAAAGAAACCTTGATCTGTTTTACAGCATTATCAGTGCTGATACTATATTTACCATCGTTATTAGTAGGGGCGCCGATGGATGTGCCGGCAAAAGCAACAGTTACAAAAGGTAACGGCTGTTTGTTGCTTGCATCGGTGACTATGCCGCTTACAACCGTTGAAGTTTGCGCAAATAGTGAAGATGTAAGTAGTAAAAAGAAGCTCAATAAGAATAGCTTCCTGTATAAGTAATTATAGTTCATGTAGTTTTTACCATTGTGCGGGCATAATATTTTATAGATGTACGTAATTTTAACCTGTAAAATATATGCCAGTTATCTTTTTAACACTTTTTAACCAATATTTGCTAACAATAAATACTCCAAATATTGCTTCCGCTTAATAACATCGATTTAAGCACAAACATTTGCCCGAAAAACAAGTTAGGGGACGCTTATTTCGAGCAAATAGTGTTCCTTGTAATTAAAGCCAAAGGTAAAAAAAAACCTAACAGACTATTGTGGTCAAAAAGTCAAATATAGGATTTGGATTGCATTGCAATTGTAACATTACAATTGCATTAGAATACTTTTAGCCATACTGCAGCTGCCAGGAGGATATTGGTATAAACGCCGGAAAGCACATCATCCATCATGATGCCCCAACCCGCAGGCAGGAGTTCCATCTTTTTGATAAAGAGTGGTTTAAGAATGTCGAAAAAACGAAAAAGCACAAGGCCGGTTATTACATATTTAAGTTCAACCGGAATAAACATCAGCCCTATACACATGCCGGCCACTTCGTCAATCACAACGCGGCTAGGATCTTTGCCCCAAACTTTTTCAACCACACCAGACGACCATACACCCACAAGCGTTATCACAAGAGTGATTGCGACTGAAAGAAACAGGGGAGGAGGAAAACTACCATGCCACGCCAAATACCAGCAAATGCAGCAAAACAAAGCAGCCACAGTGCCGCCGCCCTTGCCTATGTAGCCGATACCAAGACTTGTGGAAAATAGTTTGTGGAATTGCATTTTAGTTGTAAGAGTTGTAGAAGTTGTAAGAGTTGTAGTGGTTGCAATTGCTAGAAAGGTTATAGTAAGTTGTTGTTTTGATATCCGCAGAGGATAGTTCGTTTTTAACATTTACAACATCTACAATCCTTTCAACCTCCCAAAAGTAAGGGTCATAAATATTAAAATCAAGTTTCAACATTTACAACCCTTACAACGTTTATAACTTTCTAAATTATAAAACGTCTACCAGCTCCTGGTAGTAATCCAATCCCAGGTGTGTGATCAAATCTTCGCCCATTAAGTGGCGCAGGGTGTTTTGTAGTTTTATTAATTGTTTGAAAATATCATTTTCTGGTGGCAAGCCTTCTGCTGTTTGCGGTGACTTAAGGTAGAACGACAACCATTCCTGGATACCACTCATGCCTGATCTTTTTGCAAGGTCACTGAATAAGGCTAAGTCCAAAGCGATTGGAGCTGCAAGGATTGAATCACGGCAAAGGAAGTTGATCTTGATCTGCATTTTGTAGCCTAACCAGCCAAAAATATCGATGTTGTCCCAGCTTTCTTTGTTGTCGCCATGCGGCGGGTAGTAATCTATACGGATCTTGTGGTACAAGTCACCATATAATTCAGGATTATCTTCAGGACGCAAAATGTCTTCTAATACGCCAAGTTTTGAAACTTCCTTTGTTTTAAAGTTATCCGGATCATCCAATACTAAACCATCGCGGTTACCAAGGATGTTGGTAGAGAACCAGCCTCTTACACCTAGTGAACGTGCAGCAAGGCCCGGAGCCAAAATTGTCTTCATTAAAGTTTGACCAGTCTTGAAGTCTTTACCTGCAATTGGAGTTTCAGTTAATTTTGCAAGCTCGATCATCGCAGGGATATCAACAGTTAAGTTTGGAGCACCGTTTGCAAACGGGATACCCATCTTTAAAGCTGCATAAGCGTAGATCATACTTGGCGAAATACGTTTGTCGTCATCAAGCAAAGCTTGCTCAAAAGCAGCAAGTGTTTGGTGGATTTCAGTGGCTTCATAGTATATTTCAGTTGATCCGCACCAGATTAGAACTATACGGTCGCAACCGTTTTTTTCTTTAAAGGTGGTAATGTCGTTCATTACTTCCTGCGCCATTTCATAACGGGTACCGGTTTTAACGTGAGTACCAATTAAATTTTTAGCGTAGTTTTTATCAAATGCCGCTTTCATCGGCACAACAACTTCTAACTCAGCTTTTACCTGGTTTAACAAACCTGCGTCAAGAACCTTTGCGTTTGTGGCAGCTTCATAAACGTTGTCAGAATATACATCCCATCCACCGAATACGATATCCTGAAGTTTAGCCAGAGGCACAAAGTCCTTTACTTTTGGATAACGGTTTTCGGTTCTTTTTCCTAAACGTATGCTTCCCATTTGGGTAAGAGAGCCAATAGGTTGAGAAATTCCTTTTTTTACGGCCTCAACACCGGCAATCATTGTAGTAGCCACGGCTCCTAACCCCGGAATTAAAATACCTAATTTACCATTCGCTGGCGTAATATTAGTTTTCATATTTAATTATTATAGTGTATTTATCCTTATAGCCATTTATTGGCTTTGTACCATTTTAATGTTTCGGTCACTCCGGCCTTTAAATCATAAACCGGGTTAAAACCTAAATCAACCTTTGCTGGGGTAATATCGCAATTCCAGTTGATCGCCATCAGTTCGTTCAGCTTTTCTACATTCAACACGGCTGCTTGGTTGCGCAAAGAACTAATTTTTTCGGCTATGTTAGCTATTAATTTTACAAAGTTTACAGGCAAATGAATTTTAAAGGTTTTTAACTTCAGCACTTGCTTTGTAATATTACCTAACTCATAACGACTGTAAAAATTGCCGTCGCTTAAATTGTATGCTAATTTGTTACCTGCGTAAAGCGCTTTAATAGCGACTTTTGCCAAATCGGTTACATATATTAAGCTTAAATTTTGTTCAATATTGCCTATATAAGGTTCAAACCGTTTACTTACTTGCTTAAAAAAGATAAAAATGTCCTTGTCACGCGGGCCATATACACCTGTCGGTCTCAATATGGTATAGTTTAGTCCGTCGATGCTTTTTAACTTTTCTTCAGCAAGCAATTTGCTCCTGCCGTAAGCCGTAACCGGGTTAGGGGTAGCGTTCCCGGTTATTATACCGTTCAAATCATTATGCGGTCCAATTGCTGCAAGGCTGCTTACCAGTACAATTTTTTTTAAGCCTATATTACTTTCAACCGCCGCCAATGCAAGGTTGTAGGTGTAGTCGGCATTTATAGTGTTATACTCTTCAACTGATCTTGCCCTTGTAACACCTGCGGCATGGATGATATAATCGTATTTATTTTCGATCATATTTTCCTTCAGTGCCTGCAGATTGGTAAAATCAGGATAGGTATATTTAATATCCAGGTCTTTTAAGTGATCAATTTTGCTGCTTTTACGAACGGCAGCAAAAACTTCCAGGTTGTTTTTTAGCGCTTCTTCAATAAGGTGGTAACCAACAAATCCGCTTGCGCCGGTTATTAAAACCCGTTGCTTCATATGTCCTTTTCGTATATTCGGTATGTTTTATAAGGATCTCCCTTAATAGCTTTTATCGCCTCATTTATCAATACGTTATTTTCAAGCGTCCAGCCCGCTTCAGCGTGCAACAGCCCTTTGCGTTTGTAAGCAGCTATAATGGATCCATATAAACAAGCTTCGATACCCATTTTGCGATAGCCATCAACAACACCTAAAGCATAAATACGGATACTTTTTATATTCTTTTTACCTAATAACAGTTTAAAGATCCCTGTTGGCAATAAACGCCCTTTTTTAATTTTTTGGAAGATCTCGTTGTAGTTCGGCAATGCTAAGCCAAAACCTACAATTTTATTGTTCTGTTCAGCAACCCAAACAAAGTCTTCATCCAAAATCATTTTTAAATCCTTTGCCAGGTAATCAAATTCCTCATCGGTAAAAGGTACAAATCCTGTGTTTTGATCCCATGCAGAGTTGTAAACTTCACGAACCTTAGCAACCTCGTTCTTGAAATCCTTAAGGTTAACCTTACGAATAACGATGTTGTTTCGCTTAAGCCTTTCCTGAAGGGCGCCTAACAAACGAATTGATTTGTCGTCATACCCATCACCATCCCAATGCCACGCAATAAGATCTATTTGCTTTTCGAATTTTGCATTTTCAATCAGGTCGATGTAATAGGGATAATTATAGGTCATCATCAACATCGGCGGGCTGTCGAAACCTTTAATTAACAATCCACATGCCTCATTGGTCGAAAAGTTAACCGGGCCGATAAATTTTTGGTCTTTACCTTTTTCCTTCAACCATTTTGCAGCGGTGTTAAAAAGCAGGTTAGCGGTTTCCTGGTCGTTTATGCAATCGAAAAAACCCCAAAAACCGTCATTGCGCTTGTTGTACTCGTTGTGGCTGTTATTGAGGATAGCGGCTATACGGCCCACTATCTTGTCGCCATCATAAACTAAAAAAGCCTGGAGTGTATTATGTTTATGAAATGGATGTATGGTTAACAGGTCCCTTTGCGCTATAAATAATTCCGGAACATAGTTGGGATCATCCTTATAAAGATCATGCGGAAAATCAATAAATCTTCCAAGTTCTTTTTTCGATTCAACCTGTACTATTTTTTTCATCGGGATGAGTAGTTCTAATACTATATATTTAAAACGTAAACAAGCATCGTGGATAGTTTGTCTATCCGCGATGCTTATTTTGTTACGTTAAATTATTGCTGTTCGGCACGGGCCGGTTTATATTTTTTCCTTAACTGACGATACTACGCCAACGTCCTTAAACGCTTTAGCGATCTTTTCAACAGCTTCGTCAATTTGTTCGAAGGTATGTGTCGCCATTAATGAGAAACGAAGTAATGATGAATCAGACGGTACAGCAGGCGATACAACAGGATTTACGAAAATTCCAGTGTCCTGTAAATGCTTTGTAACCTGGAAAGTTTTCATGTTGTCTCTTACATAAATAGGCAATATCGGGCTTTCTGTAGGGCCAAGGTCAAATCCCTCTTCTAACAATAGCTTCATGGCATAATTAGTATTATCCCAAAGTTTTTGAATGCGCTCAGGTTCAGATTCGATAATATCTAGTGCTGCTATTACGCTGGCAACAGATGCCGGCGGCATACTTGCACTGAACATTAATGCACGTGCACGGTGCTTAAGGTAATCAATTGTATCAGCATCTGCAGCAATAAAGCCACCCAATGAGGCAAGTGATTTACTGAATGTACCCATTATGAGGTCAACGTCGTCGGTAAGGCCAAAGTGTGAGGCTGTACCAGCACCATTGTGTCCAATTACACCCAAACTGTGGGCATCATCAACCATAATGTTAGCGCCAAATTGGTCTGCAATTTTTACGATCTCCGGAAGTTTAACGATATCTCCCTCCATGCTAAAGATCCCGTCAACCGCAATTAGCTTTACAGCTTCTTCCGGTAGCATGCTCAGCTTGCGCTGAAGATCATCCATGTCGTTATGTGAATATTTAATAACTTTTGAGAACGACAGGCGGCTTCCGTCAATTAACGAAGCGTGGTCATACTCATCTAAAATTAAATAATCATTGCGTCCTGTAATGCTCGAAAGCACACCCAGGTTAACCTGGAAGCCAGTGCTGAATAATACAGCAGCTTCCTTATGAACATATTTGGCAAGCCTTTGCTCTAATTCAATATGTATATCAAGTGTTCCGTTTAAAAACCTCGATCCTGCACAGCCCGTTCCGTATTTATCAATTGCCTTTTTTGATGCTTCCTTAATTTTAGGATGGCTTGTTAATCCTAAATATGAATTGGAACCAAACATTAATACACGTTTGCCATCTATAAATACTTCTGTATCCTGACCAGACTCAATAGGTCTGAAATAAGGATATAGGCCCATTTCCCGGATTAGGTTGGCATCCTGGAACTGTGCAATCTTCTCATGTAGTCTTTTAACCATGTATTAACCCTGCTTAAATTTTTTGTAAAAATACCATGAATTAGGTTATTTCTCCTATTTAGTGTGTAATTTTTTTAATTACGTCAAAAGCATATGCGTTCTGAATCGGCAAATTAATTAAATTTTTTAGTTATTTAGTGTCACTATTTTTCATTTTTTTATAAAAACTTTAAAAACGCCGTGTAATTGTGGCTTTTATGACATTATAGCGTAAAAATTTGTTGCCTGTTTAAAACGCGGTATAAATGTAACCATATTAGCATATCCTTATGAAAAATAAAAAATACAGGCAACCTTTGTCAATAAATTTTGTTACTAGCAGGACGACGCATCACAATATGAAAAAATCCCTCTACCTATTTATATTTAGCCTAACATTATTTGTGCCAGTTTTTAGTTTTGCTCAAGCTAACACAGATACCGTTATAACCTTGAAACAATGCGTTCTGTTTGCATTGCGTAACCAACCGGCAGTACGACAGGCCGCTATTGACGAGCAAATAAACGAAAGGGATATTAAAATTGGCCTTTCCGCTTGGTTACCCCAGGTAAATGGTTCGGGCGAGTACCAGCATTATTTTAAGGGCTCACCTGCTGCAAG
Source organism: Bacteroidota bacterium (assembly GCA_030775685.1). Lineage (GTDB taxonomy): Bacteria > Bacteroidota > Bacteroidia > Sphingobacteriales > Sphingobacteriaceae > Mucilaginibacter. Next base: position 46,244 of record JALYIP010000039.1, read on the forward strand.
CAGCTCTACCACCACAACAACTACTACGTCCGGCGTAAGAAATGATGAATTCTCGACGCTGGGATTACAAGCCAGCCAGGTTATTTATAACAGCGATGTATTGCAGGCGGCAAAGGCAGCTAAATATTCACGGCAATATTATAAGCAGAATATTTTAAGCAGCCAGATAAATGTAGTGTCGGATGTGAGTAAAGCATTTTTTGATGTGCTGTTGTCGCAAAAGCAACTTGAAATTTTAAATGAGGACATTGCCAGACTGCAGAGTAGCTTAAAGGATGCTTATAACAGGTACCAGGCCGGTGTTTCAGATAAGATCGATTATAAACAGGCGACCATCTCTCTGAATAATTCATTGGCAAGCCGCAAACAAACAGCCGAAGCTATTAATAGCAAGGAGGCATATCTGAAGCAAATAATGGGCATCTCAGCAGGACACAATTTAATTCTATCTTACGATTCAACCCGTTATGAACAGGAGGCGACCATTGATACCAATCAGCGACTTGATGTAAATAACCGAATAGAATATCGCTTATTGCAATCAAGTAAAAACCTCGAAATTGTGAATGTGGCCTATTATAAATACGGGTTTTTACCATCGTTGTCCGCAGTTGGTAGTTATAACTGGATCTATTTAAGCGATAAGTTCAGCAATCTTTACAATAACTCGTATCCTAATGCTTACGCGGGCCTGTCATTATCAATACCTATTTTCCAGGGGACTAAACGCCTTCAAAATTTAGCAAAGGCGCGTTTACAGGTGAGCCGCACTGATCTTGATCTCGAAAATTCGGCAAACACCATTAATACAGAGTATGTGCAGGCGCTTGCCGGTTATAAAAGCAATTACACCAGTTGGGTATTGGTAAGGCAAAATGTTGACCTTGCAAAGGATGTTTATAAAGTAGTTAGCCTGCAATACCGTGAGGGAATAAAAACTTACCTCGACGTAATTGTGGCGCAATCAGACCTGCGTACTGCTGAATTAAATTATTATAACGCCTTGTTCCAACTGTTATCAAGCAAAATTGACCTGGAGAAATCACTTGGCACCTTATCCCCTCAACTAAATTAAATATGAAAACAAGAGATATACTATTAACAGGAACGGTTTGTATGTTGTTATGGTCAGCATGTCACACTAAAGACAAGGCAGCGCTGAATGCAGCGCCACCGCCAACTCCAGTAAATGTTACCGAAGCCAAAAAAGCCGAAGCTGTTTATTACGATACCTACCAGGGCACCGTGGTTGCTCTTAATACTGTAGAATTGAGAAGCCAGGTTACCGGCTTTATAACCGGCATTTTTTTTAATGAAGGTGAAATAGTTACCAAGGGTAAGCCCTTGTATGAGATAGATCGCCGCAAGTTTCTTGATGCCTATGAACAGGCATTGGCTAACTTGTCAAGCGCACAGGCGAATCTTGTAAAATCACAAAAAGATATTGACAGGTATAACATGCTGTTGAAAAACGATGCTGTGGCTCGGCAGACGGTCGACCAGGCCGAGGCTACCTACGCAAGCAGCCAAAGCCAGGTGGCCGTAGCCAAAGCTGCGGTGGCATCAGCAAAAACCGATCTTTCATACGCTACAATAGTGGCGCCGTTTACCGGTCGAATAGGTATATCACAGGTAAAGCTTGGTGCACAGGTTTCGCCCGGAACTACTTTACTGAATACCATATCAAGCGAACACCCAATTGCTGTTGATGTTGTAATTAATGAGCAGGATATTAACCGTTTCTATGGGCTTCAAAAAAAAAGCACCGATTCAACATTCAAGCTGCAACTGTCTGATGGTACTACCTACAACCAGGCCGGTAAAGTGCGTGCAATTGATCGCGGTGTGAATAATCAAACCGGGACTATTAAGGTAAGAATTGAATTTCCTAACCAGAACGATGTGCTGAAAGACGGGATGAGTTGCGTGTTAAATGTATTGAATAGTGAATCAGGCAACAGGCTTCAAATTCCTTACAAATCCGTATCTGAAAATATGGGTGAGTTTTTTGTGTTTGTTACAAAGGATACAATTGCCTTACAGCGTAAAGTAAAATTAGGCCCGCATATCGGAACTGATATTGTGGTATTGTCGGGCATTGAGCCGGGCGACAAGGTGATAACAGACGGATTTCAACGATTGCGCGATAGTGGTAAAATTACGTTGGGAATACCTATGCAACCGGGAGCTGCCGGTAAAAAAGCCAAGCAATAGGCTTATTGCAATAGGAACGGTACAGAAGAATAAATTATTTCTTTTCTAAACACAAACGAATGATCGCAGATACTTTTATAAAACGACCGGTTACAGCAATAGTTATTTCGATAGTAATTGTGGTGGTTGGTATTTTATCCATAAATAGCCTGGCGATAGGCCAGTATCCTGAAATTACCCCGCCAACCGTACAGATTACCGGTACTTATAGTGGAGCAGATGCATTAACGGTGGAACAAACTGTGGCTACACCAATTGAGGTACAGGTTAACGGTACCCCGGGGATGACCTACCTGCAAAGTAACAGTACCAGCAATGGACAGATGACCATGACGGCCAACTTTGAAGTAGGTACCGATATTAATATAGCTGCACTTGATGTGCAGAACCGTGTTGGTATTGCAACACCTACCTTGCCGCAGGACGTACAGCGCCTTGGCTTAACCGTACGTAAACGTAACCCAAGTATACTGATGCTGGTAGCTATGTTTGCCCCGAAGGGCACACATGATGTTACCTTTATGGATAACTACACCAATATTTTTATAAAAGATGCGCTATTGCGAACCAAAGGCGTAGGTGACGTTTTTACCCGTGCTGATGATTTTAGTATGCGAATCTGGCTAAAACCGGATAAGCTTGCGGCCCTTGGGATGACAGCTGCCGACGTAACCAACGCATTAAACGAACAGAACGCCCAGGTTGCGGCCGGTACGGTAGGCTCAACTCCGCAGGAAAAAGCCCAGTCTTTTGAATATACGGTGTTGGTAAAGGGCCGTTTATCAAAACCGGAGGAGTTTGCTAATGTAATTGTGAAAACAATTCCGAGCACGGGTGCGGTTGTTCATTTAAAGGATGTTGCGCGTGTTGAGTTGGGCAAGTTTAACTACGCCGGTAACTCGTTTGTTGATGGTAAAAGAGCTTCATACCTGTTAATATACCAGGCACCGAACAGTAACGCAATTGAAACGGCGGATGCAGTTTATGCCACGATGAATGAACTCAAGAAGGCGTTTCCATCTGATGTGGATTATGTAGTGCCGTTTGAAGCCATCACCGTGGTAAAGGTGTCATTGCACGAGGTGGTTGAAACACTGATAATTGCATTGCTACTGGTAATAGTAGTAGTGTTTTTGTTTTTGCAAAGCTGGCGTACAACGCTTATCCCGGTATTGGCTATCCCAGTATCAATTATCGGGACGTTTATATTCTTTATCCCGCTTCACTTTACTATCAATACCCTAACGTTGTTTGGGTTTGTACTTGCTATTGGTATTGTGGTTGATGATGCCATTGTTGTGGTTGAGTCGGTGCAGCATTATATGGATGAAAAGGGTATGTCGCCCAAGGAGGCAACGGTACATGCTATGCGCGATATTTCGGCACCCGTTATAGCAATTGCATTGATATTGGCCGCAGTGTTTGTGCCGGTCGGGTTTATACCTGGCATTGTAGGGCGGCTATACCAGCAGTTCGCGATAACCATTGCAATATCGGTATTGATCTCGGCATTCGTTGCGTTGTCTTTAACCCCGGCATTATGCACGCTCATCTTACGCCCGCATAAAATTGACGATAAATCAAGAGGATTAAATAAATTCTTCTTTAAGTTTAATCAATGGTTTGATCGCTGGACCGGCAGGTACAGAAACGGGGTTGATAAGAGTATAAAGCACTCCAAATTTGTGATCATTATATTGGTGTGTATTATCGCCGGAACTGTTCTTTTATTTTGGAATAAGCCAAGCGGGTTTATTCCGCTGGAAGACGACGGTCGTATTTATGTTACGTACGATTTGCCCGAAGCATCATCAACACAACGAACAGTGGCAGTTTTGCATGAGATGATGGATTCCATCGGTCGCGTTCCAGGAATTTTGCACTACGCTGCCCTTGGGGGTTTAAATGCGGTGAGCTTTGCCAGTAAGTCGAACAGTGCGACCATATTTGTTCAGCTTAAACCATGGGATGAGCGAAAGACTGATCAAACCCAAATAGGTGCAATTACTGCTAATCTTCAAAAACGACTATCGAAGTTCAAGGAGGCGAACGTGGTTGTAATTCAGCCGCCTGCAATTCCGGGGTTAGGCAGCACGGGTGGTTTCTCTTTTATATTGGAGGAAAAGGAAGCAGGTGGTGATATTAAGAATTTTGAAAAAGTTCTTAAAAATCTTACCGCAGCAATTAATAAGCGCCCTGAAATAGGGAAGGCTTTTTCGTTCTTTACTGCGAGTACGCCGGCATACCAGCTCACTATAGATCGTGAAAAGGCCAAGCGCTTGGGTGTAGCCATAAGTGACATCAACAATGCGTTGCAAACCTACATGGGTAGTATTTTCATCAACGACTTTACAATTTACGGTCGGAATTTTCACGTATTGGCACAGGCAGATACCAATTATCGTACAAATATTGACAACATAGGCCAATACTTCGTGCGCAACCAGTCAGGTGGGATGGTGCCGTTGAGTACGCTTACATCCTATAAAGTAATTGAAAACGCACCATTGATATCGCATTATAACTTATTCAGATCTGCGGAAATTGATGGTGGCCCTAAACCGGGTTATAGCAGTGGCGATGCCTTAAGAGCATTAAAGGAAGTTGCTGACAGCACTTTACCACAAGGGTATGGTTATGAGTTTTCTGGACTAAGCCGTGAAGAGCTACTATCTGGCTCAAAAACGGTCTACATTTTTATGCTATCAATAGGCTTCGTGTTTTTATTCCTCGCAGCTCTTTACGAAAGCTGGTCTGTGCCATTTTCAGTTCTATTGGCTGTGCCTTTGGGAGCATTTGGTGCGATACTGTTTTTAACATTCAATCCCTCGCTCAATAATAATGTATACGCGCAGATAGGTTTAATAACACTCATTGGTTTGGCCGCGAAGAACGCAATTTTGATTGTGGAATTTGCCAAAGAACGTGTTGACCGCGGCATGGAGCTTGAAAAGGCCACCCTGGATGCGGTTCGCCTGCGTTTAAGACCAATCCTGATGACATCACTTGCATTCATCTTCGGCGTACTACCGCTTGTTTTTGCATCCGGAGCAGGAGCCCAGGCGCGAAAGACGATCGGTATGACCGTGTTCGGCGGGATGCTTACTGCTACCTCATTTGCGATTTTTATAGTACCGGTTTTGTTTTATATCATAACCAAGTTTGCCTACGGTAAGGAAAAGCTTGCTGAACTGGAGAAAAACTATAAACCAGAGCCCGAAGTGGATCCTCAATCGTAAAAAAGTAAATACTAAAGTAATAGAGAGCTTTTCATCCTACGCTTCGGCTTAGAGTGAAAAGCTTTTTTTATTGCCGAAATGGCAACTAATCTCTAACCCCGGCTTAGCATGAAAAGCTTTTTTATTGCGGAATGGCAACTAATCACTAATCTCTGGCCTCTAATCTCTAACACAAATCGTTCCCTACAACGTACAATTTTGACCTTTTTACCCTGCAATTTTCTCGTTAAAATTAAATTTATAAACTGAAGTGACTCGCCTTAGTGGTAGGTTGCAGTCAATAAGTTGTTAACATACCTTCCTAACTATTAAAGTTAAAAAGTCAACTGATTATCAGTAAGTAAGGAGTTAACAATTGTTAATAAAGTATGTGGATTATGAATTTTGAGACTTGTTTTACATAAAACCGACATAGATATTGGCACGGTGGCAAAGTATTTGTTTAGCGGGTGTGTATAGAATTATCTATTATTTCACACTTAAATGAAAAACACAACAATGAAAAATTTAACAAAACTTTTAGCTTCCGCACTATTTGCAGTAGTTATATTATTCGGAACAAATGTTAAAGCCCAAACAATCACCCCTAATAAATTCCGTTTCGGACTGGGTGTTGAAGGTGGTATAGTAACAGGCGATGCGCATGACTTTTCCAATTTGGAACTAGGCGGTACTGCAAGAGTACAATACGGACTTACGCCAACTGTTGCATTGACTTTAACATCAGGTTATTATAATTTCTTTGGTAAAACCGTTCCCGGATTGAATGAAAAATATCAATCATTGGGCATGGTGCCAATTAAAGCTGGTGTTAAATACTTCTTCACTCAAAATTTATATTTAGCAGGTGAAGCGGGTGTTGGTATCGAAACCAAGACTTTTGCTTATCAGGGAGAACCTGATAATTTAGATTCACAAACGAACACTAAACTTTTATTAACTCCGGGTATTGGTTATGCAAATAAACACTGGGATGTTGGTGTACGTTACGAAAACTATTCAGGACAAGACGTTAACTATGGTATAGTTGGCTTACGTGTGGCTTATGGCTTTGGCTTGTAAGTTAGAGCTTAGTTAATTTGAGATTAGCTGATCTCCGAGATTAGTTAACCAGATATTAATAACAATAAAAAGGAAAGCCTTCGCAAATTTGCGAAGGCTTTCCTTTTTATTTAAGAGCGAAGTTACCTAATCTCTAATTAACAAGTCTCTAATCCCTAAGACAACTTTCCTAAAGCTTCCTTGATTCTTCTTACTGCTTCTACCAGTTTATCTTCGGCGGCAGCATAGCTAATGCGGATCGATTTTTTATCACCGAATGAATCACCGCCTACTGTAGCAACATGACCTTCTTCTAAAAGGTAGATTGCCAACTCATCAGCATCATTGATGGTTTTACCGTTATAAGTCTTTCCGAAGAATGAAGTAACATCGGGGAAGAAGTAAAACGCGCCTTCAGGCAGGTTTACTTTTACGCCATCAATCTCCTTTAATAAACCGTAAACCAGGTCACGGCGTTTTTTAAAGGCAGCACGCATTTCCAATACTGATTCTAACCCACCTTCATAGGCGGCAACACCTGCACGTTGGGTAATTGAGCAAGTACCAGAAGTGATCTGGCCCTGCATTTTATCGCAGGCATTGGAAATCTCGATGTTCGAAGCAGTGTAGCCAATTCTCCAGCCGGTCATGGCAAACGCCTTCGACCAGCCATTTATAATGATAACACGGTCCTTTATATAATCGAACTGTGCAATTGATTCGTGTTTGTCAACAAAATTGATGTGCTCATAGATCTCGTCAGAAAGAATATAGATCTCAGGATATTTTTCAAACACCTTAGCTAAACCTTCCAACTCACTTTTGCTGTAAACGCTGCCGGTAGGGTTACATGGCGACGAGAACATGAATAATTTTGTTTTAGGAGTGATGGCTGCTTCCAGTTGTTCAGGAGTGATCTTAAAATCCTGCTCAACGGGGGCTTCAATAAATACACTCACACCCTCGGCAAGCTTAACAACTTCGCTGTATGATACCCAGTAAGGAGTAGGAATAATAACTTCTTCTCCCGGATTAACCAAACATAGTACTGCGTTGGCAATAGCTTGTTTAGCACCGGTAGAAACAACTATCTGGCTGAAATCATAATCCAGGCCGTTCTCGTTCTTCAACTTGGCAGATACCGCCTTACGCAGATCAGGATAACCAGATACCGGAGTATAATAGGTAAGGTTTTTATCCATGGCCTGCTTGGCAGCTTCCTTTATATGCTCAGGGGTATGAAAATCCGGTTCGCCAAAGCTAAGGCTGATCACATCTACACCCTTTGCGGCAAGTTCGCGGCCCATTTTGGCCATCTTGATAGTCGCTGATTCCGACAGGTTATTGATCCTGTTACTTAATGTACTCATATTGTTTTTAATTATTGCGCGGCAAATATAGAAAAAGTCCTAAGTTCGAAGTAATTAGTCTTCAATCAATAGTAATACCTCCACTGAAAAACGCTACTATTCAGCGCTGAATTTTGCAAAAGATTTAATATTAAAGCCGATTTTTAATGTTTATAATTAAAATTTAAATCTGCTTGGTTGGTACGTTACGAAACTGTTAAATCTTTAATAATTTAAATGAAATGTAGAGGCGCAATATTTAGCATCTTTATGCGATGGCATCGCAGGGTTGCAGGATTGTATAACGGCGGTTCTTTCAACAGGAGACGCAATATTTTGCGTCTCTACGAAATTTGAAACCATTATACCTCAATTGCTTCCCTTCTTTTAACCATCAAACGCCAATTAATATTTACATAACGCATAAAAAGCCTATTTTTGCCCGCAAATACCCGTCGTTTTGAAAGAGCAGAAAAGGATCATACTAATAGCATTAATAGTTGGAATAGTCCTGATGCTGGCGAAATTCGGAGCATATTTTTTAACCGCTTCAAATTTTGTGCTTACCGATGCCGCCGAAAGCATTGTTAACGTTTTAGCCAGCGCCTTCGCCTTTTTTAGTATTTACCTTGCCGCCCAGCCAAGGGATGAAAATCATCCTTATGGGCACGGCAAAGTAGAATATTTCTCGGTTTTTATAGAGGGATCGCTTATTGCTATTGCCGCTATCATCATTATAGTAAAATCTGTTTACGGCATATTTTACCCTGCTGCAATTCATGACTTATTAACTGGTGCAATAATTATAGGCATAACGGGTGTTGTAAATGGTGGCTTAGGTTATTACATGATAAAAAGGGGCAAGTCGTTGCCATCTATAATTATTGAAGCTGATGGCCGGCACCTGCTGGCTGACATGGTAACCAGTGTCGGCTTGGTGGTTGGCTTGTTGCTCATTCATTTTACAAAAATATTATGGCTGGATAGTGCATTATCAATACTCGTAGCTTTATACATTTTGTTTAGTGGTTATAAACTTGTACGCCGGTCTGTATCTGGCCTAATGGATGAGGCGGATTTTGATGTTGTAACCGAATTGGTAAAGGTTTTGAATGAAAAGCGGAAGGACGCATGGATAGACATTCACAATTTTCGTGCACAGAAATATGGCAATGAACTGCATATCGATTGCCATTTAACCTTGCCAAACTATTTCGATCTTAACAGGGTTCATGAGGAGGTTAAATCGGTTGATAGGCTTATTAACAGGGAAGTAACTAAAACGGAACTCTTTATCCATGCCGACCCGTGTTTGCCCGAGTGCTGTCACTATTGCAACATGCCAAATTGCCCTATCAGGAGTGAGGCAAAAACAGAAGATATAACGTGGACGATGAATAAGATCATCCGAAATAAAAAACACTTTGAATAATGTACCCATTTAACGTGCGTGTGTATGGCATTTTAATAAACGATGCCAATGAAGTGCTTATAAGTGATGAGCAGGAATATGGCATGCAGTTTACCAAGTTTCCCGGTGGTGGTCTGGAATTTGGTGAAGGACTGATCGATGGCCTTAAGCGTGAGTTTGTTGAAGAATGCAATATCAATGTCGATGTGATCAGCCATTTTTACACCACTGATTTCTTTGTGAAATCAGCATTTAATGAATCGCAGATCATTAGTGTTTATTACATTGTTAAAAATATTGATCCTATTAATTTTGCGATAAAAACAGTTCAGTTTGATTTTGACGGGGAGGGAGAGGTGCTGCAATCTTTCCGCCTTGTTAAGCTGGATGAATTGCAGCCGGACGAATTTATTTTTCCGACCGATAAACATGTGGTAAAGCTTTTAAAAAATAATATATGAGCCTGGTTGAGAGAGATTTAAAAGTAATATGGCATCCCTATACTCAAATGCAAACGGCACTGCCGCCGGTACCGATAGTACGCGGTGAGGGCGCTTGTTTGTTTGATGAAAACGGGAAGAAGTATATTGATGCGGTATCATCCTGGTGGGTAAATATCCACGGTCATGCCCATCCGCACATCGCTAAAAAGGTAGCCGAACAGCTAACTAAACTTGAACACGTGATCTTCGCCGGTTTTACCCACGAAGGTGCAGTTGAATTAGCGGAACGTTTGCTTAAGCTGCTGCCTGCCAGCCAGGAAAAGGTGTTTTATTCTGATAATGGTTCAACCGCCAACGAGGTTGCGATTAAGATGTGCCTGCAATACTGGCACAACAAAGGCGAGGCGAGAACGAAGATCCTAGCCTTTAACAACGCCTACCACGGAGATACCTTTGGCGCTATGGCTGTAAGTGGCCGCAGTGCTTTTACAGCGGCATTTGATTCATTACTGTTTGAGGTTGAGTTTATTGATCTGCCAAATAACGGGAATATTGAAAGTCTCAAATCTCAGATCTCAGATCTCAAATCTGAACTGGCGTGTTTCATATTCGAGCCATTGGTGCAAGGCGCGGGTGGCATGATCATGTATGAGGCTAAATACCTGAATGAGCTGATGGCGCATTGCCGGAAGGAGGGTGTTTTGATGATTGACGATGAGGTTTTTACAGGCTTTGGCCGTACCGGGAAATCATTTGCCTGCGATCACGTAATGGTACAGCCGGATATTATGTGCTTTTCAAAAGGCTTAACCGGTGGTACCATGGCGCTGGGGGTTACCACTTGCAGCGGGAAGATCTATAACGCGTTTCTTTCTGATGATAAATTGAAAACATTATTTCACGGGCATTCTTTCACGGCTAACCCGGTGGCCTGTGCGGCGGCACTGGCAAGTATGGATTTGTTTGTCAGTCCATCGACACAGGAAAATATAAACCGGATAGTTGAGTCGCACGCAAATTTTTCAAGGAAGATCCAAGATCACCCTAAAATAAAGACCATCCGCCAAACCGGGACAATTATTGCAATGGAGTGGGAGACCGGAAACAATACCTCGTATTTTAGCTCGCTACGGGATAAGCTTTACAAGTACTTTTTAGATGCCGGAATAATTTTACGGCCGCTTGGTAATACTATTTACATTTTACCGCCGTATTGTATAACGGACGAAGAATTGAGTTACATCTACAATAAAATTGAACAGGCGCTCGAAGAAATTTAATTAGGATTACACTGATTGGGTGAAAGATTACACCGATTATTTAGAAGATTGTACTGATTGAATTAAAGATTACACCGATTGTTTAGAAGATTGCACTGATTAGCTATTCTAAAGGAATAAAATTTGAATCTAACATGTAATGAATCTGTGTAATCACCCTTAAATCGGTGAAATCAAAAAAACTAAGCTATGAAACTAGATAATATTTTACCTTTAATAGTTAATGATAACGTATTGCATTCCAAGTGGTTAAATACGTTGTCGTTAATGGAAAATACAGGTGCGCGCAAGATCTCAGCAAGTGAAGATCCGCAAACTGTTACGTACATTATTTTAAAGCACGCTGCCGAGGAACATCGCCATGCGTTCTACCTGAAAAAGCAAATAGAAAAAACCAACGGGGATTGCCCTACTTACGCTCCCGAGTTTTTATTGGCCCCAACCTACAGCAAATATTATCTTAACAAGTTGGATATACAAGTAAGCAGGTATTTAAAGCAGGAACTAAACCTTGCAGGTAAGGAATTGCGTTTTGCCGCTTATCTGCTGGTTACTTATGCTATTGAAGTTAGAGCCGATGAGCTTTATCCGATCTACCAGGATGAATTGGACAAATCGAATAGCAAGGTGAATGTGAAGTCGATCATTTTGGAGGAAGAGGGGCATTTGGAGGAAATGATCAACCAGCTTAAAAGCTTTTCAACCCAATGGGAGCAACATGCTCAAAAAGCTGTTGAGCTTGAAGCTGAATTATTCGGTAATTGGATTTCAGCACTTGCTGCAGAACTTATGCCCTCAATGGCGTCGTAACGTTTAAATCGGTACAGCGGTTGAAGTTTCTTCCCTGAAAACTTTGTAATAATTCATCGCCTTGCGGTGATCGAAACCGCCAATCTTACGACAATTTTGGATACTTACATTTAGGTAAAATTGGAATTGTCTAATAATCAGCATGTTTCACAGCGTTCCATGTGTTCCGCTTGTAAAAATGGAACGCTGTGGAACACTTATGCCTCTTCTTTAAAAAATACCTTGTAGTAGTTCATTGCCTTGCCATCGTCAAATCCCTTTTCAATTAAATCTTTATTTCCGTGAATGTAGATGTGGAAATTCTTATCAAGCTTTAATACGCTTTTATAAACTTTGGCCTGCTTTTTTACTGCATTATCCGAAATTTCGAAGGTATCGGCAATTGGCGTATCAAACTCCTGTTCGTATTGGTTTTTAAAGTTTTTGAACGATTCAATCGCCTGGGGATTACCTAACACTTCACCGGTAAACTCGTCCATATCAAACGTATCCTTTTCCTTAAAGTATTTCATGGAGCGGTTTAGCAAGTCGATCTTATCAGCCTTGCTCATTTCAAATTCATCGTCAAGCTTATTGGTTACGAATTTTTTATAAACGCCCAGCGCATTACTGGTTTGATTGAAGCTATCGTTGCGGATCTTCAGCTGTAAAAAGTCATCCTTCCAGTAAACGGCAGCATCCTGGCCGCCGCTGTTGTTCTTATCTATCACAACAACTTTATAGCCGTTCTCCTTTTCGATATTAAAAATCAATGCGCCTTTATCCAGCTTATTAATATTTATGGCATTTTCCTCGTAATCAACCTGGAAGCCGCCTTTATCTGGATATACCTTTAAGTAGGTCTCTTTGTTTTCTGATTTAAAGATGCCTATCGCATCAAGCGGGTTGCCTTCAATCTGTACTTTGTTAAAATAAACCACATAAAGCTCGCCGCCTTTAATATTGGGATGCGTGGTAACCTTATAAAGAAACTTGGCGATTAGTTCTGACGCTTCATGAAATTTCTCCTTTTGTTCAAATATCCGGGTAACAAAATGATGAATCTCGTTCAGGTTAAGATCACCGCTGCTATGGGTAAGGTGGTAAACTTCGTTTACCTTTTCAAATGGCTTCAAAAAATACTGCATCAGCAGGTTAGGAACGATCTCATCCTTTAACTCCAACGGATTATCAGATAGGGAATACATCTCATTTATTGACGGATTGCCAACATGATGTACAGAAATAGTATCGAGCGAGGCTTCAAAAAAGGTTACCATAATTGCTTGCGAAGATAAGTTTTTTAGGGAAGTCCGTGGTTCATAGTTGATAGTTCGTTGCTTAAGTTGTTTATGGCTTAGCGGTAACAAAAGATTGGCCTTAAATGCCGAACTTCGCATTTTTGAACAAGAGCCTTAGCAAAAGCTCCAATGATTAATAATCCAATGACTAACGACCAAACAATAGTAGCGCTCGCCACCCCAAACGGAACCGGTGCGATAGGCATTATCCGTCTTTCGGGCCCTGAAGCTATTACTATAGCGAACAGCATTTTTAAAGGCAAAGACCTGACCAGGCAAGCATCGCATACCATCCATTTTGGTGGCATTGCCGACGGTGATATTGTTTTGGATGAGGTTTTAGTTTCGTTATTTGTGGCTCCACGCTCCTATACCCGTGAAAATGTGGTGGAGATCTCATGTCATGGGTCTGCTTATATCATAGAATCGATTATAAAATTGCTCATAAAAAAGGGGGCCAGGTCTGCAAAAGCAGGTGAGTTCACATTGCGGGCCTTTTTAAATGGTCAACTTGATCTGTCGCAGGCTGAGGCAGTGGCCGACCTTATTGCTTCAAATTCAAAAGCATCGCAGCAGGTGGCCTTAAACCAGCTTAGGGGAGGGTTTAGTAACCAATTGCAAACGCTACGCGACCAGTTGGTGCAATTTGCTTCGCTAATAGAGCTGGAACTTGATTTTGCGGAAGAAGATGTAGAATTTGCAAACCGCGATCAACTCAAAAAATTGATCAACGAAATAAATAAGGTTATCGGCAACCTTATCCGTTCGTTTGAATTGGGTAATGCCATTAAACAGGGTGTAAACACGGTTATAGCCGGTCGGCCGAATGCCGGAAAATCAACGTTGTTAAACGCTTTATTAAACGAGGAACGTGCCATTGTAAGCCACATCCCAGGCACCACCCGCGATACCATTGAGGAAGTATTAAATATAAATGGCATCAATTTCAGATTGATAGATACTGCAGGGATTCGTGAAGCCACAGATGCCATAGAGCAGATAGGCGTACAGCGTACCATGGAAAAGATCAGCCAGTCGGCATTGTTGATTTATTTATTTGATGCAGAACAAATAACCGGTGAAGAACTGCGACAAGATATTGAAAGCCTGCAGAAACCAGGTATTAACATGTTGGTTATTGCCAACAAATCTGATTTGCCCAGACATGCCACCAAACTTTCGGACTTCCGGACTTCCGGACATCCGGACTTTCTCTCTATTTCCGCTAAGGAAAAGCTGCACATTGATGAGTTGAAAAATAAAATTTATTCATCGGCAATAAAAGATCAGCTAACCGGCGATGAAACACTGGTAACCAACATCCGCCATTTGGAAGCACTGCAAAAAACTGAGGAAGCTTTAATTCGCGTACTAAGTGGAATGGACGACGTAACTTCTGATTTCCTGGCGATGGATATTAAACAAGCGCTGCATTATTTAGGCGAGATTACCGGCGCTGTAACTACAGATGATTTACTGGAGAATATCTTTAGTAAATTTTGTATCGGCAAGTAGGTGAGTTAACTAATTTATCCTCAATTATTTTTAATTGGTTTTCAGAAAACTAAAGAGAAAAAAGCCTGCAACTCAAATGACCGCAGGCTTTTTTTCTTTTTAGTTTGATATACGTCAAGTTTTTAAGTTATCCATTTTCTGCGCGCTCTGATTCAATCAAGTGTACAGTTGTGGAGCTTTTTACTTACTTACGGGAACTTAATTCCGCCGTAAGCCGCAACATCAGCCAGGGGAATATTTGATCCATATTTTGCATTGATAGCCTTTATAAATTCATTGGCAACAATTGCGTAGCCCCTCGGGGTAAGGTGCACCCCGTCCAGCGAAAATAGCCCGCCGCTTATATAATTCGAATTGAGGCTTATGCCGTTTGTAACCAAACCATTTAGTTTTATGTTTTTTAGGAAAGTGTAAGCGTCAAAGACGGCCAGGCCTTTTGCATTAGCTGTTGAAACAATAGTGGTGTTGAAAGCTGTAACCGCATTTTCGGTTAAGGTTACTTCGTTAGCATCCAGTACATATTGATTATCAATAGGTGTGTAGGGAGTTAAACCATAAGGAAGGTTGCCATATGGCGTACTAACGGGCTGCCCTATTTTACTTGTCGGGAATGTCAGAACAATTAGGTCGGCTGGGGTGGCTACCCTTGGCGCATAGTTTGTGCCTGAAACAAGCGCATTAATATACAAGCCTGTAACTGTTGGGTTCGCCTTTTGTACTCCAGCAAGGATCGCACCTTCTGTAATCGTATTAAAGTACGGGATTGATGTTACATCCGGAATGGTTGCCACAACACCCTTTGCTCCGGTAGCAGTTAAGGTATTTATCAGTAGGGAATTTAAGGCCGCAAAAGTTGTTGGATCAGTCAAAACATCTCCCGCTCCGCCGGATGTCGCATAGGCCAGGGCGTCATTATTTCCCAACCAATTAGAAAAGAAAGTAAACGGTTTTGCAGTAATGAAAGAAAGGTAGGGGGTGGTGTTTGTTGGTGAATCGCCTGGCAATAACCTTTCATAAAAACCATTTAAATTACCATAAGGTGCATAAGTAATATTAAGCAGTTTGATGCCCGGTACGCCGTAATTGTTAATATCACCGCTGTACTTGCTATACAATGTTACATTGCCGAAGCCGGGTACAGGCAAGATTTCTCTTATGGCCAGGTTTGAAGTAACCGGGGCAGTAATCGGGCTGCCCGTTGAACTAAATCCGGTTAATTGTAAATAACCCGACCCATTTGCCTGCGCGGTGCTGAATAATGGTTGAGTAAACGTCCCTCCGCCAACAGAAAGCATCTGTTTGGCTATGATAGCCGGGTACGAATTTAACTGGCCTTGCAGGTAAAGGCCGCCATCGGCATAGCCTGCTGTAAGCGAGTTGCCTACAGCGATAAATCTTGAAAAGTTGGCTGTGCCATGGCTTGGCTTTGGTGTATTTATTTCGGGTTTGCAGGCAGCCAGCCCAACCAAACCTATTATAATATAAATAAAGTGTTTAAGTGTCTTCATTTGTTTTGATTTTTAAATTACCAGTGATAAGCAAGTGAAATACCGGGGATGTACACATTGGTTTTAAATGTGCCTGACAATTGAGATTGAATGTTTGTTTGCGTACGCGACATAAGATGTTCATATTCAAATGACACATCCACATCAAGTCCCTTTGTCAGCTTATACCCGAGTCCTGCTGTAACATACACCCTGTTTGCATCCGGAGCTTCAGGGGTTACATAGCCATCCTGAACGGCCGTGGTAGCGTAGCCTCCGCCAAAACGCAAAGCCGTTTTAACGGTGGCCTTATACTGGGCGCCTGCACGCAGCGTAACCGCATTTTTATAGTTTCGTTGTGAATAAGTATCCTGCAACGATGACGTGTTGGTTTTATAATCAAACGCCAATACCTTATAAACATTCCAGTTAACAAGATTAACATCAAAGGCAACTGTCCATTTATCGGTAGGATAGAGGCCAATCCCCAGTGAATTGGTGGCAGGCAAAGGTATAGTTGAAGTGAAACTGTTTGGTTGTGGAAAGCCGCTTTGAACTGAAGTCGGAACAGTGAAAATTGCATTGCCATTATTTATCGTAGTGCTCACTTTTGAACGGTGTGTAAGCCCAATGGAAATTTTTGATGAAGGCTTGATAAATATACCTGCATTCCAGCCGTAACCTTTACCGGTACCTTTTAATTCTGCCTGTCCGTCTTGCCCGCTTGAATTGCCAAGAGGAATAGCCTGTGTAAGGTCAACGCTTCCCCGATTATAAACAAAGCCTCCGCCTATACTTAAAACCTTGTTTATTTTAATGCTAAGGGTCGGCTGAAAATAGATGGCTTTCAAGTCGAGACTTTCCAATACATATTTACCTTGCCAGCTTTTCCCCCAATCGGTTAATCCGCCAAATGGGGTATAAACACCTAAGCCTAATTTCCACCAGGAAGATTTTGGCCCCCAAACGGCGTAAAAATTAAACGGGGTGGCCACTTTGTTTAAAGATTGATCCTGAACATTCGTACCTGCTGGATTAAAGTCTGACTTAAACAGCAAGGGGCTTATTCCTGCCTGAATATAATTCTCAGGCAGCAATACCATAGCCCCCGGATTAAAAAAAGCTGATGCGCCATCTTGAACCAGGCCTGTACCCGTATGCCCCATGCCTATCTGCTTCTGCCCCTCAAGATTAACCTGGAAACCCTGGGCGAAGGTCAATACAGGAATTAGTGCAAGCACTAATAACAAAATTTTCTTCATAATATAATTTAGTATAGAATTGGTTTATAATGTGCAGTTTGCATGGCTGCAAAGCTTACAACTATCAAGAAATAAAATTAGCTTGCATTTGAAACAAAAAAAGGGCTATACTGCGGAGATATTAGTCAAAAAGTCGGAGAATTATATTGAATGATATTTTGCAAGAAAATATTTAAACGTTAATATAAGTGTTTCCTAAAATATCGTTACTGAATTTCATAAATTAGATAAATGAGTAATAAAGTTGCACAATTAAGCTTGTCGAAATTTGCGGATTTGTATGCCGATAAACTGGTTGGCCCGGATTTTTTTATCACCGACGAGAAGCAATTGCTGAGCCTGAGCGAATTTCCATACCGGTCCGACGGTTATATCATAGGCATATGCACACGCGGAACAGCGCAGGTTGAAGTAAATTTGCAGGTTTATCAGGCCAGGCCGGATGCAATGCTGCTGGCTACACCTTTTCATGTTTTAAGAATTTATGACAGCAGCGACGATTTCCTTTGCAGGTTCATCGTGTTTTCGAAGGCTTTTTTAACCGAAAATAACGTTAACAGCCACTTTCTTGAATCCTTCAGCTATTTTAAAAGTGCCTCCATTCCGGTTATTTACCCGGAACATGAGGATGTCAAAGTACTGCAAAATATTTATTTACTAATAAAGCAAACGCTGGAGCGGGAAGAACACCCTTACCGCGTCGAAATGTCACGGAATACCTTAAATATGCTGCTTTATGAGGTAGCTTTCATATATGAAAAGCAACACCTGATAATAAGAGGTAAACAAACGCGTAAACAGGAGTTAAATATGCTGTTCCAGGAATTGGTTTTTCATCATTATAAAGAACACCGAAATGTTCAGTATTACGCCGATGCCCTTTTTGTATCGCCAAAGCATCTAACAGAAACAATAAAAGAGGTAACAGGCAGAACTGCCGGCGAATGGATAGATGATGCTGTTATATTGGAAGCAAAGGTATTATTAAGAAACCATGATATAAGTATTGCGCGGGTAACCGAAAATATCCACTTTCCCGATCAATCCTCGTTTGGCAAATATTTCAAGAAGCATACCGGCATGTCGCCATCAGATTATCGCCTCGTTTTAACACACTAAATCCCATATACTTTAAATAACCGGCAAGTTCTCTTTTTGCCGCGCCAGAATTATGTTCCGACTTTTTGACTAATATCTCCGTATTGCAGACCTTTCATAGGTTTAGTAACGCTTCTAATTTTACTCCTAATTATAAATACTGAAAAAGCATCAATAAACTGCTTTTGGAACCGAACGGCCCTAATGTATAAACCGGGGTAGATATTTTGCTAACTATTACAGAAATTTAAGCTGCCAATTATAGAAAATGGTTTAAAAAATATTGACTATTCCAATAAAAAAATAGATTATGAACGATATTGAAAGTGTAAAAGCTATAAGGGGAGGCGAGTTCCTGATCAGGGAAACTGCCGCCGATAGTGTATTCATTCCGGAAGAATGGAACGAAGAACAGTTAATGATTGCTGAAACCTGCGATAACTTCCTTGCACAGCATGTAAAACCATATTTACACCGCATTGACGAACAGGAAGAAGGCCTGATGTCTCATTTAATGGATGAAGCCGGAGCGCTTGGCTTGCTAGGGATTTCGGTGCCCGAAGAATATGGCGGTTTTGGCAAGGACTTTAAAACATCTATGCTGGTTACCGAAAAGTTAGGCGCCGGGAATTCTTTTTCGGTAGCGTTCTCCGCACATTCTGGCATCGGTACGCTGCCTATTCTTTATTATGGCAACGACGCACAAAAGCAAAAATATATTCCAAAGCTTGCCAGCGGCGAGTGGAAGGGGGCATATTGCCTCACCGAACCAAGCTCAGGCTCCGATGCCAATTCGGGTAAAGCCAGGGCAAAGCTTTCTGAGGATGGCAAACATTATTTGATAACCGGTCAAAAAATGTGGATCACCAATGCAGGTTTTGCTGATGTTTTTACCGTTTTTGCAAAAATTGATAACGATGAAAATTTAAGTGCTTTCATCGTGGAGAAAGATTTTGAAGGACTGACACTGAATTCTGAAGAGCATAAAATGGGAATTAAAGGCAGCTCGACACGACAG
This sequence comes from Bacteroidota bacterium, assembly GCA_030775685.1. Classification (GTDB taxonomy): domain Bacteria; phylum Bacteroidota; class Bacteroidia; order Sphingobacteriales; family Sphingobacteriaceae; genus Mucilaginibacter. Next base: position 65,691 of record JALYIP010000039.1, read on the forward strand.
GTATTTTTTAACGACTGCAAGGTGCCCGTAGAAAACCTTTTATCCGACCGTCAGAACGGGTTTAAGATAGCTGTCAACATCTTAAATATCGGCCGTATGAAACTGGGCGGTGGTACAGTTGGCGCGAGCAAAGAAGTGATAAGTCTGGCGGTACGTTATGCTAATGAACGTGAGCAGTTTGGACGTGCAATCTCCAAGTATGGAGCAATAAGGTATAAACTGGCACAGCAGGCTATACTTACTTATGCTTCGGAGTCGGCGGTTTACAGGGCCAGTCAGAATATGGAAGAAGCAACTGAAATGTTGGTAGCATCCGGACTTGATGAAACGCAAGCTAAGCTTAAAGGCACCGAACAGTTTGCTATTGAAGCAGCAATTATAAAAGTGCATTCTTCTGAAACACTTGATTACGTGGTAGATGAAGGTGTTCAGATTTACGGGGGCATGGGTTATAGCGCTGAAGCTCCGATGGACCGTGCTTATCGCGATTCGAGGATAAACCGAATTTTTGAAGGTACCAACGAGATTAACCGGATGTTAACGGTAGATATGATGCTTAAGCGCGCCCTTAAAGGCGAACTTGACCTGATGGGCCCGGCCCAAAAAGTTGCCGGCGAATTGATGAGTATACCTGATTTTGGCTCCGCAGACGAAGAAACGCTGTTCAGTAAGGAGAAAAAATATATTGCCAATTTTAAAAAGGCCATACTAATGGTGGCTGGTGCCGCGGTTCAAAAACTGATGACGCAGTTAGGCAAGGAGCAGGAGGTACTAATGAACCTTGCCGATATGCTTATTGAGTTGTATGTAAGCGAGTCATTGCAGTTGCGGGTTGAAAAACTGGTTTCAATGCGCGGAGAGGATAGCTGTAAAGAGCAATTAGATATGATGAGCGTATATATTAATGATGCCGCCGAAAAAATTGCGAAGGCCGGAAAAGAAGCATTGAATTATTTTGCCGAAGGTGACGAAAAGAGAATGATGTTGATGGGGCTTAAGCGCTATACTAAAACAGAAGATATTAATTCAACCCAGGCGCGCAGAAATATAGCTGCAAAATTGATTGCAGAGGAAAAGTATTGTTTTTAAAATAAGGAAGTGTTATAAATGAAGATATTAATTTGTATAAGTCAGGTACCGGATACAAGCACAAAGATTGTTTTAAAAGATAACAACACACTGGTAAATAGCCAGGGCGTTACTTTTGTGATCAATCCTTACGACGAATGGTATGCCCTGGTGCGTGCGCTCGAATTAAAAGAAAGTGGCATTGCAAATGAAATACATTTGGTAACGGTTGGCAGGGCAGATACCGAACCAATCATCAGAAAAGCGTTGGCGTTGGGCGGCGATCTGGCGGTGCGTATTGATGCCGAAAGTAACGACCCTTATTTAACAGCCCTTTATATAGCCGAATATGCCAAAAGTATTGGGTACGATCTTATTCTCTGCGGCAAAGAATCTATTGATTATAACAACGGCATCGTGGGTGCAATGGTTGCCGCATTACTGGATATAGATTATATTGGTTTTGCTGCCGGCATTCAAATTGAAAACGACGTGGCTGTAGTAAAGCGCGAAATAGAAGGTGGCGAGGAAACCGATAGCTGTAATTTACCGCTTGTTATTTCATGCCAGAAAGGTGTAGCCGAGGCCCGTATTCCCAATATGAGAGGTATTATGGCTGCGCGTACCCGTCCGCTAAATGTGATCGCACCTTCTGTGCAATCGCCTGTAACAGCAATCCTATCTTATGAATTGCCGCCTGCGAAAGCCGGCGTGAAAATTATTAAGCCGGAAAATATGGACGAACTGGTAAACCTTCTTCACACAGAAGCGAAAGTTATTTAGCCAGAATTTGTAGTATAATGTTTTTATAAATAAAGCTTAGAAAAATGTCAGTAATAGTATTGGTGGAACATGATGGAGGGGTTATAAAAAAGAAAAATCTTGAGGCAGTGCAATACGCGGCAGGTATCGCTCGAAAAACCGGTGAAACGGCAACAGCGGTTGTCCTTGGAACGATTGGCGAAGCCGAAATGGAAAATCTTGGACAATACGGCGCCCAAAAAGTGTTGCATGTTGACGATCCCCGGCTGAACGATTTACATGCGCCGGCGTATGCCCGCGCCTTGTTAGCCGCTGTTCAAAAAGAAGGCAGTAACTTGATTATAACGCTTAATGATATTAACGGCAGGGCTGTAGCGCCTCGCGTAGCTGTACAATTAAAGGCGGGCGTGGTAGCCGGCGCATTAACCTATCCTGATTTGGAGAATGGATTTGTGATCAGGAAATCGGTTTTTTCGGGAAAGGCGTTTGCCTATGTCAATATCACCAGCGATGTTAAAGTAATTATGCTGATGCCAAATACCTTTCCGTTGAATAAAGTTGACGGCAAGGCGGCGGTTGAAAAACTTGCGGTGAATTTTGAGGAAAAAGATTTTAATGTAAAAGTTAAAGAAGTAAATAAGGTGACCGGCGAAGTTGCACTTGCTGATGCGGGTTTGGTAGTTTCGGGTGGCCGGGGAATGAAGGGACCCGAAAACTGGAGCTTGATTGAGGATCTGGCAAAGGAATTAGGCGCAGCCACAGCATGTTCTCGCCCGGTTGCCGATGCACACTGGCGCCCGCATCACGAGCATGTTGGCCAAACTGGGGGCACCATCCGTCCGGATTTGTATATTGCTATTGGCATATCAGGTGCTATACAGCACTTAGCGGGTGTAAACGGATCAAAGACCATTGTTGTAATTAACAACGACCCTGAAGCGCCGTTCTTTAAGGCCGCCAATTATGGGGTAGTGGGCGATGCCATGGATATTTTACCCGACCTAACCGTGGCTGTTAAAAAATTCCATCAACATAAGTAAATGACCTATGGATATTTATTATGAAGGGCAAGTTTTATGGGCACAGATTGACGCTAACCAGCACATGCGGCATACTGCCTATGCCGATTTTGCCGCCCAGGCAAGGTTGGCCATGTTAGAAAGCCTGGGTTTAAAGCCATCAATGCTTTACGGGTTTAAAATTGGGCCGGTGTTATTCAGGGAGGAACTTATTTACCTGAGGGAGGTTGGTATTAATGAGTATATCAAGGTTACCTGTGATATTGTTAAAGCCCGGGCAGACGGTTCCAGGTGGACAATTCGGCATGAACTTTATCGCGGCGACGGGGTAAAGGCAGCTATAATTGAAGCCGATGGCGCATGGATAGATATGGAAAAACGCAAATTGATTACCCTTCCCCCTGAACTTAGCGAGTTATTTATGCGAGCGCCCAAAAGCAATGATTATATTGAAGAACCAGGCAAACAACAATAATAAAATAGGCATAGATGGACCAGAAAGAAACGTTTGAAAAAGCAGTAGCGGACAGTAAAACATTACCCACCCGGCCTGATAACGAAATACTTTTACGCTTGTACAGTTTATATAAGCAAGCAACAGAAGGTGATATAAATATCGACCCTCCCGGTATGTTCGATTTTGTGGCAAAAGCGAAATACGACGCATGGTTAAAACTAAAGGGAGTTAAAGCTGATGATGCCATGCAGCAATATATTAACCTGGTTGCGCAACTATCCGGTAAAAGCGAATAAAACAAACTTCCGAGTTTTTGACAAAAGTTTCCGCCATATAGCCCTTATTATCCCCGGTACTTTTAGGTAAGTTTGTTACATAACCAATACTAAATTATTTAATTTCTGCAGGCAATTTATTCGGGTAATTTAATCGGACTGTTGCTTCATTCATATTTTATAACAAATGGCCTGTAAAGACTATTTACTGTTAAGGCGGTTCATTGATTTTTAATATTTAACGAAATGATCACATCAAAAAACACACTTTTCCGGATAGCATTTTTTGCGATCCCCCTGTTCTTTGTATCGATGGCGAAAGCCCAAACCGACCAGGTAGAAGGATTATGGTACAACGATGTAAAAAGCGGGAAAATATTAATCACCAGGGAAAGTGATGGGAAGTTTTATGGCAAAGTTGTGTGGCTGAAAGAACCACTTAAAAACGGCAAGCCAAAGGTGGATGAGCTCAATGCCGATCCCAAATTGCGCAGCAGGCCAAGGCTGGGCTTACAGGTTTTATCGGGTTTTGTAAAAGATGGCGATACCAAATATACAGATGGCACTATTTACGATCCGCTAAATGGCAAAACCTATTCCTGTAACATGACTTATAAAGGCCAAACCCTGGCGATACGCGGCTATATCGGGATCTCACTTTTTGGGAGGACGACGACCTGGACGCGTGCAGAATAAATGACCATGAAATTTTAACAAGCATAATTATTAAAATGGATGCTAAACGAATAATAAAAAAGGTAGCAGTATTAGGTTCCGGTGTAATGGGTAGCCGTATTGCTTGCCATTTTGCAAATATCGGCGTACAGGTACTCCTGTTTGATATTGTACCTGAAAATGCTGCAGAAGGTAACAAAGCTGCAAGGAATAAAATAGTTAACGACGCGCTGGATTTTGCCATAAAATCAAATCCTTCGCCGTTATACCTTAAATCTTTTGCCGGGCGCATCACCACCGGGAACTTTACTGACGATATTTCTAAAATCTCTGATTGTGACTGGATCATCGAGGTTGTGGTGGAACGCCTGGACATTAAGCAAAAAGTATTTGAAAGCGTAGAAAAATATCGCAAACCAGGCACACTGATTACCTCAAATACCTCTGGCATACCAATCCACCTGATGGCCGAAGGACGCAGCGACGATTTTAAAAAGAATTTTTGCGGAAGCCACTTTTTTAACCCGCCCAGGTATTTAAAATTACTCGAGATAATTCCCACAAAAGATACCTTACCCGGCGTGGTTAATTTCCTGATGGATTATGGTGATAAATTCCTCGGTAAGACAACAGTGCTTGCAAAAGATACCCCCGCGTTTATCGGTAACCGCATCGGCGTGTTCAGTATTATGAGCCTGCTGCACTATGTAAATAAAACCGGGTTAACTGTTGAGGAAGTGGATAAGCTGACAGGCCCGGTTATCGGTCACCCAAAATCCGCCACCTTTCGCACCAATGACGTGGTTGGCCTGGATACCATGGTGCACGTTGCCAACGGGCTATTTAAAAATGCGCCGGATGACGAAGCGAATGAACTCTTCGAAATCCCCGGTTTTGTAAAAGACATGGTTAAAAACAACTGGCTGGGCAGCAAAACGGGACAGGGCTTTTATAAAAAAGAAAAAGTTGACGGAGTAAACCAGTTTTATGCACTTGACCTTAAATCTCTCGACTATAAGCCATCACAAAAAGTAAAGTTTGCTGCTTTAGAAACTACTAAAACGGTTGAAAAGCTGGAGGACAGGCTGAAGATTCTTTTCGCTGCCAAAGACAAAGCAGGCGATTTTTACCGGGCAACTTTTTACCAGCTCTTTGCTTATTCCAGCAAGCGTATTCCTGAAATTGCAGATGAGTTCTTTAAGATAGATGCGGCTATGAACGCCGGTTTTGGCTGGGAAATGGGCCCATTTGAAAAGTGGGATGCGCTGGGTGTTGAAAATACATTGAAAGATATGGAGGCCAGCGCTAACAAACCGGCACAATGGGTTTACGAAATGCTTGAAACGGGAGCCAAAAGCTTTTATAAAGTTGAGGATGGCAAACGCATGTATTACGACATCCCATCAAAGGGCTATAAAGTTATCCCCGGGACGGAGAACTATATCTTGCTGAAAAACCTCGGCAAAGAGAAAATAATATGGAAAAACAGCGGGACCACTATTAGCGATATCGGCGATGGTATTCTCAACCTTGAATTCCATACTAAAATGAATACCATTGGTGGTGAGGTGATCGAAGGGATTAACAAAGCGATTATGTTGGCAGAAGCCAGCTATAAAGGGCTGGTAATATCAAATGAAGGGGCCAATTTTAGCGCAGGTGCTAATGTTGGGATGATATTTATGATGGCGGTTGAACAGGAGTTCGACGAGCTTAATATGGTAGTCAAGACCTTTCAGAACACGATGATGCGTTTGCGTTATTCATCAATACCTGTTATCGCAGCCCCTCATCAAATGGCGTTGGGCGGCGGCTGCGAAATATGCCTTCATGCAGATAAAGTAGTGGCCCATGCAGAATTATATATGGGCCTCGTTGAGTTTGGAGTGGGTTTGATTCCTGGCGGTGGCGGAACAAAAGAGTTCGCCCTTCGCTTGTCGGATGAATTGCAGGACGGTGATATAGAACTAAATAATTTCAGGGAACGATTTTTAACTATTGGACAGGCAAAAGTTTCTACTTCTGCTTATGAAGCCTTTGAATTTGGCTACCTTAAAAAAGGACGGGATGTGGTAGTAGTATCACAAAAAAGGCTGCTTGCCGAAGCAAAAAAGCATTGTTTGCAGCTTGCCGATGAAGGCTATGTACAACCGGTTCAGCGAACTGACATCAAAGTTTTAGGTAAGCAGGCGCTTGGGTTGGCGTATGTAGGAGCTAATACCATGTATAGTGGTAATTACATTAGCGAGCATGATGTAAAGATATCCCAAAAACTGGGCTTTGTGCTTTCGGGCGGCGACTTGTCACTACCAGCCTTAGTTAGTGAGGCTTACCTGCTTGACCTGGAAAGAGAGGCTTTTCTTTCCCTTTGTACTGAAAAGAAAACACTAGAACGTATTCAGTCTATCCTGACTGGCGGTAAAGTGCTTAGAAATTAGTTTTAATCGAAAAAATTAAAATAAATGAACGCATACATAGTTGCAGGTAGCCGTAGCGCAATAGGAAAAGCGACCCGAGGTGGTTTCAGGTTTACCAGGCCCGATACGCTTGCCGCGGATGTCATAAAACAGCTCTTAACGTTGGTGCCCAATGTCGATAAAGAGCAAATTGATGATGTAATTGTGGGTAATGCTACCCCCGAAGCTGAGCAAGGTTTAAATGTGGCCCGCCTCATCTCTTTAATGGCATTGGATACTGATAAAGTACCCGGAATGACCGTAAACCGATATTGCGCATCAGGTTTAGAAACCATTGCAATCGCCTCGGCCAAAATACACAGCGGCATTGCCGATTGCATTATTGCAGGCGGTGTTGAAAGCATGAGCCTGCTGCCAATGGGCGGCTGGCGTATTGTGCCTAATGCTGACGTAGCCCTTGCGCACCCCGACTATTACTGGGGAATGGGTTTAACGGCAGAAGCCGTTGCAAAGGAATATCATATCGGAAGGGAAGAACAGGATCAGTTTGCTTTTAATTCGCACCAAAAAGCCATAAAGGCGATTACCGAGGGGAAATTTAAAGAGGAGATAGTACCGGTAAATATTACCGAAACCTATGTAGACGACACCGGTAAAAAAAAGAAAAGAGAGTTTAAGGTTGATACAGATGAAGGCCCCCGAAGTGACACATCGTTGGACGCCCTGGCCAAGCTGAAACCTGTGTTCAATGCCAAAGGCGTAGTAACCGCTGGTAATTCATCGCAAACAAGTGATGGCGCTGCTTTTGTAATGGTTGTTAGCGAGCGGTTTTTAAAACAAAATAACCTGAAACCCATTGCCCGAATGGTTAATTATGCCGTTGCCGGCGTGCCTCCCCGTATAATGGGTATCGGCCCGCTTGTAGCTATCCCGAAAGTATTGAAAGCCGCAGGGCTAAAACAACAGGACATTGACTTGATCGAGCTAAATGAAGCTTTCGCCTCCCAGTCCCTTGCAATAATAAAAGGCCTGGGTCTGGATCTGGAGGTTGTTAATGTAAACGGGGGCGCAATTGCTTTGGGCCATCCGCTTGGATGTACAGGGGCAAAGCTTTCCGTACAACTTTTTAATGAACTAAAACGCAGGGATAAAAAATATGGCATGGTTACCATGTGCGTGGGTACCGGCCAGGGGGCTGCGGGCATATTTGAACTATTATAATCCTGGATTTTAGGCGATAGTTAATTGATAACAAAGTATTTAACGAGCAATGGCAACACCGGAAAAAGCCCTCAGATTATTCGATTGCATGGCGATACAGGCAAAAGAACCCAGGCCTGATCTTTTAAATGCTAAGGTAAACGGCGTTTGGCAGTCATATAGCACCCAACAAGTGCATGACATGACTTACCGGCTGGCCGTTGCGTTGTTGAAATCAGGCATTTCGTCAGGTGATGGTACTGTGGAGGGGCGCGACAAAGTTGGGCTGATCAGTAGCGGGAGACCGGAGTGGATAATTACTGACCTTGCGGTGCAGCAAACCGGCGCTGTTTTGGTGCCCTTATATCCAAATACCAACGCAAAGGAGATTGAACAGATCTTGATTGAAGCGGAAGTCAAGGTTATGTTTATCAGCAATAAAGAATTGTATGAAAAGGTAAGCAGCATCCGTAACAACATACCTTCGTTAAAAGCAATTTATACTTTTGACCAATTAGAAGAGTGCAGTAACTGGTCCGAATTGCTAAAACCGGTTAAAGATGATGACCGACTGAATTTATCGAAAATAAGTGACCGTATCACCGAAGATGACATTACCACTATTATATACACCTCGGGCACAACGGGAAGGCCCAAAGGGGTGATGCTTACTCATAAAAACATTTTAAGTAATGCCATGGCGTCGGGAGATGTGCTTGGGCAAATTCCCATAGAAGAAAAACGTGCATTTAGTTTTTTGCCGGTAAACCACATTTTTGAAAAAATGTGTTCTTATATCTACCTTTTCTTCGGCTTTTCAATCTATTACGCAGAGGGTATGGATACCATAGGTTTGAATATTAAAGAGGTGCAACCCTATATTTTTACCGCTGTGCCAAGGGTGCTTGAGAAGGTTTTTGAAAAGATCATTGTTGAAGGTAAAAAGCTAACCGGCATAAAAAGTAAGATATTTTTATGGTCGGTAAAAATTGGTGACCAGTTTGAAATTGAGAACAAAAGCCTATGGTACCGGATCAAACTGGCTATTGTTGATAAACTTGTTTTTAGTAAATGGCGCGCTGCCTTAGGCGGCAATGTAAAGGCCATTGTTGTGGGTAGCTCTGCCTGCCCCATCAGGCTGGAAAGAATTTTTACAGCTGCCGGCATTGTTATTTTAGAAGGGTACGGGCTTACAGAAACTTCACCGGTTATTTCCGTAAACCAGTATTTGCCTGCGAAAAGAAAATTTGGTACCGTTGGGCCATTATTACACGGCGTGGAGGTAAAAATTGCGGATGACGGCGAAATATTGTGCAAGGGCCCCAACGTGATGCCTGGCTATTATAAAAATCCGGAACTTACCGCCGAAGTACTGCATGATGGATGGTTTTGTACGGGCGATATTGGCGAACTGGAGAAAGATTTTTTTCTTAAAATAACCGACAGGAAAAAAGAGATTTTCAAAACCTCCGGCGGTAAATATGTGGCTCCGCTGCCTATTGAAAATAAAATGAAGGAAAATTACTTTATAGAGCAGATGATGGTAGTTGGTGCCGGTAAGAAATTTGCTTCAGCGCTTATTGTACCTTCCTACGCTAACTTAAAACCATGGTGTACGAAAAATAACATCCCAGATGTATCAAATCGGGAAATGATTAAAGACAGCCGTGTTATTGCTATGTATGAGTCAATTATTGCCGGTTATAACCCGGAATTTAATCATGTTGAGCAAATCAAAAAGTTTACTATCCTTCAAAACGAGTGGACGGTGGAGAGCGGCGAACTTACACCAACCGGAAAAATGCGACGCAAAATAATCACTGAAAAATATAATTCCCAAATAGAGGAGATGTATGATGATCAAACAGAATTAGTATCAACCCCCGATAAATAAACTGATGGAGACTATACTAATTACAATAAATGACAGGATAGCTACAATTACTTTAGACAGGGGCCGGTCGAACCCGATAAATCACCAAATGGTGAAGGAATTGACTGCCAGTATAAAGGATATTGAAAAAGACCAGGACATTGGCGGGGTAATATTAACCGGTAAGCAGGGCTTTTTTTCCTCAGGCGTCGACCTTATTGAAGTGTACGGTTATAGCGAGGTACAGGTCAAATCGTTTTGGACTGATTTTTTTGAACTCCAGCGCGTCCTCATATCTTTTAAAAAGCCAATGGTTGCAGCCATTAGCGGCCATAGCCCGGCGGGAGGATGTGTTTTGGCAATTTGCTGCGATTACCGTTTAATGGCCGAAGGAGAATATATCATCGGCTTAAATGAAATTCCAGTTGGCATCATCGTTCCTGAAAGCATATTTGAAGTATACGCCTTCTGGATTGGCAGGCAAAAAGCTTATCAATATCTGCTGGAGGGCAAACTTATAAATGTGGACGAAGCATTAAAAATCAGGCTGATAGATGAAGTTTGCGCGGCCGACAGTCTGCTGGCCCAGGCAGAAAAAAAGGTGAGAACTTATATGCAGTTTAGCCCGGTGACATGGAGCCAAAGCAAATTAAACTTGCGGAATAAATTGATCAGTCATTTGAACAACGATCAAAGCACCACAATCGATCAAATGCTTGAGCAATGGTGGGCCCCCGAAACAAGGGCCGGTTTGGAAATGATTATTCAAAAGTTAAAGTCAAAGGTTACTTCCGTAAAAAACTAATACGAAAAGTAAAGCCAACAAATAAGATCACGATGGAACAAACACAAGGACGTGTCACAGGCATGTTAAAGGATGATGCTTTAGCGGGAAAAACCATTATTATAACAGGTGGAGGCACCGGTCTTGGCAAAGCAATGGGCACTTACTTTTTAAAACTTGGGGCCAAGTTGGTTATTACCAGCCGCAAACTTGACGTACTAAAGCAAACAGCTGTGGAAATGGAAGCAGCCACCGGCGGAAAGGTGATGGCCATTGCATGCGATGTAAGAAAATATGAAGAAGTTGAAAACATGCTGGCTGAAGCTGTTAACACATTCGGTAAAGTTGATGTATTGTTAAATAATGCGGCAGGTAATTTTATTTCTCCGACTGAGCGCTTATCCGCAAATGCTTTTTCGGCTATAATTGATATCGTATTAAAAGGTTCTGTGAATTGCTCGCTTGCTTTGGGGAAGTACTGGATCAAGGAAAAAATACCTGGTAATATTCTTAATATCGTCACCACCTATGCATTTACAGGATCAGCCTATGTAGTTCCGTCGGCCTGTGCCAAAGGCGGTGTACTTGCCATGACGAGATCGCTGGCTGTAGAATGGGGACAGCATGGCATTCGTTGTAATGCAATTGCGCCGGGTCCGTTCCCTACTAAAGGTGCATGGGAGCGCCTGTTACCGGGTACAATGGCGGAGAAATTTGATTTTAAGAATCGTGTTCCGCTAAAAAGGGTGGGGGAACACCAGGAATTAGCTAATCTCGCAGCTTTCCTGGTTTCCGATTTTTCGGGTTATATTAACGGGGAAGTAATTACTATTGACGGGGGCGAATGGCTACAGGGTGCAGGTCAGTTTAATGCACTGCAAGCGGTACCTGACGCGATGTGGGACAGCATTGAGGAGGTTACCAGGAGTGCATCTCATTAGTAATAGTCAGCTTGTTTTTTGATTAGATTCTTCGTATATTTTATTTTTCGGATGAATACTGATAGCGGGTTCACCACAGCCAACAAAATTATTTTACGTATCGTTAGGTCTTTAACCATTCCGATTCAACGACTTTCCGCATCATTTGGTTTGTAACGATCCAAAAATCAGGGAAATAAAACGAAAAGGCCTAGTAGGTATTGTGACGGCATACTATCAATCAATAGCTTCGAAATGCTGACGCAGCTTTTCCTCCTCCAGGTCCAATAGTTCGAATTGTTGTTTGACAAGTTCATCGCTGATGTTCTCCTTCTTATTGAGGGTGAGCAGCATGGCGCGTTGCTCCTTTAATAAATGAGCCATCACCTGGCGATAATCTTTATAAAAAACTTTGGCGCGTGCTTCGTTATCGCCTTTTTCCCAATCCTTTAACAGATCCATATCGGCATTGTAACGCGACACCAGGCTTTTTATCATCGCGTTACCTTTTACCAGTTCTCTGTACTTTTCATTCAGTATGGTTAACGACAGGTGTGCCAGCTTTTTCCGTACCAGTTGTCGCTGTTGCTCCATGGAAATTGTCAGGTCAGGGTCTGGCATGTTTACCCATTTTACAACCAGCGGCAGTGTAAGGCCCTGGATAACCAGGGTAACCAGTATCACTGTAAAAGTGATGAATAAAATCATGTCCCTGTTAGGAAAGGCTTTCCCATCAGTCAGTGTCAAAGGAATACTAAGTGCCGCCGCCAGCGAAACCACGCCGCGCATACCCGTCCACCCCAGCATGCTGGGCGCTCTCCATCCTGGGCTGGGGTCAGCCACAGTAATAATCCTACTCATCACCATCGTAATAATCGTTGCGGCATAAGTGCATAAAAAACGGCCGACAATTAACACACCGGTAATGATCAAACTATAATTAATTGCGAGTTTCAGTCCTCCCGCTCCAAGATTCTTGATGACCACCGGGAACTCCAGGCCAATCAGTATAAATACGATGCCATTTAGTACAAAGGCAACGGCCTCCCAGACATTGACGCCCTGCAGACGGCTGCGGTGCGATAGGAATTCTTGCCGCCTTACCGATAAAAACAGCCCACCGCTCACCACCGCTAAAACACCCGAGACTTGAAGCTGTTCAGCCAACATATACATGGCATAGGGGGTGATAAAGGTGAGCACCACATCCATATTGGTAGTTGTTGGCAGCCAGCGATGTATGGCATAAAAAAACAACGCCACGGCTATCCCGACAAAAATGCCCAATACAATTACTGTGAGAAAGCTTCCAGCTGCTGCTCCAAAAGTAAAGGTTCCAGTAAGCACCGCTGCCAACGCAAACCGGAAGACCACAAGGCTGGAGGCATCATTCATCAGGCTTTCGCCCTCTACAATTGTCACAAAGCGTTTGGGAACCTTAATAGTTTTTAAAATGGCGCTGGCAGATACCGCATCCGGCGGGGAAACGATACCCCCTAACAAAAAGCCGGTGGCTAATGTAAAACCCGGGATGAGTGCGGCCGATACAAAAGCTACCACACATGATGTGATAATGACAACGGGAAAAGCGAAGCTACTGATCACCCGTCGCCACTTCCAGAAATCCTTCCATGATGTATTCCAGGCTGCCTCATATAACAATGGCGGCAAAAAGATCACGAAAATAAGGTCTGGCTGGATTTCTATACCGCGCAAAAATGGTACAAATCCTAAGGGCAATCCAACAAGCACTAAAAGGATAGGATAGGCGACCTTGATTTTTTTGGCCAGCATAACCACAAAAAGAATGATCACCAGCAAGCAGGTATATTGTATTACGGCGTGATGCATGCACTAAAATACAACAAATCCCAGCAATGCCTTAATTTTTGTTACAGATGGCCTGTTAAACTAATGATAAACCTACATGTAGCAACTAGGAAAAATCTTGAGCTCAGTGTTTATAAAAGTATCCAGTAAATTTTTTTCAAATAATTTGCTAATCTCAATATTTCTATTCTATATTTGTAGTGTACTATTATACTAATACACTGTATCGATCAAATGATAGAAATTAAAGGCTTATGTTTTGGTTACCGGCGCAAACCACCGCTTTTTAAGGACCTTGATCTTGACTTAAGCGAGGGTCATATTTATGGTTTGCTGGGAAAGAATGGTGCCGGTAAATCAACCTTACTGAAAAATATGATCGGCCTGGCTTATCCTGAAAAGGGGAAGGTGTTGTTTAATGGGGTGAATGTTGCGGGGCGGCCAGTATCGGTTTTAGAGGATGTTTACTTTTTAGCCGAGGAGCTGTTTGTGCCATCGTTAACGCCGGGCCAGTTTGTGACTAATACCGGTGTATTTTATCCCAAGTTCAGTATCACAGATTTTTACCACTATCTGACGGTGCTTGACATTGACCCTGATTCAGTAATGGACAAGCAATCCTTCGGGCAGCAAAAAAAGACGATGATCGCGTTCGGGCTTGCTACCAATACCAGTTTGCTGATAATGGATGAGCCTACCAATGGGCTTGATATTCCATCGAAGGTTCAGTTCCGTAAGCTAATAGCTTCTGTTTTAACAGAAGATCGTTGTATAGTAATCTCTACCCACCAGGTGCGTGACCTTGACAGCCTTATCGACACATTGCTAATCCTGCATGACCGGGAAATTGTTGTAAACAGCACAGTTGAGGAAATAACTGAAAAGATAACCTTTGGCGTATTTGACAATACAAAAAATTTGGATGTGTTATATGAAGAAGATGGAATGCGTGGCAAAAATGCCATCATCAAAAATACTAACGGAAAGTTTAGCAAGATTGATCTTGAGCTATTTTTTAACGCGGTAACTCAAGGTAATAATTCACTTATAAAAATACTTAACGCCGCTGAATATGAATAACGTGTTTAATTTAAAACGCTTTGGCCGTTTGTTTAAAAAGCAATTTTCGGAGCATTACAAAACATACCTTATGGCGCTATCTGTGCTATTAGGTGTGATGCTGGTGGGGGGCAGCTTTTTAGTTTATTTGATAGGTGAACCTATTGATCTGGGTATGCAGGTGGTGCTTTTTGTAGTGATATTCTATCTGGCCGGAACTATTTTCACAAGTACCATATTTGCTGATACAGGCAATCATACCAAGGCCATTGCTTATTTTACTTTACCGGCATCCCATTTCGAAAAATTCCTGGTTGGCTGGTTATTTTCATACGTGATATTTACGCTGGTTTATACGGGTAGTTTTTACCTGATATTATTGTTCTTGTTAAACATTAAGCATTGGCCAAATCAGCACATCACCGTACTTAATATTTTTTCAGGCCAAACACAGATACTTTTTATTGCCTTCTCATTACTTCATAGTATATCAATTTGGGGCGCAATTTTTTTTAAAAGGCTGCATTTTATAAAGACCGCCTTTTGCTTTTTTATTTCGGTGGTGATGCTAACGCTCGTCAATACCTCATTTATTGAATCAATGGTAGGGCGAGAGGTTAGACCGGCAACTCCTTTTAGCAATATTATGTTTTATGAAAATAACAGGAATATAGCAGTAGCAGTATCCCGACATGACGATACGTTGATTTTTTGGATTTTGGTCAGTGTAACTGTAGTTTTTTGGGTTGCAGCATATTATAGGTTAAAGGAAAGGCAGGTATAGGGATATGGAATTTAAAGATAACGAAGCCATATACATGCAAATAGCGGCTTATGTGTGCGATAATATCCTGCTTGATAAATGGCCGCCGGAACAAAAGATTCCGTCGGTGCGCGATCTGGCTATTGAACTGGAGGTAAATCCAAACACTGTAATGCGATCGTACGAATTTTTGCAGAAGCAGGAAGTGGTTTATAATAAGCGGGGGTTAGGCTTGTTTGTAGCTGCCAATGGTTACGAAACGGTTAAGCGGCTGCGAAAAGAAAATTTCCTAGCACAAAACCTCCCCGAACTATTTAAAAATATGTACTTGCTGGATATTTCTGCAAAAGAGATAGAAGAGAGGTTTGAAAGGTTTAAATCAGCAAATTACAGCACAACAACAGACAAAAAGAACGATGAAAACAAGTATTAAACTAACGATAGCTGCTGTTTTACTGATGGTAACATCAATGGTGTTTTATGACTTGATGCTTAGGAAGTCGTTCCTTAGCGGCATCTATAAAGATCAGTTTAATGATTATATAACGTTAGATTTTAAGGATTTTAACTCAATAAAACTTGGCGCTTCAACAGCTGTGAATATTATTGTTAAACAAGGGGCATTTAGCGTACGCATTGACCCAGTTGCAAAGGAATATACTATCGTAAAACAAGTTGGAAAAACACTTTATATAGACACTGCGTTTCCGGGAGGGTTTCTGAACGCCCGGGGAGCGTATGTGATGACGATAACCTGCCCGGATCTTAAAAGATTTGATGCCGATGCAATTTATATGGCGGGCGACCGGCAGATTACAGATACCCTTGCGAGTGAGGATTTTAAATGGCGGCCAACAATTATCAGTGGTTTTACAATTGACAGCCTAGCACTTACCGAAACGCATGCGAGCTCAATAATTCTCCAGCAAAATAATATTGGGGCATTTACTGCTACGGTTGGGTTAGCTAAAGGGAGCCGGTCGGACTTAACAATCCTTGAGGATAATCAATTAAAAAAAGCAAGTTTAATTATACTTAACAGAAGCCAGCTTCAATTACGTGAAGCTGCTATCCAAAAACTAGATTATCAAATTGCAGATAGCGCCAAATTCATATTAACAGGCGCCGCTACCAAATCACTCATAAAAAAATAACCCTTAAACTTTAACAGATATGAAATTACAAATAAATTCACTCTCAAAAACATACGCAAATGGTGTGCAGGCGCTGAAGGACGTTTCATTAACATTAGATAATGGAATGTTTGGTTTGCTTGGCCCAAATGGTGCCGGAAAATCTTCGCTGATGCGCACTATCGCAACTTTACAGGAAGCTGATGCGGGCACCATTTTTTTAGACGACCTGGACGTGCTAAAAAACAAAACCCAGGTAAGGCAATTGCTGGGTTATTTGCCGCAGGAGTTTGGCGTATACCCCAAAATCTCGGCTGAACGAATGCTTGATCATATCGCGCAGCTTAAGGGAGTAGGGAACGCGGTTGAAAGAAAAGAGCTTGTGGCGGCATTGCTGGATAACGTCAACCTGAGTAAAGACAGGAAGAAGAATCTTGGTACGTTTTCCGGCGGTATGAAACAACGCTTTGGCATAGCGCAGGCGCTAATAGGTAATCCCAAGCTAATAATTGTTGACGAGCCAACCGCTGGCCTTGATCCGGCCGAACGAAACCGTTTTTATAACCTGTTGAGCCAGTTGGGCGAGAATACCATAGTTATTTTGTCGACCCATATTGTTGAGGATGTAAGTACGCTTTGTTCAAACTTTGCAATTATTTGCCAGGGCGAGGTGTTATACGCCGGGCAACCTGACACTGCAGTTAATGAGTTGGAAGGGAAAATATTCACCAAGGCAATTGATAAAGCTGAGCTGGGGTTTTACCAGGATGACTTCGACGTGATTTCCACACAGCTAAAAACCGGAAAGCTTCACATTCGCGTTATCCAGACATCTGATCCTGGTCGCGGCTTCGCACCGGCTGTTCCCAACCTGGAAGATGTTTACTTCAGTAATATTGCAACGCGTGTAGACGTAAATACAATTTAATCTCTAAAAATCAACCGATTATGTTCTGGAAAATATTCATTTTCGAGCTTCAAAACAAGCTCAGACGGCCCGCGGTTTATGTTTACTTTGCGGCTGCATTTATTTTTATCACGCTGTCGTTTACGTTCGGAGCGCTGCCCGTAGGCGAAAAGGAGCACATCAATAGCCCGATGCTGATAGCATTTGCCATGGGGTGGATCTCTATTATGATGATGGTGGTAACTTCCGCCATTATGGGGATGCCCCTATATAAGGATATAGAATACAATACAAAGGATTATTACCTAACCTATCCGATTACTAAGTTCGGTTATTTCTGGGGACGATACTTTAGCTCTTTACTATTTGTATTGATTATAGGCAGCGCGGTTCTTCTTGGTGTTTTTACCGGAACCAAGCTGGGCCCTTTAACCGGCCAAAACCCGGCGGCGAGATATGGCCCTAATCTTTTAAAATATTATTTACAGCCATTTTTTGTTATTGGCGTTCCTAACCTGATTTTTACGTCATCCATATTTTACGGACTTGTAGCCATTACAAGAAATATTAAGGTGATTTACAGTAGCGGCTTAGTGCTGTTTTTGGGATATTTAATAGCTCAGTTTTTTTTGGCCCACACCAATAACCAGGATGTGATAAACCTGGCCGATCCTTTTGCCTTTAACGGCATCCGCGGGCAAGACCGTGCAGCTAATGATGAGGTAAGAAACACTACCATGATCATGTTTAATGGTTCATTATTGTTGAACCGATTCCTGTGGCCTGCAATAAGCATCGCGCTTTTGATTTTTACATATATAAGATTCAACTTCGAGGACTTTTTTAGCGGTAAGCGCGATAAAAGCAATTTGAAGGATGAGGTTAAGGTTAATCGCAACGCAACAAGACCAACGGTTGCTACCAGTTTTACAGGTTCATATAATATTAAAACCATATATAGCCTTACCAGGACGGAGTTGCTGAATATTATCCGTGACAATTACTTCTGGATAATTATGTCGTGCGGACTGGTTTTTCTCGGCTTTGTATTTTATATGGGAAGCGATAACAACTATGGCATCCCTGATTTCCCACGGACGGTATCGATGTTGTCAATTTTTAATGAGGTGTTTTTATTCTTCATCTTTTTTATCATCATCTTTTATACAGGTGAAACTGTCCATCGCGACCGGATTACCCGTTACGCATTTATCAACGATTCGCTGCCGGCACCTAACTGGGTTTTAAACGGATCAAAGCTGTTAAGTTTGATGGTACTTGCTTTGGGCCTGTCCTTTGTACCAATGGTATTGGGTATTGTAATCCAATTGGTCAAAGGCTACACACAGCTTCATTTGGTAGTTTATCTTCGGGCTGTTTTTATGTTGATATTACCACAGTTTTTGGAGATGGTAGCTTTTGCCTATGTTATTCATGTTGTGGTAAATAATAAGTTTGCCGCACACGGCATTGGTATTGCAATCTGGGTTGTTTTATACTTTTTGCATATAACTTCGATATTTAATTACAATCCATTATTGTATTCGTACACTCCAGGATACCAGATCTCAGATATGGATGGCATCGGGCATATGGCCGGTCCGGTGGCCTGGTTTAATTTATACTGGCAGCTGGCAGCAGGTCTGTTAATCATATTGGCAGCCCTGTTTTATTACAGGGGGGTATCATCAACCTTTAAGGAACGACTACAACTGGTAAAGGAACGTTTTGACACCAAAACCCGGATAATAGCTGTGGTTGTATTAGTATGCTTTTTGACGGTAGGCTCATTTATTTATTATAATGTAAGCTATCTTAATAATTACCTTACTAACTCAGAAAACGACCAACGTGCGGTATTATATGAAAGGAAGTTAAAACATTTTGACGACTTGCCGCTGCCAAAGGTAAGCGCCATGAAACTGGTTGTTGATTTTTTTCCGGATCAGCAACGCGCTCAAACGCACGGCTTTGTTACTTTGTTGAACAAAACAAATAAACCGATTAGTAGAATGCTGCTTGACGCAGACGGGTTAACAGAATACGACTTGAAGGCAGATGGCAGGGCGATCCCCTTCACTGTGCCGTTAATCTACCCGCGCGGAAAACTGGATTTTTTCAGGCCAAAGCAGGATACGTCCGATTTTAGGCTTTATCAATTTAATAAGGCCATTATGCCTGGTGACTCCATGGTGGTTGAAATAAATTCTGCGGTGTTTTATAACGGGTTTGGCAACGACCTACACAGTGCGAATATATTGCGAAATGGCACATTCTACACAGGTGGATTACCAGGTCTGGGCTATGACGACGATGATGAACTGTATAGTCCGTATGAGCGTAAAAAAAACAACTTGCCGCCAAAAATAGAAGAAGAGGTTGCGCTGAATGATCCTGAAGGAATAAGCAGGCTTAAGGCCGGTAAACCCGCCATGCTTTTTAAGCTCGATCTTACAGTGAGTACGTCAGGCGACCAAACAGCGATAGCGCCCGGTGAACTGCAGAAGCAATGGAAGGCTAATGGCCGTAATTACTTCCATTATGTACAGGATAAACCCGGGTTATATCCTCCTTTCGGGATTTCGAGTGCCAGGTACGCCGTGATGCACGATGTTGCAAAGGTTGACAGCGGCAAGGGTGTTGATGTTAATATTTACTATCACCAGGAACATAATGCAAATATTGGCCGGTTTATGAACGCATTTAAAGATGGTTTGAAGTATTATTCCAGAGTTTATGGTAATTATCCATTTAAAACTATGAGCCTGGCCGAAACTGGCGTGTACGGTTCACGATCTATGTCCATGACATCGCTTGATACTTATGGAGAGCGGCTGGGTTGGAATGCAGACTTTGTGGGTACTGATCAGTTTGATTATTGTTACTACATGGCGACCCAGCAATTGGCACAGCAGTGGTGGCGATTCCAGGTTGCACCTAATAATACTGTCGGCTCACTGGTGATACCTGAAGGACTTGCGAAATATGATTCGTATGTAATGGCTGAAAAGCGTTATGGGAAAAATAATATGCGAAACCTGCTGGTGGACCAAATGTGGGGTTATCTTTTCATGCACAGCAGGACAGAAGAAGCTGAACACCCGCTCATGAGAGCTAATGAATGGTTTGAGTGGGAAAACAAGGCAGGTAACGCATTATATGGTTTGCGCGATTTGATAGGTGACGATAATATGAATGCCGCCCTGAGGGAATTTAAGAATGAATATGCGTTTAAAAAGGAACCGCCTTATGCAGGAAGTACTGATCTGTATAGATACCTTAAAAAGCATACCCCCGATTCTGCGCAATATTATTTAACCGATACGTGGGAAAAGATAACATTTTATAATAACCGCGTAATAACTGTAACCTCTGCTTCGCTGGGTAACAATAAATATAGGGTAACTTTGGACGTTAGCACAGCAAAATCGTACATCAAGGGCAAGGGTAATTATGTGGATGCGCCGATGAATGATTATATAGATATAGGCGTGTTTGCCGCTGAAACAAAAAATAAAACTGGTCAAACACAGGTAAATCCACTCTATCTTAAAAAATATAAGCTCACAACTGGCGAGCACAAAATTATGATTGTAGTAACCGGTAAGCCAGTAAAGGCGGGGATCGATCCTTACAATAAATTAATTGACCGGATGCCAAATGACAACACGAAGGATTTTTAGATCGATTGGGATCGGCCTTTAAACAGGTTGGAACAAGAATGAACAGCGCCGTGGAAATATGTTTTAGACAAATTTTCACGGCTTTTTTTATGATAATATTTTCTACAGGTTAATAATCAACGAGTTCTCGTAAATGTCACCTAAATAAAAATATGCATGCTGGCAACCTGAAGACTATTTAATAGGTATCTACATATATAGATTTAATAGTCTTTGTGCAAAATTCTTAATATAGACGGAAAAAAATTAAAAATTTTATTGTAAAACGTCTCGTTTATTGGTAAATTACAATCTCGTTGCCTTTTAAAACAATAATTAACTATATATGAAGAAAAACCTACTTTCTTTTTTTCTTTTATTTTTCTGTTTTTCACTTGCTTATGGACAAAGCCGTGTGATAAAGGGTAAAGTAACTGACCAAAAAGACGGATCACCATTACCTGGGGTAACGGTGACCACCAAAGGGGCCGCACCAGCCGGCACACAAACAGACTTAAATGGTTTATATTCTTTAACTGTACCCGCAGGTACAAAAACGCTGGTGTTTAAATATATCGGGTACAAAGAATCCGACCTGTCGATAAACGGCAACACGCTGGATGCACAATTAGAAACGGACCCTAAACAGCTTACCGAGGTGGTGGTTGTAGGTTATGGTACCCAAAAGCGCGGTTCGTTGACCGGTTCAATAGCATCAGTATCCGGAAAGGACGTGGCGGAAACACCGGTTACCACGTTTGAGCAGGCTCTACAAGGAAAGGCGGCTGGTGTAAACATACAGGCGCAAGGCGGAAAGCTTGGACAGGGTATAACTATCAGTATCAGGGGACAGTCTTCAATATCTGCGGGTACGCAGCCCCTGGTAGTTATCGATGGAATAATTGTTAACCAGACCGACTTATCAAGCAACGGAGCCACATCAAATCCGCTTGCCGATATCAACTTTAATGATATTGAATCGTATCAGATCTTGAAAGATGCTGCTGCCACTGCAATATACGGTGCACGTGCATCAAACGGCGTGGTGCTGATAACCACAAAGAAAGGCAAGACCGGTAATGCTAAGATTAACTTTAATGCACAATTCGGATCAAGCACGCCATCCCGGCATCGCCAGTTTTTAAATAGTGATCAATGGCTTAAAATTGAACAACGTGCGGTAGTTGGAGCCGCTACACAGGATGTGCTGAACGGATATTTTGATACGATGGCCGACGCGCTTGCTTATGAAAACGATGACAGCTATTTCACATCTTTAGCGGCAGGTAATTCAAAATGGAACCAAACCAATACTGATTGGGAGAAGCAGGCTTTTCAAAGTGCCCCTCAGCAGCAGTATGACCTTAACGTATCAGGAGGAAGTGATAAAACAACCTATTTTATCGGGATGCAGGCGCTTAATCAAACCGGTATTCTTAAGGGCAATAAGTTTCAACGATATAGCGGCAGGGTTAATATCGATACCAAGGTGTTTTCAAATCTTGACGTAGGCATGAACCTGAACTTTACCCATAGCTATAACCAGCGTTTAAGTAATGATGACCAGTTCTCAACACCATTACAAATTGTTGCTCTTTCGCCGATAACCCCGGTAATCGATCCGCGTACAGGATTGATAAGCGGTACGCCTCCCGGAGATCATGATGGATCTTATCCGTTGTATTATAATGCGCTGATCAATGTTAAAAATGCTTACTACCATACCAATGTATACCGCACGCTGGGTAATGTTTTTGCAAATTGGGATATAGTAAAACATTTAACGTTCCGTTCGGAGTTTGGTATTGACCAAACTAATCAAAACGAGGATAGCTATTTCAACAGCCTGACTGCAGCTGATACGGGAACACCTAATGGATTTGGTGAGAATACAAACACCTCGATAGTACACTATACGGTAAACAACTTTATCACCTATAAAAATATCTTTAGCCAGGACCATTCCCTGGATATCACCGGTGGTACAAGTTATGAATACAGCAATCTGCTCGGTAATGATGTACAAGGCAAGCAATTTCCATCAGATTCTTATAAAAAAGTGGCGTCAGCAGCTTTAATATCCGGCGGTTCATCTACACAGTCTGAATATAGTTTCGTATCATATTTTGCGAGGGCCAATTACGCATTTAAAAGCAAATATTTGTTATCAGCCAGTGTTCGCGATGATGCATCATCAAGGTTTGGTGCCAATAACCGCTATGGGGTATTTCCAGCAGCTTCAGTTGGCTGGATGATGAGCCAGGAAAGTTTTCTAAAAAACTGGCAATCGCTAAGTGAACTAAAATTGAGAGCGAGCTATGGTTTAACAGGCAATGCTGAAATTGGCGATTATTCATCCCTTGGTCTATTTACCAGTGCTGGTTATAATGGACTTGCAGGGCAGCGATTTACACAATTGGCAAACCCGAATCTTAAATGGGAGAAAACTGCACAGCTCGACCTGGGCGTTGATTTTGGTTTCTTCAATAACCGTTTTTCAGGCACTTTTGATTACTACAAAAAGAATACCCGCGATCTGTTATTAAATGTTAATATCCCTGAGACAATGGGAATTGCTTTTCAAACCCAAAATCTGGGCAAATTATATAACAGGGGCTTCGAGTTGACACTGGCCTCAGACAATTTTGTAGGTAAATTTAAATGGAATACCAGTTTTAACGTTTCGTACAACCTAAACAAAGTGACTTACACCAATGGTCAGATTATAGACGATGGCGCGGACTTAAACCGTGTAATTGAGGGCCAGGAAATAGGCGTGTTTTATGGGCATGAATTTGCCGGTGCAGATCCTAAGAATGGCGACGCTTTATATTACCTAAATAACATAAAAGCGGATGGCACACGCAACAGGGCTACAACCAACGATCCTAACAAGGCAACTGAAGTCCCGTTGGGTAATCCAACCCCAAGATATACTGGTGGTATTACCAATACGTTTAATTATATGGGCTTTGATTTGTCATTTACCGTTTATGGATCATTCGGTAATAAAATTTACAATGCGGCGGGTCAATATATGAGCTCATCTGCAAGCAACGGGCTTGATAATCAAACCATAGATCAGTTAAATTATTGGAATAAACCAGGTGACATAACACAAGTGCCTGAACCTCGTCAATTTTATGCAAATGGTACCGATCCATCAAGCAGGTATTTATCGAGCGGATCCTATGTTCGTTTAAAAACTGTAACACTGGGTTACACCTTTTCGCCGGACTTGTTAAAAAGGGTGAAGATAGATAAGGTGCGGATATTCATGAACGCTTATAACCTGTTTTTAATAACCAAATACAAAGGATGGGATCCAGAGGTTAATGCCGATTACCAGGCAACTAATATTAACCTGTCGAACGACTTCTATTCGGCGCCGCAACCCCGTACCATTACTTTTGGTTTAAATGTTGGATTATAATTTAAAGAATAAGACCATGAAAAAAATTAACAATATATATATAGGAGCGCTGGGTGCATTATTGATGTTTAGTGCATGCAATAAGCAGCTGGATTTGAATCCGCACCAGTCAATCGACCAAAACAAGGCCATATTAACAGCACAGGACGTGCAAAGCACGCTTGTAGGTGCCTATAACAGGATGGGTTTATCCGATCTGTACGGAGGAGGTGTATTTGTTTACCCCGATTTGATGGCTACGCAAACAGATGTAAGCTTCAACGGAACATTTCAGGGCTTAACACAAATGGCGGATCAGGCAATATTAATTGACAATACCTTTGTTTCGGGCACATGGCAGGATGCTTACCAGGTGATCAACCAAACCAATAACGTATTGGCTAATTTATCGAAGGTTGCTTCGGGAGATAAAGACCGTACGGAAGGGGAGGCTAAATTTTTGCGCGGCTTAGTTTATTTTGACCTTGCCAGGCTTTTCGGAAAGGATTGGAATGACGGTGATCCGAATACTAACCCGGGTGTCCCAATTGTATTAACGCCTACGGTTGCGCTTGGTCCTGACTCTTATGTAGCGAGAGCAACGATTGCTGCAACCTATGCGCAAGCGATAGCAGATCTTACTGATGCAGAAGCAAAAATGCCTGAAACCAATAGCTTTTACGCCAATAAATATTCAGCGGCGGCTATATTAGCACGGTTATATCTGCAACAAGGAAACTACGCTAAAGCCGCGACAGAGGCGAATACTGTAATTGCTTCCGGGGCTTTCGAATTGAATACAAATTATGCTGCTGAATTTCCTAACCCAGGAGGTGTAAACCCAGTGCACATTGACAATACACCCGAAGATGTATTTGCTATACAGGTAACTTCACAACAAGGCACTAATTCACTTAATACTTATTACGCGTCAAAAACTTATGCTGGTCGCGGAGATATTCACGTGAATAACAATTTTACAGATATCTATGGCCCGACAGACACCCGTGCTGCACTTTATCAGTACGATGACCCAACAGATAATACAACCACATTCAGGTGCCGTAAATTTGACAACTCTATTGGCAACGTGCACGTAATTAGATTGGCAGAACTTTATTTAATAAGGGCCGAATCAAATTTCCGTAATGGTGCCGCTATCGGTGCCACGCCTCTTGCGGACGTAAATACTATCCGTGCAAGAGCCAAGGCGACGCCGTTGACCGCTGTTAATGTTGATGCCCCCACTCAGTTGGCGGATTCCAAATCCATACTGGATGAAAGGATCCGTGAATTAGCTTTTGAAGGAGGTTTCTTTTTACATGATGGGAAAAGGATTCAACAATCGCCAATCGGAGCCGTTCCTTATAACTCCAATAAGCTTGTTTTCCCAATTCCGAAACAAGATATTAATGCAAATCCAAAACTCAAACAAAATCCGGGTTATGGTGCGGAGTAATATTAACTAGCATAAAAAAACCGGGACATTACTTCCCGGTTTTTTTATGGCTTGTATTTCTGTTATTTAGAATAGACTACAAGTTTAAAATGATAATAAACATTTGTAAATTACCTGCTGCTATTAATATCACAATGAAAAAAAGTATCCTGTTAGTCGTTCCATTTTGCCTGAGCATTGCATTTGCTCAAACAGTTAAGCCCACGTTTAAACCGGCGGACTTCCTGAAAATAAAGACATTGAGCGAGCCCCGGGTATCGCCGGATGATAAATGGGTAGTTTACAGCCTTTCTAAAGTATATACTGCAAAGGATGCCCGCGTTTCGCATTTGTGGATGCAAAGCCTGGTAAACGACGAATCAATAGAGCTCACCCATGGATCTGATTCCGCAAACAATGCTCGCTGGAGTCCCGATGGGAAATACCTGACATTTTTATCGTCCCGAAACTCAAAAAATGGCGCCCAGATTTGGTTGCTAGATAGGAGAGGTGGGGAAGCTAAAAAGCTAACCGATATTAGGGGGGATTTAAACGATTATTCCTGGTCGCCTGATTCAAAACAGTTATTATTGACGATCCAGGATCCGGAGAGTAAAACTAAAGAAGAACCTAAAAATCCATTACCAATAAGAATAGACAGGTATCATTATAAACAGGATATTGAGGGTTACCTGGTGCATCAGTACACGCACTTGTACCTTTTTAATGTCGAAGAAAAAAAACTGGATACATTAACCAAAGGAAACACAGATGAAAAAATGGTAGAATGGTCGCCTGATGGAACCCTGGTAGCTTTTGTAAGTAACCGGACTGCTGATCCTGAACGAAATGATAATGATGATATTTTTACCGTTGAAGCAAAACCAGGTGGCAGCATAGTAAAACTCACCAGCTGGAGCGGGCACGATCTAAGCCCCAAATGGAGCCCCGATGGTAAGTTTATAGCTTATCTACGGTCGACAAGTGATGTTACCTACACTATGTATGATCAGGATGTACTTTGTATAATGGGCGCAGACGGCAGCAACAGTACAGCTTTAACATTACAAGTTGACAGACCGGTAACAGTACCAACCTGGAGTAAGGATAGTAAAAGTCTCGCTTTTTTGGTTAGTGATGACCGCAGGGTTTATCTTGCAAGTTATGACATCGTCACAAAGAAAATAAATACGGTAAACAGCGGAAAGTATGTTATCTCAAATGTTGTGCCCCTTATGGCCAATAAATGGGTAGTAGAATTAAGTACCCCATACAGGCCAATTGAATTATACACCGTTGACGGTGGCAAACTGCAACAGTTAACACATCACCAGGATTGGTTGGATAGTTTAAAGCTGGCACATGTGGAGGGCTTTAATTCGAAAAGCAAGGATGGCACTTCGGTATCAGGGTTGATTTATACGCAGGACAGCACTCATTCAAAAAAATTACCCTTTGTCCTTTATATTCACGGTGGCCCCGTTTGGCAGGACGAATATTCCTTTGACGAAGAACGACAAACATTAGCGTGTGCCGGGTATGCCGTAGCGGCTGTGAACTATAGGGGAAGCTATGGCAGAGGCCTTAATTATATAAAGGCGATAAATGCCGACTGGGGAAATAAGGAGGTAAAAGATCTTTTAGGGGCTGTTGATGAATTAACAAAACGGGGAATTGCGGATCCTGATCACCTGGGAATTGGCGGATGGAGCTACGGAGCAATATTAACAGACTATACCATAGCCACTGACACCCGCTTTAAGGCTGGCATAGCCGGCGCTGGTAGTGCCCTGCAAACCAGCATGTACGGCAGCGATGAATATGTTTTGCAGTACGAGAACGAGCTGGGTCCGCCATGGAAGAGCCAGGACAAATGGATAAAATTATCCTACCCGTTTTTTCATGCTGATAAGATAAAGACACCGGTGATGTTTATGTCGGGATTGAAGGACTTTAACGTACCCACAGCCGGAAGTGAGCAGATGTACATGGCGTTAAAATCGCAAAATATTCCAACCGAGCTAATTCTTTACCCTAATACCTTTCATGAAATTACGGTACCGAGTTACCAGGTTGACAGGCTCACAAGGTATGTTGCATGGTACAATAAATTTCTGAAGTAGTGGGTAGAGATCGGAGATCAGGATGAAATGTTTATTGGCTTCCCGTAGGTTTTGTAACCGGCTCATTTAGCTTGTAGTTTAACCCTTTTGCGGTTTTCAGGCTATCAACAATAACCGTATTCGCAGCTTTGATTGCTTGCAGCGCAGTGTAAGTTTTCTTCCAGTCCTTTGGCTCTTTTTTCGCGAATGCTGCGGTATCAACCTTATTGTAAAATTTAATAATATTATTTTTTAACGGCGTTGTGAGGTTATTGAATTTAGTGTCCTGCAGCCGCTCAACAAGGGTTCCGTAAGTTTTATCAGCAAGCTCGTATTCGCCTATCCTTGTGGGTTTGCCGGTATCGTAGTCAACATCCGGAAGATCCAACCGTCCGGATTTTAAGGCGGCGAGTGCAATATGATAGTGCACCAGTACCGTATCAAAGCTGCGAATGAACAATTCTTCCCCCTTCGGACCGGGGTCTTTAAATTTAAGCGCTTTCAATGGCCCAACCTTTGGCAGTATGCTTATTATAAATTCCCAAACCCGTTCACCGAACTTTGGTCTGCGGCGGGAAGAACCAAACTCTTTAATGTATGCCTTCTTTTTCATTTTATAGTGAAAGGAATGGCTATTAGCGCTTGGGTTCGATTTTAGTATCTCGTCTTTTCTTAGTTTCCAGGCTGCACGCGTAACTGTAGGCATTAAATTTTTAACCGCCCACCTGTATGTCGAAATGGCGAGGTCAAGATCGCCAAAAACGTTATTTATATCCTCGCCATAAGTTTTTAAAAAAGCCCGCTCAAGTACAGGTTTGGCTACGTCAAATCCTATAAAATCGTGATAGGCCTCGGGCGCATAGTTCCCCCTTGCGGTTTCTAAAACATCAAATGATAATTCAACCCTGCTGTGTGCAATACGATCCTCTTCGTAAGTGGCAACATCGCCAAATTTATCCTTATCCTTAGGATAAACTAGGGGAACTGCATGATTGGTACCTATAGAGTGCCCGTATTTATCGGCCATATAATGACAAAGGGAACCAAGCGCAAATGCATATTCATTAATATTTTCTGATTCAGAGAGTAGGTTCTCAACAAAATCCCCGCTTCGAACATAATGCGATAAGTTTGTAAAGTATACGCTTCCAAAAGGGAAATAGCCCATATCCGCAAGTAAGCAACCTCCATATGCATAAGCATGGGCTTTTTTTAAATCATCATCAGTTGCGTTAGGAAACTTAAGCTGGAGCAGGGGTTTGATGTTTTTATTCCAGCTTGCATCAATAAGTGCCTCATGCGTTAATACAGAGTAAGCCCTTGTTGACAACGGGGATAGCAGAGAAATTGCAACAAGTAAAATTAATAACTTGTAAGACAAGAGAATCTTCATCGTAATTTAGGGCGAATAGCTATGAATATAAACAATAAACACGAAAAAAGTTTTAATGGTATAATAGAATTATAAATAAAAAAGTCCTTACCACATTAGTGATAAGGACTAGCTATCAATAGAGCATGGTGCTAGTTGCTGCTCATATGACTCATCATTTTGCTTTTCATTTCCTGTTCAAACTCCTGGTATTGTTGAAACTGATCTTTTGTAAAAACAGATTGTAATTCGCCATCTTTTTGTTTTTGCAGAGCCATAGCTTGCCTTGCCTTCGACATTCGGCCATCGCTGCCTTTTAAAATAGGCTCCATTTTTTGGGCATATTTCAAGTTGATGGCCTGCACTTTGGTTACCTGCGGCGAATCGAGCTTTAATTTGGTCTTCATCATATTTGTTTGAAACGCTGCACGTTGATCAGGCGTAGCATTTTTTAAATCGGCCATGTTGGTTTGCGCCATTAAGCTGGGTACAGTTAGCACGTTAACTATTACGACGATTAACGCTGCCAGGTATTTATTGCTCTTTTTCATATTGTTATCCCAAATTTACGACCATTGTATGGTATAAGTAGCTCCACTGTTTAATACAACCGTTGCCTTCTTGCTGCCCAGGAAAGTAAGGGTTCCGTTAAAGTTAAACGTTTTCCCGGAACTTGAAGTGGCTTTGATAACAACGGTTCCGTTTCCTGAAACAATTTGTTGGGTCACCTTGTCAACCGCGATGTTTGAGGAAGTGATTTTTATGTCGCTTGTAAAAGTATACTGCCTTGCAATTTTAGATACGGTGGTTCCTGTGCGTGAGTAAGTAGAGCTGAACAGGTATTGTGAAGATGCAGCCTGCAAGCCGGTAAGCATAAATGAGCCGTTGCTCTTATCTGTTGATGAAAGGCGCGGCCCATCATAACTGCCGCTGCCACTGAAATTGAATGCAAGCTGACTTGGAATTAATCCGTTGCAGGATAATATGTAATTCCAACTTAAATTATAATTATAGGTTGGAGATGCTCCTGTGGCGCTCGACTTAATAATTGTTGAATCTTTTTGCACACCACAGGATAAGGCCACCGTTTTTTCAATAGTTACCGAGCTGCTAAGTTGTGTAGTCATCCCGCCGGTTTCGGGGGATACAGCATTGGTGGTAAGTTCTGCTGCGTCGGCCTCGGTTACAGTATCAGTTGTGGAGGCGCTGCTGTCTTTTTTGCAACTTGTGGCACTAAAGGTTAGTCCTGCTGCAATTAATACAGCGAACAACGTTTTTGAGGTAATAAACATGTTTTTCATCTTTTTAATAATTTGTTTGATTTAATTGTTTTTTAGTTTTTATTGTTAAACGCCTGTACAAACCATGGGTTTAAAGCCAAAAGGTGAAACGTCCAAAAGCGGGGGTGAACTAACTTTTGAGCTTCATTTTTCCTGTAAACAAGTCTGTAAAGCCTTTAAAGACAAGCTTAAATGGATTGTAACCCATTGAGCCGCTGGTCAGTCCGTAATTAACCTTTTCGGTTTCGGGCTGATAGGTTCCAAATAATTTATCCCAGATAATAAGTACGCCTCCAAAGTTTTTATCGATGTAAACAGGGTTGCTCCCGTGATGTACCCGATGTGCCGATGGCGTATCTATTATTCCCTCAAACACACCCAGTTTGCCTACGGCCTCAGTATGTAAAAAGAATTGGTAAACCAGGTTGAGTGCATAACAGATCACTATATAATCTACCGGCATGCCCAATATTGCTGCGGGGATAAAAAATAACGGGCTTATTATTGCCGAAAGCCAGTTTAGACGATAGGCGGCCGTAAGGTTCATGTGCATAGCGGAATGGTGCACCATATGAAAGGCCCAAAGCGGTTTCCAGATGTGCGAGACCCGGTGAAACCAGTAGTAAATAAAATCGGTTGTAATAAAGG
>JALYIP010000040.1 GCA_030775685.1 Bacteroidota bacterium
GCCTGTACGAATCGTTATATAACTGCGTATATTCCCTTCCCCAAGCGATATAAATAGGAAATGGAGATGAGAGCATCATTCCAACTGCTGTTTTTAAACAGGATGGCCAGGACTGCGGCTCATTCAAAGGTGTTGAAGACCAGTTCGATTGAACGTATGAGTTTTCCCATTTCGCCCCCGCCTTGCAAAAAGGCCGGAGTTTTTTGATTTTCTTTCAAGGTATAGAAGGCTTCTTAGTTAGATAATCCAAAAGTATATTTTTTCTATAAAATTCATTTTACGATGTCATAAGAATCCCAAGACATTAGCGAATGCCCCGACTAACGAATTGTTCTAAATAAAACTTAACCAAGCTATGCCCTATAAGTTGCTCCTTCCCCAGTTTTGCCTAAACAGGGAATGAAATTAACATACCAGGCACCGCGTTATACCTATTGCCGGCATACCCATTAATGTACCTGCTGGAATGGTTGATGAGTATGCGGAGAAATCATCGGTATGTTTTAGATCAAAGCCAATTAAAAAATGTCGTTGCAGTTAGCAAATTAATAACTCGATTTTAACGTCTTTTGTTTTTGCTTCTCAGGCATTTTAAAGAATTTCGAAATCAACAATTGCCGGCTAGTTTTAGAACATGTTTAAATATTTGCAAGCTTTTATTTTAGATTGTTTATTCTAATCCTGTTTATTTATCTAAATTAATCAGATATTTCCATTTTAAAAAAAAGAGTTCCGCGAGAGCTTTGTTGTATCGTCGGCAAGTCAGACAAATAATTAAAACTATTAAATGGGCTAATTGTATAGATAATTCAGCTAATCCTAAACATATGAAAAGAATTGCAATTTTTGATGATGATAAGGATATCCTGTCGATTTGTTCCTATATCCTGGAGGAAAGGGGCTGGCAGGTATATACCTTCACCAACTGCAATGGCATCGTTGAGCGTATATCTCAAATAATGCCGGCCGCAATCCTGATGGATAATTGGGTGCCGGACGATGGCGGAGTCGCAGCTACGCAAAAGCTTAAATCAAATCCGGCGTTGGCGGCTATCCCGGTCATTTATTTTTCCGCTAACAGCGATATCCGGCAACTGGCGGAAACCGCAAAAGCGGATGGTTTTTTAGCCAAACCTTTTGATTTGGATGCGTTAGAAGAAGTGATCCAGAGTGTTCTTAAGCAATAATTTAAATGCATGGTTTGAAATCCACCTGTATATAATGCTATCGCCAATTTAAAACCAGCGGACTTGCCTTTTATTCAAGAAGGGATAAAATGGGAGCACTAGTCAGATCGGTTAACTGGGCGAAAACTCCTTTGAGCGCAACACATCAGTGGCCAGAGCTCTTCGTTTAGCGGTAAGTCTTTATTTGCTTTACTTATTTTCAGTTACTAAGCCATTATCTCCCGCGAAGCCTGTGACGGTGCCGATTCTTGCCGTATGCGGCTTCATCGTCCACATCATCGGTTATATTGATGTGAATTTGTTCACTTAAATCATTGTACGGCTTTTCGATATTAGTAGCTTGGTCGTATACGATTTCTTCATTCAGCACGCTATTCGAAGGAAAAAGAATCTCCAGTTCCAGCGTATCCATTTGCATCCGTTCATGCAGGCTGCCGTTGTTTTGCGCGTTGGCGTACGCCATAGTTTCCTTAAGCTGTCTGTCAAATTCAAATAAGCTATCAAAGAGACTTTCCCCACTTTGTTTAAAAGCCACCCGGTCAAACTGGCCCATTTTTTTGGAATGTTCCTCGTTCTTACCGCGTGAAGTATTCATGGGGCTAAGCTTGATCGTATTGGTCGCATCTTTCCTGGAAACAATAACTTGTACATGTAATTGCTCTCCCTCCTTTCGGTCGCCTCGCTTTTTTAGCCCTTGTTTAACCTCGTGATCGTTATAACTATAATACCGATAGTTTTCCAGCTTGGCAAACCATACCAGGTCCTCTTGGGTATTTATACCCTCCCTTTTAAAGTTCTGCGCGTATGCATCCATTACCCGAACCGCGAATCCCTTAAGCTGATCTTTCACACCGTCATTCCCATATTGTTCTCTTAAAAAGGTGATCTCCTTTTGACTGGGGCTGATATTGACCAGGAAGAATTTGGCATCAGCCTTACCTAATCTGGCGATATTATTATCTATGGTTCGCATAACCTGATAAGGGTCAATGTTTACCTGTTTCCCATTAAACCAATTCTCCGGTTCATTTTTCTTATCGAACCTGTTCTCCTTTTCAAGATAATGGACTAGCCCGCTACTGCTCCCTTTGTTGGCAGCTTCTTTACTATCGCTGATATTAATAAACATAAGCTAAATATTCTTCATTATAGTAACCGCACTTGTTCTTTGGTGACTGCGATCAACTCTTCTTTTTCCCTACCCGATGTCATCATAGTAAATGCTTCCCTCGATTTTATATAACTATCAAGTATTGTGACAAACTGCGCTTTCAACAATTCTTTTGTTTTCTGCCCCAGCATTATCGCCTCCATTAAACGGCCTATTTCGCTGAAGACAACTGCTTGGGCGTTCTGATTATTTATTACATCGACGTTGTGTTTCAATACTTCCGTGTTGAAGCGGTCAATAATCTGTCGTTGAGATTCAAATATTCTATCCAGTGACGTCTTCATCGGTACCAGCAGCATATTTTCTTGTGTTTTGATAAAACCGACATATTGCTGATGGTTCTTCAGTAGCGTGGTTTTTAACAGATCATCATTCAGATCCATCGGATCTTTCTTGCTTTTATAGAAATAGTCAACCATTTGAATAAAGATCTGGCGCTTCGTACGCCCTAATTTAAGCGCGATCTTTTCAAACTTTTGGTCAACTGCCACGGGGTATCTTACTGATCTTACATTAATATCTTCCATTATTCTAATCCTTTTGTCCGTTTTAGCCTATATTAAGGTCTATACAGTTATCCAGTTATAAGGAATACTGTCAAGTATTCTATTTTCCTTTATTACGCAGTTAAAAACCACTTAAAGTATCCCCGGAGGATACGCAAAACCCCCGCAGCGAAGCGTAGGGCAAGCAAAGTAGGGCTCTGCCCAACTTCCGCTTGCTCCTTTTCTTCCATGAAGAAAAGGACGATGAAGATCCCGGAACTTGTTCGATGCGACCATAAAAAATGGTTAAAATTTGTTGATTATTGCCCTGCCGATATAGCGATAGATTGATAAATAGTGATAGTCTCGGCTGATGCGTTCGCAGTGCACTTGTTCGCAATGAACGAGTGCACTGCGAACTTTGAACTTGTTCAGTATGTCGTTCATCGTGCTTCAGTTTCATCTTACGCTCCATTTGGCCAGTAAACCAGGCTCTCTTGTTTTGGACTGAAACTTGGTTGGTAACGGATATATCCATGTTCATCCAATTCACGAATGCACTTGTGATAGGTTGCCACCGAAGCAATCTTGGAATACACCATCAGTTGTTTGCGGGTAATGCCAAAAGGATTGGCATAGCCGCTTTTTTGCCAGGCAGCGAACAAGGCAGCGCATAAGCTAATATGCGTACTGTAAAGTCGATGGTCTTTTCCCATACGCCTGATCAGTCTGCTGTAATCCGCAAAGGCAAGGTTTATTTTGGTTTGCATCAGTGCTGGTTCCCTTCCAGTATTTTGGTAATATCCTCCAGCTTGTAATACATCATCCCGCCGATCTTCGTATAGCGCAATGTTCCATTGATCCGTAGGTTCTGCAATGTACCAGGAGAGATGCTCAGCATCTTCCGGACCTCTGCACTTTTCAGCCATTGTTTGGATTGCCCGGTGCCAGGCTTGATCATTTCCTTGATCTCGTTCAGTAATTCGGTTTTGAAGAGTTTTAAATCTTCCTTTGATAACAGGTCCACATTCATAAAATAGTTGTTTAGTACATGAATAAATAATAATTTGACATTCCTCCATGCCCTGAACAGGCATGGGTAAGCTCCCCGATTAGGGATTATAGAAGATCAGCCGGTTTTGCAACCAAAGCAAATATAAAAACTTGTTTTGATAATATAAAACATATCAAAACTTATGATATATTTGCAGTTCGTTTATGTACATTCGATTTAATACAGATCGGGATGATTTTGCGACGGGTGAGGAGCAAATAAATTTTACCAGCACATCAAAAACCGCTAAAACGCACTGGAAATAATTTTTAAAAAAAAAGTAAAAAAATTGAAGATCTCTTTTAAAACCTATTTCAATGACCGGCTCAAGCAGGTCTACTTTCATGGGGTAACAACGCATCCGCTTTATGTGCAGGTAACTTATGAGCGAAAGACGCACTTTTTTAAAAGTTATTATTTCGAGTTATTGTCCAAAAAGCGCTATTTACTGTCCATACCAGGAACCAGTATCCGAAAAGGGCCAGACCTGCTGGATGTTATCAAAAAGGAATCAGAAGTTATTAAATTCATTACCAACAGGCACCCCGATGATTTCTCACTGGAACTCTTTAAGAAGGAGTATGCCCATTACAGCAAAGACCTCTGTGACGAAATGGAAAGCGGGTTTATCAATTACCTGCATACTTTCTTCTGGGATGAGGGTCTGCCTGCCATTGGAGATATTATGCTGGATGGCTGTAAAAATGTCATTGCCTACGACGCTGTCTGGGACATGAAAAGCTCGTTTAAAAATGCTTTATATGACAAACTGATTGAGCACTCATTTTTCTATGCGCCGCCTTATCTGCCCGTTTACGGTTTTATGAAAGAAACCAAACAATGGCCGATGCTGTTATTAACGGTGATGGAATGGGAACAGCCGGAAACACAAGCAGCGTTTAGGGAATATGCCAGCCTATACTTTCCCGGAATGGATCCGGATAAACTGTTTAGCCAGGTCAACGATCGGGCTCGATTACCTGTAAAATAAAGCTGCAATATGATTGAACATTGGATTTCATTTTTTCAACTTGAGCAACAACTGAGTTAAACCGGGTGAAAACTCAAGGGTGGGCGGCCGCCGAAAAACAAAAACACTTTCGCCCATTTGCATGCCCTTGAATTTTCATCCCGGTTTGGCCTAAATTCGCGAAAGGGTGAAAAAAGGAATAACCATGGTGAGGTGGTTATAAGTATTCTTCGGATTTCTGAAGAACTGGGGAGTACACAAGGTTGATGGTGATGTCGGCCCTCACATCCTGCATCTTGCTCGATTTTCCTCATAGGTACTTTACTGACATTAGTCGCCGCCTTTTATTGCTATAATCGTTAAATATCACAATAGCCTGGAAGATAGGCATAAATTATTCTGTGGCGCAGGGCTGGAATCTTTTTATCAACTGTTGTTTCAAATGGAATATCCTTTTCAGTGTCAACGCCTCTTTCTTTTTTAATTCTCGGCGCCAGGGCTTCCTCACATCACAAGTTATGGACTACGGAAATAAGTAGCCCTGGAGTGTCTGATAACGCAACAAATTCAAGAAAAATTTGAACCGTATTTGTATATTTGCTGGCAGGACGTGTGCCGGTTATTGTCAGCCGGATCTGGAATTTTAATTTTTACTTCCGATGATTAGTGTAATTGGAAACCTGGCTTTTCACAGCGGACTTTTTTTCCTTTTAACCGCACTTTTGGGTGTTGCCTATACTTATTGTCTTTTGAGGGCGCACTTTTTAGCGGTAAAGGTGGATCGTTACGCCCCCGTATCCCGGTCGAAATGCGGCGAGATCAGCGTCAAAGACCTGCGGCGTGTTAAAACCTCGGTCCAAGGCGGGCCCTATGCTACCGTTGCGCAAACCGCGATTTTATATATGCGGATCAGCAATCTCATAGCAGTTAGCTATTTGGTTGGCCTGGCGCTATTCGTTCTTTTGGAGCTTTTATGAAACGGCAACGCAGCTTTCTCTTTGCCGGAATTTGCTGGTCATCAGGAATTTTAGCTGAAGCACAACCTGATACGGTTGCATATTTAGCGGGGATAAAAATCTGATAGGTACCCTCATTCTTACAGCAATTTTTTGTCCGTAAGAATGACAGGTGTGAATTGGGACATTTCAAAACAAAAATTAACCGAGCAGGAACGGGAATTATTCACCAATTTATCCTGCGGAAAGCGAAAGCGGCAAATTGAAAAAGAAGGTACTTCCTTTGCCAATTTCGCTTGCCGCCCAAATGTTGCCATTGTGCCGGTGGATAATTTCTGCACTAAGATACAGGCCAATACCAAATCCTGAGATATGCCGCGTGTCTTGATTTTCACTGCGAAAATATCGATCAAAAACGTGCGGCAAATCTTCGGCGGGAATGCCCATGCCGTCGTCCCTGACGCTGACAATGGCAAGGCCTTTCTTTTTTTCGCAGCGTACTTCGATCTTCTGTCCCTTCGGAGAATATTTGATGGCATTGCTTAGCAGGTTGCTCACTACCGATGCAATCTTTTCCTGGTCTGCGTTTACGGGTATACTGGCGCATTCGTCCAGGTGAATCGTGTGGGTGGGTGAGATCAGGCTAGTTTCCATGATGATATCCTGCAAGAGTTCATACAGGTCGAAGTCCCGGAGGTCGAGGATGATTTTGCTGGATTCCAACCGGGAAATATTCAAAAAGCCATTGATCATGGCGGTCATTTTTTTAACCTGGCTGTTTGCTCTTTCCATGGCCTCCGTTAGAAAACGATCAGGGTTGTTTTTTAATTTTTTGGATGCTACCTGTAAGATCGCGTTAAGTGAGGTAAGCGGTGTCTTAAGTTCGTGGCTTACCATCCCAATGAAATCGTTTTTCCTGGTTTCATCCAGTTTGCGTTCGGTGATATCGCGTGCTATTTTGGATGCCCCAATGATGTTACCGTTTCTGTCTTTAACAGGTGATATGGTCAGCGAAACATCGATCAGCCGGCCGTCCCTGGTCAAGCGCCTGGTCTCGAAATGGTCGACACGCTCGCCTTTTCGCAAACGTTCTATAATGTCGGTCTCCTCATCCTGCCGGTCGCCAGGAATGAGCTTATATATCGTTTGGCCGATCATTTCTTCGGCTGTATAGCCGAACATACGTTCAGCCGAACTGTTCCAGCTTGTGATAACACTTTCCAGGGTCTTGCTGATAATCGCATCGTCGCTTGTCGTAATTATCGCGGCAAGCTTGGCGCTTTCTTCTTCCGCCCGTTTCAGCTCTGTAATATCCAGCACCGTGCCGATAAACCGTTCGGCGCTCCCACTTGCGCCTTCATACACTTTGCCATACACTTTAATCCAACGTGTCTCCCCATTGTCAAAGCGAACTATCCGGTAACTTATGTTGTATGCTGCTTCGTTGCCCGCTGCAATACACTTGGCAATCTCTGCTTCCACGTCGCGGCGGTCATCGGGGTGAATATGTTCTGCAAAAAGTGCCATTGTAGGCAGTTCGTCCGGCCCTATGCCATAGATATTACGGCACTCGTGCGACCAATACAGATCTCCGTTGGCGATGTTATATTCCCAGGTGCCAAGATTGGTCGCAGCGATAGCCATCTGAAGGCGTGACTCCTTTGCGCTAAGTTCTTCGTTGGCCAGCAGCAGTCGTTTCGTCGCTTCTACCTGCACAGTCACGTCCTGACAAAGCGCCATAACACCAGAGATGAGTCCACTGCTTTCGCGGTAGGGCTGATAGATAACATTCAGGTAGCCGGAAATGGGTTCCCCGTCCTTGTACACTAGGTATGGCGTATCGTACAAATAAACAGGCTCACCGGTAGTACGCACGCCTTCAAGCAGCGGGCGGAAATAGGATTCGGTCTCCTCCGGCACCATTTCGAATAACAGTTTGCCTTCGAGTTCAGCAGCGGTACGCTTCAGTAAACGGCCGTACGCTTCGTTTACGATCCCGACACGCATCTCAGGGCCCATCAACAACACAATACCGACATTGGCGTCGCGTACCAGGTTGCGGAAGCGCTGCTCGCTTTCGCTCAGGCTTTCCAAAGTTTGATTCAGCAACTCTTGTGTCTGCAACAGCTCTTCGTTTGTAGCAGCCAGCTCTTCATTGGTAGAGGCCAGCTCCTCATTAGAAGCGTACATTTCCTCATTGCTAGCAGCTAGCTCATGATTAGTATCGTCAAGTTCCTTTTGCGTCCGCACCTTGGCTGTTGTTTCCATGCATATCACGCGAACACCGCAGCTCTTGCCCTCGTCATCGTAGATGGGACTATATGAAAAATCGAAGTAACAGTCTTCCGGGTATCCGTTGCGCTCCATTCTGACCAAAAAGTCGGGAAACCCGACGGATGTCCCGGCCATAACGCCCTCGAACATTGGGCCAATGGTATCCCATATTTCAGCATACGTATCCCGGGCGCGGCCGCCTAGTGCCTGCGGGTGCTTGGCTGTCCCGTTTATTGGCCGAAAAGCATCATTGTAGATTTGTATATATTCGCTGCCCCAGCAGATCAAAATAGGAAACGATGTATTAAGCAGCATATTGACTGACTGCCGTAACGCCGTCGGCCATGCCTCCGGGTCACCGAGCGGCGTGGCAGACCAATCGAATGCGCGTATTAGGGCACCCATGTCGCCGCCTCCAGCTAAAAATGGGTAACTATGAAATTGTGATGAAGTACTAACGGACATAATTATTGCAGATACGAAATAAGAATAACCAAAATAATCTGTATTTGTTTAATCTAGACCACTCTAACTGTGTAATTTTGAAACGGTAGCTGTAACTCTACGTTTCAGCAACGGCGGTCAAACGATCTGGGCTAACTGACAAGTGCCCCACGCGGAAAGTATCATTAGGCTTTCGATTGAAGCTTTTCAACTCTCCTTTTGGGTCGTATGTGGCTCATACCAGATTAATTCAAATGGGTGTCGATAACCGCTAATATTTCATCGAGTTCGAAAGGTTTTTCGAGCGCTCCGTCTGCCCAACTATCCATCGCGATTTTCCCGATGCCGTCCTGACAAGAAAACAGTATAACGGGAATCTCTTTTGTTGCTTCGTTCTGTTTAATTTCTAAGCAAAAATCCCCACCAAGATGAAGACCCAACAGGTGGTCCAAGAAGATAAGGCCTGGATTTATTTCTTCGATTTCTTTGATGGGAATCACGTTAGACCTTAGCACAACCTCTGCCATTGACATTTTAGCTATCTCTCCGAGTATGTATAACGTGTCACGGTCATTGTCTATAATGAGAACTTTTTTCATGTGGGTTAAGTATAGTATCGGGTAATCAAACTTAGGCAATCTTTATACAAATACCAAAGGGACTATTGGTTAAGCAATGTGCTAATAAAAAGGTATTTATAGATTTTCAAAAGCGGCGTTCGAGTTCAAAGCCTCGCAACAGGGGAAATAAAAATGCCGTCCGAAAGCACCATTTCTTGTCCGACAAAGTCCCGTATATGAAATGGAGGTTGACGGTTTATTATTATTCAAAACCTCCTTGCATCCCTGCTCGGAAACTTTTCCTATTAATGGCCTTATTAACATTCAAATATACGCGTCGCCCCGACATTTCCGGCACACGGCGCAGTTATTTACCTAGCTTGACGCTCATTTCACGCACGTTCTTGTTTGCAATTGTGATAAGTTTAGGTCTAGGCCCTGGGCAGCGAGTGTGAGGAGATTTTTATTATTCCTCTTGCGTCAATTAAAGCGGTACATTCACCCCGGTCACCCGTGCGCTGTATCTAACACAATGGTACGTGTGCGGGGCCACCTACCATGAAAAAAGTGCTTTTCATTGACGACGACTCTGATATTAGCGATGTGTTGGCAACAGCACTGCGAGAGGCCGGGTACGATGTCCTCCAGCTTCCACGGGCATGGTCGATTGCTGAAATAGCCGCTATAGCAGCGGATATAATATTGCTTGACCATTTCATCAGCGGCGAACTGGGCGGAGACATGTGCATTCGGTTGAAAAAGCATCCGCGGACTGTGCACATACGTGTGGTGCTGACGTCGGTTCTTTCGAATGTGTAAGAAATTGCCGTTGCGAGTTGCGCTGACCGATACATCAGAAAGCCGTTTGACATCTGGGAGGCGGAGGAAACCATGAGGACGCTGGTTCATATCAAGCGCATCTGACCTCTGTCGCGACAATTCCGTTTTTGGACAAATTTCCGATAAACTGGACACCCGCCGCCTGCGCCCTATTGTTCGTCACCAAGACGTTAGCCATCTTGATGATTTGGTATCTTTTTTGTGAAACATTGGAGAGTCAGGAGCGC
Source organism: Bacteroidota bacterium (assembly GCA_030775685.1). Lineage (GTDB taxonomy): Bacteria > Bacteroidota > Bacteroidia > Sphingobacteriales > Sphingobacteriaceae > Mucilaginibacter. The sequence continues at coordinate 10,169 of JALYIP010000040.1, forward strand.
ATCGATATCGACGACACAACCACCTCCGTCTGTTCTATGGAATAACCGCTCTGGGCCGCTAATATGGAAACAACCTCTAACGCAAAAACTGTCATAAGGCACCTGCGATGCCCTATACACAACCAGGCGGCCGATTTTGACTGCGACACTCCGGGCTTCCACCTGTCCTGCTGTTGCACGGACTTTAAGATTGCCTGCCTGAAGCGCCTGCTGGCCTACTTAATTGAGGCGAAGTCCCACTCCTTGACCGTTGTTTGGAAAAATGACGATAGCGTCTAAACAATTAAAAAAGTCACCAAAGAAACTCGGCTCGCACAATCCGTCCCTAACGCCCCGCAAGGAATTTCCGGCATAAACCCGCCGGAGCCTTATACTCATTCCGTTCCTCCGCGCGGGGCGCGCCATCGCCTCGTGAAAAGTTTCTTTTTCTCTTTTTGTTTTTTAGAGATTCAGGGAGGCTTTCCCAGCGCGCCAGGATAAGAATCGCGTTGTTTGGTGATGGGCGGAATTGGTTACGCTCCCAGGTATTGATCGTCGAGGCATTAACCGCCAACACTTCGCCGCACTGTTCATAGGACAGTCCCAGGCAACTGCGAAGCATTTTCACTTTGCCGCCGATACTGTCTGTCTCGTGGTTAAAAGGATAGTACCCGAGGAATTGGATAATTCGGGAAAATATTGAATTTGGGGAACGGTATTGTTATTTTCCCAATCCGTTATGCTTTCCTCTGTTACATCCAATAAGTCCGCAACCTGTCGCTGCAACAACAGGAGTGTTGTCCGGTGCGCACGAATATGGTCGCCAAGGGATTCCAGTGTCTCAAGAACGGAAATGCGTGATGGCTTTTGCACGACCCTGCAAAACGGCAGGACGAGAGAATACATCGCACCACCATGGGGTGGCAAAAAGGCTGTCGTGAGCTTAGCGAACGTTAGTCTGCGGGAAAGGAAAAGCTGTTTTCACAATTGCAGAATGGCGAAATGTGGAAGCTGCTTTTCCTTATGATTTTCATCACCTTCCTAGGGTATAATCCAAGCCTCGCTCTTCATCATCGTCCGGTTTCTCTGAAATGTTGCCGTAGCGACCTGCAATTTGGTTAATGGTCAGCGCTGCGTTTTTAGGCAGTTTATCGCTCAAATAAATTAGTTGCTGTTTTTGAATGCTCATTACAGACCTTAATTTATAATAGTTACCTGTGGCATCAATAATCTCCAGATTGTCAAAGCGGTCGGCAAAATATTCCAGATTTTTAAGCCCTTCATTGTAATTATAGATAATGCTGGCATCGTCGATATAATGGCCCCCTGCTTTTACGCGGGCTGCAACACGTGCCATCGACTCGGGAATACTTTGTAAAACAAGATATATCATATTTGTTTCGTAACCATAGGATTTGAACCGTTCAGCAATATCCATCAATAAATGATCCCTGAAATTTGTTTCAATGACAAAATTCCTTTTTTTCTTAATTGCTAATTCTATGCAATCCTGAAAATACTGTTGAAATGCATGCCCAATACTTTCAGAAGGATAATTGGGGTATTTTAAAGCTATAGCGGCCTGTTCTTTATCCGGATCAAAGATAAATGCACCAGCAGGAGATAAATCCTTTGAGAAAGTCGATTTACCTGCTCCATTTGGCCCCGCTACAAAAATGAGCTGGGGTTGGGTTTTCATATCTACAGAACTTTAATAACCTGGATATTGTCAACGCCTAGTACCCTTACAAGCTCTTTATGATCACGGTATTCATGAACCATAATATCATCGGCAGGACATAACTTTTCATCAAAATAAACAATATAGGAATTGTTGTCCCATGCCTCTTGCGTTAGCATCCCTGCTGTCGGTCTAAGTCTTTCAGAGAGTTCTTCTGCTGACATTTCAAAAACAGATTTTCTGATGGGCTCAATCACAGCGGTGGTTGTTGGATTGTTATTAATTGTTCTCATACAAATATAATTATTTAAGTGAATTGATTTTTTGTTAGTTGCTGGGATTTTCATTGTGTTTTTTAAAAAGCACCTGCTTTATATTTCTCTTTTAGCAGCGCCATATCCTTGCTGACTTTCATGTCTAATATTTTAGCGTAATGCTGGGTCGTCTTGATATTGGTATGTCCAAGCATTTTTGAGACGGTCTCAATCGGCACTCCATTGGATAAAGTAACCGTGGTTGCGAAAGTGTGCCTGGCGGTGTGAAAAGTGAGATCTTTGTTGATGCCGCAAACGCCTGCAATTTCCTTCAGGTAGGCATTCATCTTTTGATTCGTCGACACGGGCAATGCTTTACCTTTGATATTGCAAACAGGATCGTTACTGTATTTCTCCAGTATCGTAAGCGCTGCGGGTAACAAAGGCACTTTGGTTGCCGTATCTGTTTTTAAACGTTTAGTGACAATCCACATCTCTCCGTCAGCGCCTTTTATGATCTCCGATTGTTTTAATTTTTGTACATCTGCATAGGCCAGGCCTGTAAAACAACAAAAAAGAAAAATATCGCGGACCTGGTTTAGCCGGTCAGTATCGAAAGTTTTTTCTGTTATTTGTTTGATTTGTTCGGCATTAAGAAATATCCTGTCCACTGGTTTTACTTTGGCTTTATAATTAACAAAGGGATCTTTCTCCAGCCATCCGCTGGCTAAGCAAATGCGGACGATCTTTTTGAAGTTCTTGATATATTTGACCGCTGAATTGTTGGCACATTTCCTTTCGGAACGCAGGTAAAATTCATAATTACTGATAAAATCATGGTCGACGGTTTTTACATCGATATCAGATACCTGGTATTTCCATGCCATAAAGTTTTGGGTATGGCGCAAAGAGGTTTCATACCGCGTAAGGGTACCTGCCGCATATTCGTTCCCTACTAACGCTGCTACCTTTTTGTTATGGTCTTTAAAAACATCGATCAAAGTCCTTGATTTTTCGGTTTTACCCAATAACTTGTTTTTAAGCAAGTTTGCGGTTATTAAAACTCCAGCCTCTGTTAACGTTTTGTGCGCCTCATAAACCTGCGATTGCAGGTTGTCAAGATAGGCGTTAAATGATTTGATTTCTTCTTTAGTGCCACGAAATCGCCCTAATTTGCTGTTCCAGTTGGCAGGCAGGCATTCCCTGCCGGAAGTGGTTTCGGCACGTTTACCATTTACAGTAATACGCAGATAGATGGGCATTGGCCCATTTTCATAATTTTTTGGCCTCTTTAAATAAAAGAGCAAGCTGAATGTAGTTTTCATACGTTTTTAAGCGTTAAAAGTGAAACAAAAATAAGCTTGCAATTAGAACCTCACAAGATATTCAACGATTGAACAAGTTGAATATCAAATAGATACGTATGTATCGGTGAGTAAAAGAATTCCTGAAATTACTCACCGAATTACGCACTTTTTTGTAGCGATTTGGTGAATATTATAGTCATTTAACCTACAAACAAAAGCCTGCAATCATTTGATTTGCAGGCTTCTATCTGTTTTTCATATTGAACTTGGCGGAGAGGGAGGGATTCAAACCCCCGGTACCTTGCAGTACACCTGATTTCGAATCAGGCACATTCGATCACTCTGACACCTCTCCGGGTAATATTTTAAATGAGGGTGCAAATATATTTAAATGCTTAACAGTGGGAAATAAAATTTAATCTAAAATTTCTTCCTTTTGCATTGCCAGGTAAAGCCTGGCTACCTGCTCCCGGCAGGAATGGGTACGCTTTGTTTATCATTGTTCATAAAACAAAATAAAAAATATTTTGCTATTCTTGTATAAATGCTAAAAATATTAGCATAGCTTTGTAAGTGGAATTAGCTATGTTGAATACCAGGAAGGATATTATCAGTCGGTTGCAAAAGGATATTTTGCTGTGGCAGGGCTTTACCCCGCCCCCATCCGGTAAACCGAAAGATCTTGGATTAGGGCCGATAGAAGCTGCCTTCCCGAATGGGGTATTTCCAACCGGGAATATTCATGAAATGATGTGCACTACGCCTGAACAGGCTGCCGCAACCGGGGGCATGATGGCCGGGTTGATAGCAATATTAATGCGCCGGGGCGGCACTTGTATTTGGATAAGCACTTCAAGAAAACTTTTTCCTCCGTCTTTAAAAACATTTAACGTTGAGCCCGACAGGATAATATTTATAGATGTAGCAAAGGAAAAGGATGCGCTTTGGGCAATGGAGGAGGCTTTAAAATGTGAGGGGCTCGCTGCCGTTGTGGCTGAAATTAAGGAAATTAGCTTTGCTCAATCCCGAAGGCTGCAGTTAGCTGTTGAAGGCAGTAAGGTAACCGGGTTCATTTTACGTAACGATCCACGTAAACCGGGCATCAACACCTGTGTGGCACGCTGGCAGGTGAACCCCTTGCCCAGTAAGATAGAAGACGGATTGCCCGGCATTGGATATCCATGCTGGCAAATTGATTTGCTGCGCGTACGCAATGGCAACCCCGGAAGATGGGAGTTGGAATGGATTGACGGCTGCTTTGTACCGGTTGAAAAAGAAGAAGAACCAATATATCATTTACATGAACGAAAAGCAGGTTAATTATGCAAAAGAGGTTCATATCACTCTGGTTCCGTCATTTAACTACAGACTGGCTAACACTCCGCCGGCCTGAATTGAAGGATCTGCCCTTTGTTTTTGCAGCGCCAATCCATAACCGCATTATTATAACGGCTGCAAATAGCCTGGCACAGGAACAAGGCATATTCAATGGAATGGCGGCAGCGGACGCCAAAGCAATAGTTCCTGATCTAAAGATAATTGACGATATCCCCGGCCAGTCCTTCAAGCTTTTAAAGGCATTGGGCGAATGGTGCATCCGCTATTCGCCGTTAATAGCAATTGATATGCCTGATGGGTTGATAATGGATATATCCGGGTGTGCACACCTGTGGGGCGGCGAGTGGAATTATCTAAAGGAGATAGTCACCCGGTTACGAAGTAAGGGCTATGATGTAAGAGGAGCTATAGCCGATACTGTCGGCACAGCCTGGGCTGTTGCCCGTTTTGGAAAAGTAAAACCTATTATTGAACCAGGTACGCAGGCGAGCGCCTTATTATTATTACCTCCTGCAGCTTTGCGTTTGGAGCCGTTAATTTTGGAAAGATTGCAAAAACTCGGTTTTTATAAAATTAAGGATTTTATGAATATCGGCCGTTCTGTGCTTCGCCGGCGTTTTGGGGAGGGATTTTTATTAAGGCTTAACCAGGCCTTAGGCAACGAGGATGAACCTTTGCAATTATTACAGCCGGTTGAAGCCTATTCAGAAAGGCTGCCATGCCTTGAAGCCATCCGCACGGCTATAGGTATTGAGATAGCTATAAAAACATTGCTGGAGCAATTATGTAAACGCCTGCATAGTGAAGGCAAAGGAGTACGTACAGCAATTTTAAAGGGGTATCGTGTAGATGGTCATGTAATACAGGCCGCTATCGGCACCAACAGTCCATCAAATAACGTAGATCATTTATTCAAACTTTTTGAATTGAAAATTTCTTCGCTCGAACCTGCATTGGGTATTGAGCTTTTTACTTTAGATGCGCCTAAAGTTGAGGATGTGGAACCCGGGCAGGAAATACTTTGGTCGCCGGAGGATTGTTCGCTTGAAGATACAGGTTTAGCCCAACTGCTTGACAGGCTTGCCAATAAGATCGGCGCCGCGAATATTCACCGTTACCTGCCCCAGGAACACCATTGGCCCGAACGTTCTTTTAAGCCGGCTATCTCGTTAAAAGAAAAACCAACAACAGCCTGGCGTACAGACAGGCCCCGCCCCTCTTTATTATTGAACAGACCGGAGCCGGTAGAAGTAACGTTCTTAGTGCCTGATTATCCGCCGGCACTTTTTATCTATCAAAATAAAATTCACTACGTTAAAAAAGCTGACGGCCCCGAACGGATAGAGCGCGAATGGTGGCTGGAAGAAGGCGAACACCGCGATTATTACCAGGTGGAGGATGAAAAAGGGCAGCGTTATTGGTTGTTCAGGCTGGGGCACTATGATGGTGGCAGACCCAAGCAATGGTTTATTCATGGTTTTTTTGCTTAGTATATGGTACGTTATGCCGAATTACAGGTAACCAGCAATTTCAGCTTTCTTCGCGGTGGTTCACACCCCGAAGAATTGGTTGAACAAGCTTCAAAATATGGCTACACTGCTATTGCCATTACCGACAGGAATACTGTAGCCGGCGTGGTACGTGCGCACCAGGCTGCAAAAGCTAGCGATCCCACGATCAAATTTATTCCAGCCTGCCGCCTTGACCTGGTTGATGGCCCAAGCTTGCTGGCCTACCCTACTGACATTACTGCCTGGGGCCGGTTATGCGCCTTGTTATCAAAAGGAAACCTGCGTACCGAAAAAGGCAAATGTGAGCTTTATAAAAATGACGTTTTTAACCATGCCGAAGGATTAAAGTTTATTGTTATACCGCCTGATTTGTTAAATAACAGGTTTGATTTTGATGATACCTTTAAACAGGATCTGAAGGAATATCACAGAATAATTGGCAGCAATTTGTACGTAGCAGCCAGCAAATCATATAATGGTGATGATGACAAGCGGCTTCACCGCTTATCGCAATTGGGGGTACCTATGGTTGCTACCAATGATGTTCATTACCATGAAGCACAGCGCCGTGAATTACAAGATGTAGTTACCTGCGTACGAGAGAAATGTACAATAACCAATGCCGGTTTTAAACTCCATGCAAATGCCGAAAGATATTTGAAACCCATGGATGAAATGGATCGGCTATTCAAGCCATATCCCGAAGCAATTGCAGCTGCACAGGAGATAGCCGACGCCTGTAATTTCTCATTGGATACCTTAAAATATCTTGAACCCGAATGGGTGAGCCCGGATGGGCGCACGGCTGATGAGCACCTTGCCGAGCATACCTGGGCCGGTGCAAAAAAAAGATTTGGCGAGACCATCTCAAAAAAAACAAGTGATCAGATCAAATATGAGCTTGCATTCTTTACCCGCCGTAAACTGGCGCCTTATTTTTTGCGGATCTATGAGTACACCAATAAAGCTGAAGAGCTGGGCATATTACACCAGGGAAGAGGTTCGGCTGCCAACTGCACCGTTTGTTTTTGTTTGGGGATAACACCTGTTAACCCAGAAAAGTCGAGATTGCTTTTTTCGCGATTCATGTCAGATGCCCGGGACGAATGGCCCGATGTGGATGTTGATTTTGAACATGAGCGGCGTGAAGAGATTATCCAGTGGATCTATGAAACTTATGGCCGTGAGCACGCGGCTATTGTTGCCACAGTAACCCAGGAAAGGCATAAAGGCGCTATCCGCGATGTGGGGAAGGCGATGGGCTTATCGGAAGATACCATTAAACGTTTAGCCGGGGCAATATGGGACTTTTCGGAGGAGGCGTTTGACAGGCAGCGTATTATTGAGCAGGGATTAAATCCCGATGATCCGCAATTATTTAAAGTACTGCGTCTTACCGAACAATTGATAGGCTTCCCCCGCCAGTTAGGACAGCATACCGGCGGGTTTGTGATCACCCAATGCAAACTTTCTGATCTGTGCCCGATAATGAATGCCAGGATGGTTGATCGCACCCAGTTGGAGTGGAACAAAGACGACCTGGAGGCCTTAGGTATTTTAAAGGTTGATGTACTTGCATTGGGTATGCTCACCTGCATCCGTAAGGGTTTTGATCTTGCCCGGCAACATTATGGCCTCAATCTAACGTTGGAAAATGTTCCGCAGGATGATCCTGCCGTATATGATATGATATGCCATGCAGATACGCTGGGGGTTTTCCAGATAGAGAGCCGGGCGCAAATGTCAATGTTGCCGCGATTAAAACCCCGCTGTTTTTACGATCTGGTGATCGAAGTGGCAATAGTGCGCCCCGGCCCTATCCAGGGCGATATGGTGCATCCTTATTTAAGAAGAAGGGACGGAATAGAAAAACAGGAATATCCGAAGGACGAATTAAGACCTATTTTAGAACGGACAAAAGGCGTTCCTCTTTTCCAGGAACAGGCAATGGAAATAGCTATGGTAGCCGCTGATTTTACAGGTGCAGAAGCCGATCAGCTCCGCCGGAGCATGGCAACTTTTAAAGCAAAAGGCCTGGTGAGTCAATTTCAGGAAAAGCTGGTAACCGGTATGACTGCCAAAGGGTATACCGAAGAATTTGCCAGGCGTGTATTTAAACAGTTGGAAGGGTTCGGCAGCTACGGCTTTCCCGAAAGCCATGCATATAGCTTTGCCCATTTGGTTTATATTTCATCATGGCTTAAATGCCATTATCCTGATGTTTTTGCCGCTGCATTGCTGAATAGCCAGCCGATGGGCTTTTATCAGCCCGCACAAATTGTAATAGACGCCGAAAAGCATGGAGTAGTTATGCGCCCAGTAGATGTAAATCACTCCATGTGGGATAATACGCTCGAAGAAAAACAAGGCAAATATTGCACACTGCGATTGGGTTTCCGGCAGGTGAAAGGGCTGAATGAAAGTGATATGCACACTTTAATTGCCAAACGCGGAAAGGGTTATACAAGCATCAGCCAGCTTAGCGACGCGGGCGTACCGCAGGCTGCAATTGAAACATTGACCGATGCAGATGCTTTTCGCTCATTAAATCTTGACCGCCGTGAAGCATTATGGGAAGTGCCGGCACTTAACGACAAACCTATAGGACTGTTTGCAGGCCAGCCATCCGAAAGCGTTAAAGAAGTTCAAATACAATTACCTTTTATGACAGCGGCAGAGCATGTGGTGCAGGATTATGCAGCTACCGGGCTATCATTGAAGGCCCACCCGGTAAGTTTTGTACGCGAGCAATTGAAAATGCTTAGGGTAACAGCAACTGCTGATCTTAATAAATATAAAAATGGCGATTTTATAAAAGTAGCCGGTTTAGTTACTGTTCGGCAAAGGCCGGGTACAGCTAAGGGAGTTGTGTTTATTACCATTGAAGACGAAACCGGGTTCAGTAATTTAGTGGTTTGGGAAAACATGTTTGATAAATACCGCAAAGAAATTGTACAGGCACGCTTGCTTATGGTAGCAGGTAAGCTACAGATTGAAGGTGAGGTGATCCATGTTGTAGTGAACAAGTGCTTCAACTTGTCCGGATTATTGCGTGAACTTACTCCTGCTAAAAATGAAGACCTGCCCGTGCTTACTTTAGCCCGCGCCGATGAAACCACCTCCCCTGCTCATGGAGGATCAAATAAAGGAGAACAACAACTTACGAAGCAAAAGGAAATTTTTCATAAAGGAAGAAATTTCAAGTAAAAATGGAAGTTTTTACTAATATTTTTAGTATTTATTGTAAATAATTTCCACATTTGTTTTATCATTTTTTATTGGATAGGTTATTTTTATGATTACTACTAATTTGCTTAAGGAAGCGAGGGCATGGGTAAAGCGCAGAAGGGGCCCGGATGAGATCGTACGTGTAGTGCCTGATATAGAAGATTATGGCAAACCGCCGGCCTATAAATTATATGTTGCCTATGGCACCAATACGAAGGATCTCCCGGATGAAAAAAATCCCGACTACTTGGGTAAGATCCTGTTTGATCTACAGGGCTACTGGATCTATGATGGTGAAGAGCTTACCGTAACTGAGCAGGAGCAACTGGCGAAGTTTATTATTAATTATACTGAAGATATTTAAAGAATCAAAAATACAAAAGCCTGTAGGTGAATGTACAGGCTTTTATTATCAGAGGTGAGAACGTGAATTTGAACCTATTCACAACCGCCTGTCCAACCAAACTACCAGCCACAAAAGTAAACTTGTCTTCATTACTCGCGATTTTCTTCTCCTCGAAAGCTTTTTTGATTACCCCGCGTAAAAACGTCACCTGCAAAAACACCCCGGATAAGATAACGTTGAAGCTCCTGGCGGGAACCGATCAAGCTGCTTAAAGAAGGCATTCTGTAAATCTAAAAAAGCTTGTTCTCCTGTACCGGACTGAGGCAGTCGGAAATATCCCTTCAATGGTTACAATTCTAAAAAGTGGAGAACACAATCCGCGGATTGGAATTTTTCTACCGATATTATAAATAACCAACTCATTAATAAGAAATTACATAACTGGCATCACATTGGCATGCAGAATTAAAAACAAATTGAAATGGAAATAAACACTAACATCCGGATATTTTTAGTCGATGACGATTCGTATTGCATGAACATTTATAAACAATACCTTAATAGCCTTGGCTACTTCGATGTAACCAGTTTTGAAAATGGCCCGGACTGTTTAAATAACCTGGGGCTAAAACCCGATGTGATTTTCCTGGATCATGGTATGGATTACTTGACCGGTTTAGAGGTATTAAAAAGAATAAGAGCTTATAACCCTTATATTTTTGTAGTTTTTCTATCAGGGCAGTCAAATATTATAACTGCGGTAAAAGCTTTAAAGTTGGGGGCAACTGAGTATATCGTTAAGGGGGTATATGACCTTGATAATATAAAAAAGGTGTTAAATACAATTAATAAGGCTATCGGTGTTAAAAGAAAAGAGATTGAGAACCAGTATATTGAAAGATTATTACACTCTGCTAAGTAAGTAGCTAAATTCAGCTGATACAATAATAGCCGCCAGGCTATTAAAAAATAAAACCTTACGGGAAGTGTTGGCCATGCCTGTTAAAAAGCTTGAGAAAACTTTAAGATCAATTGCATTTTAAAAGAAAAGATATTAATATAAGTGCTTTTTGAGTTTTAAGATCAGCTCGTCCGGGTTAAAAGGCTTTACGATGTAATCCTGCATTCCTGCTTCTAATACCTTGTCGCGCACGTCACTGGTGGCTGAGGCTGTTATTGCTACAATTGGAGTTTCCCGGTTAAACTCCCTTATTTTAGTAGTAGCTGTATAGCCATCCATTACGGGCATTTGCAGGTCCATCAATACGATGTCATAGCTTGCATGTCTCATCATTTGCACTGCAATCTCGCCGTTGTCAGCTACCTCTACAGTCGCGTTCCACCCCTCCAGCAATTGGGTTGCATATAGAATATTAAATAAAGTATCCTCCACCAGCAATAAACGTTTATTTTTTAAATCAAAGCCGGCTAAATCATTTTCAAGCTGGTTTATTTGCTCAGCGTCAACTGTATTTAACTCCAATGTAAAATGGAACTTTGAGCCTTTTCCTAATTCCGATTCAACTATGATATCGCTGTTAAATAATCCCAGTATTTTGCGTGTTATGGCCAGGCCCAAACCTGTACCGCCATACTGCCTGGTAATGGATGTTGAGGCCTGCATAAATGGTATAAAAATATTCAGCAGGTTTTCTTTGGCTATTCCTACCCCTGTATCATGAACAGAAAAGTGAAGCAAGGCCCGGTCGGGCTTTAACTTCTGCAAGTCAACACGCACTGAAATAAACCCGCGATGGGTAAACTTAATAGCGTTCGACACCAGGTTATTTAAAATTTGTCCAAGCCTTAAGGCATCACCCATAAAATAATCAGGCAATCTTTCATCAAGGATTAATGATACCCTATTTTCCCGCTCATTGGCACTATTGCTGTTGGCAGAAACAATATCCTTCACCAGTTTTTTAACGCTAAACGGAGCTTCCTCCAAATCAAGCTTTCCCGCCTCTATTTTATTAAAATCGAGTATGTCATTAATTAATACCAGTAAATTATCCGAAGAGGTTTTTAATGTTTCAAGGTTGTCGACCTGGTCGGCCCGTGGGTTATTTTTAAGTAACAAGTGCCCCATACCTATCACTGCATTTAGCGGCGTACGTATTTCGTGGCTTATTATCGAAAGAAATTCTGATTTGGCAAGACTAGCCTTTTCGGCTTCCTCCTTAGCGACCAATAATTGCAATTCAACTTCCTTGCGCCTGGTTATTTCTTCGTTTAAAAGGTCGACAATTTCGAGCAGGTCATTATCATTACCGTCAAACAGTTCGTCGTTCTCTGCATTTATATTATTAAATGTTTCCTTAAGCTTTTTTATGGATAGCCGTCTTAATTCAACTTCTTCAGTCAGCCGCAGGTTAATGTCTCCAAATTCCTCCTGGCTTACCATAAATGCATGATCAGACAATTCTTTATCCCGGTCGTAAGCTGCATATGAATCACTTACCGCGTCAATAAAGCGGATGAAATGTTTATTCGCAATTAAATCGGGGGTGGCGTACTTCTTAAGTTGTCTGTTTAAGAGCTTATGGTTAGGCATGCTAAGTAATTTCTTCGTTAAAGGTAGTAATTGTCATGGTTTGATTGTGCAATTCGCACTTTGCATTTGTTTTTAAAGGGGATATTTCTCCATATGAGTAAAAGCCTGACAACAATGTACCCTCTCCAAATATTTCTTTTACTGCTTCAATTTCTTCATCAATCCGTTTACCAAGTATCAGTTTCCGGCCTACACAGCTAATAAGTAATGCCAGCTTAGGTTTAGCCGGGAACTGTATAAGTGCTTTTGATGCTGCATTTGTTGCCGCATCAATTAACTTATCAAAATTGGCCTTCATAAACCTGATATATGATCCTTCCGGGATATCACCTGCAAATACCATGCTCTGTTCATCATTATCTATTGACAGGATAGTACGTACAACCGCATTTTCGGTACCTTCGGGCCGTACATAAAGCGGAAACAGCAGTGCGGATCCAGGCAATTCATCGGCATATTTACCAAGATATTGTTTATATAACTCAAGTGCGCTTTTGTTATCTATTTCATAAAGCCGGTTTGAAACTGAACGGGTAACCTTTTTTTCGGGACCAAATATTTCCCAACCACCCAACGAAGCGTGACCAATCTTTAAGCTTTTGCCATAAAAGCCAACAGCAACAATATTTCCTTTCTTTGGCTTTTCATTGCAGCCCACAACGGTATAATTAAATTTATCCCCATCTCCTGCCAAGCCGCCTGTAACCGGTATATTACTCTTATTAACCTGTTCAATACCTCTAACCAGCTCGCTGCCGTTTACCAGTCCCCCGTCAGATATTACCATTACATAGCTTAATTCCGGATCATTTAACTTATCAAAAAGATTTTTACCCGCCTCAAAACTGTTAAGCTCGTCCTTTATATTTAAGCTTACTGTTTTAACTAAGGTATCTTCAAACTCCATTATAACAATGGTTACTGTGTCGTCTAAAACAGTGTCATCATAAATCTCTCCGGAGGTTGAACATAATACGATGTTGGCTTCAGGATAGCTATTGCGTAGTGTTGAATAAATGTCCTGTTCCAGTAAAACGTCCTTACCGCCAAAGCCTAGTATAAGCAAATTGCCATTCCCGGTAATTTCATCGCCCGCCAGGCAGGTGAATACACCTCCACAGTATAATTTTTGTGCTACTTTCATTTTCGTTTTATCCGGGATATTCCGTTTTTAATTTATTAATTACATTCACAATTGTGATTTTTAATATTTCGATTTTTTTGGCCAGCATTGAATTTAAAACATTCTCTTGCCCCGAACTTTCAATATCCCGTATCAGCTGTTTTAGCGACACGATGTTTAAATTATCAATACTGGGTTTCATCTGGTGGGCAGCCCTGCTTATTTTATCCAAATCGTTTACAAGGAATGCGGCTTCCATTTCTTTTATCATTGTGGGTGTTTGCTCACAAAATATGTTCACCATTTTTTGCACAAATACCTCATTCCCTTTGCTTATTGCCTTTAGGGACGATAAATCATATAATTGTTCTTCGCTCATAATCTCAGGTGTTAAATGCTTGGAAGGATGCGGCTGTTTAATCCATTTATCCAGCATATTTAAAAAATCTTCTTCGTTAATTGGTTTAGTTATGTAATCATCCATACCTGCTGCCAGGCACTTTTCCCGTTCACCTTTAATCGCCTCCGCTGTAAGCGCTATAATCGGGCTGTTATAACCGCTTTTACGGATTATACGTGTTGCGTCAAACCCATTAATGCCGGGCATTTGTATATCCATTAAAACTACGTCAAAACTGCGGCTTTTTACCAGTTCGATGGCGTTGCTGCCGTTTACCGATTCGGTAACCAGCGCGCCGTAGTTTTGCAGTATAATTGAGGCCACCAGGCGATTTAATTCATTATCGTCTGTTACCAGTATTTGTTTGTCTTTTAAAAAGTCAGGGCGAAATTGTACATCAGCTTTCTCTGCGAGGTCTTCGCTACGGCCTTTTTTTAACTTTATGATGAACGTGATCTTAGTACCTTCATTTTTCTTACTTTCCGCATAGATCTCGCCTTCCATCAATTCTACCAGGTCTTTGCAAATACTCATCCCCAGCCCGGTTCCGCCATATCGCCGGCTAACGGATCTTGACTCCTGGCTAAACTTATCAAAAAGATGCGTTAAATACGACTCATCCATACCAACCCCGGTATCGGTAACATCAATTTGAATTAACTGCGACGAATAATTGTCTTTTAACAGCTTAAATGTTAAATCTATCGAGCCCTTTTCTGTGAATTTTATGGCATTGCCAATCAGGTTCAGCAGCACCTGGTTTAATCGATATGGATCGCCGATTAAAACGGGCGAAATATTGGGGTCAAAGTATGAGTTATGAAGAATGAGACCTTTTTCCTCTGCTTTGTGTGCCAGTACCTGGATAACCCTGTTAGCCGATCTTTGTGGCTCAAAACCAATATTTTCAATATTCAGCTTACCTGCCTCAATTTTCGAAAGGTCCAGGATATCATTAATTATTACCAGCAGGTTTTCTGAGGCAGAGTGAATAATATCAAGAAAGAATCGTTGATCAGGGATAAGGTTTGTTTTTGACAGTTGGTTACTCATGCCCATGATGGCATTCATGGGAGTCCGTATTTCATGGCTCATATTTGCCAGGAAAACTTCCTGCGTATGTGCTAAATTTTCGGCATTTTCCCTGGCCTCAATCAGTTCTGCTTCCTGTTTCTTTTGGTCGGTAATATCAAGGTGGATACCGATGGAACCTACCAATTCGCCCTTGTCGTTGTATCGTGGCGCTCCGCTTATAAGCCACCATTTTTCTTCCCCTTTTTTATTTAATAATTTTACCTGGTATGCATCAGCAATCCCATCTCTGCGTAATTTTTGCTTTTCTTTAAATATGTTCTCTCCATCACCATTCGTTAATAATAACGCAGCGTTTTTTTTAAGCAACTCATCCAGGGAGTAACCGCTCATTTCACAAAAAGTATTATTGGCAAAAGTTATCCGTTCGTCATTATCAACTTCCACTAACCCCAAATTCATATTGGCTATTATATTGCGGTACTTAGCCTCGTTAATCCTCAGGGTTTCTTCAATGTTTTTTCTTTCCGTAATATCCTGCATAAACCCGGTAAATACTTTTGCACCACTTTGAGATACATAGGAAAATGATGAATGAACAGCATGCCACTTAGTGCCCATGCCCGGAATTGTTAATTGCGATTCATCATAAAATGGTTCAAGCGTATCCCTGCTATGTTCATTCTTTTTAATGATCCGCTCCCTGTCTTCGGGCTGCACATACTTTAAGTAATCTTTAAAATCATCAGCCTTTATGCCAAATATGCGTTCAATAGCCGGGCTTATATACCTTAACCCTTCGGTTCCGTCGGCCCTGAATTCATATTCATAAATTACTCCGGGGATATTTTCAGAAAGCGACTTAAATTGTTTAACGCGTTGCTCAAGTTCAGTTTCTGTTCGTTTTATTTCCGAGATATCGGTATGGGTGCCGGTTATTCTTAAAGGTTTGCCCTCTATATTATATTCAATTACAGCGCCCCTGTCCAATATCCATTTTATAGAACCGTCAGTATTAATTACGCGATATTCCATGCTATGCGAATCAATTATGCCAGCCTGGTAATTTGAATAGGTTGTTTTAAGCAGACTTAAGTCTTCCCTGTTAACAACGTCCCACCAAAACATATCGCTTCGGCCAAGTTTATGGGTTATGTATCCACGCTCGTTATTTGCTTTTGAAAAAATGGTTTTTCCTGTTTGCAAGTTGTGTTCCCAAACGTTATCGCCAATTTTCTCCAGCGCAAGCCTGAAGCGGGCTTCCGATTCTTTAATTAGCTCCGACGCATTTTTTTCGGATGTGATATTTTCTTCAACTGCAAAAAAGCCTATCAGGCCACCATTTGAGTTGTGTATAGGTTGCCCCTGGATCCGCAGCCAATAGGCGTTGCCAGACTTTGAATAATTTAAAATTTCGGTATTAAAGGGTAAACCTTCTGTGATCTGTTTTTTTAAATAGGCAATAGTTTTGGGATCGGTATCCGGGCCCTGCAGTAAATGCCCGGGTTTTTTATCGATTGATTCGTTGAGTGTGTAGCCTGTTACTTTGGTAAAGCTTTTGTTTACCCAGGTAATTACGCCTTTTTCATTTGTTAGTATTACCGGGTTAAGATTGTCTTCTGCAATTTTCGATAATACCTCAAGTTTCTCTTCCTTCTGTTTTTCGAGGGTTATGTCTTCAACTATAGCAAAACATTTTAGCTCCTGGGTATCGCCGTTTTTATATAATTTACCTTTTACCCTCCCCCAAAACCACGATCCATCCTTCCGATAGTGTATCAGTTCTTCAGTAAAGGAGGTCTTTTTGCCAATTGACTTTGCGATATCCATTATAACGGAATCATCGGTTAAAGGTCCCTTGCAAAAATCTAGCGGTGATTTACCTATAATTTCACCGGAACCATAGCCGGTTAGTCTGCAAAAACTTTCATTTACCCAAAATATTTTTCCATCGGCGCTGTTGAACACCACTCCATTATCGTTTGAGCTTGCTACCAGCGAGAGTTGTAATAAATCCTGGCTTGCTCCATCCAGGGTACAATCATCAACCAAAAAATTTTGTGGATCCATGTTTTAGCTATAATTAAAACCAAAAACCATCCCGTATTAAGGCAATAGTCCATGATATTTCATTATGTAGCTAAAAATTGTACCAAGAGCGCTTCCGATAGCAAATACCTAATTATCAAATAGATACGATCAATATCTTTATTTCAGCTTCCATATTCTGGAAAAAAATCCAAATTGGAGAAGCTATCAATTTAGTTCGCCGCTCTGCATCATTTTGTAAATGGTGCTTTTGCCAATATCAAGCGCCTTGGCGGTCGCGATTACATCATTATTATGCTTTTGAAGATAAATTTTAATTATTTCGCAGTTTTGTTCCCGCAAGGTTTTGCCTTCCATTACAAATACATCACCTTTGCGGGTTGAGTTAAAGGTTATATCTTCCCCTCTAATTTCGTTATTGTCGCACATCACAGCCGCTAAATCAACTATGGCCTTTAACTCCCTTATATTTCCCGGAAACTGGTAATGCATTAATTTATTCTTTGCATCCTGCGAAATCGAGATTGTTCCCATTTTATTTTGCTTTGCAAAATCATCTGCAAAATGTTTGGCCAGTATCAGTATATCATTGCCGCGGTCGCGTAAAGGTGGCAGGTCAATGGGTAAGCCAATTATCCGGTAGTAAAGGTCTTCCCTGAAATTTCCTTTTTTAACTTCTTCCGCAAGGTTTTTATGTGTAGCTACTATTACACGAATATCCAGGTTTATCTTTTCGTTTCCACCAACCCTTACTACTTCACGC
>JALYIP010000041.1 GCA_030775685.1 Bacteroidota bacterium
GGAACGATGTGCTCTCACTCTTTTTCACCAATGAAATAATCTATATAAAGAATGCTTTATTAGCTCATACTAACGCTATAACTACACCTTTTTTTTCTTTTGTAAACATAGGAGGAACGAAGCAACCCCTACGCAGGACAATCAGGAGCATAAAGCATGAGGGGAGAAAATAGCAAACGGCCATCTTCTCCCCATATATTATTGGTTCTTGATCTGCAAGTGCAGAGGTTGCTTCGTTCCTCGCAATGACGCGGAGATAAGGGGGGTAATTAACCTTACGAATTTGCCTTAATAAACTCAGCCGAGAACTGGTTTAAATACTTGTCTACATTATCGCGGATCTCTTCAAGGTCGCGGCCTTCCAATTTGGCCAGGATCTGCATCAGCAGCAGGTTGTTTATTTTGTTGTAGGCATGTGTTGAAGCGGCAATGCTTAAAAAGTCAGCCTTGAATTTGTCGTTTTCTGTTTGATCGATCATTTTAATTGGGGGTATTTATAATTTTTTGCTAATGTATGATGTTTGGGGGAAAAGTGGAACCGTAACATTATAAACCTTACAACTTAGTGTATTGTTTTGATTATGGTGAATTGGTTTAATTAAAACTGGATCACAAATAGGCTTCAAAACGCAGCCGAAAATTGAAAATCGGGAGCGGATAACTTATTGCCTTTTATAAATCTTTTCGTACCAATGCGTTTTCTTAACTTCTTTTATAAGCTGATCTATGGTTAGTGGAGCATTTACAGCCTCGTCGGTATATTCTACACTTTCAAATTCGTGCCACTTATGATCGATCTCGTCATCCCAGCATTTGAAATGCAAATCAGGTAATTTCCATTCATTAACATAAAACCATGTTCCATCAATCAGGTTGGATCTGATAAGCTTTTCTAATTCTTCTATGTTAACCTTATTTGGATTAGAATAGACTAGAAAATTGAAATTTTTATTGTTTCCACCGTCCCTGTAGAGGTATGAAAATTTGATGTTTGGCATGACGCCAAGGTATGATGTTTAGGTTTTTTTGTCAATCGGATATAAGTGAACTTTAAGTTATAACCGAGGCCTAAATTTCTTTAAATAAACTTCATCCCGATGATATTCTAAATAATCCCTATTATTTTCAAATTGCTTTCTAAGCTTCATATCGGGTGAAATATTTAAAATCTTAGAATACGATTCTATTTCTTTTGATATAATTATTTGCCCTTTGTTCTCGAACGTTATAAATCCCCGGTCAAATAGTGTATCCAGCGTTGGGGTAAGAACCAAGCCATTATAAGGGTCTAGTCGTTCAAAATTATCACAGTTTTTCCATGGTTTAATATGTGAAGCTTTTAATATCTCCGGGACTTTTACATCCGTAATGGAGCAAGCATCCCAAAGGTCTAATAAATCAACCCTGAACTTGCCTTGACCTATTCTGCTTAAAACCGTTGCTTCTCTTTCTGTATCTATGTTTCCATACAGAGGCAACGGTTCGTTTAAAGTAATTAAACTGGAAATTTTTTCGGGTGATATGTTAAAGATAAACTTAAAAGGCGCGTTTTCTTTTGGGATAAAGGACACCAACCGTATATCGCCCATATACTTGAAGTCGGAGTGATGTATATATCTGTAAAATAGATGTATTGGATGATCGTGTTTTGTGGCGTTAATTATTCGGTTGTTATTCGCTCCTTTTTCCTCACCTTCCCAATAAAGATAATCATCACTTATGTAATCTTCATATTGTGTTAATGAACGTTGCTTCTCTTTGGTTACGAATAGAACAATAGAGTCAGAATTCGCCGGAGTAACAACGCCTTTGCTAATGGCTTGCCGCCCTTTATAACCCCATAACTCGGTCAGGAAATTTCTATCGTAGAATTCTCCAACTTTAAGAGTATCAAATCTTACGTTTATCTCCAAAAGTTAAAACTTAGTTTTTTAAAAATACGTTTTTTAAATTCATTATTAACGAACCTACCCGTTAAACTTATCATTATGCATCCTTAGAAATTCCGCATCGGGATAAAACTTCTTAGGCGGCAAAAGCGGTTGCCCATCATAATCGATAAAGTTTTGTTTGATGCTGAGGATCTCTTTGTGCTGATAAAATTTAGGTGAGATCTTAATTTTTAAATCTTCTGTTATGGTGATGAGGTGCCTGTCGAACGCCTTATCATGCAAAGCATTTAAGGCCAATCCATTTTGAGGACTTAATCGGTTACCTTTATCCTTACTCCATGGCGCTATGTGGCTGGCTACAATTAATTCCAGCATTTTTATGCCGGTAATGCAGCACTGGTTATTAAAGTTGGTAAGCACAATGCTTCGGAATTGTGATTGATTTACCCGCTGCATCACCATGCGCTCGCGTTCTTTGCCTTCGGCAAATGGTAAGTTCTCAAGGTCTGCTGCGTAAACTTTTTCAATGGTTGTATGCTTCTTTTTAGCGAGCAGCTTTTCGCTCTCAAAAAACTGCTCGTCCCAATTTTGCATAAATTCATGCCAGATCTCGGCATCCAGCTTACTGGTATTGGGCAGGCCACCAACGCCGCGCTCCTTTAGTTTTGGATCAAAACTGGCAAAGTTCCCCAGCTTTCTTACCACAGCGCCAATGCTTCGGCCTATCAATTCGGCTAATGCTTTAACCTCGCTGTTCGAACGATGCATCTGCCCAAATTGAATTTTAGAATACAGGTTTATTGCTAAAATGGATTCCTCTCTCGTCCAAAGCTTTTGGCCTTCCTTCATAGTTAATTTTCTACCTCACAAAATACATGTTTACATTGGGTATTTAAACACTCATTAATATTCATTTGAAGCAGGGTGTGAAGGAAGCTTGAAATAATGTCAGTCCGCGTGCCGCAGATAGGGCATGTGGTTGGTTGGTCGGTGATAAGGTAAAAGGATACATCTGCCATAATGTAAAAGTACTACAAATAGCTGCTTTGAAAAGTTTGCCCGAAACGCTCCCTTCACCTTGCTATTACACAAAAATTATCTTCCGGACTTTCGGACTTCCCGGCTTTCGGACTTCCCAAACTTTTTATTATTTTTGTCGGCAAAACGTACAAAACAATGAGCGAACTCATTAAAAAACAAGTTACTGACGCCCGTGCCCACATGGACAAAGCTATTGACCATTGCGACGGCGAATTACAAAAGATCCGCGCCGGCAAGGCAAGCCCTTCCATGCTCGACGATATATTTGTTGACTATTACGGCACCCCGACCGCGCTAAACCAGGTAGGCAGCGTAAACACGCCCGATGCGCGTACCATTGTGGTGCAGCCCTGGGAAAAGTCGTTGCTTGGCCCTATTGAAAAGGCCATTATGGAGGCCAACCTTGGTGTTAACCCGCAGAATGACGGGGTTATCATCCGCATCAACGTACCGCCGCTAACCGAAGAGCGTCGCCGCGATTTGGTGAAAAAGGCAAAGGCTGAGGCTGAAACCGGTAAAATTGCCATCCGCAATATCCGCAAGGATGCCAATGAAAAGATCAGGAAGCTGAAAGCCGAAGGCGTTTCGGAAGACGAAATGAAAACCGGCGAGGGCGAGATCCAGAAGCTTACCGATGCGTACATCGTTAAGGTTGATGTTTTGTCTGACGCTAAGGAAAAGGATATTATGACAGTGTAAGCTGTTGTTTTTATATTATGAAAAGCCACTTGCTGTTTTGCGGGTGGCTTTTTTTGGTGTTGGGTGGTTGTTGGTGGCTTCGAAATGATGTTTTGGGGAAGCACTTAATGTTGGCCCCGCTCATTTGCCGCGGAGGCTAGTCCTTTTTGTCTTGATACAAAAAGGACCAAAAAAATCAAGTCAGCAGAAAGGCCTCTTTGCGCACGGGGGCCTTTTCAGCACAAATCCGAAAACGCTGCGGGGCTGGAATTTTTTTGCAGTGAGACCCGTTCCGGCGCAGACCTTTTATGCAAAAACTTCCTATGCCCCAACCTCTCGCTTTAGGCGGCAGCGCTTTCGGATTTCTTCCGAGGCTTGTCTGCTGACGGGGAAACCATTTGGTTTTTGGGGCGAACTTTGGCTTTTTTCCTAAGCTTATTTGCTGACGGGAAACCAATTACGTTCGGGGCGAACGCTGGCTTTTATTTGTATGCGGTCAATTACGTGATATGATTCAGAGGCGTAGCTTCGGGCTATGTTGTAGCGGCGGATTTTAATCCGGCGCGCTTGCAGATTGCGGGTGTTTGATTTTTGGTAAAAATCAATGTGTTGATAATCAGAATGTTTCACAGTGTTCCGGGTGTTCCGCGTGTAAAAATGGAACGCTTTGCGGGGTTGGGTGCACAAACTTGCGCTTCGCGGCAACTAAAGACGGCGCATATAAATAAAGCCATTACATAGTCCGAATGTCAAATTAAAGTGAATGAGGTGCTTAGGGCTTTGCTTTTTTTATTTTTGCACAAATTCTTGAATTCGAATGAAAATACTACTATCATATTTGTCAAAACACCGCTGGGTTGTTGCGCTTGCACTGCTCATGGCCGCCCTGAACATTGGTTTTTCCCTGCTTGATCCCTACATCACCGGTCGCATTGTCGACGGCGTAATTGAAAAACGCAGCGTGCTGCAATATGACCAATATGTTCATAACATTATTGTATTGGTGAGCATGGCCATTGGTGTTGCCATGGTATCGCGCATCGCCAAAAACTTCCAGGATTATTTTACCAATATCATCACCCAAAAAGTGGGCGCCGAAATGTATGCCGATGGTTTAACCCATTCGCTGGAACTACCTTACCAGGTATTCGAGGACCAGCGTAGCGGCGAAACTTTGGGAATCCTGCAAAAGGTGCGTTTGGATTGCGAAAAGTTCATTACCTCGTTCATCAGCATTTTGTTTGTGAGCCTCATCGGGATGGTGTTTGTAATTGTATATTCGATACATGTAAGCTATAAGGTAACGCTGGTTTACTTTGCAGCTATCCCCATCATCACGTTTGTGAGCATGGCGATGAGCCGCAAGATAAAAACTATCCAAAAACGCATCGTATCTGAAACCACTGCGCTTGCAGGTTCTACTACAGAATCATTAAGAAATATCGAGCTGGTAAAAAGCCTTGGACTGGTGAAGCAGGAAATTGAAAGGCTGAATAACACCACTTATAAGATCCTCGGCCTTGAACTTAAAAAGGTAAAATATGTACGCAGCATGAGCTTTGTACAAGGCACAACCGTGAACTTTGTGCGAAGTGTAATGGTGGTGGTTTTACTGTTGCTGATCTTCAAGGGAACCATTTCACCGGGACAATATTTTAGCTTTTTGTTCTATTCATTCTTCCTCTTTAACCCATTACAGGAGCTTGGCAACGTGATCCTTTCATGGCGCGAAGCGGAGGTTTCTTTAGGAAATTTTACCGGCATACTGAATACCCCTATCGACGCCAAACCGGAAAAACCTGTATTGCTTGAAAAGGTTAAAACCCTCACATTCGATAACGTTACATTTAAGCACTTAACTGCTAACCGTAACGCCTTAAATAACATCAGCTTTGAAACCAATACCGGCGAAACCATTGCCTTTGTTGGTCCGTCGGGGTCGGGTAAAACCACGCTGGTAAAATTGCTGGTTGGGCTTTACCAGCCGCTTGAAGGTGATATTTTATACAACAACACCTTGAGCAAGGAGATCGATTTGGATCAGCTGCGCGAGAAGATTGGCTTTGTTACGCAGGACACACAGCTGTTTTCCGGCACCATCCGGGAGAACTTACAGTTCGTTCGCCCCGGCGCAACTGATGAGGAATGTATGGACGTACTGCAACGAGCAGCCTGCCAAACCCTGCTGGCCCGTGCCGACAAAGGCTTGAGCACCGTAATTGGTGAAGGCGGCGTTAAAGTTTCCGGCGGAGAAAAGCAACGTTTATCCATAGCCCGTGCCCTGTTGCGCAGGCCGGATATTTTGGTATTTGACGAGGCTACCTCATCTTTGGATTCCATCACCGAGGAAGAGATCACCGAAACCATTCGCGATGTTTCTGTTCTGGATAACCACATCACCATATTGATCGCTCACCGCCTATCAACTATTATGCATGCCGATAATATTTATGTGCTGGAAAAGGGCCATATCATCGAGTCGGGCAAGCACTTTGATCTGCTTGCGCAAAAAGGCTTATACTACGCCATGTGGAGGCAGCAGATTGGTGAGAAGGTGAGCGTGGAGGTTTAAGGTGAATGGAGAGCGGTGAGTGGTGAATGGTTTTTTAGAAGATCAGCTTGTAGCCTACGCCGCGCATGTTGATAATCTCGACTGAAGGGTCTTCCTTTAAATGTTTGCGCAGCTTTGTGATAAAAACATCCATGGTGCGGGTGTTGAAGAAATTGTCATCACCCCAAAGTTTTAGCAGCACAGCCTTACGGTCAAGCACCTGGTTTTTGTTTTGGAGGAGGAGCGACAACAACTCGTTTTCGCGGTGGGATAGTTTGCCCGATAATTGGCCGTTGAACCACAGTTCCTGCCTGGTTTGGTAAAAGGTGTACTGCCCGATGATCTCACTTACTGCGGATTGGATGGCTGCGTTTCGTCGCAGTAGTTCATTTAACCGCAGGATCAGTTCTTCTAAACTGAATGGCTTTTTCAGGTAGTCGTTGCCGCCGGATGCATAGCCTTTTATAACATCCTCCGTTTGTGATTTCGCGGTTAAAAATAAAACGGGTGCCTGCTTGTCGGTTTTGCGCAGCTCCTCAACAAAAGTAAAGCCGTCCATAAAGGGCATCATCACATCCGCGATGTAAATATCGAAGTCGCTTTTGCGGGCGGCATCCAAACCCAAAACGCCGTTATTTACATGCGTCACCGCAAACCCGCGCGAGCGGAGGGTTTCGCTTACAATTTTTGCAAGCTGTAATTCGTCCTCAAGCAACAGAACTTTGGCCTGCTTCATGGTAAATCAATGGGATACTGATGATAAATTCGGTTCCGCTGCCTTCCTTGCTGATTAAGGTAAGTGCGCCTTTGTGCCTTTCGATAATACTTTTAGCATAGCTCAAACCAAGTCCGTAACCCTTCACATTATGGATATCTCCGGATGGCACACGGAAAAAGCGGTCAAACACCTTGTCATGGTATTGCTGGGGGATACCGGGGCCATTGTCGCTTACTTTGATAATAATGTTGCCATTTTCCGCCGATTGATCTATGTTGATAACCGCACCTTTTCCACTATATTTTATGGCGTTATCGAGCAGGTTGGCTATTGCATTTTTTAAGAGCGACTCATCCGCCAGAGCTATTAAATGGTTATCACTGCTGGTATTATTGACGCTGATGTTTGCGGCCGTTGATTGCGGCTTATAATCCTTTATTACCCTGCCGGTCAATTCGCCGGTGTTAACCTTTGTCAGATTGAGATTGATATTCTCCTGTTCGGATACTACGTTTTTAAGGATCTGGTCGATCAGGTTGGTGAGATTCCCCGCCTGGTAGCGGATGATGCCGAGGTATTCATCAGCCGAGGCTTTGCTCAGGTTAAAATCCTGGATGGCTTCGGCGGCAATATTTATGGTAGCAACAGGCGTTTTAAGCTCATGCGTCATGTTGTTTACAAAATCGTTTTTCAATTCGGCAAGTTTCTTTTGCCTCAGAATAGTTTTTACCGTGTAGGTAAAGCAAAAAACTGTAATGGCAATAAGGATCAAGGAGCTTAGCAGCAACCATTTCATCTGCCTGAAAAAAACAAGATCAGGATCCGGGAACCACGCGCTGATGGCTTTTTGGGATGAAGAAAAACCGTAATTATAAGCCAGCGTAGCAAAGCTATAGCCCTTTGCAGGTTTATTAACCTCACTGAACTTTTTAACGGAAAAGTTAGTGATGTAAAAGCGATGGGGTGTGTTAATGTCTCTTTTTAAAAGCTCAACTTTAAACAAAGAATCGAGTTGGGCACGGTTTAAACGATCTCTTTTATAAGCATTGTTCAAGCTATCACCTAAATTTTGGGTCACAAAATAAACTTCCTTTAATTTTAACTGATTATAAACATTGGTTTTAACAAAGTAATTGATAATAAAAGCTTTTGTGGTGTTGTTAATGGCGCTAAGCTGTTGTTTAAAAGTATCGATACTAAACGATATCGATTTTGATCCTGCTACTTTTTGGTGTTTATCTGCAATGGTAAACACAGTTGAATGATAGGTAGTGTTTACTTTGCAGGTAATTGAAACCAGGCTGGTATCGGCCAGCCACGTTTTATATTTGGCCGCAAACTCATCCCTGCGCATATTGGTTAAATGTTCAACGGCGTCACTAAGCGCGCTGTTGCTTTCACTTTTAAAGGCCTTAACAGAACTCTGGTATGCCTTGTAATTCCAATAAAGCTGCAGGCACAGCAAAAATGTTGTGCAAAAAGCCATTGATATTACCACCAGGTTTATCCTTTTTTTCATTGCCGATGCAAAATAGTAGTTCATCAGCATAAACCTGCTAAACGTTAACACTAATTAACCCTTCTTAACGATGGTTAACTCCTGCTGTATTTTAATAGGTATATGTTTGAGATAATTAAAACTAATCAACATCATGAAAAAAACAATGCTGCTAACAGTGACCGTTTTGCTTGCTCTTTTTACAAGGGCACAGGTAAATATAGGGCAAACCATTCCCGAAATTAAATTGCCAGTTCTTTTAAACACCGGCGAAAAGATAGATAACCTTGGCGCATTAAAAGGTAAGGTTATCTGGCTGGAGTTTTGGGGCACTTACTGTGGCCCTTGTGTTTCGGCCATGCCGCATTTGCAACAACTGCAAAAACAATATGCCGGTAAACTGCAAGTCATAGCCATCAGCATGGAAAAGGAAAGGCGGATAAATCAGTTTATTGCCAACAAGCCGTCAAACCTTTGGTTTGCGATGGATACGGCAGACACGTTCAGGAAATATTTCCCTTATCATACCATTCCGCATGCGGTACTGATTGACGAAAGTGGCAAAGTGGTAGCCATAACCGAACCCTCTAATATTACAAGTAAAGTTATAGCTGATGTAATTGCAGGCAGGACAATTAACCTGCCGGTTAAAGCCGACAATATGACGGAGGACCCTATTAAAACCTATTTTAGTGCAGCCGCTTCTGTTCAAAACAGGTTTTTGGTTCAGCCGGAGATCAAAGGATTGAGCAGTATGTCAAAAACCTACGTAACAGACAGTGTTTTTAAAAACCGCCGCCTAACCATGATCAACTTACCCCTGGAAACTATTTATCGCGTAGCTTATAAAGATCTGCCGTATGGCAGGGTAATAGATCTTAGTCCAAAGGAAAATATTAAAGAAAATAAAACAATGTATTGTGTTGATGTAATTGTTGCCAAAAGACACGAGGCTGATTTATATCCAACATTGATAAAGGAACTTCAAACAAAGTTTGATTTAAAAGCCGGTATTGAAAAACGCAGCAAGGAGGTGTATATTCTTAAAATTGCCGATCCGGCTAAAATAAAGCAACTTAATCCACCATCAGAAAAGGAGGAAACGTTTGCCGGCAGCGGAGGTGCATTTAGCGGGCAGAATATTAAATTAAGAAAGGTTGCCGATTACCTGGAGGGCTTTGGGCTGGTGCAAATGCCGGTGGTTGACGAAACAGGATCAAATACCAGGTATGATATTGCTTTTGATTACCAGTCCGAAAAAAAAGGCAGCCTGATGGAAGCAATTGCAAACCTTGGGCTTAAGCTTGAAAAAGGTAAAAGAGATATTGATGTACTGGTATTTAGATAACAGCGTATATGAAATTTGTTTTCAAAGATGGAGGCCCCTTACAGGGCCTTTTCCTGTTAATAATCCCTTTTTTATAACAACATTGTCAAAACCGCAAAAGCATGACATTAAAAAAACAATGGCTTAAGGTTAATGTTGTTTATTTGAAAATGAGATTTATGCGTATTATTAATACATTGTATTATATAATTATTGATATTTACAGCGCTAAAATCGCTATTTCAATTATTCATACATCTCTGCCAGTTTCAACTTAATGAAATCAACCCCGCAACAATTAAAAGTACTCTCCATCGACATCGGAGGCTCGCACATAAAGAGCACTATCCTTAACGAAAAAGGTGAGCTGCAAAAGAAGTACGAAAAGGTAGTAACCCCGGTTCCCGCCAGCCCCGAAAATGTTATCAACTCCATCAAAACACTGGTAAAAGATTTTCCGGAGTATAATAAGATCTCCGTTGGTTTTCCCGGCTATGTAAAAAACGGGGTGATAAAAACCGCACCAAACCTTAGCAATGAGCTTTGGAAGGACTTTGACCTGGCCAACAAGCTAAAGGAAGTTCTGGGCTACGAAACACAGGTGGTTAATGATGCAGATATGCAGGGCTTGGGCGTTGTGGATGGCAAGGGGCTTGAAGTGGTAGTTACGCTGGGTACCGGCTTCGGAACCGCAGTATTGCTCAACGGCAACTTGTTGCCGCATCTTGAATTTGCCCACCAGCCGGTTGGTAAAGTAGCATCATACGATAAATACATTGGCGAGGCTGCACTTGAGAAGGAAGGCGATAAGAAATGGAATAAAAGAATGAAAAAGGTTTTTGAAACCCTGAAAACCGTTTTCAATTACGACTATTTATATATTGGCGGTGGCAACTCCGACAAGCTTACCTTTAAGCTTGATGCGAACATGAAAATTGTATCGAACGCCGATGGAATAAAAGGAGGTGCCCGCTTATGGGTACACGAAAACGCACCTGAAACAATCAACCCAATAAAAATTAAAAAGAAATAAACACTACACTACAATGAGCGCAAATACCAAGGACATTGAAACGCTGGGAATTAATACCGCAAGGATATTAGCTGCCGACGCCGTACAGAAGGCAAACTCCGGTCACCCGGGCACACCAATGGCGTTATCGCCAATGGCACACGTGCTGTGGACAAAGGCTATGAATTATAACCCCAAAAGCACAGATTGGGCAAATCGCGATAGGTTTATTCTTTCTGCGGGGCACGCCTGTATGTTGCAGTATGCTTATTTATATTTAACCGGGTATGATCTGTCGCTTGACGACTTGAAAGATTTCCGTCAAATGAATAGTAAAACCGCGGGTCACCCTGAATACGGCCTGTGCCCGGGTGTTGAGGTAACAACCGGTCCGCTTGGACAAGGTTTTGCAAACGCGGTAGGATTTGCAATTGGCCAGAAGCATTTGGCTGCACGGTATAACAAGCCGGGATTCGACCTGTTCAATTATAAAATATATGTGATTTGCAGCGACGGCGATTTAATGGAAGGTGTAACTTCCGAAGCAGCTTCACTTGCAGGTCATTTGGAACTGGGCAACCTGATCTACCTGTATGATGATAACCACATTTCTATTGAAGGCAGCACTGATATTACGTTCAATGAAGATGTAAGCGCACGTTTCAGATCATACGGATGGCACGTTCAGGAACTTCCTGACGTTAACGACACCCACGCTTTGGAATTGGCGATAATAAATGCCAAAGCCGAAGGGCAGAAGCCATCATTAATCAGGGTGCGTTCGTTAATTGCTTACGGCAGCCCTAACAAATCAGGCACAGCAGGGTCACATGGTGCTCCGCTTGGCGCTGATGAATTAAAATTGGTTAAGGAGTTCTTTGGTTTTGATCCGGATAAATCATTCAACGTACCTGATGAAGTTCTTGATTTTTATCGCAAGGCTGGTGCCCGTGGCGAGAAGAGCGAAGAAAAATGGAATAAATTATTTGCAGACTACAAGGCAAAGTTCCCGGAACTGGCAGCTGAATACGAATTGTTAAGCAGCGGGGGCCTGCCCGAGGGCTGGAAGGACGCATTGCCGGTATTTAAGGGCTCTGATCCTAAAATGGCAACCCGCATGGCATCAGGCAAGGTATTAAATGCTATTGCAGCCAAACTTCCTAACTTAATTGGTGGCGCGGCCGATCTTTCCCCATCAACAGAAACTAACTTAAAGGAATACGATTCATTCACTTCAGAAAACAGAGCTGGCCGCAACTTCCACTTCGGTATCCGTGAGCATGCAATGGGTTCAGCAATGAACGGTATGGCATTAACTAAGGGCGTTATTCCGTTTGGTGCAACGTTCCTGATGTTCTCTGAATATATGCGCCCGCCGATCCGTTTGGCGGCTATAATGAAGATAAACCCGATTTTTGTTTACACGCATGACAGTATCGGCTTAGGCGAGGACGGTACAACCCACCAGCCTATTGAGCAGTTGGCTTCGTTGCGTTCTATCCCGAGGATCACTGTTATCCGCCCGGCTGATGCTAACGAAACTGCTTATGCATGGAAAGTAGCTGTTGAGCACAAAGACGGTCCGGTGGTATTGGTGTTCACCCGCCAGGGATTGCCTATTCTTGACCAGGATAAATACGGCAAAGCATCTGGTTTGGAAAAAGGCGCTTACATCCTTTCAGAAGGAAGCAAAGGCCCTGACCTGATCCTGATAGCAACGGGATCAGAAGTGGCATTGATCATGGATGCGCAAAAACAACTGGAGGCCGATGGCATTTCAACCCGCGTGGTAAGTATGCCAAGCTGGGAGCTGTTTGAAAAACAGGATGCGGCTTACAAGGAATCGGTATTCCCTAAGGCAAGCAGGAAGCGTTTGGCTGTTGAAATGGCATCGCCAATGGGCTGGCATAAATATACAACAGACGAAGGCGATATGCTGGGCATGACCACCTTTGGTGAATCAGCGCCTGCAGAGGACCTGTACAAGCATTTTGGCTTTACCGTTGAAAATGTTGTAAAAAGAGCAAAGGCACTTTAAGCCCCCCAGCCCCCTAAAGGGGGAGCTTTTGATTTGCGTGGGTGCTTACCAAATGGTAAATAAATATTAACACAAATAACTAACCTCCCGGTCCCTTCAGGGGTCGGGATATAAATTCCCCCTTTAGGGGGCCAGGGGGCATGAAAATAGGAATTGCAGCCGATCACGGCGGATATAAGTTAAAGGAAGTTATTCATCCATGGCTGATAAAGCTTGGGCATGAAGTGATCGACTTTGGCGCTTATAAGCTGGATAATACGGATGACTACCCTGACTACATTATCCCGCTTGCACAGGCGGTGGCTGAGCAGGAAGTTGAACGCGGCATAGCATTTTGCGGGAGCGGTGTTGGTGCGTCTGTAGCGGCAAACAAGGTAAAAGGGGTTAGGGCAGCGTTGATAAACGATCATTTTTCGGCCCACCAGGGTGTAGAGGATGATGACCTGAATATCCTTTGCCTCGGCGGCCGGGTTACCGGCAGCAGCGCCGCTGAAGAATATATCGAAGCATTTCTAAAAGCTGAATTCACAGGTGCCGAAAGGCATGTGAGGAGGTTGGCTAAAGTTGCTGTTTTGGAGACCGGAGGCTAGAGATCAGAGATTAGTTGGGCATAATGCCATAATTAGATTAAAACGTACAATACATCTTTCGGACTTTCGGACTTTCCCGACTTTCCGGACTAAATAAAAAAACACACATCATGGAAACTAATAAAGTAAAACAAATACACAGCTTCGGCCAAAGCATCTGGCTTGATTTTATTGACCGCGCAATTATTTCATCAGGAAAACTGCAGAAGCTGATTGACGAGGATGGCGTTAGGGGCGTAACTTCAAACCCGGCAATTTTTGAAAAGGCCATTACCAGCAGTTCGGATTATGATAACGATATCCGTTCATTAAATGATGGTAAAAAAACCAATGAGGAAATATTTTTTGGATTGGCAATTTCTGATATCCAAAATGCCACTAAACTTTTCGAAGGCGTTTATAACGAAGGTGTAGTTGGAGCTGACGGCTATGTAAGTTTAGAAGTTTCCCCGTTTTTAGCGCTTGACGCAGAAGGCACAGCCAAACAAGCGGAAGAGCTTTGGAAAAAAGTTGACCGCAAGAATGTGATGATAAAAATTCCGGGTACAAAACCTGGCTTACAAGCGATAAGAGAATCAATTGCCAAAGGCATAAACATTAACGTTACTTTATTATTTGGTTTGCCGCGTTACGAAGAAGTAACCGAGGCTTACATTTCAGGTTTGGAAGACCACTTGGCAGCCGGGCATAAAATTGCTCATATTTCATCTGTTGCAAGCTTCTTTTTAAGCCGTATTGACGTTTTGGTTGATCCGTTACTTGACGAAAAAGGCCTTGGTGATTTGAAAGGTGAGGTTGCTATCGCGTCAGCAAAAAAAGCTTACGAAATTTACAAACGAGTGTTTAGTGGCCCGCGTTGGGAAAAACTGGCTGTAGAAGGTGCAAAACCACAACGTTTACTTTGGGCAAGTACCAGCAGCAAGAACCCTGCATTTAAGGATACTAAATATGTTGAAGCGCTTATTGGCCCTGATACCGTTGATACCGTGCCTTTAGAAACTATCGAAGCTTTCCGCGATCATGGTATTGCTGAAAATACTTTGGAGACAGGCTTAGCAGAAGCAACTGAAATTTTAGAAAAGCTAAAAACTGCAGGAATTGATATCGATAAGCTTACCCAGCAACTGGAAGACGAAGGCATTGAGAAATTCAACAAGCCCTTTGAAAAATTGCTGCAGGCTATTGAAGATCAAAAAAGTAAAGTTTAATTACCGTGGAGACATTAGCCGTAAAGTTCCTGTTTTTTGATATTGGGGGCGTTTTGCTCACCAATGGCTGGGGGCACCAATCGCGCGAGGAAGCGGCCAAAAAATTCGGCCTTGACTACAGCGAGGTAAAGGAACTTCATACGTTCATTTTTAATGTATACGAAGCATCCGGTGTTGACCTTGATGATTACCTCGACACGGTAGTTTTTAATCACCCCCGGGATTTTACCCGCGAGGATTTTAAAAACTTCATGTTTGAGCAGTCAAAGGAATTACCCGATACACTTGCATGGCTTAAGGAATGGAAAAAAGATTGCGGGTTCAAAATAATGGCCATTAACAACGAGGGCAAGGAACTGAACGATTACCGCATCAAAAAATTTAAGCTGCATGATGTGTTTGATGCCTTTGTATCATCCTGCGAAGTAGGCATCCGCAAACCCGATCCTGCCATATTCAAACTGGCTATGGGGATTGCTATGGCACAGCCGCAGGAGTGCGTTTATTTCGATGACCGCAAGATGTTTGCCCTTGCTGCCAAAAAGCTTGGCATGCGGGCATACCAGCACACCAGCTTTGAAGCTACCAAAGAGATATTAGAAAATTTAAAAAAAGAAAATCAACCCCAATAAAATGAGTGCAACTACCGAAAAATATGCCTTTGGCATGATAGGCCTTGGTACCATGGGCCGCAGCCTGCTGCTAAACATGGCCGATCATGGTTATGCCGTTGCAGGGCACGACAAAGATGCCACCAAAGTAGCATCATTAAACGAAGAAGGAAAGGATCACCATGTTAAAGGTTTTGGTGATGTTAAGGAATTTATACAAAGCTTAACTACACCACGTGCTATCATGATGCTGGTTCCGGCCGGTAAAATTGTAGATAGCGTTATAGAAGAATTAACTCCGCTGCTTGAAAAAGGCGACATCCTGATTGACGGCGGCAACTCACATTTTACCGATACTAACCGCCGCGTTGAAGAGCTGGAGGCTAAAGGCCTGCATTTCTTCGGTATGGGGGTGTCAGGTGGTGAAGAAGGTGCCCGTCGCGGCCCGAGCATGATGCCGGGTGGCGACAAGGATGCCTACAACGTAATGAAGCCGATATTTGAAGCCATTGCAGCCCATGTGGACGGTGCACCTTGTGTTACCTACATTGGTCCGGGTGCATCAGGTCACTTTGTGAAGATGGTGCATAACGGCATCGAATATGGCATTATGCAGTTGATTGCTGAAACCTACGAGATCCTTAAAACCGGATTAAAACTGGATAACGCAGCCATTGGTGAAGTATTCACTAAATGGAATGAAGGCCGGTTGAAATCTTTCCTGCTTGACATCACCAAAGATATCTTTCAATATAAAGCACCCGGAACAGATCATTTATTATTAGATGATATCAAGGACGAAGCTAAGGCAAAGGGCACCGGTAAATGGACATCACAGGTTGCTATGGATCTACAGGCGCCAATCCCTACTGTTGATACAGCGGTGGCCATGCGCGACCTATCTAAATACAAACAGTTAAGGATCGAGGCGAGCGAGATTTACAGTAAGGACGCGATCTCGTTAAATGTAAATAAAGATGAGTTCCTGGTTGCATTGGAGCAGGCCTTCTATTTCAATATGATCATCAGCTACGCACAAGGTATGCACTTGTTGTCCCTTGCATCTGCCGAATATAAATACGACCTGCATTTAGGGGATATTGCCAAGATCTGGCGCGGTGGTTGTATTATCCGTTCGGAGTTTTTGAACGATATTTTCAACGCTTATCAAAAGGATGCCAAACTTGCTCACCTATTATTGGATAGCAGTGTTGCTGAATTGATAAAAGCTGCAGTACCGGGTGCAAGAACAATACTTTCGGCAACGGTGGCTGCTGGCGTTGCAACCCCTGCCTACGCATCGTCATTAAGCTATTTTGATGCCTTCCGCAGCAAACGGATGCCATCGAACTTAACACAGGCGCAGCGCGATTACTTTGGCGCACATACTTACGAGCTGATTGGCAAGGAAGGTGTGTTCCACACACAATGGGTACCTAAAAGCGAAGACTAATACAGAAGCAGCATATTGTTAATATAGTTATATTTGTTATATGGCAACTTTAACCGCAAAAAAATCAGTTTTTGACATGGATCCGGAAGAGTTCGAGATGCTTGTAAGGCCTGTTGCGCTGAAAGCTAAACAGAACGCATTGGATAGCGGCGCATGGTTTTCCTACCAAAATGATTTATGTATTAAGCCTGATATGTTTATCCATGAATTTAAAGATGGGCATAAAGAATTGGTGCAACTCGGAAAAGAGGCAGGCGAATATAAGGTATTGAAGGTTTTTTAATGCCTGATTACATTATAATTGCAGGTCCAAATGGTGCAGGGAAAAGTTTGTTTTCCCGCATATTGTCTGAACCCGGTTCCTTAATATTTGACGCAGATAAAGTAAAAGCGATGAAGGAAAAGGAGTATCCGGACCTTCCTGATGAAAGTATTGAGATGATGATTACCTCGGCTTACTGGAATGCAGAGATACAGCTATTGAGGAAAAAAAGGATTTAGTAGTTGAAAGCAATTTAAGGAATGATTTTTTGATTAACAGGCTGGACTTTTTTAAGGGTAAAGGTTATACCACAAGTTTGATCTATATGCTATTGCCAAGTGTTGATATTTCTTTTGAACGCGTGGGCTTAATAGTGGCCCAAAAAGGGCATTTTATTGACTCGCAAAGCATAAGTTATAACTTTGAACATGGCATCATGAATCTTAAGAAACATTTTAAAAGATTTGATAGGTTACAAATACTAAATTCCTTTTTCGACGAGAACCCATCTAAACTTCAAATGTTACTAACGGTAAAAAACAACAAAATTCAGTTCATAAATTCAAACACTCCACTCTGGGCTAAACCCATTCTTGACGAAATAACTCAAAATTTGAATAATTAATTGATATCACATATCATGAGCACAAGCACACATTCAGACCCAACCATATTTGTAATTTTCGGCGGTACCGGCGATTTAACCTCGCGTAAGATCGGTCCGGCGCTTT
This sequence comes from Bacteroidota bacterium, assembly GCA_030775685.1. Taxonomy (GTDB): domain Bacteria; phylum Bacteroidota; class Bacteroidia; order Sphingobacteriales; family Sphingobacteriaceae; genus Mucilaginibacter. The sequence goes on from JALYIP010000041.1 coordinate 17,611, forward strand.
ATAACTTATTTTTAGACGGATGGCTGCCAAAACAGTTCTCAATCATCGGGACGGGTCGTACCAAATTCACCGACGAACAGTTCAGAACTAACCTGCACAACGATATCAACCAGTTTTCGCGCAGCGGGAAAGCTGATGATAAAAAATGGGCAGAGTTTGAACAAAGCGTTCATTACCAGGTGTCGGATATCAACGATTTTGAAACCTATAAGGAATTTGGCAAACGCGTTGAAAAACATAATGCCGAATGGAAGACAAAGGCCAATGTAATTTATTACCTGGCGGTGTCGCCTAACTTCTTCCCTATCATCGCTTCAAATATTTCGAAGGCCAAACTGGCAGATGACAAAAACAGGGTAAGAATAGTAATTGAAAAACCATTTGGGCACGACCTGGAAACCGCACTTGAATTAAACAAATTGCTTTCGAGCATATTTGACGAGTGCCAGATCTACCGTATCGACCATTATTTAGGTAAGGAGACAGTTCAGAACATCATGGCGTTCCGTTTTGCCAACAGCATAATGGAGCCATTATGGAACCGTAACTATATTGAGCATGTACAGATCTCGGTTACTGAGCAACTGGGTGTTGAAGAACGCGGTGATTACTACGATAATTCGGGCGCTATGCGCGATATGATCCAGAATCACCTGCTGCAACTGCTTTGCCACGTAGCTATGGAACCACCCGTAGGCTTTAATGCCGATGAGGTGCGCGACCGGAAGGTTGACGTGCTAAAGGCAATGCGCAGGTTCACTCCGGAAGACGTACGTAATTCGGCTGTTAGAGGCCAATACGGCAGCGGTTGGATGAAGGGCAAGGAAGTTCCTGCCTACCGCGACGAACCTAAAGTTAACCCGGATTCAAACACCGAGACCTTTGCCGCCATTAAGTTTTTTGTAGATAACTGGCGCTGGCAGGGTGTTCCTTTTTACCTGCGCACGGGTAAAAGGCTGCATCAATCGTCATCGGTAATCACTATCCAGTTTAAGGATGTGCCGCATTTGATCTTCCCTACGGAAGCCGCCGAAAGCTGGCAGCAAAACAGGCTGATCATCAGCATCCAGCCTGAAATGAGCATCCGTTTACAGGTGCAGGCAAAACGCCCTGGCATTGATATGGTGTTAAACGTGGTTGATATGGTGTTTGATTATAAAGGCACTTATACCACCCAGGCTCCTGAGGCTTATGAAACGTTGATACTGGATACCATGCTTGGCGACCAAACCCTGTTTATGCGCAGCGACCAGGTTGAAGCTGCTTGGGAATTGGTAATGCCGATATTGAGCACCTGGCAAAACAAAAAGAGTTTGAATTTCCCTAACTATTCCGCCGATTCATGGGGACCGGAAGCCGCCGAGGCATTGATTGCCCGCGACGGATTCAACTGGTTTACTTTACCGGTGCAGGGTGGGAAGAAGTAGTTTTAGAGAGACCAGTGATTAGAGGTCAGAGACTAGTTGAACCTATCACGGCTTTTTTAACTAATCTCTGGTCTCTAGCCTTTAATTAACTAACACCATGCTAAACATCTATAATACAGAAAACGAAGTATTAACGGCACTGGCTGAATATTTTGTAATAATAGGCAGTGAAGCCATTGCCAAAAATGGCAAGTTCTCGGTAGCGCTTTCTGGCGGAAGTTCGCCTAAGAAGCTATATGAATTGCTTGCTGACTCCTTTCACGACCAACTGGATTGGGAAAAAGTTTATTTCTTTTTTGGTGATGAGCGCAACGTGTCGCAGACCGATAAGGACAGCAATTACCTTATGGCAAGGAACGCACTGTTTGCACCATTGATGATTGATCCCTCGCAAATTTTTGCGGTTGACACCAGCCTTGAGCCGAAGGAAGCAGCAAAAAAATACCAGGAAACAATAGAAGAGTTTTTTGACGAGGATGAGCAAAGCTTTGACCTGATTTTACTGGGTCTTGGCGATAACTCCCATACCGCTTCCTTGTTCCCGCATACACCAGTTTTACATGACCGGGTTCCAGGTGTCAGCGAAGTGTTTTTGCAGGATCAACAGGTTTTCCGGATCACCCTGAATGCGCCATTGATTAATGAAGCCCAAAACATTGCGTTTTTAGTTTATGGCGAGGGAAAGGCGATAGCAGTGCATCATGTGTTAGAGGATGATGAGGATATTGAAGAATACCCTGCCCAACTGATTGAGCCCATTGTTGGCCAGATCCAATGGTTTTTGGATGAGCCGGCAGCATCCCTGTTGACGGAGAAATAAGCCATTAGCGACACACAAATAAAAAGCGGCAGTATCTTTTGGATGCTGCCGCTTTTTTTATCTCCCTCCCGGTGCTGGGACCTCTTGAGGTAGTTGAATACTTATACTGCCTTAGCGTACAACTCAGCAACGTGGTTCCAGTTGATCACGCTCCAGATCGCTGCTAAATAATCAGGGCGACGGTTTTGGTATTTCAGGTAATAAGCATGTTCCCAAACGTCGATACCTAAAATTGGCGTGCCTTTTACTTCGGCAATATCCATCAATGGATTATCCTGGTTAGGAGTTGAGGTTACGGCTAATTTTTTATCAGCGGTAACAATCAACCATGCCCAACCTGATCCGAAACGGGTAGCGCCGGCTTCCTGTACTTTTGTTTTGAAATCGGCGAATGAACCGAAAGTGCTGTTTATTGCAGTTGCCAAAGCACCTGTAGGCTCACCGCCGCCACTTGGCGAAAGCAGGGTCCAGAACAGGCTGTGGTTATAATGGCCACCGCCATTGTTGCGTACTGCAGGCGGAAATTTAGAAATGTTTTTGATGATGTCGTCAATGTTGCCATCTGCTTCAGGTTTGCCTTCCAACGCTTTGTTTAGGTTGGTAACATATGCCTGGTGATGCTTGCCATGGTGAATTTCCATGGTCAGCTTATCAATGTGCGGTTCAAGGGCATCGGTAGCGTAAGATAACGCCGGTAGTGTAAAAGCCATAGTATGTTAGTTTAAAGTTTAACGAATGATAGAACTTAACAAATATAAAGTGTTGTGTGCGATAATTGTTCTAATAAATGTCATTTGTTTCGGATAGTTCATGGTTCATAGATCATGGTTCATGGTCGAAGAGGGCCTGTGGCTTTGATTGTCAGCTAGCAAAACTCCGGCTATGAACTATGAACCATGAACTACTTCCCCCTTTTCGATTTAAAAAATCCCCTTACCAGTTCGGAGCATTCGTTTTCAAGGATGCCGCCGGTTATCAGTGTTTTGGGATGGGTGATCTTTTGGTTTAGCCTGCCAAAGCCCAGCTTTACATCGTACGCGCCAAAAATAATTTTGCTGACTTGGAACCAATAGCTAGCTCCGGCACACATTACGCAGGGCTCCATGGTTACATATAAGGTGCAGTCGCGCAGGTATTTGCCGCCCATGGAGTTGGCTGCCGCTGTCAAAGCCTGCATTTCGGCATGTGCTGATACATCGTTTAACCGCTCGGTAAGATTATGCCCCTTACCGATGATCCGCCCGTTCCACACCACTACGGCGCCAATGGGGATCTCGTCGGCAGCAAGTGCGGCTTTTGCCTCCTTGAGCGCCTCGTTCATAAAAAACTCGTCGGGCGATATGGCTGGCTCATCGCCAAAAGTAATATACCTCATTATATCAGTTTACTGCCGTTTGGAACAGGCTTGTCAATTGCTGCCAAAACTATGTCGCCGTTTTCGTCGGCAAAGCCGGTAACCAAAAACTCCGACATAAAGTTCGCGATCTGTTTTTTAGGGAAATTTATAACCCCCATCACCTGCCGGCCCGGTAGTTCTTCCTTTGTATAGTGCCTGGTGATCTGTGCGCTTGACCATTTGATCCCGAGCGGTCCAAAATCAACCTTAATTTTATAGGCAGGTTTTCGCGCTTCGGGAAAATCGGCTACCTCAAGGATGGTGCCGGCATGCAGTGCTACTTTTTCGAAATCGTGCCAGCTGATGGTTTCCATGGCACAAAGTTAAAAAGCTGTGGCAAATGCTTCATCCGAAAACAATTTTTATTTTAAGTGAGGTAACACTTCTAATTCATCAGGTTTATCTACCATTTGAAATTACTTTTGTTCAAACCTTACCCTTATCTGGAAACATTTTGGCCTTGCAGACGTTTGTATCGCATAATAATTAGTTTAGTTTTGGATAAATATTTTTAGATGCAGCGCCCCACAATCCCCAGGATACATATCAACCCAAAATATCTCCGCATTGCGGCAATCGTTCTGGCTTCAATTGTTGTGTTGCTGCTAATTGGCGGCTACATTGCCTATTCAAAACGCGAGGCGCTATTGCAAAAGGCTATTGCCAGCGCAAAGCAAAAGGCCCGCAGCGCTTATAATTTAGATCTTGAAATAGGTTCGGCAAATTTTACGGGATTAAACACAGTGGCGTTTACCAATATTACGATTGTGCCGGATCATCGTGATAGCTTATTAAGCATCAAGCAATTCCAGGTGAGCGTTAAACTGTTTCCGTTGATATATGGTGAGGTTAAGCTTGCCGATGTAGTGCTGCAGCAGGGACATTTGAACTTAACTGACGTAAATCATGTAAGGAATTTCGACTTCTTATTTAAACACAAGACTGATACCACCATAAAATCCAGGGTCGACTTGTCGGAGCTATCCAACAACCTGATCAAGGAAGTGCTGTACAAGATCCCGGATAACCTGGTACTGAACAACTTCCTGGTATCCTATAAAAAAGACAGCAGCAGCTTTACCGCACTGGCAAAGTCGGCGCTGATAAAGGATGGTAAGCTTACATCAACCATCGATATAAACAACGGGCTTGCCTTATGGCATTTTGACGGCCGCATGCACCCATCGAACAAGGATATTGATGTAAAGCTTTACGCCGAAGGTAAAAAGGTAGAAGTTCCGTTTATTGATAAGCGTTTTCACCTGAAGATAAATTTCGACACACTGAGCACCCGCTTAACAAAGGTTGAGCATAGCGACGGCGAAACCAGGATCTATGGTTATTGGGGCGTGAGCAATTTGGTGGTTAACCAGCCGGGTTTATCAAGCAGCGATATCGTAGTGCCCAGTGCAGGCATCGATGCTAACCTGTTTGTGGGCAGCAATTATTTGTCGTTAGACAGTTCATCCACTATCCACCTAAAAAAAATAACAGCTCACCCTTTTATAAAATATACGCTTAACCCGGTAAAAATTTACGAGTTGAAGCTAAACAGCGGCTGGCTGAATGCGCAGGATATTTTTGATTCGTTCCCATCGGGCATGTTCCAATCGTTAGAGGGGATGCAGGTTGCCGGCAAGCTGAACTATAAGCTCAACTTCTTTTTAAATACAAAACAGCCGGATGACCTGCAATTTGATTCCCGGCTTGATAAAGACGGATTTAGAATAACTGGTTTTGGAAAAGAGAACCTGAATAAATTAAACTCGGTGTTTGTTTATACGCCCTACGAGGATGGCAAACCCATGGGCCCGCATGTGATAGGTCCTGACAATTCATATTACACACCGCTGGAGCAAATTGCCCCTGATTTGCGCAATGCTGTAATGACAGCCGAAGACCCTACATTTTACACGAATAATGGTTTTGTTGAAGCGGCGTTCCGGAGCTCGCTGGCTACCGATTTTAAGCGGCATAAGTTTTCAAGGGGCGGTAGCACCATCTCTATGCAGCTGGTTAAAAACGCATACTTAAGTCGTGAGAAAACGCTTTCGCGTAAGATTGAAGAGATCCTAACCGTATGGATGATTGTTAATAGTCACCTCATGACCAAAAACCGCATGCTGGAGGTTTATCTAAATATTATTGAATGGGGCCGCAACGTTTATGGCATAGGCGAAGCATCGCGCTATTATTTTGGTAAAAGCCCTTCAGAACTTACCATTGGCGAAAGTATCTTCCTGGCCAGTATTGTTCCAAACCCCAAAGCCGGGCTTTATCATTTTTTACCCGATGGCTCATTAAGACCGGGGCTTGAGCGGTATTTTAATTCGCTTGGAAACATGATGGCAGGCCATGGCAAGGCACAGCGCGATAGCAGCAATTATGGGTTTTATGATGTAAAGCTTAAAGCGAGTCTTCGCCAGGAAATTGCCCCGGTTAATGAGTCGGTGGCCGATAGCCTGATCAATCAAACGGATAACGACAATGTTGCCGCGCCGGTAGCCCCTGTAGCGCAGGAAGTAAAGAAGCCATCGTTCTTTCAGCGGTTGTTCGGTAAAAAGGATACCACTGCAAAAAAGGAGGAGGTTAAGCAACTGGATGCAAAGGCGAAGTTAAAGGCAGATATAGAGCGGCTAAAAACCGAGGAAAAAAACAAGGAGCTTTTGATTGATACAGCCGGAAAGACAAAAAAAGAGATCCGCCAGGAAAAGCGAAAACTTCGAAGCGATGAAAAGGACGCCGAAAAGGCGTTAAAGGATGCGGTGAAGGAATAAGAAATCCATATAGGTGATATTTCGTCGCCTATTATTAGAACGATTTGAGTTAGTTCTGACCCGTAGGGTCTACCGCTTTGTAGAATATTGAGCCAATGGAAATTGCCTCTTAGAGGCTACCCTTTTAATCAAGACAGGTCTTAAATGTCTTTTTTAATTGCGCCGTTATTATCTTAATATTTCTAACGGATTTCAAATGACTCATCTTTTTAATGGATTGAAGAACAAAGCCTGATAATGGGTAGCCTCTACGAGGCAAGAGCCGCCGATTATTGTCTTTCTACAAAGCGGTAGACCCTAAGGGTCAGACTAAAGTAGCAGATAGAACCAACGGTAGGTTCCCGCATATAGTTTTTACAAAACTAAATCGCCCCAGCCTTGCCTATAGGTTCGTTTGATATAGGCATTGGCAGGCTCAAAATTGGTGATCTTCATGTTTTCGCCGTCCCATTTTAACGCAGTGTAGCGCCCGCTGAATTTGTAGCCTTCCATATTGCCATAAACCGGGTCGTTGCGCTTAATTTTCTCCTTGAGATTGAAGGTGCGCAACAACAGGTTCCCCATCAATACGGTTTCAGTTAACGGGCCTGCATATCCAACAAAAGGCGAATCAACCTCCATTTTACCGTAGCCGGCAATGCTGGCATCAACCCATTGCCACCAGTGGCCATCCATTCCGCCGGGCACACGCGCATATTTTTCGGGCACATGCACGTCCTTATTTAAACTCAATGGCAGCAATCGGGGGTGACTACCTCCCCAGCCGCAACTTACCTTTCCCTTCGTGCCAATAAACAGGGTACACCCCTCAAAATCATTCTCGCCCGGAAAGTCACCCAGGGCTTCGTTCTGATTTAGATCGGGATCAAGCTCGGCAAGGCGTTCGGGGGTAATGCCGCCATCCATCCAGTATAGATCGAGCGGCTTGCCGTTCTGTTGTGTAAACTTAAATTTTATCGAGCTGGATACCGGGCCGCTTTCAGGATAAATGCCCTCTACAAAGATCCCGCTGTACACCGTGCTCGCACTCCCCGATACTTCGGTAGGGTAGCCCAGCCCCAGTAGTTTAAATGGCGGCCCCATTATGTGGCAGCCCATGTCGCCGAGCGCGCCGGTGCCAAATTCCCACCAGCCACGCCAGTTAAAGGGCACCAGGTTATCAATATAATTGGTTTGCTTAGCGGTGCCCAGCCAAAGGTCCCAGTTCAGTTCCTTAGGCACTTGCGGACCGGTTTTTGGCCATTGGATCCCTTGCGGCCATACGGGTCTGTCGGTCCAGCAATATACCTTTTCAATATCGCCGATCAGGCCGGCCTCAAACCATTCGCGCAGGGTGCGCATGCCGTCGCAACTGGCGCCCTGGTCGCCCATTTGGGTTACCACCTGGTACTTTTTGCTGGCTTCGGTTAATATGCGGGCCTCATGAATATCGTGGGTTAGGGGTTTCTGCAGGTATAGATGCTTTTTCAATTGCATGGCGCTTAAGCCAACCAATGCATGGTTGTGATCGGGAATGGCAACGGTTACAGCATCAAAGTTCTTATGTTCCTTGTCGAACATCTCGCGCCAGTCTTTATAAAATGGTGCTTTCGGAAACTCCTTGCGTCGCGGTGCAGCCATGCGGTCGTCAACATCGCATAAAAAAGCAACCTCGGCATTCTTCTTAGGCGCAGTGGCATAATGGTGAATGTCGTTTTCCGCTTCACCGCCGCAGCCAACTGCTGCAATGTAGAGCTTATCGCTTGGCGCGGTATATCCCTTGCCCAACACAAAGCGGGGCACAATGTAAAAGCCTGCGGTGGCAATGGCTGCCTTTTTTATAAAATTCGCGCGGCTGATGCTATTACTGGCTGGCGTATCCTTATTTTCTTCCATGGGGCCACTATTTATGCAACGGTTTAACCGATACCTCCTTAAAGAAAACCACATCATCGGGCCCATGATTTTGCAAGCCGATATAGCCTTCGTTAGGGCGTAAGCCACGGTACGGCTCAAAGTCGAATTTGCGTTTTGGGGTTGGCTGTCCTTCAGTATAATCCGTAACCTTTACGCCGTTAACGGTAACAATGGTGCGCGGGCCATCAAGGGTGATATCCATCGTGTTCCATTGCGGACCGGGTTTGTCTGGCTTGGCCAGTGGTTTGGTTAATGAATACAAGGTTCCGGTTACGTGGTAATCGTCCTCCTTTGACGTTTCCGGATGGTTGTCTATCTGCACCTCGTAGCCATAAAATACAGGCATCCACTCTTCGCGCGGCTCCAGCGGGATGCGGATAAACACGCCCGAGTTACTGTTGAATTTCTCCATTTTGTACACCAAACGGATGGTGCAATTGCTGAATTTCTCCTTCGTCCAATAAAGTAGCCCCATACCGCCATGGCTGCCTGTTGTGCCGTCCTTTACATAGCGGCTGCCTTTGCCCACCTGTTTCCAGCCGTTCAGGTCCTTGCCATTGAATAGTTGCCGCCAGCCATCTTTTGTCTGGGCATTTGCGCTGGTTAAAAAGAGGAGCAGGGCCAGGCCCGCAAACAGGCCTTTGGCAAACAGGGTTTTGTTAGCTGTCATATCCGGAAGAATAAATGGTTTATAATTGGTTAAACTAATGTAAGTGTTTTTTTGATATAACAATAACAATAAAACACCGGAAGGTGACCCAATTTCTCATTCCGGTTATGAACAATCAACTATGAACCTTTTTACGAAACCAGCCCGGGCTTTTATTGTTGTATCAACACATCCATTAAACTTTAATGCCATGAAAACATTAATAATAATCTTCTGCCTGTTATTTTCCTTATCCGCATTTGCACAAAAAAAAGCACCCTTGCCGCATGGAACGATCTACGGCACAAAACCCGACACCGGCGCTATGCTCGATGCAACAAAGCTGGAAGCGTTTATGGATAAGAAGACTCGAATTTCAACAACCATCAAAGGGCGGGTAATAAGTGTTACCAAACCAAAAGGCGGCTGGTTCACTATCGATGCGGGAAATGGAAAGGTGGTAGCTGCCCACTTTAAAAACATCGGAACCACCCTCCCGGCGTCATTAAGCGGGCATCAGATCATTGTCCAGGGCGTGGCTGCGAAACAATTTATAGCCGATGATCTGCAACACTTTGCAGGCGACACTGTAAAGGGAAGTAAGCAACATACCGCCAAAACAAACGCCAAACATGTTCTCAGTTTCGAGGTAGCCGGCCTGATGGTTGAAAGGTAGAGCACTCTTCCCCTGTTTTGCCACATTAAATTTCCATTAGAATTGGTTTAGCGGTTAAACAATCCATAATACCAATTGTCTGACCTGTTAAATAAACAAAACAGGTTATGAAAAAATTTGCAAAAATATTTATCTTATTAGGTGTGATGTCTTTTGCGTTGTCAAAAGCAAGCGCACAGATCAGTATAGGAATATCAGTAGGGATAGCTCCACCGGCTCTGCCGGTTTATGTACAACCCGCATGCCCCACTGATGGGTACTTATGGCAGCCCGGGTATTGGGCGTATGACAACAACGATGGTTACTATTGGGTACCGGGTGTATGGGTAGCCCCACCAAATCCGGGCCTTTTATGGACGCCGGCTTACTGGGGTTATGAAGGCGGTGTATACGGTTTTCATTCCGGATACTGGGGGCCTCACATAGGTTTTTATGGCGGCATTAACTATGGTTATGGTTATGGTGGCGTAGGTTTTGCAGGCGGCGGATGGTCCGGCGATCACTTCAGGTACAATACCGCTGTTGTGAATGTAAATACAACGGTAGTTCATAATACTTATGTTGATAAAACAGTTATCGTCAATAACACTACTATAAATAACCATACCAGCTTTAACGGCCCCGGTGGCGTTACCGCAAAACCACGCCCGGAAGAGCAGGCTGCCATGAAGGAACAGCATGTTCAGCCAACTGCCGAGCAAATGTCACACCAGCAAACCGCATCAAAGGACAGGAATCAGTTTGCGAAGGTTAATAATGGCCGACCGGCAGCTACAGCTATGAATAAAGTTGGAGGCCGTCCGTTCAACCAACAGGGTCGCCAGGCTACCAACACATCATTTGGCCACAGAAATAACGGCGCTAACGAAAATCCTGCTGCTGCCAACGGCAGCCACCCGCAAAGCAATCCGAACCCGGCAAGTGCAGACAAGGCCGAAAACAAACAGAACGTTGAAAAGCCGGTAAGTAACGAAAATCCCGTAGCCGAAAAACCGGCGGCAAATCAACCACAACAAAGGCAGGTACCGCAGCGTCCGCAACAACAAAGGCAGGCCCCGCAGCGTCCACAACAACGTATGCAACAGCATTTGCAACAACAGCAACACCGGGCACCTGCACGGGCTCCTAAAGCGGCACCTCATGAAGAGAAGCATCGTTAATATTATTATTTAGCCCCTGATAGACCCCTCCGATATACTCGAAGGGGTTTATTTTTATATGCAAAATCCACTTCAAAACATTATTGGCTGCCGCTTGTCTTAAGCTTATCAATCAATAACTGTCATGAAAAAGTTTGTACTCCTGTTTACCATCCTGGTTATTATAGGTATTTCTGGTCGGGCTGCCGGTGCCCTGGCATTAACCAACAGCAAGGTGACGGTTCAACAGCAGGTTCAGCGTCAAACACATGAAGTAAAGCGGCGAATTCGACACAGGCGCCATGTTTCGGTACGCCGTAGCAAACGGATGCGGATGCAACTCCGGCAGGCTGATAAACACCTTAAGGATAATAAAAAGGCTGAAGCTGCACAGCGTAAGCTTAAAAAGGAGCAACATCCCTCAGAATGAGCCTGATACGTAACAAATATAAACCATGGTTACGAAAACATTATCAGCGGTTGATTGTCGTATAAAGGCGACGCAAATCAGCGCGATCGCTAAATAACTTATCAGGAAACAATACCCCCCCCTTTATGAAAAAGATCATCAAAATATTTATTCTTTTATGTATAGTTGGTTTTGCATTACCACAGGCACATGCGCAAGTTAGTGTTGGTATATCCGTTGGGATTGCCCCGCCTCCGTTACCCGTTTACGTACAGCCTGAATGCCCGGTTGACGGCTACATCTGGCAGCCCGGTTACTGGGCATATGACGATGCAGACGGTTACTATTGGGTACCCGGCGCATGGGTAGCTCCACCGACTCCCGGATATTACTGGACCCCGGCCTATTGGGGATATGCCGGTAGCGGATATGGTTTCCACGCAGGATATTGGGGCCCGCACATCGGCTTTTACGGCGGTATAAACTACGGCTATGGCTATAGCGGCCATGGTTATTACGGTGGCCGCTGGGATGGCGATCATTTCCGTTACAACACCGCGGTAGTACGTGTAAACAGGACGGTAATACATAATACCTATATTGATCGCAGAGTTATAGTAAGAAATAATAACCGCACAAGCTTTAACGGCGGCAGGGGCGGAGTAACTGCCAGGCCGAGGCCACAGGAACGGGTAGCTATGAGAGAGCGCCATGTAGATGCCACACCGGCTCAACGTTCGCACCAGGAGGCTGCCCATAAGGACAGGAACTCGTTTGCCAAAGTAAATCACGGAAGGCCGGCTGTTGCAGCGGATCGCGGCAGGCCGACGGGCAACCGGAGCAATCCGCAGGCCGACAGGAAGGCACCAGGCAACAAACCAGGAGGTAACAGGCCTGAGCGCCAGCAACACGCTGCGCAAAGAAGCCCGGCTCAGCCATCGCGCACGCCTCAGCATGAGGCCCGGCCTGCACAGCAGGTGCGTCGTGCGCCACAACAGCGCGCACCGCAGCAACAACGTGCTCCACAACAACGTGCCCCGCAGCAACAGCGTGCGCCGCAACAACGCGCTCCACAGCCGCAGCGTGCCCCGCAACAGCATGCGCCACAACAGCGTAGTGCGCCCCGTCCGGCAGGTGGGGGTCATGAGCACCACAGGTAATCGAAAATATTATGCAATAAAAAACCCCGGTTGTTCAAATAACCGGGGTTTCTCTTTTATATGGAACAAAAATTAATTCATTCTGTATGGCGCTATCAGGTAAAATTCAGGGATCTGTACATTGAATGTGGAATTATCCATCAGTCGCGACATCTGGTATTCACCCTTCATGCTGCCCATGTCGGTTTTTAGGTTACAGCCTGACACATATTCATGTGACTCACCCGGTTCTATAACCGGCTGCTGGCCCACAACACCTTCGCCCTCTACTTCGCGCTTAGCGCCGTTCGAATCGAAAATATACCAATGCCTTCCTAAAAGCCTAACTGCATAATTGCCCATGTTCTCAATTTTTACCTTGTAGGCAAACATAAAATGGTCATTAGCAGGGTTTGAATACTCGGGCTGATAAATGGTTTCTACCGAAACTTTAACGCCGTCTGTAATAGTAGTAACCATATAAACAATCTTTAAATTCAAATATATATTATACATTCAAATATCAAGCCATATTTGAAAATTTTTTTATCGGAGAGTTGAAAATTATTTTCGCGAAGTATCAAGTCTTCATTATTACGACTCAGGCCTTTAGACTAAAGGCTTACGGCTTCTTCAGCGTACCTAGGATTTTGGCTTACTTCATCCAAAATTTCCATTACATCCTCATACGTTCCGGCTGTAACCAGGCGCATCCGGTACTCCTTAAAGTTCTCAATCCCCTTAAAGTAATTGCTGTAATGCCTGCGCATTTCAAAGATCCCCGTCTTCGGTCCTTTCCATTCCATGGACTTTTGCAGATGGGTTGTACACGCATCTATACGTTCGGCAATGGTGGGTTTTTCCAGGTATTCGCCGGTTTTAAAGTAATGTTTTATTTCGCGGAAGATCCACGGGTAACCAATTGCCGCACGACCGATCATCATCCCGTCAACACCGAATTCCATGCGCCAGTCTGCGGCCTTTTGGGGCGAGTCGATGTCTCCGTTCCCAAAAATGGGGATTTGTATTCTCGGGTTTCTTTTTATCTGTCGGATCAGGTCCCAATCAGCTACACCCTTATACATCTGTGCACGGGTACGACCGTGGATGGTCAGCGCTTTTATACCAACATCCTGCAGGCGTTCAGCAACTTCGTAAACGTTTTTTGTATTATCGTCCCAGCCGAGGCGGGTTTTTACCGTTACCGGCAAATGTGTAGCTTCAACAACCGCTTTGGTCATGGCCACCATTTTGTCAATATCCTGCAATAAGCTTGCACCAGCGCCACGGCAGGCCACCTGTTTTACCGGGCAGCCATAGTTAATGTCCATCAGATCGGGCTTGGCCAGCGTTGCAATTTCAGTCGCTTCACGCATATGGTCGATATCCGAACCAAAGATCTGGATGCCTATCGGGCGCTCGTACTCAAAAATATCAAGCTTCTGGCGGCTTTTTGCTGCATCGCGGATCAATCCTTCGCTCGAGATAAATTCGGTGTACATCATATCGGCCCCATTTTTTTTGCACACGTAACGGAAGGGAGGATCGCTCACATCTTCCATCGGCGCCAGCAAAAGCGGGAATTCACCTAAATCAATATTTCCTATTTGTACGGACATCCTTTATCTTCGTGCAAAAATACGTATTTTAAGCCGGATGATAAATACACCGTACAAACAGTTAGATAAGCGTGACAAATTTAACCTTAGTCCCGGTTTGCAGTTTTTAGTTTTCTTTGGAATTGCCCTGTTTACCCTCGTTTTATGTTCCATGATAGGCATGGGAATCGTATTCCTGATGTACGGAATAAAAACCATGACCGCCCTGGGTACGCTGGACGTTACAGCTCCGCATTTTGTTGCTGCCTTATGGATAGTACAGATAATAGGTACCACCCTCCCGATATTTGGTGTTTCTGTTTTATTTGCAAAGGTGTTTACCAACAATCCGGACGATTATATTAAACCCTCGTTCCGCTTTCCATGGCTTTTATTGGTGATTGTTTTCGTGCTGATGTTTGTTTCAAATCCGCTGATTGAACTTTTATCAAACATTAACCAAAAAATGGTTTTACCGCACTGGCTGCAATGGATGCGCCAGAGCGAGGATAGCGCGCAAAAGGTGATGAACGCCATGCTGAACATGCACGGCATTTCGGATGTTATCATAGACGTATTGCTGGTTGGGCTTGTTACAGCTATTGTTGAGGAATTTATGTTCCGGGGCGTAATACAAACCATATTTTTCAGGTGGACAAAAAATGTACATGCCGCTGTTTGGATCACCGCAATATTATTCAGCGCTTTCCATATGGAATTTTTTGGCTTTTTGCCAAGGCTGTTGCTGGGTGTTTTCTTTGGCTATTTTGTGGCCTGGAGCGGCAGTATCTGGACAGGCGTTTGGGCCCACTTCATAAACAACGCAACCGATGTTGTTGTAACGTACCTTTACCAGCATAAAATTATCGCAGGCGACCCTAACGAGCAACACATGTTTAACTACATTGGTTATACTGTAAGTTTTATTTTGGTGATGATATTGATGTATGCTTACAAAGGAGTAGCCACAGCAAAAGTTCAAATTCCGGTGGAGTGATGGAGAAGAACTGGATAAAAATTTTTGCATCATCCAATTATTACCAGTCAGAAATGGTGAAACAAGCGCTTACGTGGTACAATATCGAGGCCGTTTTAATGAACAAGCAAGATTCATCACACCGCACCTTCGGCGAAATTGAAGTATACGTTCACCAGGCCGATTTTAGTAACGCAATTGAAGTTATAATTCTGAATCAAATTACCTCATGAAAACACGCGCCATAACCGGCTTCTTTTTTATTATAGTGATGCTGGCATCGGTGCTTTTGGGTCCGTATGTATTCAGCGTATTTTACCTGCTGGTAAGCATATTATGCCTGCATGAATTTTATAAGCTGATAGCCCAAACAGGGCTAAAACCGAATATGGAAGCTGGCATCCTGAACGGGGTCCTCGTTTTTGTTTTGGTGGCGCTTCAATATTATATCCACATGCCGCTTGGGATGTTATCCATATTGACGTTTACCATGGCGCTGATATTTATCCAGGAGCTTTACAGGCCCTCGCCTGCACCCTTCAGCAATATCGCCTTTACTTTTTTGGGGATAATGTTTACCGTGGTGCCGTTCAGTTTTTTCCATGCGCTGGCGTTTGTAGGCGGGCATTTTAATTTTCATTTCCCGCTCGGCTTTTTGCTGATGCTGTGGACAAATGATACCGGCGCATACTTATCCGGCAGGTTTTTGGGCCGCACCAAGCTTTTTGAACGCCATTCGCCTAACAAAACCTGGGAGGGATTCATCGGCGGTGTATTGCTGGCAATTGGTACGGCTACTATCCTGTCGCATTATTTTGCTGATGTGCAATGGAAACAATGGGCCTCAATGGCGCTGTATATCAGTCTTGTCGGCACGTTTGGCGATTTGGTTGAATCCATGTTCAAACGCAGCATCAACATAAAGGATTCAGGCGGCATATTACCCGGTCACGGCGGGCTGTTAGACAGGTTCGACGGACTATTACTGTCAGCCCCGCTGGTATTTACCTTTTTATATTTGTTTTTTACCTAATTTTACACCAAACAATACGTTTACCCCAATGATGACTTTCCACAAAGAGGGATATACTTCCTTAGCCATTTGCATTCTATTCATAGCTATACTGAATGCATCTATATCATTTTACTTTCCCGAGGCGCACGTTATCAAATGGATAGCTTACATCCTTTCATTTTTTCTTTTTGTTATTATCGTACAATTCTTCCGCAGCCCGAAGATTAGTATTGATGCGCATGACAAGCACGTGCTTTGCCCTGCAGATGGCAAGGTAGTTGTAATTGAAGAAACTGTTGAAACCGAATTTTTAAAGGATAAAAGGATCCAGCTTTCGGTGTTTATGTCGCCAATAAATGTGCACATTAACCGTAACCCGATAGCCGGTGTAGTTAAATACTTTAAATATAATCCCGGCAAATACCTTGTGGCCTGGCATCCAAAATCATCAACTGAAAACGAACGTACCACAATTGCCATCGAGAATAAGGAAGGCGTGGTGGTATTGTTCCGCCAGATAGCGGGCGCGCTTGCACGCCGTATTGTATGGTATGTAAAGGAAGGCGATGTTGTAGGCCAGGGCGAGCAATTTGGCTTTATAAAATTCGGATCGCGGGTTGACGTTTTTTTACCCCTGGGCACAGAAATTAAGGTTGAGCTTGGCCAGGTAGTGAAGGGCGGCAAAACCATACTGGCTGAACTGGCTGATAAGCCGGCACCCGTAAAAGCGACACCTGCGCCTGCAAAAGCAGAGGCTGATGGTGCCCTTGAAGATGTAAAAGCGTCACGCCCGGTTAAGAATACGACAAAAAGGAAGTAAGGGTATAGATTTTAAATTTGACAACTTTTTAAAATTTGTCAAATTTCCCCTCATGGGGATTTTTGACCGGCTAAGTTAGCTCCTGGTCTAAAGGGATCTCGAAAAAGAAGGTGGAACCGTTGCCTTGTTCGCTTTCTACCCACAGCCTCCCCTTATGCCTGCTGATGATCTCCTTGCTGATGAATAAGCCTATTCCGAGGCCCGAGATATGGGTAGCCATGTCTTCAACCCGGTAAAACCTTGTAAAGATCCGCTCCTGCTGCTCCTTGCTTATTCCCAGACCGAAATCCTGCACGGCAACAACGGCCTTATTATCAGCCATAGATACCGAAATGTTAACCAGATCGGCCCCCGGGGAGTATTTGACAGCGTTCGACAGCAGGTTGATGATCACCTGCTCGATCCTTTGCTTATCCGCAGTAACCATCAATTTATCAGCTCCCGGATTTAATACCAGCCGGTGTGTTTTGGTGGAGTATTGCATTACTTCGGTAACCTCGTGCAACAGCTGCGCCAGGTCGAAGCTGGTGAAGGAGAACGGAAGTTGCCCGGTTTCAATTTTTGATACATCCAGCAGGTCTGAAATCAGGTCAGACAGTTTATTTATTTGCGACAAGGCTTTTTCTATAAAACCTTTATTTACATCGTCAGCGGGCAGGCGCCTGTTTATGATCTGCAAATAACCACTCAGGCTGGTTACCGGGGTTTTTAACTCATGGCTCGCAAGCCCTATAAACTCATCCTTCTTTTCGTTCAGCTTTTTGATCTCTTCATACAGCTTTGCGTTTTCGAGGGCAATAGCCGCCTGTGTTGCTACGCTTTCAATAATAACCTCATGGTGACTGGTAAACTTCCCCGCTTCCGGGTGTCCATAAAATAACCCGCCTATCACTGTGCCCGATTTTGAAATTACCGGTACGGCCAGGTAGCTCACCACCGGTAAATGCCCTTTGGGCATCCCGGCATGCGGACTATTTTTGCCATATCGAGGGTCTTTTGTTATGTCATCAACCCTTACCGTGCCCTCGCCATTAAAGGTTGGGCTAAAAACAGCGGTATTACGCGGCATTCCAAATTTTTCAAAAGCTTCCCTGGGCGCTCCCGACAGGGTGTACAGCATGTACGATTCACCGTGCTCGTCAAACTTATTATAAAAGAAGGCCCCGAAGGCAGCGCCGGTAACCTGCGTGGTAACATCTGTAACCTGTTGTAAAATGTCCTGCACCTCCAAACGCTCCGAAATCATTTTGCCAACAATATTCAGTGTTTCAAGGTTGCTTGCGTAACGCTGCAGGCTTTCTTCGGCATCTTTTTGCCTGGTTATATCACGCGCAATTTTTGAGGCGCCTATTACTTCCCCTTTTGAATTCAGTATAGGAGATATGGTTAGCGAAACCGGAATTTCTGTACCGGCCTTAGTTAAGCGATAGGTTTCATAATGTTCCACTTTTTCGCCATGCCTTATTTTCTCAATTATCTCATCTTCCTCCTGCCTGCGGTTTTTGGGGATAATAAGGGTAATGTGTTTTCCTACAGCTTCCTGCTCAGTATAGCCAAACACACGCTCTGCCGAGTTGTTCCATGTTGTGATTGTTCCATTAAGAGTTTTACTTACTATCGCATCTTCCGACGATTCAATGATGGCCGCCAGCATGGCTTGTTTGCCCTCGCTGTTTCTTTGCTCGGTTACATCTATCAGCGTATTGACTGCGCCCGTCAATTCTCCGGCTTCATTAAAGGTTAATACAGGAAATGGCTGTACGTTCAGTCTTGTTCCGTCGGGCCGTTGAATAATTATTTCTTCACCCTCAATGGCGACACCTTCTTTTAAAGTACGCGCCATAGGGCAGTTATCCGGGTTCAGCGGATCACCGTTAAGCTGGAATATTTTCAATGATCCGCACCAAAGGTCCTTTCCAATTTCGGGCGTGCGGCCCCACAGCTCTACAGCAGCATGGTTAAATGAAGTAATAAAACCCTCTTTGTCGCACGTATAAATTGCAATTGGTAAATTATCGAAAAGCTGTCCTGTAAGCTGGTTAAACGCAGCCGGCAATCCTTTTTTTTGCAATTCACCGGGTCTTTGTGTTATCATACTGTTTGCTGTAATATCAGTTAACCAAAAACATTCCTATATGTTTTATAAAATACAGGCTAAAATTCCGCGTAATAGATATTCCGATTTTTCGGAAAACGCCCGGATGTTTTTTCTTGCAAAAAAATAAAGATAATAAAAAAGCCTCCCCGGAAACCGGAAAGGCCAATGTATTTTCGTCTGCACCTTTTCAAGAAACCCAGTAGAGACCTTTTAAATCAAACTAGTTGTATGCCGGGAATAAAGTTAAAGTCTTTAATATTATAGGTGAAAAGAGGGATTTGGTAAATTACTGCCGTTGCGCCGATGATCGCATCCGGTATTTGAAGACCGTGGCTCAACTTTATGGTTTTCTTTGCCAGGCATCTCTGCGGATGTCTTCGAGTGATTTGGGAGCCTTCGACCAAATACCAAATAAGCTTTTAGCATCTATTTTTTTATCCCCTTTGATGATAGGTGTATTACTTTCATCTGAAGAGACAACTTTAACGGTGCTAAATATCTTGAATAAGGCAGGTAGCTTTTCCATTTCGTTTTTGCTGTCTATTTCGATGGTTATTCTCATAACATATTTGTTATTATTATAACAAATATACAATTAAACAACTGCTATTTTACAATGAGAGACTTTATCGATATGTAAAAATTAGTCCTACGAAAAAAGCCTCCCCGGAAAACCGGAAAGGCCAATGTATTTTCGTCCACTCCCCTTTAGGGGTGGGGGGCTTAAACTCTTTTTGATTTGATACGGGCTGCCTTGCCGGTAAGAGCACGCAGGTAGTAAAGTTTAGCACGGCGTACTTTACCGAAGCTGTTTACTTCAATTTTATCAATGTTTGGCGAGTTGATAGGGAATATACGCTCAACACCAATACCGTTTGATACTTTACGAACAGTAAAAGTTTCAGTGTTACCTGCGCTGTTACGTTGAATAACAACACCCTGGTAAACCTGGATACGTTCTTTATTTCCTTCCCTGATTTTATAATGTACACTCACTGTATCGCCAGCCTTAAAGGTTGGAAGTTCTCTTACTACTACTGATTGTTCTTCAACAAATTTTACTAAATCCATGATTTTTAGCTCTTAAAAGCGATTTTTAACCCGTAAAAATCGGAGTGCAATAATAGGGAAATTATTTAATATATAAAAATGGAATTTAAAAATTTCCACATTTTATGTTTTGTTAACAAAATTGGGGTTGGAGCGGGTAAGTCCGGAAGTCAGTAAAGTCCGAAAGTCCGAAAGAAAAAGCAAGTATAAATGACATTCAATCCAACTCAATCGGCTTCCTTCCTTGCCTCGGTAAAATAGCCGATAATTGAATATACAACACCGATCAGTAATAAATTGAAAACAAAATTTATCATCGTATCGCTTCCTGAGTGTGAGCGGCCATCTATATCGATAAATGTGTAAACGGCGTAAGCAGTAGCGATACCCAGGATAACCCAGCCAATTATTGATGCCGGTAAATAGATGATTCCCTTGCGTGTAAACCAGTTTAATTTCATAGCATTAATTTTTTAAGGAGATTGATTCTGTCATTGCGAAACTTATGAAGGCAAACAAAATGGCCAGGCTTAATAATATGAGTACGATGTTCCATATTTTAACCTTTATGGTCACGCTGAATTCCCTTACTTTTATTTGATCGGGGTCGGGCTTGTCTACCCGCACGTGCATTATTGACAGCACATTGATAATGATGCAGATGATTGGCAGCACTACTAAAACTATCGGCGCCAGGAAGTCGAGGTACGGTGTTTTTTCCATGCTCACTATCAGCGCAAACATGGCCGAAAACCAGTTCATGTGCGCATGGAAATGATAGTACATAAATACGCAAAATAAAAAGTAGCAGGGCACAACAATTAGCCATACCCCCAGCGCCGCTGAGCGCTCCGCATTCATTATGGCCATTTTTACCACTTTTGGATGTTTGCGCGGATCAATGTCGGGCACCTGTAAATTTTCCATCGTCTTTAAAAATTCGTCCTTGTCTTCCATGTTAATTGTACTTATAATGCAAACCCGGCATTCGGTTGCAGTGTTAAAGCATATTTCTTAATTTTTCCAGTCCACGCGATAGCAGCGACTTAACAGTCCCCTCATTCTTGTCCAGTATGGCGCTTATTTCGGCGTTTGTTTTTTGCTCGAAATAGCGCAGCGCAATTACTTCCTGGTATCTCAGATCAAGCTTCAGCATGTTGGTGCGGATGACGTTATAATTGTTAAAGGCCCGCAATTCCTTTTCCATTAACTCGCGTTCGTCGTCATCCTGCTGGTGCAGCAGCTTTTCCATTTGCGGATTTTCCAGCAATTGCTGCAACGATTGTGGCTTATATTTGCTGCTGCGGTAGTACTGGTTAAGCTCGTTACCCGCAATGCGGTATAACCAGGCCGAAAGACTGACACCCCGCCAGCGAAAGCCATTTATCTTTAAAAATGCTTTAAGAAAAGTTTCGGCGGCAATATCTTTCGACAGATCGTAATCAGCAGTTCGGCGCATGATGTATCCAAAAACAGGCTTATACCACAAGTCGAACACCTGCCCGAAGGCGGCAGGATCAGCGTGGCATTGTTCAATAAGTTCTTTTTCCTGTTCGGGGTTCATGGTTGCAACGCTATAATGCACAATGGGCATTTTGGTTGCAATCTAATTTAAGGATTATTTATGTTGAACCCTGGATATAATTGTAGGGGCGTATCGCATACGCCCTATTCATTATTCCTAACCACAACTGAGGGAAACGCGTTTGAGGGCGTATGCAATACGCCCCTACGGTTAAATGGAAAATCTATTCATCCAACAAATCCGGCCGCCTTGCCCTTGTTCTTTCTACCGCCTGGTCAAAGCGCCATTTTTCAATTTCGGGGGTGTTGCCGCTAAGCAAGATGTCGGGAACTTTATGGCCGTTCCAGTCTGCAGGGCGGGTGTAAACAGGCGCATCCAATAAGCCATCCTGGAAGGAGTCGGACAGGGCAGAGGTCTCGTCAGACAATACACCCGGGATCAGCCGCACTACCGCATCAACCAAGACCGCTGCGGGCAGCTCGCCGCCCGATAAAACGTAGTCGCCAATGGAGATTTCGCGGGTAACATAAATATCGCGGATGCGCTGATCGATGCCTTTATAATGACCGCAGAGTATAATAATATTTTTTTTGCCGGAGAGCTGGTTGGCGATGGCCTGGTTAAGCGTTTCACCATCCGGCGACATGAAGATCACCTCGTCATATTCGCGCTCCGACTTTAGCTTTTCGATACAAGCTGCAAAAGGTGGTATGGTCATCACCATACCGCTGCCGCCGCCGTAGGGATAATCGTCAACGCTTTTCTGTTTGCTGGTAGAATAGTCGCGCAGGTTATGTACCACAATTTCCGAAATGCCCTTTTTTTGCGCACGCTGTAAAATGGAATGTGCAAAAGGACTTTCAAGCAAACCGGGCAAAACAGAAATGATATCAAAACGCATGGAGCAAAGATAGGAAAGATGTGCGGATGATGGATGTGCGGATGTGCGGATGAAAACTGTTCGTGATGTTTTTGGGTATTAAATTCACGTCATGCCGAACTTGTTTCGGCACCCCATCATAAAGGTCCGCTATTTGCTAAATCTACAATTTGCAGGTATTAGCAAGGTGCAGACTTAGCAAATGAGGTGCTGAAATAAATTCAGCACGCAGGTGGCTTACAACGGTCTGCAAATTTCCCAGTGATGCCCGTAGGGGTCAATGATATGCCCTAAGCGGTAACCATAGTCCTGGTCTGCAACCGGGTAAACTTCGATAGCCCCGGCTGCTATGGCGCTGGCTGCAAAGGCATCGGGATTTGCTACTATAAGGCCCATGCGGATAGGGATGGAACCGGCCTTTTCCGGGGTTGGATGCTCGGCCTCCGGCGATCCATCGGCAACAAAAAATCGTGCGCCATTGATGGAAAGTTCCGCTACGATGGCACCGTCGGGGTCTTCAACGCGCATCAGTTCCTGCGCATTAAATGCCTTTTTATAAAACTCAACTGCGGCTACGCCATTGCTTACCGACAGGGTGGGCCTGATGGCGGTTATAAATTCATCTGTATTACTTTCCATAGTTTTGGCTCATTAAGATTTCGGGGTTAAATATTTTTTCAATGGTCCAGTGGTGACCAAAAGGGTCAACAATTTCGCCCTGGCGGTAGCCGTAATCATAATCCTGCACCGGCGATTTTGCTGTCGCGCCTGCCGCCACCGCCTGCGCGAATACTGCATGTACATCGTCAACCATTAAGCCAACGGTTACCGTTGTTCCGTTATGTTTCCCCGGACTAAAGGCATACGACCCCGGCATTTGTTCATGGATGTGAAACAAGGCCCGGTCTATTTTAAGCCCGGCTACGTGTACCGATCCATTATCATTGTTAAGCCGCCATTGTTCAACGGCATTAAAGGCCCTGGTGTAAAAGCTGATGTCAGTTACCCCGTTTGGAATAGTCAGCTGTGGTGTAAAAGCGGTTTTGGTTTCCATTGTATAAGTTTTTTTCCTTCTTGGTTCCTGTCTCTTGTTTTCTTGATTCTCAACTCTCTCTTCCTCAATCCCCCTCCTCCAACATAAAGATCTCCTCCAGCGGCTTGCCAAATATTCTTGAAATTTTTAATGCCAGCACAGTTGAAGGTACGTATTTATTGCTTTCGATGGTATTGATGGTTTGGCGCGATACGCCTACGGCATCGGCAAGGTCGGCCTGGGTTATGTTTTTTATAGCGCGTTCAACGCGGATGTTGTTCTTCATGTCAGATGCTTTTAATTTCGGCCTGCCTCGAGATGCGGTACACCTTAAAGTTAAACGATAGGAGAAAAATGAGCGGAATGGTTACCAGGTTCACCAGCTGAACCCCAAGGAAATCGACACCGAAAACAAGCCAATTTGATAACAGCAGGATGGCATAATTTACATATATCGCTATCTGCATCGCTTCCAGCCGGGTGGAAGCGATGAACTCGTCCTCTTCCTTTTCGCGCGAATAAACCCATAACAGCAGGCTAAGCGGTAATATAGATAGCATATAGTAGCCGGAATCATCCCCTTTAAATGCAAAAAGGGCTATCGTGGCCGCAATAATAATTACGGAGATCCATTTCCCCAAAAAGCGGTAAGGCTTATTGGGCAGGAAACGTACCGGTTTTATATCAAACTCGTTTTTATTGCGCAATAATAAAAAGTAAAAGCGGCCGGTAAAAATAAGTAATGGCGCAAAAAGGTTGTAGCTGTAAAAGTCGAAGTTTTTGGTTAAACCGTCGATTATTGTGCTAATTGCCGGATTCTTAAACACGGAGCTAAATATTGTGATAACAATAATAAAGGCATACAAAATATAATTTACCAGGATGGCCCAGTATAAGGCGTTCAGCCGCATTTTGGCCGTAAGCTCGTCCTCTCTTTTTACGCGGGAAAATGCGATTAACAATAGGCCTATGATCACCAGCGTTAATGCGAGTTCATTAGTAAAATTCTCAATTGCCGGCAGGAAAAATGCGCCCTGAGCTCTTAACTTAAGCCCGAAGCCCGGGATCTCGTAATTTTGATAAAGCACAAAATAACCCAAAATAAAACCGGGAATGGCCAGCAGTACCCCCAGGTACTTTAACCTGGCCGGAAATAATAGTGGCGTTTTCATATGGCTTCCTCCCTTGCTGAACGGTTTAACCTGAAGATTACCCAGCGGAACCTGATGTAGAAAAACACCAGCGGCACCCATAGGTTCAGGTGCAGAATATCCTTAAAATCCTGCTGATTGGCAAATACCAGGGAGGTGATCAGGATAAGGTAGTTGAGGTAGATGGCCCATTGCAATGAATCGGCCCGGAGTTGAGCAATCTGCTCGTCCTCGATTTTCTCCTTTGCGAATGCCACCAGCACCAGCCCGATCAGCATGAGCAGCGAGGTTGCAATGAAAAATAAATGGTGCGGACTAACGATGCCCGGTTCATCGGGCAGGTTATGCGGATCGAACCCGAACGATTTTCCGAACAAGATTATCGGGATGTGAAACACAATGCAGGCAAACCCCAGGTACCGGCACCAGTAAGGAAATAGAAAGCGTGTTTTCATTGTTTGTAAAGTTTGATTTACCAAATGTAAAACAAACTTTACAAATGTCAAAGAAACTGGGAACTATATATCAGTTGGGACAAACTTTTTTAGCTTTTCTCTTACGTCGATCAAATCTTGCTCAAAGTAAGCCATGTCTATTTTAAGGTCATTGATTGCTCCAATGCAATATTCCTCTTCAAATAGTAATTGCTCGTGTTCTGTGCGTTCTTTTATAGCCATATTGACAAGGTAGGGTAATTAATGTAGCTTAGGGAATTATTAAACCTTTAAACTTAAACACATGACACAAGACAACGCGATTGCTTATATCTTCGGATATATTATAGCTTTTTTAATAGGAGTTTTTACCACAAGAGCTATTTTCAGCATACCAACGTTTCTTAGAATACAAAGGGCAAAATTACAGGTGTTAACGGAAATAGCATTGCAACAAGGCGTAAAGGCTGACATAATCCGTTCCATATTTTTACAAAACGGTGTCGGGGCACGTGAAAAAACAACTCAAGAAATCAAAGATGAAAAGGCGACCGAAAATAAGGTCTCTTAAATATAAACGTTAATATGTTCGTAACTTATTACTTCTAAGTTTGCAACTTATTAACTATTATTTTGTTAACATTGTGTAAAACTTAATTTCTACATTTACTTTTACTAATATTTTTAGTAAATTAGCATTATGTATACAGCATCCCCACAGGTAAACCCTATTTCAATATCTAACTATTTCGTAAACAAGGCAATTTCAGAAGGAAATGAACTCACTCCTATGAAGTTACTAAAGCTTGTTTATTTATCACATGGGTGGTATCTAGGGTTAAACGGAGGCAAGCCGCTTATTTCAGAAGCCGTACAAGCATGGAGATTTGGCCCAGTAATATCTTCAGTTTACCATGGATTTAAAGATTTTAAAGATAGTCCAATTACTAAATTGGGATTTGACCAACTAACTTCTGGTTATCCAGTTGTTTCCTCGGATGATAAAATTCCTTTATTAAATAGAATATGGGAGATTTATAAGGATTGGGATGGTTTACAACTGTCTGCTTTAACCCATGAAGTCGGGAGCCCTTGGGATACCGTTTGGAATAAACAAGGTGGCAAAAATAAACTTGGGGCTATTATACCAAATGATATAATAGCGGATTATTATATGAAAAAAGCCGGTATAAATAATGGCTGATAATAATTTAGATAAAATAACAGAGGCGTCTACAGTAGCACCAGATAACAAAGCCAATTTAGAGTATAAAGATTTATTCCATAAGCACATAAGGGATAAGCGGAGATTCGGCGCTATTAATTGGTGCTTTATAATTTTTGTTTGGATTTGCTTAATATCGGTTGGCGGAATTATAGTTATAAGAATACTCCATATGCTTTTGCCATCTAAATACTGTTGGATGACAAAAGAGCAATTATCTGGCATGAATGAATTTTTTTTTGATGGAGGCGTTGGTGGTCTCGTGGTTGGGTTCTTAAAATCAAGTATAATAGATAAAGAGAAATAGTGGTATTATATTACTTCTTTTTCCCATGTATAGGTTTAATCGCAATCTTAATCATATCCTCTAACGTACCGTCAAACTTTACCTTTTCCTCATACTTTTCAGCACGAGGTTTAGGCGTTGTTTCCTCTTTTTTCTTTGCCATATTCAAAGTTATGAAATTAGTTTGTTATAAGTCAAACGTACATTATTACACTTTTTGAACGCATCCTCAAACCTTACAATGTCGCTATCCTTACGGGTGTTGTAACGGAACGCAAACTCATTGCAATAAGCATCTAAGTGCTTAGGTGATACGTAATGATAGATACCTATGATACCGCGTTTTAGTTGAGAGAAAAAGCCCTCAATCGTATTAGTGTGCATTGCACCCCTTACATACTCTTTATTCACGTGGTTAACAACCTCGTGTTTGTAAGAGTGTTTCAGGCTACCGTACATAGTTGAACTATCAGTAATGATTAAAGCGTTTTCAGAAACGTTGGCTTGTATCAATGGCAACACGTCAGAAAACTTTACGCTGTTGGCTTGTAATACCTTAGTTTTAACGATACCGCTTTCGCGTCCTACCATAGCGACAACACTTGTCTTACTGAAATATTGACCGCCAGTAGCACGTAATTCTTTACGTTTCTTGTTGCTCTTATTTTTAGTTGCTCCACCTACGTATGTTTCGTCAATCTCAACTGTACCGTCTAAATGCTCTGCTTCATTATTAGCTAACATTTCGCGGATACGGTGTAATAAAAACCAGGCAGTCTTTTGAGTGATGTTAAGATCGCGTGACAATTGTAAAGACGAAACGCCTTTTTTGTGGGCGGTACATAGATACATTGCAGCAAACCATATTCTTAATGAGATTTTAGTATTTTCAAATATAGTTCCGGTGGTTACAGTAAACTTCTTGTTGCATTCTTTTGCTTTGCATTTAAACCCCCTGTTAGTTACATAAGCACCAACGTTACCGCAATGAGGGCATGTAGGAGTTTCTCCCCACCTGCTATTCGCTAAGTAAGTAACACAAGTATCCTCATTTTTGAAGTAGTCTAAAACTTGTAGCAGGGATTTGAATTGAGTTGTCATTGTTTCTTTGTTTGCTTATACAAATATAAGATTAATAACAATATGGGACAAATTTATTTGAAAATAATTAGTTAGTTTAGGGGACTAAATTAAAATCACAATGGAGTTCAGACCAAAATTCGCAGATCAATTTTTTAGAGAAAGTTCAGTTAGGGGGCAAATTATAACACTAACAATATTAGTTGAAAGAATTATGGATAGGTATTTATGCAATCATTTTGGGGCAACAAAAAGAAAAAAGCAAGAGTTATTAGACTGTGTTTTTGGAAACGAAAGAATGACATTTGAATCTAAAAAGCAAGTGTTTCAAGTTCTTTTGGAATCATACGACAATGTATTTGTAAATAAAAACAAGACTATATTTAAAGACCTTGAGAAAATTGCCATGGAACGAAATTTAGTCGCTCATACTTTGGCTAACTTTGATGATGATATTTTAGATGAAGTAGAAGAACAGATTTCTTTTATAAAGTTTAAAAACAAAGAAAAAGTAATAACATATAGTGCTGAAAAAATAAATGAGCATAAAACATTATTAATAGACACAATGAGAAAGTTGGTTGAATTAAATACCATGGTTGAAACATCCTTGCGCCCCGGAAACCATAAATCAGCAACCGAGGCCAAGGCATCATCTTAAATTTCTTAATAGGCCCTCCATTGGCCTAATTCATCTTTGTTTTTCATGTAAATTTCAACCTGATTAAAAAACGGCTCAATATTATTAACCGTATAGGGTTTAGTAATATCTAATATAACCGTGAAGTCTTTATTTTTATAGTCGTATTGTGTGTTTTTAAATACTAATGATGCACCGTCTTTTATCAAAATCAGTTGGTCAACATTTTTTCCTGTATATCTGGTTAGTGATGATAAATCAAACTCCCATAAAAACACGTTGAAAATAATTTTTCCATCCTGCTGTATATTAGCCAGTATTGTAAACCTGTCAGAGCCAATTGTTATATCAATTGAATTATCTTCTACATTATCATAAGAAAGATACCCCGGTACTTCATCCTTTTCAAATTGATTTATGAAGTCTTGAAAAAGTTGGAATACCTTTTTTTGATGCTCTAAAGCACCTACATACCGTTTTGCATTTTCCATTGTGATTATCTTGGTTTTAATCCATAAATGTATTGAATTAAACCAACCTATGGTTATCTTTTTCATTTTGTCAGTTTAATGTCATATACACTTTGTCCCAAGTAGTATATAGTTCCCAAGAAACTTGACATTTATTTTTATTTAATTTGTTCAGCGAGAAAATAGTTCACTTCCTTTTCATAAGAAATGGTTTGGGCGGCAACCTAAAAAAAGTGGGAACTACACTGAAGCCCCGTGCTGAAAAGTATGAGGAAAAGGTAAAGTTTGACGGCACATTAGAGGATTTGATTAAGATTGCGGTTAAACCGATATATGGGAAAAATAAAAATGGTGGTGGGAGAGTCAGCGCGGGTGGTTAAATATTAGTAACTTAATAGGCTCAACCAAAAGCCTCTTTTTTTATGGTTAAAATTAAGCATAAAGGATTTAAAAAAATAGAATGGGTTACCTATGACCATTACTACCATAACATTAAAGATAATGACCTATATGAGGTTCTTATGTTCAAAGACATATATGAACTGTATAATAGAATATCGGGTACTGAATTATGGCAGGCTACATTAGAAAAAAAAGACGCTGTAGATGCTCGAAAAAAGCATCCGCATATATTTAGGATTGAATATTCTGATAAGAATACTAACATCGAACCAAAGCCTATAACAAAGCAAAATTTGCCATATGAAATTACAGGCGCTCAATCTGTTTTATTGGATTCCTTAAAATTACGGGAAGCTGGTTTATTAGATACAAATATCCACAAAAGTGAGCCAACTATAAAACAAAACACTCCCCCCAATATTAAAACAAAACCCGGAACATCTGTTGTTAAAATGTTTAAATGGACTGTAAAGAAAACCTCTTTCATAATTATGTGGGTTATTATTGGAATATTAGGCACAGTTATCGGTGGGCTATTGCTATTATGCTCCATTAATTATTTGAAAAATAAAGGATTTCATATTTGAATTTTCAAACAATTACACTAAACCTATTTTTTATGAATTTAAATTTAAAAAGCGACCAAGTATTTAACGCTATACTTTTTATGGTTGTGCAAAATAATATTGCATTAAGAACTATGTCGAAAACAATGATAGAATACATTGCAGAGGCAAGCGGTGATGATACTGCCAATAAATTTGAAAGTATCATGAACGACCTTTCCTCCGAAACACAAGACGAAGTGCTTGCTCATCTAAAAACAATGTTTGGCGATGTTGACGATATAGATTTGAATAAACTCTTCTAATAATACTCTTAAATAGCTTTTTCGTTTTGTCATTTTATTGTAAGGTTGGTTTTGTCCCAACTGATATATAGTTCCCAAGAAACCTGACAAAATATTCTTTTAACAATTGAATATATGGCTGCCATAGGAAATTAATTGGAAGAAACTATCAAACAAAGGGGATTGTTTGCCGGTACTTAGAGAATATTATACAGATAACGGTTAAGTGACCCTTGGTAAAAAGGAGTAAATGTTAAGCATAGTAAAATTACTATATTGAAGGTCTAAACTAAACCTCTTTTTTATGGATGAAGATTTACAAATCAAGAAACTTGACGCTTTACTTTTCTTATTTAGGGAGGAAGAAGTCGGCATTCCCGTTTCCTTTATCAAGGAAATGATGTTAGGCAAGGGATTTGATGTTTCAACTGTTGAAATAACGAGATATATAAATCAACTTATTGATGATAACTATATCATGTATACAGCAGATGAAGATGGGAGGCGTATATACATTATTAAAATAGAAGGATTATTGTTCGATGGTTACGAACAGCAAATTCTTAACCGTATTTCCGAAAACACTCGTTTGGAAAATCTTGAAACTGGCCAAAGAGTGAGCCGTAATCAGATGAATTTCTTAACAGGCGTAATTGCCGCCGGCACTCTTGTTGCAGCAATATATTACTCAATTGAGGTTTACAAAGAATTCCATCTTTTTTTTCATCATCATGGGCGATATTGGATTTGGGAAACAATTCCAAAGAAATCTTTAATCTTGTCCCAACGGATACATAGTTCCCAATAACTCTTAATCTATTTCCCTGCCGGCACAAAATGCTTTTTAACCAGTGCCGCTACTTTATGACGGATATGGGTTGAGATAGATTTCCCCCAAACTATCTTGTATTTTCCATCTGCCCTTGTAATAACAGTGAAGTAGTCTTTTAGATCACCATTTATTTCACTCGAGTTGTTTAACTCTATCTGTTTTATTTCCTGGTCAAAGTTTTCCATTTTTTCTTTCTAATTTATTAAAGCCCATAATTCAATCAACTTGGTTATTATTATTGAAAAGCCTGTTTGCTCCGCCCCACTCAATAAGTTCTGTTTGCCCA
Source organism: Bacteroidota bacterium (assembly GCA_030775685.1). Lineage (GTDB taxonomy): Bacteria > Bacteroidota > Bacteroidia > Sphingobacteriales > Sphingobacteriaceae > Mucilaginibacter. The sequence goes on from JALYIP010000041.1 coordinate 48,590, forward strand.
TTGGCAATGTTTTGCAGTTCCTGTTTTACCAGTTCTATCTGCCATTCGGGAACAGCATTGTCGGGTTGTAGTAATTCGTTCTTTTGATCTTCCATGTTATTGTTGGTTATGCACCATTAAAGATAACTTATTCAACCCAATCGAACTCAATCAACCAACCCTTAATCCAAATAAATATCCAGCAACCCCTCGGGCAAATCAACGCGCACAATTTCCCTTACCACATCTATGCCTTTTATTATTTCCTCGTTCAGCGGAAAAAGCACCTCGCAGTTTTTGTAGGTAACGGTGGCCAGGATCTGCTGCGGGTATTCCTGCACATCGGTGATCTTGCCGAGTTCGCCCTCGTAGTCGTCAATGGCGGTAAAGCCAACCAGGTCGAATAGCGTAAATTCGGCTTCTGCCTTTTTGGGCTTTAATTTATTGGGGAGGTAAAGGTCTTTCTTTGCAAGATGTGCTGCCTTTTCAATGGTGTCCACATCCTCCAAAATTAAATACGCCGCATTTTTCTGCAGGTATTTTATCGAGCTTACAAAATATGGCACCAGCTTACCGGCTATTTCAATAAACAGCGAATTGAACTTTATGGCTTCAATGCCGTCAAAATCGGTATAAATATGCAACTCGCCTTTTAATCCCTTGGTTTTGATGGTGCTGCCTATTCTGAAACAATCTTCGGTTGTCATGGTGTTGATTTTATGATATAACGATGGGGTTGAAACAACAAGTGTTCGAAACAAATCATGCAAGCCGTGGCCTTGTGCGATTCCCGCCTCGGGGCGGGGAAGGGTGGGGTTTCTTGAATCGGGATGCCCCACGATAATCAAGCGTAAAAGCTTGGCGCAGAAACCCCTCCCTACACCCTCCCAAGGGAGGGAATCGCACTTTCCCGCGCTTTTCTCGATACTTCGAACATTTATGGTTTAAAATCCATCGCTATTGATGAATGTATTTATACAAAATAACAATGGCGAAAACCCTGTTAGGATCTTCGCCATCATTTATAAATTGCTGATGAAAATTATTCAGCAGCTGTTTCGTCAGCTGATGCCTCAGGTGCTTCAGTAGCTTCTTCTTCAGCAGGTGCTTCAACTTCTTCAACTGCAGGTGTGTTTTTAGCAACAATTGCAGCAGCTTTAGCTTCTTTCTTTTTAGCTTCAGCGGCTAAAGCAGCTTTACGCGCTTCGTCTTTTGCTGATACTAAACCTGTTTTCTTGCCGGTGATCTTTCCGTCTTTGGTATCTAACCATTCCTGGAATTTAGTTTCAACCTGCTCTTCAGTTAATGCGCCTTTTTTAAGACCGCCTTGTAAATGTTTCTTGTATAAAACACCTTTGTAAGACAGGATAGCACGACAAGTATCTGTCGGCTGTGCACCACTGTTAACCCAATCAAGCGTTTTATCGAAATTAATGTCGATAGTTGCTGGGTTGGTGTTTGGGTTGTATGAGCCTAAACGCTCAATAAAACGTCCGTCACGCGGCGCGCGCGCATCGGCCACTACGATGTAATAAAAGGGTTTACCTTTTTTACCGTGTCTTTGCAATCTGATTTTAGTTGCCATTTTTTTATTTTATGTATTCAACATTGTCCCCGGAGTCCTTTCTGCGGGGATGCAAAGGTAGGTATTATATTTGTTAATTGGAAATGATTTTTGAGTCCGAAAGTCGGGAAAGTCCGGAAGTCCGAAAGGAACAGAGAATAAAACAATTAAAATGCTGCATTCCGATCTTAAAATGCATCTTTCGGACTTTACTGACTTCCGGACTTTCCCGACTTTTCTCAAATTCTTCTTTCAAAAATCAACAGATATTGTTACTATCGCAAAAAAATAAGTTTTTGGGCTGTTTTATGGCTTTTTAGCGGTAGAACATAACATTGAGACTAACCTGGGCTGATTTTAAAAATAAAAAATTAACTTTATAATTATGGCCCAAGCGCTTAATTTAAAATATGCCTGATCTGCTGCTGAACGAACTTGGATTTTTGTTTGATGACAACCCAAATCCCATGTGGGTTTTTGAAATCGCCTCATTGCGCATCCTAAAGGTTAATAAGGCAGCGATCATCAATTACGGCTACACCGAGAAGGAATTTCTGGAACTTACCATCAGCGATCTGCGGGATGAATCGAACATGGAAGCGTTTTATTCGTACCTTAAGGATAATGGCATAACGGAATCTAATAAAAGAGGGATATCAAGTGCGGGCGTCTGGAAACATAAAGGCAAACACGGCGACCTTATCTATACAGAAATCACCAGCCACGATGTAAAATACAGGAACCTCGATTGCCGCATTGTTGCTGCTGCCGACATCAGCGAAAAGCTGCAATACAGGGAGCAGGCCAAACAACGTGAGCAAGAGCTGGTATGGACAAAAAACAGCCTGGAAGCACTGATAAACAATACCGAGGATGAGATTTGGTCGGTTGATAAGGAAACCCGGTACATGTACATGAACCAGGCCTATCGCAGCCGGGTAGCATATTTAACAGGTACTGAACCAAAGGAGGGCGATTATTCCTATTTGCACAGCTACACACCAGAAATAATTGAAGCCTGGAAGGGCTATTACGGACGCGCACTTGCCGGTGAAAGATACGCCATTGTAAATGAAAGTATCACTCCAGACACTAAGGAGGTGCTGTCGTTCGAAATAAATTTTAACCCGATTTACAACAACGAAAGCGAAATAACAGGTGTGGGATGCTTTGCCCGCAATATTACCCAAAGGCTTAAAACAGAACAGGCTATTATTGATCAGAACAATCGGCTGCGCCATATAGCTTCGCTTACCTCGCACGAGCTGCGTAGGCCGGTGGCAAGTATGCTCGGATTAATTGCTATTATGGACCGGGCCAATTTTTACAACCCGGATAACCAGGAAATTATTGAGCACCTGTTAACCGTAGGTAACGAAATTGATGAGGTGATCCGCCTGATAGTTGACAAGACTTTTACCGACGAAGACCGCCGCCCGGATAAGTTTCAAACGCCGTGATGGTACGTGCTTTTGAGGCGCGGTAGGGGCTTCACTTCTTCTCCCAAACTAAATCCTGCGCGTTGCGCCGCTCATGCATGCGCCACACACCGTCGGCTCCCTTAAAAAATAGCTTCCTGCCGCGCGTATCTGATCTTCTGAAGAAAACAGAATTTGTTTCGGCAAGCAATTCTTCCTTAGTCCCGCCCTTCCGATGGCCAAATAGCCTGCCATTTTCCAGTGAAACAGTATAGGAAACATCAGGCGTCATATAATAAGTTCCGCAGTATTCCCTTAGCAGGTCCGGGTCAACACTGATGCCCTTTTCCGGCAGCTGCGGGATCTCGTAAATCTGCAGGTTGGTTATTTTCCACTCGTTACCGGCGAAAACATAAGTATCCATAATACCATAAGTGGTATGTAATTGCTGGCCTAAAACGTTCTCATATTCATCGGCAACAAAATTCACGACTGCCAGGTTCTCCCTGAAATTGAAACGCGGATTTACAATGTTGATGTGTCCTGAATAGCCTTTTGGCAGAGGATGGAGCTTCGCCAAAAACGATGCTTTGCTGTCGCGTGAGCCGTCTTCATTAACCACCAAAAGATCGGCTGTGGTGTATTTATTATAGCTGGCCGTATCGCCGGTTGCGGCGCCATCTTGTAGTATTTGCTCAATTGTAAGCAGTAGCTGAGCTTTGGCTGCACTGTCGGTTTTTGTTTGGGCGATGCCGCTTTTAATAGTTAATAAAAGCAGCGCCATCAGGATAATTAATGCCTTCATATAATTTTCACTAAAGCGAATATTTCAAAGTTAAGATATAGGAATAAGGATTACAGCGTAAATTTATTCAACGCCTCACCTCATTTTTTAAACCTTTGGATATTATAATTTCCAAAATAAATTCGTATGTTCGGGCATGTCAACAACTCCTGAAAAACTAAACATCGACGATATCATCGCTTCGCTGCAAACGTTGGATAACCATGAAAGGTCACGGCTCCAGTCTGCATTATTTGATCTTCAAAATGATCTTGATCTAAAGGCCGTGATCCGCGAAAACCTTGACGATATCAGGAGCGGCCGTGTAAGCTCGCACCAGGCGGTAATGAACGAGATTAAGGCGGCGCTTTAATTTATATATAACGATTGGTATTTTGATTTACGAAGCGCAAAATCTTCGTAAATCCCCAGGGCTCGCTCAGGCAATCTCGCCGTTCTTCCGCATCCAGGCCACAACAGCTTTAATTTCGCCATAGCTAAAATCATCACCTAAAACTTCCTTTATCGGTGAGAGCTTTTCTGCTCCATAACTTTCAATCACATCCTTAATAGCAGGCATCTTTTCCGGGGTCACCAATTCAAAAACATCCATTTCGCCTTTATAAATATAAAAGCTAAGGTGGCCCTCAATGGTAGTGGGCGATAAGCTGCGCTGGGTTGCAATTTCGGTAACTGTATTACCTGCACGGTACAAGGTAAAACTCTCCCGGGCTGTATCAGAAGAGCGGTTGCCGCTGCCTGTGGTTTTAGCCTTTCTTTCCCTCTTAGGCACTTTGTGCTTCATTTTTGATGAGAGCCCATTTTTCTCACTGTAGCTTTTTACAGGGAGCAAAAACTCGCGGCCATATCGTGCCAGTTTGATATCACCGAAGCCGGAGATCAGCCTTAATTCGTCAAGACTTTGCGGCAGGTAAGTGGCCATTTCCTGTAGCCCGGCATCTGATAATATAATATACGGCGGCACATTTTCATGCTGGGCAATATCCCGACGGATGTTCCGCAGCTCGGCCAATAGCGGCGCTTCAAACGGCAATACTTCTGTTGCCGTTTGGTTTTCTTCAACAACTTGCGATTCAACGAGCTGCACTGTTTCCTGGCCTTTTAACACGGCCTCGCTTTTCTGCGTTAGCTTCACTACGTTGTACATGTCGTCAGTAACCTGCAAATAACCTTGTGCGGCAAGCTCTCGGAAATAGCGCTGCCATTCCGGTTTGCTGATCTCGGCGCCAATGCCATAGGTTTTTAGCTCCTTATGTTCCGGACGGATCTTTTCACTTCTCGATCCCCTCAAAAAATCTATTACATAAACGCTGCCAAAGCGCTCCTTTAACCGCGCTACTGCCGACAATGCCTTTTGAGCGATGAGCGTAGCGTCGAACATTTTAAATTCGGTGAGGCAGAAATCGCAGGAACCACAGTTTGGAGGAAAATCCTCATCAAAATACTTCAATAAGTATCGACGGCGACAGGCATGCAGCTGGCAATAATTTACCATGTCATCCAGTTTTTTCAGCATGATGCGGCTTTGCTCGGGGTTGTCCTCCACCATGGCAAATTGCTTCAGCTTAATGGCATCGCCGGGCGAAAATAACAGCATGGCATCCGATGGTAAGCCATCACGGCCCGCACGGCCTGTTTCCTGGTAATAGCCCTCTATGTTTTTTGGCAGATCCATGTGCACCACGTAGCGCACGTTCGATTTATTGATGCCCATGCCAAAGGCTATGGTGGCAACAATTATCCGGACCTCATCGCGCAGAAATGCTTCCTGTGTTCGCGCCTTAAGGCCATTATCCAAACCGGCATGATATGGCTCGGCTAAAAAGCCGGCGTCCTTTAAATCAGCAGCCAGGCTTTCTGTTGATCTACGCGACAGGCAATAGATAATCCCCGAATCTTCCTTATGATCTTCTAAAAACATAAGCAGCTGGCTAAAGCTGTTCTGTTTGGGAAGAACCCGGTAGGTAATATTCTCGCGGTTAAATGAGGATACAAACACCGTCGGGTTGCGGAGGTTGAGCTTTTCAAGGATATCCTTTTTGGTGAGCTTATCAGCCGTGGCGGTAAGTGCAATTACCGGCACATTCGGGAACTCCAATTTAAAGCCCGACAGCATCAAATATTCCGGCCGGAAATCATGCCCCCAGTGCGAGATGCAATGCGCTTCGTCAATGGCGATGAGCGATACGGGTAAGGTCTTTAAAAAATCTATCAGCTTGCTGTCCTTGCCAAACAAGCGTTCGGGGGACAGGTATAATAATTTGATCTGGTTATTTTTTAACCGTGTGCTGATCTCTATTTGCTCCTGTGTAGATTGGCTCGAATTTATAAATGCAGCCGGGATGCCGTTCACATTCAGCGCATCAACCTGGTCCTTCATCAGGGCGATCAATGGTGAGATCACAATGGTTAATCCATCAAGCAAAACCGCCGGCAGCTGGTAGCATAAGGACTTTCCTCCGCCGGTAGGCATCAGGGTAAGCACATCCTTTTTATCTAAAACATGCCGGATAATTTCCTCCTGCTGGTGCCTGAATGCACTATAGCCAAAATATTTTTGCAGGGCTTGAATGGGCATCATTGTGCTGTTTAGATTGCTGATAATTGCACAAATATGCTAATTTTTTTGGCAAATCAGGAACAGCCCCACGCTAATTACTTATTATTTGACACCTTTTTCGAGCTTGGCGTTCTGGCCGGCCCGGATAATCCAGACACCATTTTGTTTGGTTACTACGATCAGCCGGCGAAATTCAAATGTTTGCCCGGGATACCTGGCATCATCTGTTAGCCCGGTACGGACATGCACAATCGCGACGTCGGGCTTTAAATATTGAATATCTTCTATAGCCCGGGTATAATAGTGACTTGGTTTAAAATAGGTGGTATGTACCTGCCGGTAATGAAATTGGATATCGTCGCGCCCTTTATAGTAAGCGCCAAACCAGTTTATCCAGGTGGCATCAATAGTGTAATTATCGGCAAGGCCTTTAGGGTCGTGCCGGTTCCAGGCGTCTTCGTAATTCTTAATGAGCTGTTTTATCGCCGTATTTTCTTTGGCAGTGTCTGTTTGTTGGCAATAAGCTTTGAAGCCACACAAACAGCATAAACCAATTACAATAAATTTAAAACTCCTGCTTTTCATATGTTAATTATTAATTGGAATTAGCATGCATCAAAAGGCTTTCAGGATATCAATTGGCGGCCCCACGCGTTCAAAACCATGTTGTTTCCTGAACTCGTCCTGCTCGGCTTCCGGTTTGCCTTTCATTTGCCCTTGGCTTATTGCCATAAAACATTCCTCCATTTTACCTGCCGGCTGAAAAGTGGTAAGCATCCTGCCAACACCTTCGCCAATCTTCGAAAAAGCATGTGGTACACCCCGCGGACCAAATACACTGTCGCCGGGTTTAACATGGTGCATTTTATCGCCCACTTTGATAATAAACTCACCCTTCAGGATATACCACCATTCGTCCTGGCTATAATGTAAATGCAAATTTGGACCGCCTTTTTTTACTCTTGACGATTCATAAACGTACAGGTCGCCTTCGGTGTCTTTGGAAGAAACCTTGGTATAAAAAGTATCACCTTCAAACAAGTTGATGGGTTTTTGAAAGCGATCAGTTCCGGCATCTGTTTTAAAACCGGTTTTTTCGCGGAGCTTTGCATGGCCTTTGGCAATGCTGCCCAATGGGTTGGCTAAAACGGCACCGGCTACGGCCAGTGTGCGAAGGAAACTATTGCGTTTCATAATGGTTGTTTTTATTTTATGATCATTGTTTATTTCCGGGTAAAGTTTAATACGGTGTCAAAAAGCTCCTTTGTTCCTATGCTTTCATGCCACTCAAGCGTATAATGGTTATCATCTATAAATTTGAGCAGCACATGGAATTTACGCATTGTTCCAGCTGAAGCATTTCCTCTCGGGGGCGACAACGTTTCACCATCATAGGTTATAATCCTTGTACCCGCATCGTAGCTGCCCTCCAGCATAATTATGCCCGTTTCAAATTCATTGTTTATGTAAGCGCTTACAAACCTTCCTTTTACATTATCATACCCTTCGGTCGTTACCTCATGCAGGGTAACAGGCTTGCCGTTAGACCATGGCATCGGGATATCCTGGCCGGTAACCTCTGATGTAAAATACCGGTTGTCCCATATCGATTTCCTAACCATGGTTCCGGTGAATTCAATGGGCTTATGGCCGCTGCCGGCAAAAGTATGTTTCCCGGTAAATTTCCATGAGCCGGTAACGTTGGCAAGCAGCTGGTGATTCTGATTAGTTGATGCGAGTCGGGCGGTTTCATTTTTGTCCTGGGCAAAGGAGGTAAGTTTGGTAACCATCATCAAACCCATTATGGCCATGCCATATAAAAATTTTGCTTTATTCATTCTGTAAAATATTTATGTCTGTTTTGTAACGGTATATTGAATAGCAGGAGTTTGCAATTTGGCATAATAAATTTTCCATCTTTACCTCACAAGCATGCTTTAAATATGCCTTACAAAGAACACTGGCCAACCAGCCTATTTGCAGTTATAAGTAAAAGAATTTATCCCCGAGCCATCAAGTGCAGCGCTAACCGGAAAATTCTTTTCGTTGTATTGATAGGTAATGGTTGAGTTAATGGTAGCAGCAGGCTGCCCGCCAACGGTGATCAGCTTACCGGTAATTTTAACCGGGTTGTTTTTGCTCAGTATTGCACAACGGCCTATCCAAAAACGAAGCTTATCGAGGTTGTACGCACCAAAGCCACTGAAATCATTGCCTATAAATTTCCAGTATTTGGCGATAGCTGAGTATGGAGAAGGCTTATTATCATAGGTAATATTCAGCGTTTCATCAGAGGTTTGTTTGTAATCGATCCTGCTTATGCCACTTTGAGGAACGCTCACCTTCCGCTCAAAATCATAAAAAATTTTTACCTGGGAGACATTATCGTTAGCATCATATGTAAAAACGAGTTCATTCCTGAAGAAAGTATAGCCATCGGCGTCCGGAGAGCCCGCGTTACCTGCTATTAAAACTGTGGTGAGGTGTTTCTTTGCATCGTCATAATTGAATTGATATAAGGAGTCTGTTTTTATAGAGGTGCCGGAGTTAGAGCCGGTAAATAACTGATGCATAAATTGAGGATTGCCATCATAAATATTGCCGCTGCCGCCACTGTAAGTATAGGCTATGTTAATAGTGCCATAGTAATGGTTTCCCTGTCCATCAACCGATGCTGTAGGATAGGCGTCAATGGCCTTGGCAGGCGTAATTGTTCGAACGAAAGGCCCATAATAATAATTGGGCCCCGTCATTTTTGTTAGCAGGCCTTTATCATCATATTCAAAATTACGGAGCCCAAGCGCCTGGTCAACATCACTTGTAATTGTACAGGCCGACACATTTACTACAGGGGGAGTGGGGTTATTATTGGGTTTCCCGCAGCCGTACAAATTAATTAATACGCTACCCGCTAATAACGCAGCAAGCGCGGATCTGGCCAGGCTTTTCCACTTTTTTTGGGGTTTTTCGGACGTGCTTTTCACACTGTTAATTGTAAGGTGGTTTTGATGTGTTTTCATTTTTGGTAGATTTAAAGGCGTGTAGATGAAATTCAATGGTTATTTAAGGAATAGATCTTCTGTTGCCCAGGTTGGGTTTTTGGCTAAAGCCCTCCAGATGATCTGGTCCAGGTCATAACCGAAATTATTTTTAAAACTGCGGGTGTTGGTTAAAATCACAAAGTTAAACCCATTATCCAGGCGGCCATGTTCAGTGGATGTACCAGGCAGACTTCCCGTATGAAAATAATTTTTGCCGTTAATAGCCCAGCCGCATCCATAAGCAGGATTGGCGGTTGAGCCCGTGTACATAATATTTAACGCCGATGCTGTAAGGATATCCTGGCGTACCGGGAATTCATCTACATAAACCAGGAACCTGGCCAGGTCGGCAGCGGTAGCAACCCATCCGCCGTGCGAATCCATGCGGCTGACATTCATTGCATAAGGGTCCTCGCCCGACTGGCCGTAGTAAGTAACTTCTTTTGCCTGTTTGTCGGCAAGTGTATTACCGCCGATGGTCATATCGGTAATTCCGATGGGTTTTAACACCAAGGTATTTATCGCTTCAGCATAAGCCTGCCCCGTGATCTTTTCTATCACGCGACCCAGGATACAATAACCGAAATTGGAGTAGGCGTACGTGGTGCCCGGTACATTATCAAGCGGGCGGTTATCCAAAGTAAAGGTGATGAGTTGTGCGGCAGTCATTGTTGGGTTGGTGAACATCGGGTCCTTGTCGTCGTTTGTCCAGCCTCCTGCAGTATGGTGCAGCAGCTCGTCAACCGTAATATCGGTGATGTGTGGCCCATAGGCTTTTGTGCCGTAGGTTTTACCTAATAAAGCGCCATTGCCAAATACTTTGTCTTCCAGCTTTATTTTACCCTGGTCGAGCAGTTTCATTATGGCAACAGACGTAAATTGTTTTGAAAGGCTTGCCAAGCGGTAACGATCGCTTACAACGGCTTTGGTTCCTTTGGACTGGTCGCTGATACCATAAGCTTTCAGGTAAACCAGCTTTTCGCCCCTGGTAATCGCAATAGACAATGCAGGAACGTTATAGGTAGTCATAAAAGCATTTACCGGGTCATCTACAGCAGCAACGGCAACTTTGCTGGCTGCAACAGTATCGGGAGTGGTGCCAGTGCCCGTGCCCGTTCCAGTTCCAGTTCCAGTCCCGGTTCCTGTGCCAGTCCCGGTTCCCGTGCCGGTATTCGTTTTAGTTACTGAGGGGGACTCTTTCCCGCAACCGGCGATCAGCAGCACGCCGGCAACGGCCAATATTTTAGTAAATTTCAATGCATTCAGCGCAAATGGGTAAATCCCTGATTTTTTGATTTTTTTCATGGGTAATAAGTGTTTGTTGGTTAATTATTAATTGATCCCCTTTAATTTAGGGAAGCCTGGCAGGGAACCCAAAGAGACATAAATAGCCGAAAAGATACTTTAGCGTATGTTGCAAATACTTTCGAGTTTGTTGCATTTGGCCTTTAAACCAAGCGGCACAATGGCGGGCCATTATTCGGGTGTTAGTTTTATAGGAATGGCAACATCTTTTCCAACATCAAGGATGTGTAAAGCAAGATCTTTGGCATTGTTTGGCACCTCAAAAGTTACGGTCCCGGCCAGTTCGGCATGGCGTTCAACCAGTTCGCTTAAATCTCCTGAAGGTGCGGTAAGAGATCCGTCAATAGCCAGCCGGAAGCCCTCGTTCCAGAAAGTGGCCGGCGAGTAGTTACTGTTGTTTTTGTATTTTATTTTAATTTTCAGCGAGTTACTTTCAGGCGTTATGGCTTCAAGCGATGAGCCAAGAATTTTATACACGTGGTCTTCTATTTTTACCTCAGTCATTGAAAATACCGGTGTTAGCTTTTCAACCGGCTTTTGCTGTTCCTCTTTTTTACCTGTCAAACTATCCGCATCTTTTTTAACCTCCTGTTTTGTTTCTGTAGGCGGCTTGTTTGCCGCTGCCGATTTACTAAATAAACCGGCCCCGTTTAATGCCACAATTAAACCGGTAATAGCGGTAACTATAGCGGCAAGGCCGGTAATAATTCCCGGCACGGTTGTCCAAAAGCTTTTTTCATCGGGCATATTGGTGTTTGTTTAGGTTTATAGGTTTGGGTTAACGGGATTGCTGTGTTCCCGGTAATTTTTATTTATAAGCTTTTTCTTTTTTCTGCTGTCCATAATCAGGGTTACTATGGCGAATATGAATACTGCCAACATTGCCAGGATCTCCTGGGTGTTTTTTTTGACAATGCCATCCGCCACACAAATGGGCCCCAGCACTGCCATGCAAATAAGGGTCGGTTTTCTCGGCAATAAAATGGCCATGGTAAATAATTTAAATGGTTAACAAATTTTGAGTAATATGATAGCTTACTGTACAACCAGGTCGGTTTCAATATTGATTTCATTATCGGGCTTAATCTTGTCCCAAATGCGCACTTTAACGTGGTAGGTTTCCCCGGCTACCATTGGCCTTGCAACGGTGATATCACCGCGCAGTTCGGTAGCTTGAGCGGGTGGATGGCCAGGGTCGCCGGCAAACAGGTCATCGGATTTGAGCACCGGTGTTCCCTTTTTATCGGTAACTAAAAGCATCATTCCGGGAAAAGCCTTACCGTCCTTAAGCTCATAATTATTTATGCCAAGGGCTACTATAGCTATCCGGGTATTCAATTGCACCTTATTATCGGTCATGCGTTTGTTCGCAGGATCAATCAATAAAACATCCTGCACAATAAAACCATTGTAACTGAACGACAAGCCGGTACGGAGGTCTTTTTTGGCACCTTTACTAAAGTTGCATCCGGCAAATATTATGCAGCTTAATATCAATATGATGATAGGTTGTTTTTTCATTAGTGTGGTTTATAGAAATACTGAATTAAAGGATTAAAACTTTCGCTGCCGCTTACTATTGATAAGCGATGTCGGTAATAATATTGTAATAAGAATCAGCGGGATTAACCTCTTCAATCTTATCAATAAAGCCTTGTGCGTTTTTATGATAGGTTACGTTATAAGTATAGCCGGGCTTTTTTATTACTGATGGTAAAAGTTTGCCCGCGTATATACCGGGGAAAATATACCCGCTGCCGCCATTATTGTTAGGTACATAATCGCTTGGGTAATCGGCAGTGCCAAAATAATCGAAGCCAAAATTTTTACCCCTAAGCGTGTTTACATTTTCTGTTGAAAAACCGGAATAGGTGGTGGTGTAATCGTTTCCGTTGTCATCGGTTGTTTTGCTTGACAACAGGTTGTCGTTATCGTCCCACGTATAGGTATAATTATAATGCCCTAAAACTTGCCCGTTAGCAGTTCGGGTTAGCACTATTTTTACCAATCGGCCCTCACTGTCATAGCTAAAGGTGGAATTATACCGTTCGGCACTATAATAGCTTAGTATGGTATTAATTCGCCCGTCTGCCAGGTTTACATCGGTGATATAGTTGTCATTAGGGCCGTCAGGACGTACGATTTCGAAGCCACCTGCATTATAAGTCACTGTGTTAGTGTTTACGCCCACCGTTGCCAGTCTTTTTTTATCGTCGTAGGTATTGTTAAACACCACCCTTAAATTTGAATAGGTTACAACCATTTGCGTTACTAACGGCGTGGCGGCGACAGGGCCGGGGGTTTTGCTGTCTTTTGAACAGGATGTAAAACCTGCCACAATAAACAGCAGCAGAAAGTTTGTTTTTAGCGTTTTCATCGGTAAGTATTGGTTTGCATTTTTGTTAATCGCTATAACCGGGTCTTATTTGCATAGCCGCAACTATTGGTAAGCGATATCGGTGTATACAAAATCATTTGGATCATTGGTGTCCGTTTCTTCTATCCTGTCAATATAACCCTGGGCGTTTTTATGATAGGTGTAATTCAAGGTAAAATTACCCAGCCTCCATACCGATGGTAAAATTTTACCGGGATAAATAAAGGGTAAAATTCCTCCACTCGACCCGTCTCCGCCAGGATTAAACTGACTTGTGTAACTTGTTGTCCCAAAATAGTCGAAGCCAAAGTTTTTGCCGGTTAGTGTATTTACATTTTCGGCGCTAAAGCCCGAATAAGCTACCTCATATTTACTTTCTGGCCGGGCCGGATCATAAAAACTTGAACCGATAAGGTTGTCGTTGTCATCCCACGTGAACGTGTAAATAATTGTGCGGGAAGGGTAAGGCGGCGCGGCGTCAAGGGTTATTGTTTGCTGAATTTTAATTAAACGCCCCCTTGCATCGTAACTGAACACAGAGTTAACCGGCAGGTATTGGTTCACCTGGTTAATGAATACATTGTAAATGGAAGATTTGATCCTGCCGTTCTCTAAACTAAAATCGATCACCTTTTTTTTGTTGGCCTCGGTGGTATTTACAATTTGAAAGCCACCAAGATTATAGGTGATCGGGTTAACGTTGTTATCAAAGCCGGTACTGGTCAGCCTTTTTTTATCATCATAAGTACAATTAAAAATGCTGCGGCCCGAAAAGGTTGTAAATGCCATCGCTTTAATCAGCGGTGTGGCTGCGGTAACTTTACCTGGGTTATCACCGCTTTTGCTGCAGGCTGTAAATGTTGCCGCTATAATTAAAATCACAAAAAAAGATGTCAAAGTTTTCATAAGTGAAGGCTAAAGATTTATTGATTTGAACGGCGCCAAACATTATCGTAAGGGATTGTAATGCGGCAGCAATTCCTTCACAAAGGAACATATCTCACCAAAAAGATACTTTCGCGTATGTTGCAAATGCTTGCGATTTTGTTGCATTTTTTATCACGGGGCAACAAATTTGCTTGAAAGCTACAGGGAATAGTTAAAGATTAAGCCTCTACCACCTTACTTGGAGCAAAGCCGAAATGGCGCGAGAAGCTGGCCGAAAAACTGGCAGGGCTGCCAAAACCAACCATATAAGCCACCTCGGATACTGTTGCCACACGACGCTCCAACAGGTTGTGAGCATATTGAAGGCGAACAATGCGAATCAGTTCGCCGGGGGCCTGGCCAATTAGGCCTTTTAATTTGCGGTGTAATTGTGTACGGCTAAGCCCTATATCGGCAGCGAGCTGATCGGCACTGTAACCTTCCTCGTTCAGGTGACTTTCAACAGCTTGACGGATCCGCGCAATAAAATCCTGCTCAATCGACGGCAGGGCAGAGGTGTCTTTAAGCCAAAAGTCTTGGGTGCTGTAATGCAGGCGCAACTGCTCGCGCACGCTAATTAGGTTTTCAATAATGGCGAGCAACTCCCGCTGCTCAAATGGCTTGACAAGATAAGCATCGGCCCCGGTTTCAATGCCTTGAATGCGGCTATCCAGATCGGCCTTTGCGGTTAGAATGATTACTGGAATATGGCTGGTTTTTTGGTCTGTTTTAAGGGTTTCGCTCACTTCATAGCCACTTACCTTAGGCATCATCAGGTCGGTAATAACCAGGTTAGGGATGTGTTGCAGGCCCAGGGCTATACCTTCTTTGCCATCGGCCGCGGTAATTAACCGGTACCTGCCGGCCAGCGATTGCCGGATAAATTCCCGCAGTTCATGATGGTCCTCAATCAACAGGATCAGCGGGCTGTCCTCATCGGCAACCAATATTTCAACGCTATCGGCCACCGGCGTAAATAAATCATCAGGTAATGTTTCCAGCGCGGGTTCAGCAATAGTTTCGACACCCTGGTACGGCATGTCAATCCGGATTTGTGTGAACAGGTCCTCTTTACTTTCCACTGTTATTTGCCCGCCCATCAGCTCTACCAACTCTTTAGTAAGCGCCAGGCCGATACCCGTACCCTCCGCCGAGCGGGTATCTGAAGGATCTGCCTGGTAAAAGCGCGTAAAAATATACGGCACTTTAGCCGCAGGGATCCCTTTTCCGGTATCTGTGACGGTAAGAATAAAGGCACTGCCAGGCGCTTCAGTATTTTGGCGCAAGGTAATTGCCACCTTTCCCTTGTCGGTAAACTTTAACGAGTTTGAGAGGATATTTAAGATTATCTTGTCCATTTTATCCCGGTCGGTTAATAACCATAAGGCGTCCCGGTCAGCGGTAAACCGCAGGGTGATGCCTTTTTGTAAAGCCAGCGACTCGTAGGAGAGGGTATGCAGTTTCACAAGCGCCACTAAATCCACCGGTGCCAGGTTTACGTCCATAAGCCCGTTTTCTGCCCTGCTTAAATCCAGCAATTGGTTAATCAACTGGAGTAAACGTTCGGCATTGCTAATGATCAGCCTAAGGTTTTTATTGATATCGCCAGGGGGTTTATGCAGCAACTCCTTAGCCGGGTTCATGATCAGCGTGAGCGGGGTTTTAAACTCGTGGGTAATATTTGTGAAAAAGCGCGATTTCACGGCGTCTAATTCCAGCAGTTTATCGGCCTGTTCTTTCAACTCGGCGGTGCGCAGCTGCACAATTTGCTCCAGCCGGCGGGCCTCGGTGGCTATCAATTCCGTCTTCTCGGTTTCCTGGGCAAGGGCCTGGGCCGACAGGTTTTCCACCTCGCGAAGCTTTGAAGTAAGCTCCTGGTTGGTACGGGCAAAATCAAGCGCCAGGTAAAGCGATAAGCAAAGGGGCAACACCAACGACCCTGCACCCATTACAAAGAGCCGCATAGTATTGCGGCCATAAGGCCATACAGCAAACGTATCGTCCCAGGCGAAAAGAAAAACCAATATGATGGCGCTAACCCCAATGCCAATAAGCCAGGCATCCTTTTGCTTCCTTTTTATAACCTGGGCGGCCGACCACAGGCCATCCGTCATACAAACGATATAGGCAATAAAAAAATTACCATCCCACGTTTCCACCCTAAAAACCCAAAACCGTAAAACATACCCTGTAAGGTAAAAAAGGGTAATGCCCGTTAGGGCGACGATGCGCCAACGCGGTACCCGGCGGTAATTGAGTACGTAAAGCAAAAGTACCGCCGACCACATGATCAATACTTTACACGCCGACGTTGTAAAATCGGCAAAGTATTGTACAGATGGATACGGCGTTAGGTAAAACTGGTAAACCGCAATACCATTGATGCCGATCAGCAACACAAACAACGCGTAATAAGCGTTGAGCTTTTGCCTTGGGTAAAAAAGGAAAAACAGGAAATGCAGCAAGCCCAATATCAGCTGTGCGGCAGCAAACATGGGCAAATAGTCGAATAATTTTTTGCTCTCGCTTGTTTTTTCGGCACGTCTTGCATAATCACCTATAGAAAGCTGGAAACCCCAAAAATTGGGGAAAACGCCAAAGAAATTCGAATACCGGATAGTGAGCAGGTGAGGGCGGGTGTCAGCAAGCCAAAGCGGGATCAGCTCCCTTGGGGCTCGAATCGCTTCCATTTGCTTTGCCGAATGACCAACCTTGCCGTAACCGCCTATGGGTTTGCCATCCATGAAGAGTTCGGAAGCGCCATCATGATTAATACTGAGATAAAGTTTCCTGTTTACCAGGCCGGTATCCGCCCTTATCCATAAACCAAACCAGCCCATACCCCGCCATCGAAGTGGCGCATTGGTTTTGCCGAAGGAAGTACGATGAAGGGTATCCCAACCCGCTGTATTGGTTGCACGCTTACCGCCGGGCAGTTCACCAGGGTGGAAAAACCAAAGCGAATCATCAAAGAAGATCTGGTTGTGTTTACCAAAATCACTGCCGCGTATTGCAGTTGCATGAGTAGCATGCTGCGCGTATGATGCACTCGCGGTGCACCACAAGGCGCACCATAATAGAACGCACAATACGGCCTTGTTTGAAAACATATTACTGATAATAGGTAGAAGATCAATAAATTTCTCTCTTTCAAAAATAATGATTTAACGCCGGTAATCAAACACTTGTTATAAGTTCGACGGCTTTGGTCACATTGATCAGGGCAGTCGCTTTTAAAACTTACTGGTATAGGGGCGCCTACGGAGCCATTATCATGTTTATTTTTGCTATAAACACTTGACTCCGCTGGAGTCCTGATTTGAAAGCCGCGATAGTTCCAGGGGAACTCCCTGTTTATAGTTTAAGATTGCATTTTTATGGGCTCCAGCGGAGCCTCCTTTTTAAAAGCGATTCCCTGTCACGTTGATGATTGGTTCCCTGGTATTCATTTTTTAATTTTATATTAGCCTTTACTTATTCTGCATCCATGATAAAAAAACTACTTCTGTCATTTATATTAATAGGTGTTTTTTGTGCTGCCTTTGCGCAGGAAATCCAGTCGCCCGAGAAATTTTTAGGTTATAAATTAGGCGAACGCTTTACGCCCCATTATAGAATTGTAGAATATTTTAAATATGTGGCAAGCGCCTCCAAAAACGTAAAGCTGGTTCAGTACGGCTCAACCAATGAGGGCAAACCGCTATTGGCGATGTTCATCGCATCGGACGAAAACATAGGCAGGTTAGAAGAAATTCGTCAGAATAATTTAAAACTGGCTGGCTTGGATAAAGCGGCCGCCGGTGCAACCAATAATATGCCGGTTATCTGCTGGTTGAGTTATAATGTACACGGTAACGAGCCGGCATCATCTGAGGCTGCCATGTGGACCTTGTATGATATGGTCGATCCGTCGAACACCCGCACCCAACCCTGGTTAAAAAATACGGTAGTAGTTATCGACCCATGCCTTAACCCAGACGGCCGCGACCGTTATGTGAATTTTTATAATTCAGTAAAGGGCGCTACACCGGATGCCAACCCATCATCGCGTGAGCATTCAGAGCCATGGCCGGGCGGCAGGATAAATCATTATTATTTCGATTTGAACCGCGATTGGGCATGGCAAACGCAAAAGGAAACGCAAGCACGTTTGGCGCTATTTAACCAATGGCTGCCCGAAGTGCATGTGGATTACCACGAACAGGGCTACAATGCGCCTTATTATTTTGCCCCGGCTGCCGAGCCCTTCCATAAAGTGATTACCCCATGGCAGCGCGAAATGCAGACAACCATTGGTAAAAATAACGCCAAATATTTTGACCAGAACGGCTGGCTGTATTTCACCAAGCAGGAGTTTGACCTATTGTACCCATCCTATGGCGATACTTATCCTATTTACAATGGCTCCATCGGCATGACATATGAGCAGGGTGGGATCAGCGCTGGTTTGGCGGTGCTTACCCGTACCGGCGATACCTTAACTTTGGTTGATCGCGTGGCGCATCACCATTCAACCAGTTTAAGCACGGTTGAAACGGCATCGGCCTATTCACAAAAACTATTGGACGAGTTTAAAAAGTTTTATGACAACAGCAAGGCCAACCCGCCGGGCGAATACAAAACCTACATCATTAAAAACGAAAACGTTGACAAGGTAAATGCCTTAGCCAAATTGCTCGACAGGAATGGCATCCAGTACGGCTTCGGCCTAAAAAGCAGCGTGAGCGGTTATGATTATTCAAGTGGTAAGACCGAGCAATATAATGTTGACCCTAATGATCTGGTAATTAATGCCTATCAGCCCAAATCAGTGTTATTAAATGTATTGCTGGAACCTAAAACCTTTGTAGCCGATTCAAATACTTACGATATTACCGCATGGTCATTACCCTACGTTTATGGGTTGAAGGCTTATGGTGTAAAGGAATCGTTAAAGCCGGTTAGTTCGACTTTTAGCGCTGCTAAACCGCAGGTGCTGGTTAATACGCACGCCTACGCTTATGTTTCTACCTGGCAATCGGTAAACGATGTTCGGTTTTTAGCTGCGCTGATAAAAAATAATATCAAGGTGCGCTATTCTGAAAGGCCGTTCCAGGCGGCAGGAAAAAGCTTTGCCGCAGGTTCATTGCTGATAACACGTGCCGGAAATAGCCGGCCCGACTTTGACGACATTGTTGCGAAAATAGCCACTTCGCTTAACCAGGACCTTACGCCGTTAATGTCTGGCTTTGTGGAAAAGGGGAACGACCTTGGCTCGGACGTGATCAGGTATATCCGCCAACCGCGGGTAATGCTGGCTGCCGGCGATGATGTATCGTCGGAAGCGATGGGCGAGGTATGGCATTTTTTTGAACAGCAGATAGGTTATCCCATCACCCTGGTGCGTTACCAGGACATGACCAGGGCCCGGCTCTCTGATTTTGATGTGGCGATTTTCCCTGATGGCAATTATGATGGTTTCCCATCTGATAAACTGCAGAGTTGGATCCGTGATGGCGGCAAGCTGATTGCCATTCAGAATGCAGTAGCGCAATTGGTCGATAAGAAGGGCTTCCTGATAAAAAAGAAGGAGGAGAAAAAGGACGACAAGGCTGATACAAAGGCTAAAGAGCCCGAGCTTATATCATATGATTCCCGCGACCGTGATGCCTTGCGTTCAAGCGTGCCGGGAGCCATTTATAAAATTAACCTGGATAACACCCATCCGCTTGGCTTTGGATTGCCCAAATATTATTACTCCATAAAACTGAGCGACGATATTTACGATTTCATGGGCGATGACGGCTTCAGCGTAGGAACCGTTAAAAAGGACGGCCTTGTTTCCGGCTTTGTGGGCCAAAAAAGCAAGGAAAAAATTAAGGATGGTTTGCTGCTTGGCGTACAATCCATGGGCCGCGGCTCTGTGGTATACCTGGTTGATGATCCGATCTTCCGCAGCTTTTGGGAAAATGGCAAATTGTTGCTGAGCAATGCGGTATTTATGGTAGGGCAGTAGGGGGAAGTTGGCAGTTTTGAGTTGGCAGTTGGCAGGCGGGGAAAAAGGTGAATGTAAGCGGGCTATCTGAATATTGTTAAGAACGCCGGCTACCTGTCAGCGGGCCAGAAGGTTGAAGCGTTGCTGCAGCGAAAATAGATAACGCTTGAGGGAGCGGGGGGAATCGGTAGATTAGGCATGTAAAACCTACGCTGTAAAATGAAGGAAGGTTACTGGTTTTTGGGGGCTTTGGTACTTTTCCATTTCGGAAAATTGTTATATTTCTATTATCAAAAAAAACGTTCTGAAAAGGCAGATGAAGAAATAGCCGACTACCGTTACGATAGATACCTTGAACTAAGGCACGAGACATTTGCGCTGAAGCCTGAAGACTTAGGTATAGTGGTATCCAATGACAAAGAAACTGCTTTTGCACTGGTGATGGAAATACATGCTTCTGATGTATTGCAAGCAGTTGCAGCATTTTCTGATGGCAAGGTTTGGGCGTTTAACACCAATAATGCCCGTAAAAACATTGGCGACGACAATTCAGTAGATTTGAGTTCTGCTGCCATTGAAGCTGTTGCTGCAGCACAGTACCATTTTGCAAGAATGCGAAGAAAGGACGCCGACACGCTTCTTCCTGGCCATATCAGATTTCACATATTAACCAACCATGATATATATTCGGCCTGCGGTACGATTGCGGAAATGCTGCACGAATCATCGGAATGGTCAGAATTAGTTACAAAATCTCTTAAAGTGGCTGACGAACTGAATAACGTTGCTAAAAGCAAGCCCAAGAAGCGTGTTTATACCCAAATTGCAGTAAAGCGTAGTAAACCTGCAAACCTTTAAAATATTATGGCCGCTAGCGAAAAAATGCTTGCGGGAGCGGGGAGCAATTTATGTTGCTTGAGGTTGCTATCACATGCTAAATGTTTTTTGCAAATTCATTAAATGCTTTCAAATCCAAGTATATTCCAACTACCAGGTGTTTTTATATCGATTAGTTTTTTGAGACTATTGGCAGACAATTTTCCTTTTTTATGTTCCTCCGAATATTTTCCACCAGAACCGGTTTCATCGTAGGTATATCTTTTCGTTGAAAAATTAAAGTCAGAAGTTTTGGTATCTGCACGATACCCACTTGTACATGTAGCGCCAACCAAATAAAAATCGTTTGATTGATACCTTATAACATATTGGATCAAAGCTCCTGCTCCCCGAACATCCCATCTAAAATGAAGTTTTAATATTCCGTTAACTATTTCCATACTGTCAAAAGGATCACCATCCCAACCACCTGTGTTTCCATTGCCATCCGTTAATTCGTACTCAATTAATGTATTATGTTGGAGTTTTAACTCATAATGGTCTCCAATTTTAAACACTACTAGAAGTATCCTTGGGAATTTATAACCCTCATTAATTTTAATTGAATCCTTATAACACAACACTAACGCAAAATCATCGATACCATCTTTATTTAAATCACCAGATAAAGTATCAGTTATGTCCCAGTTTTTCGGTGAAAAGTCATGGAGTGCTTTACCGTATTTATTGATACCTGGATAAACAAACCTATCGGATGTAATTGTCGTCTGAGAAAATGAGGTCTGGATAGTACTCATTTGTACAATCAAAAAAAGTAAGAGAAATACTGAAATACGTCTCATTAATAACTAATTTCTTTTCTGTAAATATAATCAATGTTCCAGCTTACTAGTCTTGTTATCCCGTCACTATAGAATATAAATAAAAAAGCTTTCAGATAATTCCGAAGGCTTTAATAAAAACTTTTCTTAGATGATCTCCCATGCTTATCACATAGATGGGAGAGTTTGTAGCCCGTAGGGGAAGCTTTTCGAACCCTTTCTTAGCGGATTTACGCAGTTTGATAAGTTGAAAAATTTACTTCTTGTTCAATCAGAACTTATATAAACTGCTAATTTTCAGCAAAAAAATTGGCCCGCAGGAGCTAATATTTGTTCGAATCCCGATGGGATCAGCTTATTGATATTATTATTTCGAGGCTTCTGTGTTTATTATTGATGCAAGTTCATCCGAACCGACCAAAACTTTTGAAATTAAACCTTGCTTATTAATTATCATTTGTGTTGGATATAGATAAATTTTCAATTCGTTCATCAGGTAATTTTTTTGATTCGGAATTAATGCATATTTGAAGATATTGTCCTTAGAAAATTTTTGGAGATCATCTTTCGAGTCAAAAACCAGGCTGATAAAAACAATATCTTTCCTTTTTCGATATTGATCTACAATTTTATTCAGGGTTGGTATTTCTTCTCTGCAAGCACTACAGGCCAAATACCAGCACTTAATAACTACAGTTTTATTCCGGGTTGTTTCGCGGTTGTAAATGTTTCCTTGAATATCGCGAAAATCAAATCCCGGTAATTTACGCCCCTCCATTTTAAAATACTTGTAATCAAGTTCACCCCAGTCTTTCAAAATACTTAAGATACCATCATTCAACGCAGAGCTCACCTTATACAATTTATAACAAGCCAGCTTATTTTTGGATATAAGTCGCAAGGGCAGATAATCTCCTTCTGAAAAAAGCTTAAAGAAAGTTCGTTTATCTATTCGACGATTCGAATTATCAAATCCTATAAAATCTTCAGATAGTCTTAAGTAATCTTGATTATATCTTAATAAGTCCACCTCGCTTTTAAGAATTACACCCGGGTCTTCAATCGGCTTCAAAGGAAATGTCGATTGGCCACAGATAAACGAGGGTGAGCTACCAATAAAAGATATAATTAGAAATATTTTTTTAATAGCATTCATTTGCTTGTCAATGTTGGTTGTAACGTTAGAAAAGCAATACAATATTATTACAAATTGCATTGCTCAATAGGTATTCCGGATAAATAGACCATCGTGTTCCGGAAAATTGAAAATTCATTTCTGTATTACATTGAATAAGCTAATTTACTGATAATAAATTATGTTTTTAAAATCTAATTACACGAATCGGCGTTCTGTATCCTACGGAATCGCATGGTCAAGCTCCCTCCCATAGCGCGAGCATCCGCTCCGACCAAAAGAGTTGGGTTACTAGTACCCCGCTTGTTAAGTGGTCAACATGTATGCGGCAGGATCCTTCCCAAAACATTGAAGTTCCTTGATTTTCCTGTGTAAAGTTTGCTTCGTTCCTCGCAATGACGCGCGGTGATAATTTTAACTAAAATAAAAATAGCTGATAATCAGCATGTTTCATGGCGTTCCGCCCGTTCCATGTGGAAAAACGGAACGCTTTGGGCGGCTTGCAACTCTGTAGTATACCTGGTTGATGATCCAATCTTCCGCAGCTTCTGGGAAAATGGTTAGCTGCTGCTGAGCAATGCTCTATTTATGGTGGGGCAGTAAATAGGGGTTGGGCGGGTTACTTTTTGTTGATGAGCCTGGCCACGTGTATTTTGTAGCTCTCGCCGATAGGCAGCTCAAGGTTCCCAATTTCCACGTCATTAGCCGTAAAGGCAGTGATGTGATTTAAATTGGCCAGGAATGAACGGTGGATACGTATAAAGCCCTTGCCGTCCAGTTCACGTTCAAGGTCACCCAATTTATACTTGGAAGTGATTACCTTTTCGCGGGTATGTACCTGTACATAATCCTTCCTGCTTTCGGCATAAAGTATATCCCTTGTGTCTATCTTAAAATACTTATTGGCCGATTTCAGGTAAATCAGCTGCGGCTCGGATGAAGATAGAACTTCGGGGGTGGCATGGTTTATTGTGCCGAGGTATCTTTCAATGGCCTTAAAAAAACGGTCGAAAGTGATGGGCTTTACCAGGTAATCCATAACGCCAAGTTCAAAACCATCCAGGGCATACTCGCGGTAAGCAGTGGTTAAAATGGTTTTTGGCGGATTGCGCAGGTTATTTAGCAGGTCGATGCCGGACAGTTGCGGCATTTTAATATCAAGAAACAAAAGATCGATCGGCTGGCTGTTTAAAATACTAAGCGCCTTGACGGCATTATTGCAGGTGCCGGCCAGTTCAAAAAAGTCGAGCTGGGCAATGTGCTTTTGCAAAAGCTGTATGGCCAGGGGCTCATCATCAACTACCAGGCAACGGATCTTCATAACTGTGGATGGTTAGTTTAACAATATACAAATCTGCTGTTTGTGTTATCGCTAAGTTATGTTTTCCCGGGTAGATCAGTTCCAGCTGTTGCTTTAAGTTTGGCAAGCCGATGCTGGAAGCCCCCGCCACAGCTTTAGGCTGAAATGAATTTGATACGGTAAACGCAAAATGGCGATGATCTGCATTCAGCTCAATATTTATTATCGGTTCGCCGATGTCGTTACCTGCGCCGTGTTTAAACGCATTTTCAACGATGGACAGCAGGATCAGGGGCGCAATCTCTACTTGTGGACTGAACTTACAGGCAAAATGTACTTTTAAACGCTCGTCGTAGCGGAGTTGTTCAAGGCCGATATAATTATTTAGCAGCTCGATTTCGCCAGACAGCGGAACATACCGGCTATCGCAACGGTAAAGAATATAATCTAAAATTTCTGACAAGCGGCCGATGGCGTCGGCCGTTACCGGAGATTTCATCAGAGCCAGGGAATAAATGTTGTTCAGCGTATTGAACAAAAAATGCGGGTTCAATTGGGTCTTCAATAACTTAAGTTCCACCTCAACCTTCTGTTTTTCGAGGGTAAGCGCCCGTCTTTGTATGGCCAACTGATCCTTGAGCAACTTCAGCAGCATAAAAACGAACGCCACCGAAAAGATGCGGAAGAAATAAACATAGGCCAGTTTGGGGAGGTCGGTGAAGATCTCGGTATAGGTTTCCTTAGGGTTAGGTTTTCTTCCGTATAATGGCTCCTCGAAATGGATGACCTCCAGCCTGGAAAGCATACAGATCACATAGGCACATACAACGAACCATGCGAGGGCGATAAGATATTTTTGTTTGTAGATATAGCGGGGAACAATAAAATAGGTTAAAAAGTAAGCGGCCGGGATTTGAGCCAGCAGGTTGGTGCCGTCGCCCACCAGGTTATTCCGAAATGGTACCTGGTCTGAATTGTAATAATTGCTGGAGCTTAACTGCATCATCAGCAGCAACAGCCAGAACAAGAGGTGACTGGCGGCCCGGTACTTCTGGTGGAACCCGATGATCTTTTCAGATAAGTTCATCTAACAAAAGTACAATTTGCAGGACGTTACAGGGCATGCGTCGACAAACAGGCGGTTTCGACCCCCGAAAAGGCGGCCACTCCTATTT
The DNA here is from genome assembly GCA_030775685.1 of Bacteroidota bacterium. Classification (GTDB taxonomy): domain Bacteria; phylum Bacteroidota; class Bacteroidia; order Sphingobacteriales; family Sphingobacteriaceae; genus Mucilaginibacter. The sequence continues at coordinate 73,808 of JALYIP010000041.1, forward strand.
AAACTGTTTTAACCGGCAAAAATGCCCGTATGCCTGCTACCATTGCCTTTCTGGCACCGGCTGGTTTTTCCCGCCTGTTTATAGCCGAAAATTGTGTTATGCAACAACTGAGAGTCGTCCTTCTACTTTTGCTTTTGACCCGCCCCGGCATAATTATGGCGCAAACAGTACAATCCGGAAGTGTCAAAGGCCGGGTGACCGACGAGCGGGAACAGCCCGTACCCTACGCAACTATTACTTTGAAGCGGGACAATGACACCAGCGCTTACAAAGCAGCCCGATGCGATGCCCAAGGTGCATTTTTGCTTACGCCCGTTATCACGGGAAACTATACCCTTTCAATTAGTATAATGGGCTACGAAACCCTGCAGCAAAAGCTTTCTGTTGATCAAACTCATCCTGCTGCTGACGTGGGTACATTAACTTTAAAAAGCGCCACGCAAATGCTCAATAGTGTTACGGTGAAGGCCGACATTCAGTTGGTGGAGCGGCAACTGGATAAAACGGTGGTCAATGTCGGGCAGAACCTTACCACCGAGGGTGCAACGGTTTGGGAGGTATTGCGTAAACTGCCGGGCGTACAGGTTACGCCGGACGGCCAGATCATTATGAACGGTAAGCCGGGCGTGAATGTGTTGATTGATGGGAAGACGACTTATTTATCTGCGGAGGATCTGGCCGGACTGCTTAACGGGATGCAGGCTTCGGGCGTCCAGCGGATTGAGCTTATGAGTAATCCCTCTTCTAAATATGATGCGGCGGGAACGGCGGGCATCATCAATATCGTAAAAAAGAAAAACACCAAAGAAGGGGTCAGCGGCAGCGTGAATGCCGGCGCGGGGCTGGCTTATTACAGCAGGTATAACGGCGGCTTTACCTTCAGCTATAAAAACGAACATATAAACCTGTTCATAAACAATGCCTACACCTATAATAAACGGTTCAGCAGTAGTGAAGCTAACAGTTACATTTCAGGTGTAAATAACAACATGTTAACCGAGCAGGTATCTACTAACAACAGCAACAGTACCGCCCGAAACTACCGGCCAACCCTGGCCCTGGATATTTACTTGTCCAAACGCAACACGCTTACCTTATCCGGCACCGCAGGTTCCGGCAGCGCGGGGAGTGGCTTGGTTTCTGCCATGGACGTGCTGGACAGTTTGCGAAACAAGGTTAATCATATTGCTTACAAGAGCACGCTGCATGATAATCCTTCCAACTACACAGTGGGGATCCAGCTGGCCCATCTACTCGATACAGCTGGTGGGGCCATTACTATTAATGCCGACCATTCTGAATATCGTAATTTTCCCCTCCAAACCAATTACAATACGCTGGGTGATGGCACCGGTAATTTTGTTAGCGAAACAGATAACCTTTTGGTACAGCACCGGCAACTTGATATTTACGCGGCAAAGGCAGATTATGTTCAGCCCTTAAAAAACAAGGGCAACTTTGAGGCGGGCATCAAAGCAAGCTATGTAAAAGCGAATAATAACAACACCGTTTATGACCTTACCGGTGGCCAACAATTGCCCGACCTGGCGCAGAGTGATTATTCGGTGAATTCAGAAAACATTAACGCGGCATATATTAATCTCAATAAAAGCTGGGCAAATTTATCTGCTGAAGCCGGACTTCGCGCGGAGCAAACGGTAACTAAAGGGAAACAATTGCTTACCGGCGAGGCAATTGACATGAATTACCTGCAATTATTCCCGACCTTATTCCTTAACGATAAAATTAATGGACGAAACTCGCTGACGCTGCGATTGGGACGACGGACAGACCGGCCGGATTACCACGAATATGTTCCTTTCCGAAGGCCGCAAACCGCTACCTTGTTTTTCCAGGGCAACCCCAACCTGAAGCCGCAGGTATCCTGGCATGGAGAGCTGGGCTGGAATTTTCTTCAGGAGTTAACTGTGACCCTCAACTATGACATTTACAGCGACTATATCCGCACCTTTCCATACCTCGATAGCAATAAAACCACAATCACCCGCAGGCCGACCAATATCCAGGGGGCGCATGGCTGGGAGATCGACCTGGCTTATGCTAAAAAGCGGCTTTCATGGTGGTCGACCGATAATACGATTGCCTTTTACCGGAATGCCTTTAACGGACAAGCAGCGGGGTATAGCCTGGATAATGCGGGATTGGTTTCAATACAGCTCAATACCAATAACAGTTTTCAGCTGAGTTCAACCATATCAGCCGAGTGCGACTTTGAATACGATACCAAGCGCCAGTTTGTCAATTCAACTTACGGCGCATACACAGTGCTCGACCTGGGTTTGAAACGATCGTTATTTGCCGGCAAGGGTTCTTTAACGCTTAATGCAAACAATATCCTGCAAAGCGAGGACCATAATGCTATTGATCGCAATGCGGGCCTGTATCAGGTTACCAACCTGCACTTCTATTCCCGTTCTGTAAGCCTGAGTCTGGCCTATCGTTTCGGCAACGGGAGGGGTGTGAAAACAAAATTGGATTCAGGTTCGGCCGATGAACAAAAAAGGGCAGGGAATTAAGCGGGCCAAAAGCCTGGAGCGGCAGCGATATTACGGTAGCCGGGGAAAATCAGCCGCTTTTCATTTCCTCCATGTTCGTTAAACGGAACATTTCCCGTGCGATCAGTTTGCAGTTAAAACCGAGTTCTTCCAGCGTGCAGCAGATCGTTTTGATCTTCACAGGCAATTCGTCTACGGTTTCCATCAGGTCGATATGCAGCAGGCAATTATCTTTTATAACTTCGCTGCCTTTTAACTGCCGGAACAGCGCATAGGCAACCTCGCTGTCGTTCCCGAAGAAATACTGACCATAATCCATGAAACCCTGCGGGGTTTTCAAACTCAATAAGATATGGAACTGTGTTTTCATAGTGGTATTAAATTCAAAGGGCCCCGCAAACAGGAGCCCTCTTGATTTAAAAACTAGTTACACTTATTTGATCTCGATCTGGCGGCGCACCGCTTTGGCTTCTTCGCGCTTGGCGATATCGATGCGGAGGATACCGTCGGTATAGCTGGCCTCGATATTGCTGTGATCAGCGCTGTCAGGCAAGGTAAATGAACGCACGAAGGAACTGTAGCTGTATTCGCGTTTGCTGTAATTCTTTTGGTTGTCTGCCTGTTCGGAAGAAGTTTCTACCGAAATGCTCAGCTGGTTCCGTTCCAGGTTCAGCTTGAAATCTTCTTTCTTTAAGCCCGGAGCGGCGAGTTCTACATGATAATTGTTCTCGCTTTCGCTGATGTTAACGGCGGGAACACGGGTGATCATCCGGTCGCTAAAGAAGCTGTCATTAAAAATAGAATCAAAAACATCATTAAAGCCTGGCATTAATGTGTTGTTACCGTTTTTGTTGAATTTAACTAAGGTCATGGCCTTTTAATTTAATAAATGAACAATGGGTTAATTAAACTATCAAATATCTAACAAGCCCTGTGCCAGTACCTTAATTCTGAAAAATTTGCAGCTAACAGCTGAAAATTTTTCAGATGGCTTGCCAATTTTTCAGATGCGTCAACAATCCGGGGCTTTACGGGTTTTAAGCAGCTGACAGTTGACCAGGTAAAGGCGGTATACCTTTTGGTTTTACGCGGCCTTGGCGGAAACCTAAGCGTTTGCAGACATCACCATTGATAAAGCAATTCCATGAAATAATCCCCGGATCTATGCACCCGGGTTAACTCATCAGAACTGGGTAAAAATTCTTTTACGGATGCGGCTTAGTGATTGCGGCTTTACCCCAACAAATGAGGCGATATGGTACTGGGAGATCCTTTGCTGCAGATCGGCGTGGTTTTTTAAAAAGCGCTCATAACGCAATTCAGGCGTTTCCGCATATAAGGCACTGATATCCTGCAGCATTTTTAAAAAGACCATTTCAATGGCGATCCTGCCAAAACGTTCACCTCCGCGAACGTTGGCATAAAACAGTTGCAGGTCGGCATGCGAAATAACAAAAACGATACTATCCTCTAAAGCCTGGATGTTTTTCGAGGAAGGGGTCTGCGGAAGAAAACTTTCATAATTGCATACGAATTCATTTTCTTGGGAAAAGTCATAGATCTTTTCCTCCCCATCCTGATTAATATAGAAGCGCATCAACCCTTTTGCCACAAACCCTACTTGTTTGCAAATTCGCCCTTCTTCTAAAAAAAATTCGCCCTTTTTATAAGTCTTCTCCTTAAACAAAGTAGTCACGATACCTATCTCTTCGGTGTTTAGCGTAATCACCTTCTGTATGCTGTTCAATAAGCTGTTGATCATATCATCATTTGAATCGGGTTAAACCAAAAATACACAACCTGCGGACACGTTGTGTATTAAATTCTGCTGCGGCAAAACCATTAGCTTGCGGACCTCAATATTTTAGTCTCTACCTGGATGATTTTGTTTCTGTCAAAGCCTGCTGTATCGGCGGCAAACTCCGGACTTTTCAAATAGCATTCAGTCATTTCATCGACATCGGCATTGTCCGGAAAAGATACAAGGGCAATAACCTGGTTAGCGATGCCTGGGGTATCGCCGATCCAAACACCTTTGACCGCAAATCCAAACTTCGGAAGGTTTATCCTGTGTTTAGCCCAGTTTGCTTTAAAATAATGCGCTGCTGTTTCTTTATCGGCAAGCGTGTAAATTCTTAATTGTTCCATGATGTTGATTTGATTAGTTTAATATTTCCTGTTGTTTTGGTGTCGCTTTTATTGAAGGTTTAGCGGTCAGTAACAGTATGCCAACCACTGAACAAATGATGGTTGCTACGATATGTGGTACCGCCTGTTGCACATGGGTGTAGCTTTTACTAAGGACAGTAATCATGTCAGAAACCGGAATGATTGTCGCCACAAATAACATCATTCCCAGGGCCCGGCGTTCTTTCATCAAGACCAAAGCGCACAACAAGATCCCGGAAAATATATCCCTGATACCTTTGATGTGATGAAAGGAGTAGTCTCCATTGGCGTTAAAGCGGATACCGAATGCGGCTGTTGCTGCTTCAGGCGAGAAAAAAAAGCGAGCCCCAAGGAAAACCATTCCCAGGCCCAGTAAAAATGCGATTGCATAAGAAATTTTCGTTGTCATAATAATTTGCTTTTAAATAAATAATGACACAAAATTATCCCTACCACAGCCGCCATTCATGCACCTGGGTTAACAAATCAATTTGGCGTGGGAATTAAATCAGTGATGCTTAAAAAAACAGGTTTGGCCTTGATGTTGCTATTGCGGCAGCGACAAAAACGCTTGCGGTAGCTGGGGTTTGCTATTCCCAATCTAAGCGTGATACATATATTTGGTAATAAATTTAGTTTATGAAAAATGGTAATTTGTTAATTTGCATGGTAGCGCTATGTATGTTGCTTCATTCATGCTTGCCGGAATTCTCCTGTGACGAGTGGGCTAACGATTTTAGAGATTCAAAAGAGTTCAATATGATATTGACAAAGAAAAAAAATCATATGAGCCGCGATGTATCTTTATACGGAGTGGACCCAAAAACAAAAAAAGATGTTGACTTCGTTGACGGTAGCGGGTGGATACAATTGAACTTGGACAGTTTCAAAATCGGTGACACCATTACAAAAAAAATAGGAAAATATACTATTGTAATTAAACGAAGAGGTTCTATTAAATTGTTACGCTTCGAATGTGGTGGGAAAATTTATAGAGATAGCACTTTGACAAAGTAAAATTATAGATATTAACCCCAGCGTTTTGTCGCTGTCGCAAGCGTGTCGTGACTGTTGCGCAACGGTATTTGGTACAGGAATAATTTTGTTTACAATTGATTTTATGATCCCCCCGCTGCCACCCCGATAAATCGGGGCGGCAGCGGAAAAAATGCTTGCGGCAGCAAGGTGTTGAGTTGATCTGTTTTCCAGCAAAGTATTTTCCAGTTCTTTCATAGCTATTCTTCCTCGCCGCTGCCAGCCGCTTTTGATTGTAAATAAAATGCGCCTTTAGTCGCGATCTGTACATCAGGTGCCAGTGCAGTTAACGGAGTAATCTGTATATAACCCAATTCGGTTACACCGGTAGTTACTTCTGTTTTGGTAAAGATGGTTTTACCATCTTTACTATGGGTGCTGGTTACAAAAATATATTGCTTGCCCTCCGAACGTATCACGGCGTCGGCAGGCACTGCGGCGGTCAGCTTGCTGCCGGTGCTGATCAGCGCGGTTACATACATGCCCGGTATCAGGTTTTGATGTTGCCTATTATTGATGACCGCATGCACAATCACGCCTTTGCTTTCATTTTCGAAAGATTTATTGATCCCATTGATCGTTCCATTAATAACCTGGTTATCCTGGTTGGTCAACTGGAAGCTAACTTTCTGACCAATCTTCACGGCCATGAGGTCCTTTTCAAATACGGTCAGGTCACAATGGATCTTCGAATTATCAACCACTTCCATTATGGAGGTGCCCGGCTGGACGAAAGCGCCGATATTAGCGGTTATGGTACCAACCGTACCACTGATGGGTGAAGTAACCGGGAATTGGGAAACGATATGGCCGTTACTGATCCTGCCCGGCGATACACCCAATTGCAGTAGTTGACTTTCATAAGCGGTAAGCCGGGAATGCTCGGCATTATAAGTCGCTTCCGAAGCCTGGAATGATTTACCTGTTCCCGCCCCGGCGGCCTTTAGCTGGGATTGGCGGTCATATTCTGCCTGCACATAAGCAAAATTGTTCTTAGCGGCTAAATAATCTTGTTGCAGCTTGATCAGGTCCTGATTTTTAATAGTTGCCAATACCTGGCCTTTGTGCACTTGCTGTCCTTCCAGTACATCTATATTGCTGATAATGCCGCCAGATAAAATACTGACATCGGCCTTGTTTTGTGGCGGAACGGCCAACTGCCCATTCGCCCTGACAACCGCATCCAGGTTCTTTTGCTCAATAGGGCCGGTCACAATTCCTACCGACTTCATTTGTTCCGCAGATAATTCCAGCCCGCTTTCCTTGTCCTTATTTTGGGTTTTACCGGTATCGGTTTCCTTATTGTCCATTTTTTCTGAACTTCCCGAACAGGAAGCCAATAGCATCCCTGCGATCAGCAAGGTGATGATGTGTATTTTATACGCTTGATATTTCATGATTATTCTCCCCTTAAAAATTGTAATTGAATAGCGGATTGGTTTAACCTGCTGACTGTTTCGATATAAGCTAATTTGATTTGCACTGCGGCAGATATATTCGAGATATACTCGATATAGCCGATCTCGCCGAGGTTAAAGGAAACCTGCGTAATGCGCAGCTGCTCATCCGCCTGTTTTAGCCCACCGGAAGTATAGTATTCCGCCGATTGCCGATATTTCTGGTATTGCTGCATTTCCTGTTCATATTGCAGCCGAACCTGGCTTTGGGCGTTCTCATAATTGGTTTGCGCGATCTGTCCGGATATTTTTTCTGCTTTTACCCGTGAGCGGTTGGCCCCGTTGAAGATCGGTACAGCCACTCCAAGTTGCAAACCAGCGATGCGGGTGCCGGTAGAATAGCTACGGTCTATACCTGCCGGGTTAAAACCGGAGATCACCAGTTGCTGGCTGTAACCGATCTTCAGGTCGGGCATTCCTTTTGATCTTTCTACTGCGAGACGAGCATTCGCCACTTCGATATTTTGCAATTCGGCATTTACCTGCGCGTTACGCGCAGTGTTCAAGGTATCCGCCGGTAACGTCAGCAATAAAGGCAGTTTACTTTCGGCAACGATGATTGGTTCGCTCGTGTTAAGCAATTGCTTTAAGGCCAGTTCATTACTCTTCAGATCCGCTTGCACGCCTATCTTTAACGCCTGCACTTCCTGGTATTTATTTTTAGCACTGAAAAGTTCAAGGTTGGATGTTTCCCCGGTCTTTAACCTGATCTCCGCCCGTTTTACAAAGCCGTTGTAGATGCTGTCCTGGTAATTCAGGATTCGTAAGGTTTCCCGGTTAAGCAGGTAAGCGTAATAAGCGTTGCGCACATTGCGGGTGATCTCCGTCCTGGTGATATTGCCCGTCCTTTCCGCAAGTATGGTTTGCTGGTTCAGGAGTTTGCGCTGGTTCTTATACAGCCCCGGCCAGGCAATATTTTGGACGATACCAATTGAATTATCCATATTGCCGCCACTGGTCGGGTCTTGGGTGATCATCAATTCTGTTTTAGGAATATCTGTACCCGATTTTTGCAATGCCCTCGATTGTTCGACTGAAAGCCCGGCTGAGCGCACTTGTAAATTATTTTGCAATGCCCTGGCAATTGCACTGTCTAAAGTCAGCGGCACACCACTTTGCGCATGTGCAACTGAAGGTTGAAACAGCATTCCAGCGCCGATCATCATCAAAACAACCAACACTTTGGGTACGCCGGGCACTTTCACCTTTACCGTTTCTTTCCGGTTAAATAATAAATACAGGCAAGGCAGCACAAACAGGGTAAGAAATGTAGCTGTGATCAGTCCGCCAATCACGACCGTAGCTAATGGTTTTTGTACTTCTGCTCCGGCGCTGCCAGATAAAGCCATTGGCAAAAAGCCGAGTGACGCCACAGAAGCGGTCATGAGTACGGGGCGTAGCCTGGTCCTGGTTCCTTCCAATACCCGGTCATAAATATTATCCATGCCTTCTTCCTTCAATTGATTGAAATAGCCGATCAGTACGATACCATTTAACACGGCCACTCCAAACAAGGCGATAAAGCCTACACCAGCCGATATACTGAATGGCATCCCACGTAATAATAAAGCAGCTACGCCACCCATCGAGGCCAGCGGCACTGCGGTAAAGATGAGCAGGCTTTGTTTTACTGAACGAAACGTAATATAAAGCAGGATCAGGATAAATAGTAATGCTGCCGGAACAGCAATAGATAAACGGGCTTTAGCAGCTTGTAAATTCTGGAACTGGCCGCCATAAGTGAGGTAATAGCCCGATGGCAGTTTTAAACCATTGTTCAGTTTTACCTGTATTTCCTTAACCGTGGTTTCCACATCCCGGTCTTTTACATTAAAGCCGACATAGATGCGGCGTTTACCATCTTCGCGCGACACCTGCGCCGGGGCATCCTTAAAGGAAATGTCAGCCACCTGGCTTAAAGGCACTTTGTTGCCTGATGGTAAGGGTATGAGCAGGTTCTCTACACCTGATATGTTTTCCCGCAAATCGCGGTTTAGCCGAACCACCATATCAAACCTTTTTTCACCCTCGAATACCACACCCGCCACACTCCCAGCGAAGGCCGTTTTCAGGATCATATTTACATCGCTGATGTTTAAACCATATTGCGCCATTTTATCCCGGTTATAGGCCACCTGTATCTGTGGCAAACCACTTACCTTTTCGACGTAAGGTTCGCTTACACCTTTAACCGGGGCGATCAGTTTGGCAATTTTACCTGCTTCTGTGGCTAATATATCCAGGTCATCGCCATAGATCTTAATGGCCACATCCTGCCTGATGCCGGTCATGAGTTCATTGAAACGCATTTGCATCGGCTGGGATATTTCGACATTAATACCGGGGATAATGGATAGTGCTTCTTCCATTTTCTCCGTCATTTCTTCCCTTGTTTTAGCGGTTTTCCATTCGCCTTTAGGCTTCATAGCCAGCATCATATCACCCTTTTCCATCGGCATCGGATCAGTCGGAATTTCCGAGCTTCCAATACGGGTCACCGCTTGTTTGATCTCGGGGAATTTGTCTTTCAATATTTTCTCCGCTTTACCAAAGGTCTTGACAACCTCGGTCAAGGAAGTGCCCTGCATCATGGAGATCTCAACGGTTAGGTCACCTTCTTCAAGCGTAGGGATAAACTCGCCGCCCATGCGGCTGAACGCCCATATGGAAATACCCAATAAGATAAACACGATAGTAACTGTAATCACCTTGGCTTTAAGCACTACTACCAATGCCTTTTGATAAATCCTTTGCAGGAACCCGATAATGCGGTCGGAAATGTTTGGCTTATGGGAGGTCTTTTTGCTTAAAAACAAAGCACTGGCCATCGGCACATAGGTTAAGGACAATATAAAAGCTCCTAAAATGGCAAAGGCTACAGTTTGCGCCATAGGCCGGAACATCTTGCCCTCGATACCGACTAAAGATAAAAGCGGCAGGTAAACGATCAGGATAATGATTTGCCCGAACGCGGCGGACTTCATCAGTTTGCCGGCGCTGTCCCTAACCTCGCCATCCATTTGTGCCGTGGTTAGTTTTTCAACCCCCTTTTGCTTGTAGCTACCTGTGGTAATATGGTGTACCACGCTTTCCACAATAATTACCGCGCCATCTACTATCAGGCCAAAATCAATAGCGCCCAAACTCATCAGGTTGCCGGAAACATTAAATAAACGCATCATGGAAAAGGCGAACAGCATGGCTAAGGGGATAACTGAAGCTACGACCAGTCCGGCACGCAGGTTTCCTAAAAGCAGCACCAATACAAAGACCACGATCAGCGCACCCTCCAGCAGGTTGCGTTCTACCGTGCCTATTGCCCGGCCCACCAATTCCGTCCGGTCGATGAATGGCTCTATCACTACGCCTTCGGGCAGTGATTTTTGGATCTGCACCATGCGGGTTTTAACATTCTCTATCACCTGGCTAAAATTTTCGCCTTTTAGCATCAGGGTAACCCCTGCCACGACTTCGCCCTCACCATTCCTGGTAACTGCACCATAACGAGTGGCGCTGCCGAATTGTACTGTTGCAATATCACGGATGAGGATAGGTGAGCCTTTACCGTTCTTAACAACGATCTTGCGAATATCATCCAGGCTCTGCACCTGTCCCAATCCCCGGATAAAATAGGCATTGCTTTGCTGCTCAATATAAGAGCCGCCTGTATTCTCGTTGTTTTTTTGCAGGGCCTCGAAAATCTCGGGGATGGTCAGGCCCAGAGAATTGAGCTTATCATTATCCAGCGCAATTTCATATTGCTTCACATAACCACCCCAGCTGCTTACCTCGGCCACGCCAACCGTTCCTGCCAATTGGGTACGTACCAGCCAGTCCTGGATAGTACGCAGATCTGTTGCCGTATATTTGGTTTCAAACCCCTTTTTAGCGTGCAGCACATACTGGTATATTTCACCAAGGCCGGTAGTAATTGGGGCCAGTATCGGTTCGCCGAGGTTTGTAGGAATTGCACTTTCGGCTTCTTTGAGTTGTGCGTTCACCTGGCTTCGGGCCCAGTAAATATCTACATCATCTTTAAAAACAATGGTGATGACGGAAATTCCGGAACGGGATATGGAGCGCTTTTCGATGATCCCGGCAATGTTGGCCATTGATAATTCTATGGGAGCGGTAATGAACTGCTCCACCTCCTGTGCGCCTAAGCTTGGCGCTTGTGTAATGATCTGTACCTGGTTATTGGTAATGTCGGGCTGCGCGTCAACCGGAAGGTTGTACGCGGAGTAAACACCCACCAGTATTAATACCAGTGTCATGATACCGATAGTTACCTTGTTCCTGATAGAGAACGCGATAATCTTGTCAAACATAAATTGTAAAAATTAATACGAATACGGAAAGCCATGCAACGTCTGTTGCAGGCGAAAAACATTTAGAAATTTCGTATTAACCTATTTGAGGGGGCTGCCAGATCTTGATTGGCTGTTCCTGAACAGCAGGTATGCTGTAACCAGGATATTCACAGGTAACTGATCTGGTGAAAACGGCAGTGGTAACGGTTGTCGTTAACGTTTTTGCAGTAGAACAGCATGAACAGGTACAAAAAGGTGGACAGGTTTCCTGGCCTCTTTCGTCATTAGCAGAATGACTTTTTTGAATAGTTTGATGAATTACGCCCGCAATCATATCATCCCTGTCCTGGCAGGGTAGAACCGCCAGAATGGTAAAATATAAACTGAATAGGATTGCTATGTATTTCATTCCGGTTCAAAGATACAAAATTCAAAGTGTGTTTTCCTGTTATAGGTTTACAAGACAGTTGCAAATCATAAAAAATACAATATTCTGATAATGAGAATGTTTCATAGTGTTCCACCTGTTTCGTGTGCAAAAATGGAACGCCTGGGCGTGCAATGCAGGCTGTCCGTTAGCCTTTTTCTTCGATTTTTGGGTTTACACTGTAACCCTAAAAACCGAAGAAATGTTAAATTAAATAACTGATTATCAATACTATAATAAATTTTAAACCCTGAAAAGTGTAAACCATGTAAACCCACTTGACCCGTCCGGAAATAGCTATACAGATTTGTGAGTAAATCCTATTCTAACTATACAACATTGTGTTAATCCTGTATATACTATACAGGTTCTTTTTTTAAAGATAGTTATTAAATAACTTGTTG
>JALYIP010000042.1 GCA_030775685.1 Bacteroidota bacterium
CTTCGATCCATTGTAATCTATAGATTCGCGCCCCGTTAAAATAAGGTCGAATGAATTTTCCTTTACGTATTCGGCAACCTGGTACGCTACATACCAGGCATCATGCGCCTTTGCATTTACACGCACAGCATCTGTTGCGCCGATAGCCAGCGCTTTACGGATAGTAGGCTCTGTTGCAGCCTCGCCAACATTTATTACGGTTACAGATCCGTTAACACCATCTGTTAACTCAATTGCTCGTGCCAATGCAATCTCATCGTAAGGGTTTAATATAAATTGAACACCTGCTGTATTAAATTGCGTGTTGTTATCAGTAAAAGTTATTTTTGTCGTGGTATCAGGAACGTTGCTGATGCAAACAAGGATTTTCATCTTGGTATATTTTTAAGGATGAATACCTACAAGTAATAGAGAAACAAATTGTTTTTCAGTCATAATAGGTTTGTGCAAATTTAGTTAAAAAAGAGAGAGTTTAAAATGCAGATAAGCAGATTAGAGAAGCTATTGGAATTTATTAAGAATGAACCGGACGATCCGTTCCTGAAGTACGCGCTTGCTACTGAGTATTTGCGTATCAATGAGACAGATAAGGCGCTGGCTTATTACGAGGACCTGGTAAATAATCATCGCAGTTATGTTGGTACTTATTATCATTTAGGTAAATTGTACGAAGCATTGGACAGGAAGCAGGACGCGATAAGTACCTACGAAACAGGTATGCTTGTAAGTCGGGAACAGCGCGACAACCACGCATTCTCCGAATTACAGGGCGTATACAATGCGCTGACAGGTTTTGGAGATGATGACGACGATGATTATTAGTTGGTTCATAGTTGATTGTTCATAGTTCATGGTAGCTGCGAAAAGTTCATGATGACTGCACATATAACTATTACATTGCGAAATTTCCAACGCATCGGTGTACTATTCCAGGGCGGGGGTTTTAAAAAAGAGGGGTTTACAGGGGTAACATAATTCAATGTTTAATCTGATGTAAATATCTATTAATCAATTACTTGATGTCGTTTTTGCAAAAGGGAGGGTTAACATTTTTTACTAAATATTACACACTAAACATCCATAAATGACACGACGCTAATTGTCTTTCGGCTATGAACCATCAACCATGAACTAACTCATGACAAAGAAGCAGCTAATCTTCCTGCGCGACGTAACGCTATACACTTTTACTGCCTTCGGCGGGCCGCAGGCACATATCGCTGTATTGCTGCGCGAGTTTGTTGAAAAGCGGCGTTATATTACGGAGGAGGAGTTAATGGAGCTTAATGCGTTGGCTCAACTGTTACCAGGCCCATCATCAACCCAAACATTGGTCGGTATTGCATGGAAGGTGGGTGGTTTAAGGCTGGCAATTATTACCTTTTTGATATGGGTACTGCCATCGGCAACAATTATGTGCCTTGCTGCAATCAGTTACGGCATGTTTGCCAATAAGGCCCGGTTTACTGAGATACTACGTTTTGTGCAGCCAATAGGAGTGGGAGTTGTAGCATATGCTACCTATACTTTTGCTGATAGATTTTTAAAAACAAGGGTGAGCACCATGCTGGCTATTGGTTCATTAATAGCCACGCTGATCCTTCAAAATGCTTATGCCTTCCCATTGCTTATATTATTAGGCGGCATTATTTCATCCGCGATGGAGACGCAACCACAGGAAAATGAATTGCGTGTTAAGTTGTTTTCAAACGTAAACCCTAACAAGGTTACTTACTTTATTGGTATCCTTTTACTATTTGCGGCATTGGGCGCAGTAGTAAACCAAACATCGGTTTTCAGCTTGCCGATTCGCTTATTTGAAAATTTCTATCGTAACGGCATCCTCATTTTTGGCGGCGGACAAGTGCTGGTGCCGTTGATGTATACCGAGTTTGTTGGCGTTAAGCACTACCTTACAAGTTCGGAATTTCTTTCAGGATACGCCTTACAACAAATCCTACCGGGGCCTACTTTTTCATTCACCTCATTTTTGGGCGGGATTACTATGGGCAACAAGGGGGGAGGAGTGATAGGCCAGGTATTTGGCAGTGTGGTAGCGGTTATCGGCATAAATTCGCCGGGGCTTATCCTTATTTTATTTATAGTTCCCTTTTGGAATGACCTGAAAAAAATAACCCGGATAAAAAATTCCCTTAGCGGGATAAATGCGGTAGCTGTAGGGTTTATGGCAACTGCATTGATATTATTGGTGCGCCCGTTTGGCTTAAACTGGATGGCTTATTTAATAATGGCAGCAACATTTGTGTTGCTGAATTTCACTAAAATAAAAGCACCGTTTATTATAATAATTGGGATTGCTTTGGGATTGATATTTTAGTATCATGCCTGCCAAAAAGTTATCAAATGGTTGACCGATAGATTACAAATATTGATCATAAGGTATGGGGATTGATAACTTTTAATCCTTTTATATTTATAAAGTCTTTCACATTATTGCTAATAAGGGTCAATTGATGTACTACAGCAGTAGCAGCTATGATTGCATCACCTAGCTTAAGTTTTCTATAGCTTCTTCTTAATTCAATAGCTTTTTTAGTGACTTCTTTATCAAGAGGTAAGATAACTGCCAGATTTATAAACTCTTCGATAATTGGCATTTTTCCAGGTATGTCGTGATAGGTTAGTACTTCTATTTCTACGGCAACTGAAATAATAAAATTTGAATTTATTACACCTGTGACAAACTCTTTCCCATTATCAGGAAGCTTATTTGCAAATAAATGAGAAATTACATTTGTATCGATTAGATATTTCTGTCCCACTCGTTACGGATTTGCTGGATGTGTTTCTCGAAACTTTCACTTTCCTGCGGATTGAGTATACCAAAAAAATCAGAAGGTCTTTTATTAGAGATGGCAGAAACAGGAACACTTTTAGCTTCTTCTTCAATATAAAACAGGCAGTGTACTTCCTTGCCCAAATAGTTTTGAGGCAGAGACACTTTCATATTAAATGTTTCTTTTTCAGGAGTTATTACTTGTAATATCATTTTATTGAATTATCTATTTACAAATATAACGTTAAAATTTAATTTCAAGTTTTGCTAAGGGGCAATATTAAAACGGGGGCGCACCATCGTCATCATCCATTTGATCCATTTTTGATGGTCGGATGATAAAATTGCTTGGTTTGTCAAAATCCTGCGATGGCGCTAATCCTGCAAATGCATTACCCGGCGAGAAGCCACCATCCATACCCATTCCCTGGTCAAGGTCAGTGAACTTAACAAATTTGCCCACAAATTTTAGCCTAACCCTACCTGTTTCACCATTACGGTGCTTGGCTATAATTACTTCACCTACACCAGCTGTAGGCATGTTATCTTCATCAACTTCTAATCCGTAATATTCAGGACGGTAAAGGAACAATACCATATCCGCATCTTGCTCGATAGAACCAGATTCACGTAAATCCGAAAGCATTGGCCTTTTTGAGCCACCCGGGCGACTTTCAACCGCACGACTTAACTGTGATAACGCAATTACAGGGACGTTTAATTCCTTGGCAACAGATTTTAATGCCCGTGAGATACTACCAATTTCCTGCTCACGGTTTCCACCGCCTTTGGCATCGGCTGCCTTGCCATGCATCAGCTGCAGGTAATCGACGATGATCAATTGAATATCATGCTGCGATTTCAAACGGCGGCATTTTGCCCTGAATTCAAAGATATTAAGAGCAGGAGTATCATCAATTATCAGCGGAGCTGCTTCAAGCCTGCCAATTTTGGAGTGGATCTGCTGCCATTCCCATTCCTCCATATTTCCTTTACGGATCTTTTCCTGCTCGATTTCAGTTTCCCCGGAGATTAGTCGGTTAACTAACTGAACAGACGACATTTCGAGCGAGAATACCACTACAGGTTTGTTAAAATCAACCGCGGCATTCCGCGCGCACGTCAACACGAACGCTGTTTTACCCATCGCAGGACGGGCAGCGATGATCACAAGATCAGATTTTTGCCAGCCTGAGGTCATGCGGTCAAGATCTGTAAATCCTGATGCAACACCGGTTAGTCCATCCTTTTTATCTTTCAGCGCTTCAATTTCCTTTAATGCTTCATGCATCAAATCGTCCATCTTTCGCGAATCGCGGCGAAGGTTGTTTTGAGCGATCTCGAAAAGGTTCTTTTCCGCGCGGTCCAACAGGTCGAGTACATCGTACGTGTCTTCATAGGCGCTTTGGATAACATCTGTGGAGATCCGGATCAGCTCGCGCTGGATGAACTTTTGGATGATGATTCGGGAGTGGTATTCGATATTTGCTGCAGATGCAACACGATTGGTAAGCTCAGTAATATAATAAGCGCCACCTATCATTTCCAGCTCGCCTTGCTGGCGAAGTTGTGCGGTAACGGTAAGGATATCGACAGGAGATGATTTCTCAAACAACATACGGATAGCAGCAAATATTTTTTGGTGACTGTCCTTATAAAAAACATCTGCCTTTAAAATGTCAATTACCGACGACAACGCGTCTTTTTCGAGCATTAATGCACCTAAAACGGCCTCTTCCAGGTCAATAGCCTGGGGTGGAAGCTTGCCAAGCCCGCTATAAGGGGTTGGGGTTGTTATCCTGTTTCTCCGGTCAGTAGTATTCGGTTTATTGTATTGATTATCGTTCTCCAAAATCATAAGGCGTCAAAAATATACAAAAAATAACTGGTATCGAATAATGATTTCAAACTGGTTTTTCCAGGCCTTTTTAAAAGGTTGATAACTTTATTTTTTTAACTGTTATGAAATTAACAAAAGATGTTGGGAAAAATACTTTATTAACACCAACTGTTAGTAAAAATGTTAAGACTCGAAATTTGCACTTATAAATCAACAACTAACCATGTGTTAATAAAGTTTTTAAATGTTAATAACATATTTTCCTAAATCAAATCTTTCAGAAAAAAACCAAATTGGTGCAAGAGTTCAATAAAGGCTAAATCAATTAATATGGCTACTTTTACAGCCTTAATTTAATATTTTACAATGTCGTACAACAACAGGGAACCCCGCGAAAGCAACCAGGTGGTTTTTGGTACCCGTGCAGTTATTGAAGCCATCCGTTCGGGTAAGGAAATTGAATCGTTATACATCCAGCGTGGTATTGGCGGCGAATTGTTAAACGAGTTACGGGCTTTGCTGCATGAATACAATATAACAGCCCAGCAAGTGCCGGTTGAAAAGTTGAACCGTATCACCATGAAAAATCACCAGGGGGTGATTGCCTTTATTTCGCCAATTATTTATCAAAAAATTGAGGATATCATTCCAACGATATACGAAAAGGGAGAGGTGCCGTTGATCCTGGTGCTTGATTCAATTACCGATGTACGCAATATGGGCGCCATTGCCCGTACTGCCGAATGCAGCGGCGTTCATGCTATAGTGGTTCCGGCAAAGGGATCGGCACAAGTAAATCCGGATGCCATCAAAACGTCTGCAGGCGCATTGTATAAGATCCCGGTTTGCCGGCACGATAATTTCATGCAAACAGTGAAGTTTCTGCAGGAATCGGGCCTGCAACTGGTTTGCTGTACCGAAAAAACACAGGAATACATTTACAAACCAAATTATACTATCCCAACTGCAATTGTGATGGGCTCGGAAGAAGATGGCGTGCGCAACGATATTATCCGAATTGCAGATCACCTGGCAAAAATTCCAATGTATGGCGAAATTGAATCGTTGAATGTGTCAGTTGCAACTGGAATAATCCTATATGAGGCCATTAGACAAAGGTTAGGCCCCCATACCCCCTAAAGGGGGCTTTTTGATTAGCAAATCAATAAAAAAAACAAAAGCCCTATTTAAAAAAAACAGGGCTTTGAGTTTTTTCTCCCCCTTTAGGGGGGCGGGGCATCCTAAATATACTTCGCTCCAAATTGTTGCTTCACATCGGCCACAACCTTTTTAACATTTTGCTCCTGGTCACGCGGGCAAATCAGTAAGGTATTATTTGCTTCGACTACTATGTAGTCATGAAGGCCCTGTAATATTACCAGCTTCTCGCCTGGCACATTTACCATACAGTTAGAGGAGTCGTACATGATCACCTTATCAGCCGGAATGACTGCGTTGCCTACATAGTCCTTGTCTGCAAGGTCATAGATAGAGGCCCATGTACCTAAATCGCTCCAGCCAAATTCAGAAGGTAATACGTATACGTTATCTGCCTTCTCCATGATGCCATAGTCGATGGAAATGTTGCTGCACTGCAGGTAGGATTTATGAATATGCGCCTTTTCCCCATTGGTATTATATACCGGTCTTGCTTCAGCAAAAATTTCATGCATATCAGGCAGGTAACTGCTGAATGCATTTACAATAGCCTTTGCCGACCATACGAAGATGCCGGCGTTCCATAAAAAGTCGCCGCTTTGCAGGAATGTCTTCGCTATTTCAAGCGTCGGTTTCTCCGTAAAGGTTTTAACCTTATGGAAATCATTCTTAAGGCTTTGTTCGGTATATTGAATATAACCGTATCCGGTATCCGGTCTGGATGGCTTTATACCAAGCGTGATCAGGCAATTATTTGTCGACGCAACTTCTAATGATTTCTCAATGGTGCTGATGAAGGCAGCCTCGTCAAGTATCAGGTGGTCTGAAGGTGCCACTACAATTGCAGCATAAGGGTTAAGGCTTTCAATTTTAAATGATCCATAAGCCACGCATGGTGCAGTGTTGCGCATCAAAGGCTCGGTAAGGATCTGTCCGTCGGTCATTTCCGGCAGTTGCAGTTTTACCAGATCTGTATAAATTTCGTTAGTTACAACGTAAATATTCTCTTTGGGGCAAATTTTCAGGAACCGATCGTAGGTATTTTGGATGAGTGTTTTCCCGGTACCCAGTATGTCAATAAATTGTTTAGGGTGAGATGTACGGCTGATCGGCCAAAAACGGCTTCCGATGCCGCCTGCCATGATAATGGCGTAGTAGTTTTTATTCATGTGTGTTTAAACAATTTAATTTGGTATACGCGCCGCAAATTTGGTTAATAATTTGTAAATTATGAACTAAATAAAACTAAATAAAGGCATCTAACAAATGCCGCTTGTTAAACGGGCTAAAGAAACAAATTGTTTTTAAAAGAATAATCATTTTTATATAAAATTTTAAAGTAAATCCATCGTTTATTCAGAAAAATTTGTTACTTTAAACTTTTAAATACAATCAAGAATACGTTTATAATGATAGAAACTAAGAAGTCGCTTTTTGATAACCTCCAGAACTTTTTCGGGTTCGATAATTTTAAGGGGGAGCAGGAAGCGATTATAACTAATATTCTGGCGGGTAACGATACATTTGTAATTATGCCAACCGGTGGTGGCAAGTCAATGTGCTACCAATTGCCGGCTTTAATGAGTGAGGGAACGGCGATCGTGATCTCTCCGCTAATTGCTTTGATGAAGAACCAGGTTGACCAGCTTAGAGCCTTTGGAGGTTCAGACAGCATCGCCCATTTTTTAAATTCTTCACTAACAAAATCAGATATCGCAAGGGTAAAGGAAGATGTGCTAGCTGGTAAAACCAAACTACTTTACGTAGCGCCGGAATCTCTGACAAAACAGGAAAATATTGATTTTTTACGCCTTAACCAGGTTTCTTTCGTTGCTGTTGATGAAGCACATTGTATTTCGGAATGGGGGCATGACTTCCGCCCGGAATATCGTAAGATCAGGCAGGTGATCAGCAATATTGGTGATAATATTCCAATTATAGCCTTAACTGCAACAGCTACTCCTAAGGTTCAGCAGGATATCCAGAAGAACCTGCAGATGAATAACGCCACCATCTATAAATCATCGTTTAACCGCTCCAACCTATTTTATGAGGTAAGGGCTAAACGTAACGTGATAAAGGAGATCGTTAAATTTGTTAAGCAAAACCAGGGTAAATCGGGCATTATATACTGCCTAAGCCGTAAAAAGGTTGAAGAAGTTGCCGAAGCGCTTAACCTTAACGGCGTAAAGGCATTACCATATCATGCCGGCTTAGATCCTAAGGTACGCGCCGATACCCAGGATAAATTCCTGATGGAAGACGTTGATGTTATTGTAGCTACTATTGCCTTTGGTATGGGCATTGATAAGCCCGACGTTCGTTATGTGATCCACCATGATGTACCTAAGAGCATGGAGGGTTATTACCAGGAAACCGGCCGTGCAGGGCGCGACGGAGGAGAGGGTGTTTGCGTAGCATTCTATTCTGAAAAGGATATTGATAAGCTACAGAAATTCATGAAGGATAAGCCCGTTTCCGAGCGTGAGATTGGGACACAGATCTTGAAGGAAGTAATAGACTACGCTGAATCGTCTGTTTGCCGCCGTAAACAATTACTTCATTACTTCGGTGAAAACTTTAACGAGGCCGGTTGTAATAACATGTGTGATAATTGCTGCGGGCCCAAAGAACATTTCGACGGCGAATTGCACCTGCATAAAGCACTCAGCCTGATAAAACAAATAGGTGAGAAGTTTGACGATCACCACATCATCAATATCCTGATGGGTGAGGATAATGCACAGATAAAAAATTATGAGCATGACCAGCTCGATTATTTTGGATCGGGCAAGGAAGATGGCCTGAACCTATGGAACTCATTGCTAAGGCAGGCGCTACTGAATAATTTTCTCGCAAAGGATATTGACCAATACGGTTTGTTGCATTTAACCAAACTGGGAAATTCCTTTATCGATAATCCTTACAGTATTCGGTTTGTATTGAACAAGGCTATGGGTGCTACGGATGACGACGAAGATGCAGACGGCCCGAAACAAGGTGGCGGGGCGTTGGATACCGAGTTGCTGCAGATGCTTAAGGACCTGCGTAAAAAGCTTGCTAAACAAAAGGGACTGCCTCCGTTTGTTATATTCCAGGACCCGTCGCTTGAGGAAATGTGTACACATTATCCGATCACTACGGATGAGCTTAAACAAATCTCGGGAGTAGGAGCCGGCAAGGCGCTGAAATTCGGCAAGCCTTTTACCGACCTGATCCAGAAGTATGTTGAGGATAATGATATCGATCGCCCTATTGATATGGTGATCAAAAGCGCCGCTAATAAATCAGCGCTAAAGGTATTTATCATCCAAAATATTGACCGGCATTTGAATCTGGATGACATAGCCGCTTCCAAAGGTTTATCCTACGAGGAGATCCTTAAGGAAGTTGAAACCATTGTAAATTCAGGCACCAAGCTTAACCTGAATTACTACATTGACGAAATTATTGACGAGGATAAGCAGGAAGAGATCTTTGACTATTTCCGCACAGCTGAAGCCGACTCGATAGACGATGCGCTTGCAGAATTGGGAAGCGATGATTATACAATAGAAGAAATTCAGTTGATGAGGATAAAGTTCTTGTCTGAAATGGGGAATTAATTTTCGTATAAACACATCATGCGGACATGGTGTATTGCGTCACAAATATTTGAGCCTCCGGATTAATTCCGGGGGCTTTTATTTTTAAATTCCAGGTAGTCGAATTCATATTCCCATTAGCCACAATGTGGAGGGTGAGCATATGGATTCCCTGATTAATTCTTACAGTGGTTAATGAATCTGCTTTATTCCAATGATGCCATTGTCGCCACTTAACCGTGTCCTGGTCGTTATGGGTTGATGTCACCTTTAGGTTTTTAGCTACCTCCCTGCCATCCAGGTCAAATGCAATAATTCCGTCACCATTGGCGGTGTACATTAAACTTACTTTGTAAGCTGCCGTCTGGTCTGCCTTTATCGTGTAGTTTATCCATTCGCCTGGCATTGTCCAGCCAACGTATAACTGGTCCATCCTGGGGAATACTTTGCTATAAGGGTTATTATCAATATCGTGCGACTTGGTATAGGAAATATCAACGCCTTCCTTCATTCTGAATTCGTTCAGATAGCTGCCATTGGCCGGGTTGAGCTTGCCGTTGCCATTGTTAACGCTGTCTGAATCATGATAAGCTATGCCTTCTCCGCCGAGATCATAAAACTCACATTCAATTTTCCCGGGGATATGTTGCGGTTTACCTTGCCATGGTTTGCCGGAATAAGAAATTTTTTAAAGGAACGAACTTAAAATTACTGTGATAATAAGGAGAACAGCTAAACGAATTTTCATTGATACAATAGATTGATGTTAACTGTAAAATATCGGCAATTCATCTAATCCCCGTTCTCTAACCTCTAATAAACTACTTCGAAATTATCTTAAACTCTGTCCGCCGGTTTTTTTTACGATCATCCTCGGTCGTATTTGGTGCAATAGGTTGGGTTTTACCGTATCCTTTAAAAACAAGTCGCGAGGCTGCAATCTTGTTATTTATCAAATAAAGGTAAACCGATTTGGCCCGATTCTCTGAAAGCGTTTGATTAAGCTGATCGTTACCTACATTATCCGTATGTCCTGAAATTTCGATGTGAAGGGTAGGGTTTACTGTTAAAAATGAAACCAATTGATCCAGTTCGGCAACCGACTCAGGTTTGAGATCAAATTTGTTGGTATCGAAAAATATGTTGTTTAGAATAACCTTATTACCAATTTCTATCGGCTCCAATAAAACCGAGATGTTAAATGGATTTTTCGGTTCGTGCCCGATCAATGAAAAATTGGCGGAGTAAAACAGGTACCCGCTTTTTGAAATATTGAGACCATAGTTTTTACCCGCTGTGAGTGTAGCTAAAAAGTCTCCTTGTTTGGCATCGCTATAGTCTTGGAACACTGCCTGGTTTTTCAGTAGATCGATTATTTCAACGGCAGCCTCCAATGGTACCTTAGTTTTTGCATCGTTAACAGTACCCTTCACATAAGTAACCTGATGCGGGCGTAAATTAGGCGGCAGCTCAAACGTGTATATGTCGAATCCACCGTATCCATTTAAATTGTTCGATGAGAAAAATGCATAGGTCCCGTTAGCAGTAAGGCTTAGCCCGTTTTCGTCGCCATTTGAGTTGATGGGATAACCGAGGTTTTCCGGTTTTTGCCATTTGCCCTCCTTACTTAGGCGACTAACAAACAGGTCCTTCCCGCCTAATCCCGGCCACCCGTTTGAGCAGAAATATAAAGTACTGTCGTCGGGGTGAATGAATGGCGATTGTTCATCATAAATGGTATTAATATTTGGCCCAAGATTTTCAGGATCTCCCCAACCTTTTTCAGAAAGAGTGGACTTCCAGATATCATAACCTCCATATCCGCCTTTGCGATTGCTCACAAAATACAGCGTTTTACCATCTGCACTTATCGATGGTTGTGACTCCCAGCCCGTTGTATTAACCGGCGGACTTAAGTCAAATGGCTTGCCCCAGTCATCGCCTTTTTTTTGCGCAATGTATATATCACAACGTCCCAAGCCGTCAGGTCGATTACACCCGGTAAAAAATAAGTATTTGCCATCCTGGGAAATAGATTCAGCGCCTTCATTGTATTGAGGCGTATTTATCTGGTTACTTAAATAGGTAGCAGTTTGCCATTTATTGTCGACTTTCATGCTTTTATAAAAGTCCTCGTTATTGTTTATTTTGCGGGTAAATATCAGCATGCCCTCATCAGCAGTGGCCACCGGGAGATATTCATCATCAGCAGTATTAATTTCAGCCCCCATGTTAATTGGCTTAAACGGAACGGGGTGTGCAATTGCCTGTATGCTAAAGATACAATCGTTTATCAGCTTTTTGGCTTTGTAAATATCCTTGTCCTCAATATTAGGGTAGGTTAAATATTTTTGTAAATGCTCCTGCGCCCTGGCATATTGGGCGTTGTTTATTTCCAGCTCGCCGGTTTTAAGGTATATTCCGCGACTAAATTCCGGGTTCAACGCAATAACCCTGGTGTACTGATCAATAGATTCTTTGTACCGGCGCATCTGTCGCAACAAATCGCCTAAAACAGCGTGTGCCTCAACAAATTTATCGTCTTCCTGTATGGCTTTTTGCAAGTTTTCAACTGCCTCATCATAAAGATGGTCGTCTAAACTCGTGTTTGCCAGGGCAAAATATTTAATAGCGGCTCTATCGGTGGTAGAGTATTGCCTCTGTTGGGCGACTGTAAAAACGGATATTAATGATAACAGAACCGAGAAGACTAATACTCTCATTGGTTTTGATACGTGATTTCGTATCCTAAGTTACGTTTTTTTAGAGAATCAAGAGCCAAGAGTCAAGAATCAAGATAAAAAGAATAAAAACCAGGGAAATTATAGTCGAGAACACCATGTAAGACATTTTTTTCAATCCCTATTCTTGATTCCTGGCTCTTGAATCTCTTCTAAGGGATATTAAGATACTTATGGGTTTGCAGGGAGATCTCCCATTGAGGGTTGTTCATTACGTACTCCACAATCAGTGGGATCATTTCCTTCGATTTGGACCATTCTGGTTGCAGAAATAATTTGCAGGTTGGTGAAACGAGTTTTGCATTATCCTCGGCAAAGGCAAAGTCCGACTTGTTAAAAATAATTACCTTGAGTTCATCAGCATTTGCGGCTACCAAATGCATAGGAGATTTAAATTTTTTAGGGGACAGACAAATCCAATCCCAATTACCGGATAAGGGGTAAGCGCCTGAGGTTTCTATAAAAGTTTTGATGCCCGCTTTTTGTAGTCCGGTTGTCAGGTAGTCAAGATTGTAGATCAAAGGCTCACCACCGGTAACCACTACAGCCTTCGATGGATGTTTTGATGCGTTCTCAATTATCTGATCAGCAGATGTTAGCGCATGAAGCTCAGCATCCCAGCTTTCCTTCACATCGCACCAATGGCAGCCCACATCACAGCCACCGAGCCGGATAAAATAAGCAGCTTTACCTGTATTGTACCCCTCGCCCTGTATTGTGTAAAATTCTTCCATTAATGGAAGCAATGTGCCGTCTTCCGGTATCTGGTGTGCCATAATAGGGCGCAAAAGTACGGTTTTGAGCTCAAAGCAGAAAGGGTTAAAGGCCGAAAGCTTAAAGCAGAAAGCAAAAAGCTAAGCCGCTTTGCGTAAATTTACATTTCAGCTATAAAAAAGCTTTATTCTTTTGGCTTTCTGCTTTTTTCCTTAATATTACGTAAATTTTGCATTATGAAAAGACCTTATTTATTGGTACTATTTTTCGTTTTGCTCTGCTTCTCGTCGTGTGTCGACATTGAGGAGCAGTATAATTTTAAACAGGACGGATCTTGTAACGTAGTTTATGGCTTTGATATGGGCAGTGCCGTGTCGGTGCTGATGAACCTTATGTCCGACTCGGTTAAGGCCACCCCGCAATTCTCGCTGGTTAAGGATACTACTTTAAACTTTTACACTGCCCTGCCAGACAGTACGCAACAGAAAATGAGTGTTGCAGAAGCTAATATGGCGAGGAGCAGCGACCTGTCCATAAAAATGAATCTTCGCAAAAACATAATGAAGGTAAGCGTGAATCACCTGGCTAAAAACTCGGCAGATCTTGAATATTATCTCAAACACATTTCAAAGATCCCGGTAAACAGCCAGCTTAAAGCTATTTCGAAGGGGCAGAAGCCGCCCATAGGAATCGATGCACAGCAATTAGTGGCAGGTGAAGATTACTATACTTATGAGATTACCCCTCACAAATTTTACCGCATTATAGACAAAGTTAAGTTCAACGCATTTTTAAAGAAAACTTCGTCTGCATTTTCAATGGCTAAAGCTATGCTGATAGATATGCCATACAAGGTGGTCTTGAATTTTGCAAGGCCGGTAAAAAGAGTAAATAATGCCAAGGCAATTGTGTCTGCCGACAGACGGCGCGTTACACTGATCACCAACATGGATGATGTAATGAAAAACCCGTCGTTAATGAACCTGAAGATCGATTTTTGACACTTATGAAGTGGTACTCATTTCCCGAAATTAAGGACACCGATAAACCTTTCATCCAAAAAGTAAAAATAGCCGACAAAAGTATTTGCGTCGTGGGCTACGAAGGTAAGCTGTTTGCCGTATCGGCCATTTGCCCGCACCAGGGTTTTGACCTGAGCCTTGGATCGTGCGAAAACGATAAAATTATTTGCCCGGTTCATGGTTATTCATTTGATTTGCAAACCGGGAAGGGATCGCAGGATTACATCAAAACGTATCCTGTTAAAATAGAAAATGGCGTAGTGTATGTTGGCACAACGTCGGTTTGGGATGATATAAAACAATTATTTAATAAATGAACGCACGCGCAGTAGATTATATAACTGAAGACTTTTACGAATCGCTTAGCTTCCAGGATGCTGAGCAACCTGACCTGGAAACCGTTAGGGGATTGTTTTATGCTGATGGCTTGCTGGTAAACAATAGCTCAGGCAAGCCTGTAACCTTTACCACGGAAACGTTTTTACAAACATTGGAAGCGCAGATTGCAGATGGCACACTTAAGCAGTTTATGCAGCGGGAACTATTTTCAAAAACGGATATTTTCGGAAAAGTGGCGCAGCGCCTGAGTGTATACGAATATAGCTTTGCCGATCATGAAATCGACAATCTACCTCGCGGAATCAACTATATCCAATATGTCTGGGTTGATGACAGCTGGAAGATCACCTCAATGGCCTGGAGCGATGAGAACGAGAATTATCAAATCCCTGCCGAATTTTTGAGTTGATTAGTGCATGGATCATCAACAGCGGCATCCTTCAATTAATATGCTGTTCTTATTTATAATATAATAGATGAAGAAATTCGTTGTTGTTTTATTGTTCCTGGTTATAACCGTAAGTTTATCGGCCCAAACTGTCGTAACCGGTCTAACATGTGAGTATAAAAATGACCCGGTAGCAATAGATACTCAAAATCCCGCGCTTAGTTGGCAAATCAGAGGCGATCAACGTAATTTAAAACAAATAGCCTATAGAGTTCTGGTAGCAGACGATGCGTCGCTTTTGCAAAAAAACGTTGGTAATATTTGGGATTCAAAAAAAATATTATCGCCGCGATCCCTTCAAATTCCTTTTGCCGGAAAACAACTTGAATCAACAAAAGCTTACTATTGGAAAGTAATGGTTTGGGACAATCTGCAGCATTCGTCTGCCTGGAGCGAGGTTGCAAAGTGGCAAATGGGGCTACTGTCAAAATCAGAATGGAAAGGCGCAAAATGGATTGCGTATGAGAAATTGCCGGATTCGTTACTTTTAATTACGGGACTTGAAGATACCAATGACAAACGTTTTAATGAGGGGAAAGACGTTTTGCCAATTATACGAAAAGAATTTACACCAAATAAAAAAGTAAGAAAGGCAACCGTTTTTATAACCGGGCTGGGCCAATTCGATTTAAGCCTTAATGGCGAAAAGGTGGGGGATCATTTCTTAGACCCCGGCTGGACAAAATATGATAAACATGCTCTGTATGTTGCTTTTGATATAACTAATAAATTAAAGCAGGGTAAAAATACAATTGGTGTGATGCTGGGAAATGGGTTTTATTATATCCCAGGCGAACGGTACCACAAGCTAAAGGGCGCGTTTGGCTATCCTAAAATGATCTGCCGGGTTGCCTTGCAATACGAGGATGGGAGCGGGGAAGATGTCATCAGCGATCAATCATGGAAAACCGCGCCGGGGCCGGTAGTTTTTTCAAGCATTTATGGCGGGGAGGATTATGACGCAAATCTTGAGCAAAAAGGTTGGAACCAACCTGGCTTCGATGACTCAAAATGGAAAGATGCAATTGTGGTTGACGGACCTGAAAGGCTGGACATCCAGGCTGAAGAGCCGCTGAAAATATTTGACCAGTTTGCGCCGGTAAAGATCATGCAACCAAAGCCGGGGGTGTGGGTGTATGACATGGGGCAAAACGCTTCTGCCATTCCATTTATAACGGTGAATGGTAGTAAAGGAGCGGTTGTTAAGCTAACGCCTGCCGAGCTATTGGATAGTGAAGGCTTGGTTACGCAGGAAGCCGTTGGTACTCCGGTATATTTTAATTATACCCTTAAGGGAAACGGAACAGAATCCTGGCACCCGCAGTTTATGTATTATGGTTTCAGGTATATCCAGGTTGAGGGTGCGACGCCTCCGGGACAACTAAATACGAAACAGCTGCCTGTAATCCTGGTTTTAAAAAGTTTGCATACCCGCAATTCGGCTGCCGGCATCGGGAACTTTAAATGTTCAAACGATTTATTCAATAAAACTTACAAGCTTATTGATTGGGCCATAAGAAGTAATACGGCAAGTGTTTTTACGGATTGCCCTCATCGCGAGAAGCTCGGCTGGCTGGAAGAGGCTCACCTGGTAGGGCCATCCATCAGGTATAATTACGACATAGCCACCTTGTGCCGTAAAGTGGTAAGAGATATGATCAACTCGCAAACATCCAAAGGATTAATACCTGATATTGCCCCTGAATACGTAAAGTTTGGTGGCGGATTTCGTGATTCACCGGAATGGGGTAGTAATGGGATCATAATGCCATATTACATATACCAATGGTACGGCGATAAACAAATATTGTCAGAAAGTTATGATATGATGGTACGCTATGCCGCTTATCTGCAAAAAAGGTCAAAAAATAACTTGCTATATTTCGGCCTCGGCGACTGGTATGACCTGGGGCCCGAAGATCCGGGGGTATCACAATTAACACCACAAGGCATAACCGGAACTGCTATTTATTATTATGACCTTACCATTCTATCAAAAGTAGCCCGCTTATTGGGAAAGAATGATGATGCAATCAGATACACCGGATTAGCCAACGAAGTTAAAACGGCTTTTAACAATACGTTTTTCAACAAACAAACCAAGCAGTACGGGTCCGGCAGCCAAACAGCAAATGCCATAGCTGTTTACACAGGCGTTGTAGATCCTGCCTTTAAGGAAGCTGTTATTGATAATATTGTGAAGGACATCCGCCAACATAATAATGGATTAACAGCCGGAGACATAGGGTATAGATACCTTTTGAGAGTGCTGGATGATGCTGGTCGGTCGGATGTGATATTTGATATGAATAGCAGATCCGATGTTCCGGGATACGGCTATCAATTGGCCAGAGGGGCTACGTCCCTTACGGAATCATGGCAGGGAAACCGAATCTCGTCAAACAACCATTTTATGCTTGGTCATTTAATGGAATGGTTTTACAGCGGACTAAGCGGCATCCGCCCCGATTCAAATGCTGTAGCTTTTGACAAGATAGTCATCAGGCCTGAACCCGTAGGAAATGTTACGTGGGCTGACGCAAGTTACTTATCTCCCTATGGCATAATATCAAATAAATGGAAGAAGAACAGCAATTTATTCACCATGCAAACCACCATCCCCGTTAATACAACCGCTGTAATTTATTTACCCGCCGGCAAAAATAGTTTATTGACAGAGAGCGGCAGGCCGGTGCATACCCGGAGCGATATAAAGTTGTTAAGATATGAAAACGGCAGAGCTGTTTTAGCTGTTGGTTCCGGCAACTATTCTTTTTCTGTGAAAAACAATAGATAAATCAAACAGCCGGTTATTTATAAACCTCCTTATTAGCCGAAGCCAATGTATTCTTCAACAAGCCGATAATGGTCATTAAACCAACGCCACCCGGTACAGGAGTGATCCATGACGCTTTTTTAGATACATTCTCAAAGTCAACGTCCCCGTAAAGTTTAAAGCCCGATTTAGTTACGGTGCTGGTTTCGCGGTTCATGCCAACGTCAATTACGACAACACCATCTTTCACCATGTCGGAAGTTATAAAGTTTTTCTTGCCTATGGCTACTATAAGGATGTCAGCATCAAGCGTAAATTTCTTAATATCAGGTGTGCGGCTATGGCAGATGGTTACCGTACAGTTACCCGGAGTGGTGTTGCGTGCCATCAGGATGCTCATGGGCGATCCAACAATGTTACTCCGGCCAACAACAACGCAATGCTTGCCTGCTGTTTCAATACCGTATTCCTTCAACATTAAGGTAATTCCGTAGGGCGTTGCAGGAATGAATGACGGCAGGTTACGCTGCATGCGGCCCAGGTTAACAGGGTGGAACCCATCTACATCCTTGCGATGGTCTATCTTTTCAGTTACCTTCTCCGGATCGATGTGTTTGGGTAACGGCAATTGAACAATGATCCCGTCAATATCTGCATCGGCGTTAAGCTCTGCTACCTTCGCCAATAATTCTTCCTCAGTTACATCACCTTCATAACGCACCAATGTTGATTTAAAGCCCACAGCCTCGCAGTTTTTAATCTTGCTTGCTACATAGGTTTCGCTGCCGCCATCATGACCAACAAGCACCGCAACCAAATGCGGCTTACGCCCGGTTTCGGCCAATATTTTAGCTGCGGATTCGGCTATTTCGCCTTTAAGTTTTTCTGATACGTATTTTCCGTCTAGTAGTCGCATTTACAGCCCCCTAACCCCCTAAAGGGGGAATAAATAGTTTAGCCCCCCAACCCCCTGAAGGGGGAGCAATAATTAAGATCGCGTTTTCAGCTCCCCCTTTAGGAGGCCGGGGGGCGATCAATCCAGTTTCAGCACTGCCATAAACGCTGATTGCGGGATTTCCACATTTCCCACCTGTCTCATGCGTTTTTTACCTTTTTTCTGTTTTTCCAACAGCTTACGCTTACGGGAAATATCACCACCGTAACATTTGGCGGTAACATCCTTGCGCAGGGCCTTCACTGTTTCACGTGCAATGATCTTTGCACCTATAGATGCCTGGATAATAATTTCAAACTGCTGGCGCGGAATTAGCTCCCTTAATTTTTCACAGATCTTTTTACCAAATTCGTAAGAGTTGCCCCTGAAGATCAATGAAGATAAGGCATCAACAGGCTCAGCATTCAGGCGGATATCCAAACGAACTAGATCAGATCGGCGGTAACCTATCTGGTGGTAATCGAATGAAGCGTAGCCTTTTGAAATGGTTTTCAGCTTATCGTAAAAATCAAATACAATCTCACCCATTGGCATCTCGAAGATCAGCTCAACGCGGTCAGATGTTAAATATGACTGATTTTTAATGAAACCACGTTTTTGAATACACAACGACATTACCGGCCCAACAAATTCAGACTTGGTAATGATGGTTGCTTTGATGTATGGCTCTTCAACGTAATCTATCTTGCTTGGATCAGGAAGATCAGACGGGTTGTTTACCACGATAGGCTCGCCACGTGTGGTGAACGCTATGTATGATACGTTGGGAACCGTGGTGATTACCGTCATGTCAAACTCGCGTTCCAGCCGCTCCTGGATGATCTCCATGTGCAGCATCCCAAGGAAACCGCAACGGAAGCCAAAGCCTAAAGCAGCAGATGATTCCGGTTCAAAAACCAGCGATGCATCATTCAATTGCAGCTTCGCCATCGATTCGCGCAGCTCTTCGTATTCATCGGTATCGACAGGATAAATGCCGGCAAATACCATTGGCTTTACTTCCTCAAATCCTTGTATACCAGACTCGCAAGGACGGGCAATGGTAGTGATGGTATCACCAACCTTTACTTCTCTTGACTCCTTAATACCCGATATAATATAGCCCACGTCACCGGTTTTGATCACATCCTTAGGCAGCTGTTTTAATTTCAACGTACCAACTTCTTCAGCTATATACTGTTTTTCGGTGGCGAAAAACTTCACCTTGTCGCCTTTGCGGATTTCGCCGTTTACCACTTTAAAATAAGCCACGATGCCGCGGAACGAGTTATAAACCGAATCGAAGATCAGCGCCTGTAAGGGAGCTTCCGGATCGCCGACAGGAGCGGGTACACGGGCTACAATGGCACGTAAAATATCATGTACACCCATTCCTGTTTTACCGGATGCGGCTAAAATATCTTCGCGTTTACAGCCGATGAGTTCAACTATCTGGTCCTTAACCTCCTCGGGCATGGCGCCGGGAAGATCCATTTTATTTAAGACCGGGATGATCTCCAGGTCGTTTTCTAAAGCAAGATAAAGGTTGGAGATGGTTTGCGCCTGAATGCCCTGTGCTGCGTCAACTATCAGCAAAGCGCCTTCACAAGCTGCGATGGAACGGGAAACCTCGTACGAAAAATCCACGTGCCCCGGGGTATCAATCAGGTTTAGCACATATTTCTGACCATCAAGCTCATAGTCCATCTGGATGGCATGACTTTTTATAGTAATGCCACGCTCACGTTCCAGGTCCATATCATCAAGCAATTGTGCCTGCGATTCGCGCTGGGTGATGGTGTTGGTATATTCTAATAACCTGTCGGCAAGTGTGCTTTTACCGTGGTCGATATGAGCTATTATACAAAAATTACGAATGTGTTCCATTGAGGCGCAAAAATAGCTTTTTAGGCTGATATTTTGTAATGGATTATGTTTTACCTATTTTGGCTACCGTTGCAATTACCTATACTTTATGAAATTAAGCATTACTCTCTTTTTATTGATCCTGCGGGAATGTGTATTTGGTTGTACCTGTGGCATGTTACGTGATTTCAAATCGAAAGAAGACCTTAACGGCTATGATTTTATAGCCCTTGCAAAAATAACCGACCTGCCTAAGCTGGATCCCGCAGACCGTTTTATGCACACCCGCGTAAGTGCAGATGTAAATATCTCTATATTGGAGCTATTTAAAGGAAAACCGACAACACTTATTATCGACCCTGATTTTAAAGACGACTGCCACCTCAACTTGCAAACCGGCGAGCAATGGATTCTGTTCGGAAGCACCATTGACGGTAAAATAATAGTTTCAAAGTGTAGCTACACCACCAATTACCGTGATATTAATGGCGGCCGACAATGGGAGTATTTTGGAGGCATCAGGCAATTGGATGTACTGCGATTGCTTTACCAGCATCCGCAAGTTTCAAACATGGTGGAGAAACTGTTTTACTCTAATGGCAACACCGAACTTACACAACATTTTAAAAATGGAAAGCTAAACGGCGTCCGCAAAATTTATTATCCTGATGGCAAATTGTACATAACAGAAGAATTTGCAGGCGGCGTACGTGTTGGTAGCAGGAATTTCTACGGGCAATCAGGGCAGGTTAGGCGTAGTACAATCTACGAAAACGGACTCATTAAACAAGTTATTACCTACCAGGATACTACAGAAAACGCCTGGTACTTAAACTATCAGCGGTATCATAATAAAGATCTTTTATTTGGCGATAGAAGTCATGATACCACTTTCTTCATCCATGTACTCGATTCATTGCGAAAATTAAAAGATTGGGAAAAGCGCATTCAGATATTATACAAGTATTCCGCCGACGGACGAAGTTATAAGATGGAAATGTATGATTACATGGGCCACCCGGAAGCTGATAATTATGTAGACCAGCAGAAGCAACTCTCAGAATACCACCGGTTTTATAAAAACGGCAAATTGGCAAGCTACCAAAAATACGACCAGTTGCACGATCTCGAAATTGAATACGATTATGGCGAAGATGGTACCCGGCACGATTTTGTAAAAACCTGTGAATCGTGCAAGTTCTATTTCGAGAAAGATTTGCCTCCAGCCGCGACACCGGAAAAAATTTATATTCAATAATTATTTCACCGCTTCCACAAAAACGGGAGTTTCACCCACCTCAACAGTAATTTTTCCACTTGAAGTATTAACCTGCCTTTTATCCATTACATCAGCACCTATCTTTAGATTGTAGACGTTAGCCTTAGCTGCATTTCCCAAATCAAGCGTGTATTTCCCCTTTCTTCCGGTCTCATCGGGAATGGTTAATACATACATGGTTTTATCGCTCAATTTATAAACATCAACCAAGGGGTCGGCACTGATGGTTTTTATGTAATTATAATCACCCATCAACTTGTTGGTTTGCAAAATATAATCAGCAGCAGGTCGTCTTTTTATGCCTTCGGCGAGGCCCGAGGTTGCGTATTGGGATGAACCGCCGGCGTGATCGTCAAACAATTGGTAAAAGAATACCCGTTTTATTCCGTAACGGATGTATAAAAGCGACGTACGCAAGATCCAGTCAGCCTGGCTGGCCAGCACCGTTTTTGAACCTATGGATTCGGCCCGCTGGTAGCTGCCGGGATTAATATCGTACCCGGTTTCGGTTACCCAAACTTCCGGATGTTGCGGCAGACTGTTTGCGAGATTTACGAACTGGTTGGCCACCCCACCCGTTACCGATAACTCCGGTGCTATGCCTGTAGTTGGTTTCTTATGAACCCTCACGTCGCCATTGTTTGAGTATAAGTGGTAGTTGATTACATCAAAACATAAGTTAACGCTACCATCCTTTTTAACTCCGCGATTAGTCCTGCACCAATCTATCATCTTTTGTACAAATTTCACATCAGCAGTAGCAAGTCCGCCCATTACCACCTGCATATTTGGGTCGGCAGCTTTCACCCCAACACCAGGGCCCAGCTTGCCCATGTTGCCGTCGTAAAAGGCCGACATGTTGGCTGCATATTGCTCCGCGGTTTGATGGGTTTCATCGCCACCCCACCAGCGGTCGCGCTCGTTGCCGCATTCAATGTATTTTATCAAACCTAATCCAACCAGTGGCTCATTGGGAATGTCACCCGTCCAGCGTTTGCGGGTATCAACTTTAATTAATGATTTATCGATGTTCTTGTTATAACCATACCGCACTGCCATCTGAAAAGCCGCCCTGGCTTGATCGGCATAAGAAGCGGGATCGTTTAAACTTTGCCCGTAGGGAGCCGGGGCATTGTCATCGTCCTTTGAACTGGCAGGATAAGTGTTCTGCAGCCATTCGGGAATATTTTTCAGATCGGCCAAAACTAAAATGCCGTCCTGCTTACAGCGCTCATAAATTATATCCTCATTCCAGCCGCCGTTATTAGTAGGGTTGAAGGTATAGTTGCCCTTTGTAGTTTCTAAGCGGTTCCAATTGAGGTAGTGCCTTACGGCCGAAAAGGTTTTAACAAGCGTCATATTGTCCTCGTAAATATGTTTGCGGTCGCTGGGACTGCCCGGATTTTCCAGGAAATTCCATTCATAGGCATTGATGCCGAACATGTTTTTCAGCGGTACCGTGTTATTACTATGGTCAACGTTTATTTGAGGCTGATTTATCGCATCTATCTTATTGGTATCAACAATTAACGCCGCCTTATTCAGATATTCCACGCTTTCAGCCGGGTGTGAGACTAAACTGCAATTGCAATCAATTAAGATGATTGAAGTGATTAATAAAATGGGCTTGTGGTAAATTCTCCAGTTCATGTAAATGTTTTAATTGCACTGTAAACATACTAACTCAGTGCGCGTGAAACAATTTAGGGGCGGAGATTTATACGCTTTACAGGAGTGGAGGTTCTGTAACTTTGACGTTACCAACCTCAAACTGCAGCCCGCTCAAGTACCGGTAAAGCCCTTGCTCGTTATCCATCAATTGCTGGTGACTGCCTGTTTCAATGATTTGTCCCTTTTCTAAAACAATAATTTTATCCGCTTCACGGATGGTTGAAAGGCGGTGGGCGATGATAATAGATGTGCGGTTTTTCATTAATTCTTCCAAAGCTTCCTGCACCAAACGCTCCGATTCAGAGTCTAATGATGAAGTTGCTTCGTCAAGAATTAAGATCGCCGGGTTTTTCAACAGGGCTCTTGCGATAGCAATTCTTTGCCGCTGGCCACCCGAAAGTTTTACGCCGCGTTCACCAACTATGGTATCATATCCTTCGGGAAAGGAGTTGATAAACTGGTGTGCGTTTGCCCTTTGCGCCGCCTGGATAATTTCATCTTCGGTTGCGCTCAGTTTGCCGTAGGCAATATTCTCTCTTATCGTTCCGCCAAAGAGCATTACATCCTGTGGCACAATGGCTACCTGGTTGCGGATGTCGGTTAAGGAATACGTAGCAGATGGTTTACCATCAAAGGATATTGTGCCGCTTTGCGGGTGATAAAATTGTAAAATCAAAGTTGCCATGGTTGATTTACCCGAACCACTTGGCCCAACAATAGCAACTTTTTGACCGGCTGCAGCATAGAAGGAAATTTCCTTTAATACCGTAAGTTCCGGCCGTGACGGATAAGCGAATACTACATTGTTAAACGAAAGATTACCCTCGATTTTTTGTTGAATGACGTTATCTATTTCATTGATGGAGACATCTTCGCCTTGCTCATCTAAAATCTCCAAAACACGTTCGCTTGCGCCAACTGCCTTTTGCATATTTGCATATAACTCGGGGAAGCTGCCCATTGATGCAGCCACAAACACACCATAAATAACAAATTCGGTTAACTGTCCGATAGTAAGTTCGTGGTGGCTAACCATAATTGATCCGTACCAGATGATGGCTACAATAGCTCCGAAAAGGCAAAAAACAATAAACGAGGCAAACAATCCTCTAAATTTTGCACCTTTTACTGCAAGCTTAACCACATCGCGTAAATTTCCGTCGTATCGTGCTGCTTCGTATGCCTCGTTCACAAATGCTTTAACGTTGGCAATTCCCTGTAATGTTTCTTCAACAACTGTGTTCGACTCAGCCAGTTTATCCTGTGCCTGGCGTGAAAGCTTGCGGATAAACCGCCCAAATAATACCGCAACCACTACTAAAACAGGTACTAAGGCCAATAAGGTTAAAGTTAACCTGGGCGACACAATCACTAAAAAGGTAATTCCCCCCGTTAACAATATCAACTGCCTGATCATTTCAGCAAGGGTTGTGGTTATTGCATCCTGAATTTGGGAAAGGTCGGCCGAAATACGGCTATTTAATTCACCAACCCCTGCGGTTTGAAAAGAAGTTCATGGGCAGTGTGATCAGCTTAAAATAAGTATCGCGCCTGATATCTGCCAGTGAACGCTCCGCCACCTGTACGAACCAGATCACCCTGAAATAAGAAACAAATGCCTGGAAAAACAAGATAACTAAAGCCAATAGCCCAATGCCATTTAGTGTGGCCGGTAAGAAGCCGTATTTCTGTTTTCCTTGTGCCGCATCAATCAATGCACCCAAAAATTGTGGGAATGTTAAACCCGTTAAGCTCGATAAAAACAGGAATAGCATCGCGGCAATAAACTTACCACGATAAGGCTTCACATAGGAGAGCAGCTTTACTACCTGTTTTAAACTTTTACTATCTATTTTTGCTTTAGGCAGTTCTGCCTCGGCTGCGTTGCCACTGTTAAATCGTCCTCTTGCCATTATTATACTATTCTCTGCCTTTTAAGACGATTGATCCTCCGAAACATTTTAATGAATTATAAAAACAAGGATATAACTTAAGCCTTACGGCTGCTCTTGCGAACTGCGGACTTCCGCTTGACAGGAGCGCGCTTCTTTCTGCGGATAAAAAGTAGCAATACTATTATTCCGGATAATGCTATTATAGTTATGATTAATGTGCTCCGGGTTTTTCCTTCTTGTTGTTCTTGTGCAGCGGCGTCGGCTTTCAGCAAGTCAATTTGAGCTCGCAACTTATTTATGGTGGTCATATACCCAAACACGTTGGATTGGGTTTCCCGGGTGTGACCTATAACTTGCTTTTGCTGAAATGTGCGGTATTCCAAAAGTATTTTTAGCTCTTTATAGATCTCATTGTCGGTTTTAACAATGTCCATCAAAATATCATTGGAGCGGCGAATGTCTTTTTTAGTTTGAAAGCCGAAGATACCGGTATGTTTACTGAGGCTTGAATCATATTGTCCAAACTTTTGTGCGCGTTGCGACAGCATGGTATTTATTTTTTTGCGCTGAAGCTGGTAGGCAAGGGAATCGGCATTGTGCTGGGCTCGAACTTCCGAAAGCGTAAAAGTTAATATTAGAAAGAGAATGATACCCCTCATTATTCCATAAAATCAATAATAACGCTGTCACCCAAACCCAGCCCAAGTAATCCGCTTGCATTGCCTTTGTTAATCGCAATTTCCAAATGGTCGCTGATGCCGAAGAGGCATAGCTTCTCGCCCTCGGGTACCTCATTGTAATGCCAGCTGAGGTGATTGATGGTTTCATTGCGTTTAAATGAAAGCATAAATTTGCGCCCCTGCTGTACGGTATTAAAAAACTCC
Organism: Bacteroidota bacterium; assembly: GCA_030775685.1. Classification (GTDB taxonomy): domain Bacteria; phylum Bacteroidota; class Bacteroidia; order Sphingobacteriales; family Sphingobacteriaceae; genus Mucilaginibacter. The sequence continues at coordinate 25,949 of JALYIP010000042.1, forward strand.
TTGGTAATATTGGTAATTACATTCTGGAACGAATCTATATAGATCACTACCCCTTTTATCAGGTTCTTTTCGATAACCGGCTGCAGGTTCATCTTTTTCTCAATGTCGCTTACAGGTAAACCTATTTGAGCAAGTGTTCCACCTTTAGCCAGGTGACATGCGGCTTTTACGAAAATATCCGCCAGTGGAAAATGCAGGAATTTAAGGTCCTGCATGATGTTTATTTCCACAATTTCATCGGGGTCAGTATCGAACATTAGCGAAAAAATGCCATTATCCGCCCCAACAAAATAATGATTTTTATATTTCATCGCCAGATAGCGGGTTTCGGTATTAAACACCGTATCGATGCCTATTAAATGTACCGTAGCCTCCGGAAAATAATAAAAACTATTTTTTAAAATGAACGCTGCCTGCTGTATATTGTAGGCGGCAACGCTATTGGTAATGTCAACAATATTTACTGTGGGCAATAATTTCAGGATGCTACCTTTAAGGGCAGCCTGATAAATATCCTTATCGCCCAAATCAGTAGTTAAAGTTATTATTGCCATTAATTTTTTAAATATTTATCGCTAATCTTGTGCAAGCAATTAGAGCTACAAATATTCAATTTTAATTCATAAAATTCTGCAACTAAAAATCAATTTGTATTGAACGAACTTAAATTGTCAATAGAACAAATCAACCCGGCAGTTTTGTGGGGGCCTAATAATGATCACTTTGAGATCATTAAAAAACAATACCCAAAGCTAAAAATAGTGGCCAGGGGTAATGAGGTGAAAATACTGGGTGATGACCATGAACTAACTATATTCCAGGAGAAATTTGAGCACCTGCTGCAGCACGTGGAAAAATATGAAAACCTGAATATAACCGACTTAGAGCGAATTCTCGGATCAAAAATAGATGCGCCAAAGGCCGCCGATCCATCAGGCGATAAGTTTGCGAGCGGTGAAGTTATCGTGTTTGGACCTAACGGTGTTATGGTAAAGGCGCGTACGGCCAACCAGCGTAAAATGGTTGATTGTATCAATAAAAGCGACATCCTTTTTGCCATTGGACCCGCGGGAACAGGTAAAACATATACCGCAGTTGCCCTGGCAGTACGGGCACTGAAAAACAAGGATATTAAGCGTATTATATTAACCCGGCCGGCGGTTGAAGCGGGGGAGAACCTTGGGTTTTTACCGGGCGATTTAAAGGAAAAGATAGATCCGTACCTGCGCCCTTTATATGATGCGCTGGATGATATGATCCCGGCTGAGAAATTAAAATTTTACCTGGAGAACCGCACTATTGAAATTGCGCCACTGGCATTTATGCGCGGCCGTACTTTGGATAATTGCTTTGTGATTTTGGATGAGGCACAAAATGCCACAGATATGCAGTTAAAAATGTTTTTAACGCGTATGGGACCTTCTGCTAAGTTTATTGTAACCGGCGACGTTACGCAAATAGATTTACCTAAAAAGCAACAATCGGGCTTACATACGGCTTTGCGCATACTTACTGATATCAGTGGAATTGAAATTGTTTATCTTAGCGGCGAAGACGTTGTAAGGCACAAGCTGGTGCGGAAGATACTGGCTGCTTACGGGGATATACAGTAAATTTTAGTGATTGGAGATTAGTGAATAGAGATTAGTTGAATATGGGATACAGCTCCAATAAAAGATAGATAAATTATAATTTGATTGAGGACGTTAGATTTAGTAAGGGATTTTTCTAATCTCTGATTAACTAACCTCTAATCTCTGACAGAATGAATGCAATAAAAGAAACACATTTTAACTTTCCGGGCCAGACCAGTTTTTACAAAGGCAAGGTGAGGGACGTTTATACTATTAATAATAAATACCTGGTGATGGTTGTTAGCGACCGCATCTCGGCCTTTGACGTGGTGCTACCGGAGCCAATTCCTTATAAAGGACAGGTGCTTAACCAGATTGCAGCTAAGTTTTTATCTGCCACTGCCGACATCGTTCCAAACTGGGTGGTGAGTGTGCCTGATCCGAGCGTTACCATTGGCCGCATCTGTGAGCCATTCAAGGTGGAGATGGTGATCAGGGGCTATTTAGCAGGTCATGCCTGGCGCGAGTATAGCGCGGGCAGAAGGCAGGTTTGCGGCGTGAACTTACCGGAGGGACTTAAAGAAAACGATAAACTTCCAGAACCCATTATTACGCCAACTACCAAGGCATCTGTAGGGCATGACGAGGATATATCGAAGGGACAAATTCTTGAAAGAGGAATCGTATCTGTTGAAGATTACGAACAACTAGAAAAATATACGCATGCTTTATATCAGCGCGGTACCGAAATAGCCGGCAAACAAGGTTTAATTTTGGTTGATACCAAGTATGAATTTGGTAAGGTTGGCGATACTATTTACCTGATAGATGAAATTCATACGCCTGATTCATCAAGGTATTTTTATAGCGATGGTTACAGCGAACGCCAGGAGAAGAACGAGCCACAAAAGCAGTTGTCAAAGGAATTTGTGAGAAAATGGCTGATTGAAAACGGCTTCCAGGGAAAAGATGGGCAGGTTGTTCCATTAATGACGGAGGAAATAGTTCAATCAATTTCTGAGAGATATATCGAGCTTTTTGAACAAATAACGGGTGAGAACTTTGTGAAACCTGGTGATGAAAACGTATTGGATCGGGTTGAAAAAGCAATAAATAATGAACTTACTGCTTTGTAATTTTTTATTTCTACACAAAATAATTATATCTTAGCTTTTTAATTAGAACAAAAAATGAAATTTACGGTTGACAAGCACGAAAAATATATTCTGTTAAAGCTGAATGAATCAAAATTAAATTCATTGATCACTCCTCAGCTTAAATCTGAATTGATTTTGATCAATACAGAAGGTCAACGAAATATTATTTTCGACCTTTCACAAGTGAAATTTGCTGATTCATCAGGTTTGAGCAGCTTGCTTGTTGGTCATCGTTTGTGTAAAAATGCTTCAGGTACCTTTATCCTAACCGGTTTAAACGAACCTGTAGCCCGTTTGATCACTATTTCACAGCTTGACAGCGTTTTATCTATTGTTCCTACCTGCGAGGAAGCCATTGATTTGGTATTTATGGAAGAGATAGAAAAAGAATTAAAGAAGGAAGCAAAATAAACAATCCGTTTGTTTACCAAGTATGAAATTCGAGATAACAATACTTGGCAGTAGTTCCGCGACCCCCATATTTAACAGAAATCCTACTTCACAGGCGATCAATATAAATGATCGCCTATATTTAATTGACTGTGGCGAAGGTACACAGCAGCAAATGCTGCGCTTTGATGTAAAGGCCAGCAGAATCGACCATATTTTTATTAGTCATTTGCATGGAGATCATTATCTCGGGCTTGTTGGCCTGATCTCATCCATGCATCTAAATGGTCGCATAAAACCCTTGCATATTTATTGCCCCTCGCATCTAAAGGAAATTATCGATATCCAGTTAAAGTACTCTGAAACTACTTTACAGTATCCTGTCGAATACAAATTTACTGACGCTACAAAAATTGAACAGCTTTTAGATAACCAGGATATAACTGTAGAAACTATTCCATTAAACCACCGCATTGCCTGCACAGGCTTCCTGTTCAAAGAGAAAAAGCGGTTAAGAAAACTAATTAAGGAAAGGATTGAGGCCCTGGCCATTCCTGTTCCGTATTTCTCTGCTTTGAAAAAAGGTGTGGACTATGTTTTGCCTAACGGAGAAGTTATTAAAAATAATACGCTTACCACTGATTCGAGCGATCCTAAATCATATGCCTATTGCTCTGATACAATGTACGATGAGCGGTATTTTGAGCAGATTAGTAATGTGACGTTATTATACCACGAGTCTACATTTTTGAATAATATGCTGGATAGGGCATTGGAAACTCATCATACCACCGCTTTGCAGGCCGGCGAAATCGCCTTAAAAACAAACGCAAAAAGACTTATTATCGGCCATTTCTCGGCACGGTACAAAACTTTGAACGACCTGATCGATGAAGCACGAAGCATTTTTCCCGAAGCTGAATTGGCTATAGAGGGAAAGGTTTTTTCCATTGGCGATTGAGGGGAGAGGAAGTCCGAAAGTCGGTAAAGTCCGGAAGTCCGAAAGAAAAAGTAGTTTAAATTGATCGTAAGATCGATCTCTCGGGACTTTATAATTTTCCGGACCATACTATCTCTCTCAATAAAAAAAAATTAAATTTGGTATTTCAACAAATAACCCCTTATCTTTGGAACAAAATTTGGTAGCAATACCATGATCATAACCTCCGCAAAGGGTTTTGATTTATAAAGAAGCGGCGAGAGATCAGGCTCAATGACCCGCTGGCAACCCTCCGATGTGGAGAAGGTGCCAATTCCTGGCCCGGTAAATACCCCGGGGAATATAAATTAACAACCATGAAAAGTTTGATTTACAGCATTTTCCAAAACATCTTTAAGGCTCCAAAAAGCACCGCTTTAGTATACGTTTATAGTCCATCAAAAGGCTATATGTGTATGTGTTGCTGTTGCTAAGCGCTAACACGTTTTACTTTTCCATTTCCCGAAATGTACGTGTCTTCGCAAAAGGTGTTATATCCCGATGTGATCCGTTAATCAACAATTCATTTAAAACTTAAAGCTTAAAATTATGTCATCTGCCAATTTAAAATTCGAAACACTGCAATTACATGCTGGCCAGGAAGTTGATCCAACCACAGGTTCACGCGCTGTACCACTTTACCAAACTACTTCATACGTATTTAAAAATGCCGAACACGGTGCAAACCTGTTTGCGCTGAAGGAGTTTGGTAATATTTATACCCGGATAATGAATCCTACTACCGATGTTTTTGAAAAGCGCATTGCAGCCCTCGAAGGTGGTGTTGCAGCTTTGGCAACAGCATCAGGACAAGCTGCGCAGTTTATTGCATTAAACAATATTCTGCAGGTTGGTGATAACTTTGTGACCTCGCCTTTTCTTTATGGCGGAACATATAACCAGTTTAAGGTAGCCTTTAAACGATTGGGGATAGATGTCCGTTTTGCTAAGGATGATACAGCCGAAAACCTTGAGCTATTGATAGACGAAAAAACAAAGGCTATTTATCTTGAAACTATTGGTAATCCGGGCTTCAATATAGCTGATTTTGATAAAGTTTCAGCCCTTGCCCGCAAGCACGATCTTCCGTTGATAGTTGATAATACGTTCGGTGCCGGTGGTTATTTATTTCGCCCGATCGAACATGGCGCTAATGTTGTAGTTGAATCGACCACTAAATGGATTGGCGGGCATGGAACTAGTATCGGAGGTGTAATTGTTGACGGGGGGAATTATAACTGGGGCAATGGTAAATTCCCTCAGTTTACCGAACCTTCGGAAGGATATCACGGATTAGTGTTTGCCGATGTGTTCGGCATTGGCGGTCCGTTTGGAAATATTCAGTTTATAATCCGCGCAAGGGTAGAAGGCTTAAGAGATTTCGGCCCGTCACAATCACCATTTAATTCATGGCTAACTATCCAGGGGATAGAAACACTTTCCTTAAGGGTTCAGCGCCATGTTGACAATACGCTTGAGCTGGCTAAATGGTTAGAACAACATCCTTTGGTTGAAAAGGTAAATTATCCAGGCCTGGTATCGTCACCGCACCATGAGCTGGCAAAAAAATATTTAAAAAATGGTTTTGGCGCCGTATTAACTTTTGATGTTAAAGGCGGAAAAGAAAATGCTAGCAAGGTGATTGACAGTTTACAATTGGTGAGCCACTTAGCTAACGTAGGCGACGCCAAAACGCTAATCATCCAGCCATCGGCTACAACACATCAGCAGTTGAGCGACGAAGAACAATTATCCGCTGGAGTATTGCCAAACTCGTTACGGGTAGCGGTTGGATTAGAACATATTGATGATTTGAAGGCAGATTTTGAGCAAGCCCTGTCGAAAATAAACACACGGGTTGAAGAATTGGTATAAAAAAAGGCGTAAGTCTAAAGTCTTGTGTCAATAATAAAACGACTCGGGACTTCAGACTCTAGACTTGGGACTAAAATAATAATGGACGCAGAGATATATAAATACAACAAGCCCTTTGAACTTGAATCGGGCAAACAACTAAAGGAGCTTGAAATAGGATTTCATACCTATGGAACGCTCAATAAAAACGCGGACAATGTAGTGTGGGTATGCCATGCCCTCACTGCAAACTCCGATGTTTTCGACTGGTGGAAAGGCTTATTTGGTGATAATGATTATTTTAATCCAGATGAATACTTTATCGTATGTGCCAATATCCTTGGTTCGCCATACGGGACGACTAGTCCGCTAAGCACAAACCCGGCAACGGATCAGCCTTATTACCTGGCTTTTCCGCAGTTTACAGTTCGTGATATTGTCAATGCGCATAAGCTATTAGCCAGCCACCTTGGCATTAAGGAAATAAAGATCCTGATAGGTGGATCACTTGGTGGCCAGCAGGCGGTTGAATGGGCCATCAGCGAACCGGCACAAATCAAGAACCTGATCCTCATCGCATCTAACGCAAAGCATTCGCCATGGGGAATTGCCTTCAACGAATCACAGCGACTGGCTATTAGCGCCGACCGTACCTTTTATTCAAACCAGCCGGATGGCGGCAGCAAAGGGTTAAAGGCAGCCAGGACAATTGCGCTGCTTTCATACCGCAACTATAAAACTTATTCAGTTACCCAACAGGAAGAAGCAGATCATTTAACAGACGACTTCAAGGCTGCATCATACCAAAATTACCAGGGCGAAAAATTGGTAAACAGGTATAACGCCTACAGTTACTGGTATTTGTCGAAATGCATGGATTCCCATAACGTAGGTCGTGGACGGCATGGGGTTGAGAACGCTTTAAGCCTGATTAAGGCACGCACGTTGGTTATCGGCATAAAAGCGGATGTTTTGTTCCCGATAGAAGAGCAACAATACCTTTTTCAGCACATCCCGAAGGCCGCATTTGCTGAATTGGATTCGTTTTACGGACACGATGGATTTTTAATAGAAACAGAAGCATTAACAAACATAATCACGTCGTTTTTTAAAACTGACGTAAAAGGGAAAATTATAGAATTACAACGCACAGCGTAATGAGTAAAAAATTAAACATCGGTCTATTTGGCTTTGGCGTGGTTGGCCAGGGTTTGTATGATATCGTTAAAACCAAAAATTTAAACCTTGAAATTGTAAAGATCGCTATAAAGGATGCGCATAAAAAGCGCACATTACCGGCACATTTATTTACTACCGAAAAGGACGAACTGCTTAATAATCCGGAGATCAATACTATCGTCGAATTGATTAATGATACCGAAGCTGCTTTTGAGATTGTATCAAGGGCGTTAAGTTCAGGCAAAAATGTGGTATCCGCGAGTAAAAAAATGATTGCGCTGCATTTGGAGGAACTGATAGAATTACAGCAAAAACACGGCACATCTTTATTGTATGAAGGTTCGGTTTGCGGTAGTATCCCTATTATCCGCAACCTTGAAGAATATTATGATAACGAGTTGCTGCACTCAGTTTGCGGAATCTTTAATGGGTCATCTAACTATATCTTGTCCAAGGGATTTAATGAGGGCTTAGATTATGATACGGCATTACAACAAGCTCAGAATTTGGGTTTTGCAGAAACCGATCCTACGAGCGACGTGGGCGGCTTTGATGCTAAATACAAACTTGTAATAGCAGCAGCACATGCTTACGGAGTAATTGTAAAGCCAGATGATGTGTTCAATTTGGGCATACAAAACCTATCGGCTCATGATCTGCAATATGCCCGTGAGAAGAATCTTAAAATTAAGTTAGTTCCTGTAGCTAAAGAGCTTGACGAACAGCATGTTGCCTTGTTCGTACTGCCAAAGTTTGTTAACGAGAAAGAATTTTTATACAACGTGGAGTACGAATACAATGGCGTAATTGTGCAGGCGGCCTTTGCCGATCAGCAATTCTTTTTTGGGAAAGGGGCAGGAGGGCACCCAACCGGCTCTGCTGTACTGTCAGACATTGCTGCACTGCGTTATGGCTACCAGTATGAGTACAAAAAAGCCAAGGAACGTAAGGGGCTTAACTTTACCAATAATATTGAATTGAATATTTATTTAAGGTATGAAGATGAAAGCCTGGTAGAAGCGCTGGACTTTATACATATCCACGAAAGATACTATTCAGGCAGCTATAAATTTGTTATTGGGAAGATTAATCTTCAAAGCCTGGTTGATAACCAACAGCTTATTGCAAATAACCAGGCATTTGTGGCATTTGCCGATCAGCTTGCCGGAGTTACTTTGGCAACCGAAGTTAAAGCGGCGGCATTAGCTTAATAAGAATTTTTTTGTAGGTTTTTTAGTTTTCAAAATAGGCCCCTTCCAGGGCCTATTTTATTTAAAGGTAAACTAACGGAGCGGTTTGGCCTCTTTTGCTATATTTGCGCCGAACCAGATATCTTATTTCTGTCTCTCCAAATGAATAAAGTAAAAGATTTTATAACCGGTAAGCCTTTTGTTTTGTGGGCGTGGTTTGTTTTAAGCTTTTTACCCATACTAAAAGGTGTGCTTATCCCCGGCGCCAATCCTACAGGCAACTATAATAATTATCTCGTCTACAAACACAATTTCATAAATCTTATACATCTGCATAGCTTATTTGGGGCGCAGCCTGAGTTTTATTTCGATCTTAATCATTACGGGCCGGTGTTTGCAATGGTAATTGCCCCTTTTACCATTTTTCCCGACAAAATCGGAGTGATACTATGGGTGATGTTTAATTCATGGATCCTTTATTTGGCTGTAAGAAAACTTCCTATAAATGAAAAGCAATATTTAGCAGTCCTGCTAATAAGTTTGTTCAGCATAATTGGATCTGCAGGTAATACACAAGTTAATCCGCTTATTGCTGCTCTGGTGTTATTCAGCTACACATTCATAAAAAACAAGCAGGACTTTTGGGCCGCGCTCATGATCATATTAGGTACCGCAATAAAACTCTATGGCATTGTCGGCCTGGCATTCTTCTTCTTTTCTGATAACAAGATCAAACTGATCCTGGGCATGGTGTTCTGGTCGGTTGTGCTGTTTGCTTTACCGATGGTGTTTTCATCGCCGGCCTTTATCATAAAAACCTACCGCGACTGGTATCCTGATCTTGTTGCAAAAAATGCAGCCAACGTTGTTTCTTCGCGGGCTTATGTTTGTGTAATGGGGATGATTAGCAAAATTTTTAATTATTCCAACTTACCAAATACGGTGGTGTTACTGCCCGCTCTTGGTTTATTCGGATTATCGATTGCAAGAATAAAATATTGGCGAAATGTACAATATCAATTGTTGCTCGCCGCTTCTGTATTGATCTTCACTGTGATTTTTAGCAGCGGATCTGAGCCGCCAACTTATATTATCGACATGATAGGAGTGGGTATTTGGTTCGTAGCGTTAAAAAGACCAATAACAGGTTTTGAACGGTTCCTGCTGATCTTTGCATTGGTGGTAACTAATGCTCCTTCTGATATTTTTCCACACTTTTTGTGGGTCACCTATGTGCGACCGTATGCTTTAATCGCCCTGCCGTCATTCATGATTTGGCTAAAAATTGTTTATGAAATGCTGACCCGGAAGTTTGACGAAGAGCAAACACCTGTTCCGGTCTTAGCTTAGTTATACATTTTGTACGTACACAAAAAATCCCGGTTGAAGTTGTTTCAACCGGGATTTTATATTTTAATGATTGGTCTAAAACTCTCTGTCTGTTTCCCAATTTTCAAGGTAATCGGCAACGCGCCTTACGAACGATCCGCCCAATGCACCATCAACCACACGGTGATCGTATGATAGCGAAAGGAACATCATATGCCGGATGCCGATCATATCACCCTGCAGCGTTTCAATTACCGCCGGTTTTTTCTTTATAACGCCAATAGCCAAAATAGCTACCTGTGGTTGGTTGATGATAGGCGTACCCATAACGTTGCCAAACGAACCCACGTTAGTTATGGTAAAGGTGCCGCCCTGTACATCATCCGGTTTAAGTTTACCGGCACGGGCACGGCTTGCAAGATCATTAACAGCCTTTGTTAAGCCAATAAGATTTAATTCATCGGCCTTTTTGATAACCGGAACTATCAGGTTGCCGCTTGGCAATGCAGTTGCCATGCTGATATTGATATCTTTCTTTTTGATGATCTGTGTGCCATTTACCTGGATATTGATCATCGGTAAATCCTTTATCGCCCTTACAACAGCCTCGATAAATATTGGTGTAAAGGTTATTTTTTCGCCCTCACGCTTTTCAAAGCCCGATTTTATCCGCTCGCGCCATAAAACAAGATTGGTCACATCTGCCTCAACAAAGGAGGTAACATGCGGCGAGGTATGCTTGCTCATCACCATATGGTCGGCAATTAAGCGGCGCATCCTGTCCATTTCAATTATCTCGTCTCCGCCCGATACCGAAACTCCCTTTGTTTTGATTTCTGCCGGTTCCTGCGCAACAGGCTCGGGAGCAGCGGCGACAGGTTCTGGTTTTGGTGCTTCTGCAACAGGTGCAGGGGTTGGGGTTGGCGCAACAGGCTCCGGCTTCGGTGCTTCTGCCACGGGTTCAACTTTTGGCGCTTCCGCAACCGGCTCAGGAGCTGGGGGCGGAGTAACGGGAGCCGCAACAGGCTCTGGTTTCGGAACTTCTGCAACAGGTTGTGATCTTTGCTGAACATAAGCCAGAAGATCGTCCTTGGTAAGGCGGCCTTCAGCTCCAGTTCCTGGAATTTGGTCTAATTCAGCGTTGGATATATTTTCTTGTGCAGCAATATTTTTTACCAATGGCGAATAAAAACGCAAGCCGTTTTTATTCCCGTCATCAGTTTTATCTTCTGTTTTTTCCCGGAGCTGCTCAATGTAAGGTACTGCAACAGGCTCGGCAAATACCGGCTGTTTAGGTTCTTCGGGTTGTTTTATTTCTGGCTGTGGTACAGGCGCACTAACAACGGGTGCAGGAGCCTGGTAAACAGGGGGAGGAGTACTAATAACAGGTGGCGGTGTTTCCTGAACTGGTGGCTTTATTTCCTCAATAGGCCTGTGCATTGGCGGAAATGCAGCTGTAGTAGCTTCATGAACGGCGGGAGCACCAGGTGCTTCCTTTGTTTCTTCAGGTTCGTTTGTTTCAATTATTGCAATAACTGCACCAACCTTTACAACATCATTGTCTTTATATAACTGCTCAACCAATTTGCCTGATACCGGCGATGGAACTTCCGAATCCACCTTGTCGGTAGCTATTTCCATTACTGTTTCGTCGGCTTCAATGTAATCACCTGGGTTTTTAGTCCATTTAATTATAGTTGCCTCTTCAACACTTTCGCCCATTTTTGGCAGCAACAATTTATATTTAGCCATAGACAATATATAGATTAAAAGCCAAAATTAGGGGATTTTGCGGTTATTCCGCAGAATTGTGGAGTAAAGTATTCAACATATTTAAGGCCGAAATTGCAGTCCTTTCGATGTTTTCCCGGCGTTTATTCCCAAATGTTAATTTCTTTACCACAGTTTTGTTAACAGATGCCACCGCTATCCACACTGTCCCTACAGGCTTTTCAGGGGTGCCCCCATCAGGGCCGGCAATACCGGTCACAGCAAGGGCAAAATCTGACTTAAAGTTCTTCAATGCGCCCTCCACCATCTCGGTGGCCGTTTCTTCGCTAACAGCTCCGAATTTTGTTAACGTTTCTTCCTTAACGCCTAAAATACTTTCCTTTAATTCGTAGGAATAGGAAATGGCGCCGCCAAAAAAAACTTTGGAAGAACCTGCATGTTGGGTAATTAAATGCGAAATATAGCCACCAGTGCAACTTTCAGCAACAGAAAGGGTGAGGCCCTTGGCACTCATATAGTTTAAGATGGCTTTTTCAATCGAAATGTCCTCTTCAGCAGCAACAACGTTGGCTACACGCTCAACTATCCTTGCCGAGAACTCTTCAACTTTTTGCCGAAGGAATACTTCGTCATCACCATAGCCGCTAAGCCTGAGGCGTACCTGGCCAAGCTTTGGCAGATAGGCCAACTTGATAAATGGCGGCAGCGAATCTTCTATATCAGCAATTCGTTGCGCCAGGTATGATTCGCCTTCGCCGACGGTTAAAATAGTTTTATGAATAATTGCAGGAAGTTTAAATGATGCCTTGAGTTTCGGGATAACTTTTTCCTGCATCATGTACATCATTTCATGGGGCACACCCGGCATCGACATGTAAATCTTGCCATCCTGGTTAAACCACATACCCGGAGCTGTGCCATTATCATTTAGGATTACCTCACAATTCTCAGGAACAAGCGCCTGCTGCTTGTTTACATCTAAAAGCTCAGTAAGTGTGCCCCTAATCCGCCTGAAGATCCTTTCCACGTTCTCCAATGCTTCCTTATTTTCAATCAGCCCAACATTAAAATATTCGGCTAATGTTTTTTTGGTGATGTCATCCTTGGTAGGGCCCAGGCCACCTGTTATCAGTATGATATCAGCGCGGTTAGCGGCTTCCTTAAGTGCTGTTAAAATATGGTCCCGGTCGTCAGAAACGGATGAGATTTGTTTAATGCGGACCCCGATGTTGTTCAGTTGCGCGGCCATCCACGCTGAATTAGTATCAACAATTTGCCCGATGAGTATTTCGTCGCCTATGGTAATTATTTCTGCAAGCATTATTGGTTGCCGTTAAAATATGAGCTGCTGGTGTAGTCGCTTCTCTTGCTAAGTTTCAAATCCTGCAAAATGGCAGCTTTCACCTTTAATGTAACGTTATATGATTTATAAATTCCGAACGGCACCCACTGTACGTTCAGGTCCCAGCAATGCAGATCCCTGTAGATAGAGAACGAGCTCACTGCCAGTTTTCCGGCTCTTAAGTCGAAGTTGGTGTTGTACTGTATTTTCCATTTGGAGGTAATACTCACGTCGCCGCTTAGCATCACTGTGTTTGTGCTGTTGGTATTGATAATATTATTATTAAAGCTAAAATTATAATTGAAAGCAAGGTTCCATGGCACATTAAAATCAATATACTGGCTCGGATCACTATTGATAAACGCCAGTTTCTGCGCCTGTTGCGGGGTTATTGTCTGAAGCGTGCTTCCGGGTGTTACCGGCACATGCGGCTTAAACGTAGTGGAGTTTAAGCTGCCGCTCATTGAAAAACTAATTGTCGTCAGCATCGGAAATTTTCCATCCTGGAAGGTGTACCTGTTTATCTCGCGTGTATATTTCTGGATCACGCCATTTGATATAGTATCGAGCACCAGCGTTTCATACGGGTTAAATGAGCCGTACAAGCTAAGGTTAACCTTTTGATTCAGGATAGCAGTATGCGCCGAAAACGAAATAGGAGAGAGCTTCAATGAGTCCTGTGCGAAATTGTAGAACGTCGAAACCGAAAAACCATCCAGTAAATTCACTTTCCGCGCCTTACCTGATGTATCTGTTGTTTTAGGCTTTAACTTCATCTGGATGGTATTATCAATGCTCAAGCTGATACCTGCCTGCTTGCCAGCTGATGGGAATCCGTCAGGGAAAATAGAATAAAGTTGGCTTTGTGTTGGATAGGGAATAGCTGCATTGCTAACAATCCGTTTATAATAACCATAACTCGGATCAGAAAAATCAGGGTTGTAGTTGAAGCTAATAGTTGGCGTCATCACGTGCCTGATGGCAATGATATTTCCCTTCTTAAAGTTTATTGTACTGTAAAGCTTAGTTGAAAGGCCCGTACTTAAATTGTATGATCCGGCTCTTTTAAAGCCGCTTATTGTATCGATAACCGGCTGCGTGGGATCAATTATTACACCATCCTTTGTGACACCGCCACGGATGTAACTCTTATTTATGGTTTGCAGGTACCAGTGATCGGTATAGTTAACCGAGCTGCTGAACTGGAAGTACTTAAACACGTTTAAGCTTAATCCCACCGGTATTTGGTGTACAGCACGACTCTGCAATTTTTTTGATAAGGTAGATCCTTTAAATAATTGTGCCTCCGGGATAGCATCCACCTCGTTCGTAGCCTGCAAGCTATAGCTTACTGTTAATTTCTGGTACCATTTCTGCTCACCAACACGATCTTTTGAATCAAACGGGTTGATGGAAGCCATAGTGAAACTTAAGGTAGGTAATTGCAGGGTAACAGTTTTATTGGTCAGATCCTGGCTGTGCGACAGGCCCACACTTAAGTTAAAGGGGGTACCATCCCAAGTTTTACTATAGTTAATTGAAGATCGTAAGTTATTCTGTGTTAATGAATTAAGATTATAGTTATTCTGCGCCGGGTCATTACGGTAGTAGGTTGAGGTACCTGCATTCACCGAGGCGCTAAACGTGCTTCCCGGGTGAGCGTTAGGGTCCTGGCTGTGCGACCAGGTAATGTTAAAGTCTTTTTGTGCGGGGTCTCCCTCAAGGCCGTAATTGTGCGATCCATAGCTTAATGACACCGTACCACCGTATTTATATCGCTTTAAATAATGAGCAGTAGTATTTAATTCGTACGATCCCTTTGAGTACACAGTACCCATAGTAGTAAGGTCGAGATAATCGCTAAAACCTATGTAATAACCGAAGTTTCTTAAATAAAAGCCTAGTTTCTGATCCTCGCCGAACGTGGGGATTATCACACCCGATGCCCGTTGATCAGGTTTGGGGAAGAAACCGAACGGAATGGCAAGCGGGAGAGGAATCCCCTCGATTTCGAGATATGCGGGACCGGAAATTATTCGATTCTTTTCGCCGATCCCCTTTGTTATTACAATACCGAAGTGGGTGTCTGGTTGAGGCAGGTCGCAGGTACTGAACGTGGTATTGCGGTAAGCCACCTCCGTTTCATTCAATTTTTTTATTTCGCCTCCAGAAAGATAATTACCATCCTGCTCGGACGCAGGGTTAAAAACCCGTCCCTTTTTTGTTTTATAATCAAACAACAACGAGTCAGACTCCACTGGCTTATCCTTTGATTGTTTTGATATGGGCCTGCCTACGTAGCGTTTGGTTATTGGGTCGGTGCTTCCCTTGGCAAATATGAGGTGATTTTTTTGGTCGAGGCGAATATAGTCTGCATCCAGCTCAAAATCTTCATAGGTTACCCTTGCCCGGCCGTATAAGTAGGTAATATCATGCACCTTATCGGTAATTACCGAATCTTCCGCATGAGACGTTACCTGTGATTGTAAACCGCCATTTGACCCGTTTTTGGTGGTGTCATTTTTGGCAGCGCCATTTTTTTTGCCTGCATTTGCCTTAGATTTTTTACCTTTAGTAACTTTCGTAGTCTTAGAGGTGTCAGCTTTTTTGAGAGAGTCTGTTTGCAGCGTAAAAACATAGGTACTGACGTTACGCGATGACGCCATCACATTTGCCGTTAATATTGTTGCAAGAAGAAAAAATAGGCTTATGAATTTCAAAATTGATTATGAATAGTATTTTTGCAGATATAGTTAACAGCGTTCAAAAATAATGAAAAATAAGGCATTGAAAAGATTGATTTACGGTTTATTGGTTTTACTTCCTTTATCACCTCTTTTTTCGTTTGCATTAAGTTCACTCCAAAATCAGGATACTACTGTAAGCCCCGGTTACAAGTTGAAAACCATTATTGTTGATGCCGGCCACGGCGGTCATCATTCTGGTTCAACCGGTAACTTTTCTCAGGGCGCTTCCGGCTCATATTCCTTGGAGAGAAATGTAACGCTGGCTATTGCCTTAAAATTGCAAAAGGCGATAGAAAAAGACTTGCCCGGTGTAAGAGCCGTTTTAACGCGCTCAACCGAAGAGGATGTTTCCTGGCAAAGAAGATCAGAGATTGCCAACGAGAACAAGGGAAACCTCTTTATTTCCCTGCATTGCAACTCGCTACCAGGCCGTCGCGTTAGGGAGGTGGTTGGTCATAAACACGGTAAAGCTATTTATAGAAGCACCGAGGTTGCCGACCGTTCTGGCAAGGGGGTATTGCTGCTTGTATATGGTTTTCATCGAACCAAGGAGGAAGAGAAGGCAATAAAGGAAAACCTTATTGAGGATGATACCGAAATGAACACTAACCCAGATCCGAACGATCCGGAGTCTATCATCCTGATGAATGAATACAAGCGTAAATATCGCCGACAAAGCATAAAAATGGCTGAACTGCTTAATACCGAATTTACCGAAACCGATGGCCGGCATAGTGATGGCATTCGTGAGCAGGGAATATTGGTATTATGCCACAGCGCCATGCCTGCCGTGCTGGTTGAAACCGGCTATATCAACAATCCCGACGACGAGGCTTACCTTAACTCTGAAGACGGGCAAAATGAAATTGTTGCTTCAATAATAAGAGCAATAACAAATTATAAGGCCGAAGTAGAACAAGTATCACAATAATTAGTTATTGTTCAGAGATTAGAGGCCAGAGATCAGAGATTAGGGAAAATCAATACAACACTTAACATAACACTTTTCAATTTTACAACTATCAACAACTGATTTATATCAGAAATCTACATCATGAAAATATCAAACGAAACAAAAATTGGCGCATTAACGGCAATTGGCATAACAGTTCTAATACTCGGTTATAGCTTTTTAAAGGGGAACGATGTATTCTCGGGATCGAATAAATTTTATGCCGTGTATAAAAGCGTTGACGGGCTTTCAGTGTCAAAGCCGGTGTTGGTGAATGGTTTTCCGATAGGCAACGTTTCAAAAATGAAATTGCTGCCTAACGGACATACTATTGTTGAATTTAAGGTTGACCGCCAATACAACGTACCATCGAATACGCTGGCAAAATTGGTAAGCACCGATCTTTTAGGAGGAAAGGCTATTGTATTTGAATACGGCAACAGTAACACGTATGCTGATGATAACGATACGCTCCGTGCTGATATCCAGGGTAGCCTGGCAGAAAGCCTGCAACCAATTCAAACCAAAGCCGAGAACCTGATCTCCAAGTTAGACTCGTCACTAGCGTCCATCAACAAAATCTTAAATCCTAATTTTCAAAAAAATGTGGACAGGAGCTTCACAAGTATCGCGAACTCCCTGCAGACACTTGAAGGAACCACTAAAAAAATTGATGCGCTTATTGGCGGCCAATCGGCACATATAAACGGGATAATGGAAAATGCCGAAGTAGTATCTGCCAATTTAAAAACCAGTACAGGAAATTTAACAGGTATTACAAGTAACTTTCAAAAAGTTAGTAATGATATAGCAGCAGCCAACATTAAGCAAACACTGGATAACGCCAATAAGGCGATGGCCGATCTGCAGGAAACCATCAGTAAAATAAACACCAACAAGGGCAGCCTGGGCTTGCTGTTGAATGACCCTCAAATGTATAATAATCTGAAGGATGCATCTGCAAACCTGAACGGCCTGTTCATCGATCTTAAGGCACATCCAAAAAGATATGTGAGCTTCTCTGTTTTTGGCGGGAAGAAGGATTAGTTTTAGTCCGAAAGTCGGAAAAGTCAGTAAAGTCTGGAAGATGAATCCCGGACTCTCAAAAAGGTTAGCACAAAATGCCAACCTTTTTGTGTGAATATTAGTTTTTAATTAGTTTAAAGCTTGTTCCAGATCCGCAATCAAATCGTCGATATGCTCTAAACCGACCGATACCCTTAATAAGTTAAAAGGTGTTTTAGTGTCAGGGCCCTCAACGGTTGCGCGGTGTTCAATTAAACTTTCCACACCGCCTAAGCTGGTAGCTTTCGTAAACAGTTTTAGCCCGTTGATTACCCTTCGGGCTTCTTCCTGTCCGTCCTTAAGTGTAAACGAAAGCATGCCGCCAAACGCAGTCATTTGCTCTTTTGCAATTGCGTGTTGCGGATGCGACGGCAGGCCGGGATACATCACCTTTTCAACCTTGGGGTGCTGCTCTAAATATTCAGCCAATAACTGTGCATTATGCACGTGGCCGCGTACACGGTATGGCAAAGTTTTTATACTCCGGGCAAGCATATAACAATCCATGGGCGAGGGGATGGCGCCGCCCATTTCCTGTACCTGCCGGATCTTTACCCACCAGTCACTTTTTTCTTTGGTTATTAAAGCGCCGCCCATGAGGTCGCTATGGCCACCAAAATATTTTGTGGTAGAGTGCATTACAATATCGGCACCTAAAGCAAGGGGCTGCTGGCAAATGGGCGTTGCAAAAGTGTTATCGCAAACAACTTTTATGCCCCGTGCCTTTGCTATGGTAACCGCCTTTTTTATATCCGTTAATTTAAGGAGCGGGTTTGATGGCGTTTCGATCCAGATTAAACCGGTTTCGGGCCGAATATATTTTTGTAAGGTTTCCGGATCGTTTACATCGATAAAGTCAAAGGTCAGGATTCCGGCAAACAGATTTTTTAGCTGGTTCCGCAAACCGTGGTACATATCGTCGGGTGCTATGATATGCGTACCAGGAGGCAGCGATTGAAAAACCGACATGCCTGCTGCGTTACCGGATGAAAATGCAGCTGCCTCGGCGCCACCCTCAAGTTTGGCTATCACATTTTCCAATAAGGCCCGGTTCGGATTGCTTGACCGGCTGTAAATATGACCACCCGGAAATGTACCGTCTGTTGCACGCTCAAACGTGGTTGATAAAATAATCGGCTGGATTACAGCTTTTGATGTTTCATCAACGTGGTTTCCGGCGTGAATGGCAATAGTTTCGGGTTTCATAAGCACATAAATTTGGACAAACTTAATATTTTGGATTTAGGATTTTTTTGTAAATTTGATTAAACATTAGTTAAAAAATGAAAGTAGGACGTATCCCCGTAGCATCCATAATATTGCTGGTTTTCTTTTTAGTGACAATTATCGCTAAATTATTCTACCCACAGTCGTACCATGCACTTCTTCCTTACCTTGATGGCGGTATGATAGGTGCTTTGTTTGTATTGGGCTTGTATTATGTTAATATATACCTATCCGCGTGGATGAGAAACCGGAAGGAAGCATCAACATCCGAAAGGTAGTCTTCTTTATTTACCTCAGTCCTGTTACATGCAGCTTTTGTAATTACGTCACCGTTGGTTTTCCGTGTCTCGATTAACAAACCAATAAATGTTACACCACGATTACAGTAACATTTCCTATTTTTGCATAAAAGTTTTTTGAATGGAATCTGAAAATAATCTGCTTATATTGTTACAGAATCCGCATTTATCTGCAGGTTTAAAGCAAATAGCCGAAAAGGTACTTCACGGCGAACGCGTTACTTTTGATGAAGGCGTTTTATTGTATGAAGAGGGTGAATTGGGGTACCTGGGCGTATTGGCCAATTACATCCGCGAAAAACGCCACGGCAATAAAACCTATTTCAATCGTAATTTTCATATCGAGCCAACCAACCTTTGCGTTTACGATTGCAAGTTTTGTTCATACTCCCGTTTGATCAAACAAAAATCAGAAGGGTGGGAGTACACGATGGACGAAATGATGGACATCGTAAAGAAGTATGACAACGAACCGGTTACCGAGGTGCATATTGTCGGCGGCGTGTTACCACAATACGATGTTGCTTTTTATAGCGAACTGTTCAGCAGGATAAAAGCACATCGCCCTAACCTGCATGTTAAAGCCTTAACCCCGGTTGAATACCATTACATATTCAAAAAAGCTAAGATTGATTACGCCACAGGCATGAAGTTAATGCTGGATGCCGGGCTGGAGTCTATCCCCGGCGGTGGCGCTGAAATCTTTCACCCCGAGATCCGAGAGCAAATAGCAAAAGATAAATGTACTGCCGATCAATGGCTGGCCATCCACGAGGAATGGCATAAACTTGGTGCAAGGTCAAATGCGACCATGCTTTACGGCCATATTGAAAAATACTGGCACCGGGTGGATCACATGGAACGTTTACGTGAACTACAGGACAAGACCGGTGGCTTCCAAACGTTTATCCCGTTAAAATTCCGTAACCAGGACAACCAGATGTCGCACGTACCGGAATCTACCGTGGTAGAGGATTTGAGGAATTATGCCATAGCAAGGATCTATCTTGACAACTTCGATCATATCAAAGCCTATTGGGCAATGATAAGTCGCACTACTGCACAATTATCATTAAATTTTGGTGTGGATGATATTGACGGTACACTGGATGATACCACCAAAATATACTCAATGGCCGGTGCCGAGGAGCAAAAACCAGGTATGAGTACCAAAGAACTGGTTGAGTTGATAAAAAATGTTGGCCGCGAACCAATTGAAAGAGATACACTATACAACGTGGTAACCGACTATACAGACTTTGAATTCCCACAGGAGGCGAAGCCGCAATTTTACAGGCTGCCGGTTATTAATTAGTCATTGATCATTGTGTCATTAGTCATTGGCAAAGCGGAGAGCGCCTAAATAATGACCAATGACAGCGCAGCGAAATGACTAATGACAAACAGAGAAATGAATAAAACATTATACATCGTCCGTCATGGGCAAACTGATCTGAATAAAAGAGGCATTGTACAGGGGCGGGGTATGGATACCGATCTGAATGATGAGGGCTGCAAACAAGCCGGGCAGTTTTTCGATGCCTACAAACAAGTTCCTTTTGATAAGATCTATATTTCAGCATTAAAACGCACACAGCAAAGCATCCAACAATTTATCGACCTGGGGGTCCCATTTGAAAAACTGTCGGGGCTGGATGAACTGGCCTGGGGAATCCATGAGGGACAACCTGCTACCACTGAAAATAAAGCCGCATTCCTGCAAATTATGCGCGATTGGCTGGACGGCAACCTCGATTCTAAATTTGAGGGCGGCGAAAGTCCCAACGAAGTAAAAGAGAGGCAATTAGCGGCGATAAAGGTTATCATGAGTCATCCTGAAGAGGAAACGGTGTTGATTTGCATGCACGGCCGCGCAATGCGTTTATTGCTATGCCTGCTTACCGGCAAGCCGCTTACCGAAATGGACAGCTTTCCGCACCAGAACCTGGTTTTATATAAAGTTATTTATAACGGCGATAAATTTGAGATCGTTGATTTTAATAACTCCGAACATTTAAAGAATAACTAGAACTACCTTGAATACTAAAATAAGAATATCCGCAGTTAGCTATACCAACACCAAACCCTTTTTATACGGCATCGAACACAGCGACATCATCAATAAGATAGACCTGAGCCTTGATATGCCCTCTGACTGTGCCCAAAAACTGATTGACGATAAGGTTGACATAGGTTTGATCCCTGTTGCGGCTATATTAAGCCTGCCGAGATGGGAAATTGTTTCTGATTATTGTATCGGTGCATCAGGCCCGGTAAATTCTGTTTTTATTTTCAGCAATTGTGAGATTCATGAGATTAAAACATTGCAGCTCGACCCGGAATCACGTTCTTCGAATAACTTAGCAAGAGTGTTACTTAAAAATTACTGGAAGACAGATCATCAGATGATTGAGAATGCACCTGATTATGCAGCGTCAAATGATCTCCATACAGCCTTTGTACAAATAGGTGATCGCACTTTCGGTAAAAAACAGCAATATAAATATGTGTACGACCTTGCCGGGGAATGGCAAAAATTCACAGGTTTGCCTTTTGTGTTTGCCGCCTGGGTTGCCAATAAACCTATCCCTGCGGATTTTATGGATGAGTTTAACATGTCTATGAAATTAGGGTTGGATCATAGGGCTGACCTTTTAAAAGAGCTGCCCCAACGGGCAGATTTCGATTTAGAAGACTATTTGATGCACAAGCTTGATTTTGACTTGACAGCGGATAAGAAAAAGGCGCTGCATTTGTTCCATGAATATATAAAGGCGCTATAAACTAAGATTTTTAAGATAGAAGGATTATAGGATCAGTCAGACCGATAATAAAATTTTATAATCTTTGTCAAGCATTCAGTCCAAAATCGCATTAGCTTTATTAATTTTCTTCCTTTAGCATTTTAAGAGAATAAAAACTTTCATGCCAATATATACCACCCCGTACAACCGTTATTGCAGTCGCTCGTAAAAATATCCAGGCAATAAAAAAACCGGAAAAGGGTATCATAAGGGCATACCACCATTTATTAGGCGGAACTATAATCATATAGGTTATATAGCAAAACAACATAATAGACGCCATTAAACGGATTGTTGTTGTACCGAAGATAAACATCACGGGCATTGGTAACGCAATGGCTGTTAATATGAATAACACGTTTGCTATGGCCGTAGTTAATTTATAATCTGCAATTGCAAATGAATTTTTTAATACCCCATTTGCAAGCTGCCGGAAGTTTTTATACCATTCCAAACAAACATAGCCCCTCCCAGCTAATACATCCTGCCTTAGATTAGCCAATTTGATCTTCATGCCAAGTTGGAGATCGTCATCGGGCCTTAGCCTGATTTTGGCGTGTGTGCCTATCTTCTCATAAGCGCTGCGCCTCACCAGGTTAAAGGCGCCAATACCGGATGACGCTTTAGATTTTGGATTTTTTGCATCCCACGGTTTCATATGGATCATCAGCATTATGCAAAGGGTTGCAAACACACTGTTTAAAAGGGCAGACCCTGATACTAAATCAGGTAAAATAGTCATATGATCTAATTGATTATTCACCGCATAACCTAATGCCCGGTTAATAGCATCCGGGTGAAACACTATATCAGCATCTGTAAAAAGCAGCCACTCTTCGGTGCTATTAACATAACCCTGGTACAATGCGTTATTTTTGCCCAACCACCCATCCGGCAATGCATCAATGGTTACCACATTAAGCTGCGGGTAGCTTAGTTTAAAGTTTGCCAGTATTTCGGCAGTGCGATCAGTCGACCTATCGTTTATCACAATGATACGGCAGTTTTGATAATTGATATTACAGATGCTCTGCAGGGCCTTTTCAAGGTCTTCTTCCTCGTTGCGTACAGCAATTATAATGGCCAGCGATGGCGGTTCCTCAATTAGTGGCTGCCTGCTTAACTGCTTTATTTTTTTAAAGCCTATGAGCAAATAAAAATTTAGGAATACCGTAATTGTGCAAATTGCGAGGCTGTAATAAAAAAGCACCATTGCGATTAGATTTTGCGTAAAGCTAAAAATATGATTCATTTATTATTTTAATTCCACTGCGTAATTCACGAAACAATCTTCAGTAAATCACATTAGCTTAATATTAAACCATTATATTACAGCTATGAATACATCCCCATCATTAAAAGGACAATCGGCATTGGTAACCGGCGCGGATAGCGGCATAGGCAAGGGCGTAGCGTTGGCGCTTGCACAGGCAGGTGCAAGGGTGGTAATAAACTATGCACATAATCAAAATGCTGCCGACGAAACCGTAGCTGAAATAAAAGCCGCCGGTGGCGAAGCATTCGCTCACCAGGCTGACGTTAGCCACGAAGCAGAAGTACAAGCTATGTTTGCCGAAATGTTTAAGCAATACGGAACTATAGATATACTGGTAAATAATGCCGGCCTGCAAAAGGATTCCAGGTTTGTGGATATGACGCTCGATCAATGGAATACCGTCATCGGTATAAATCTTACCGGCCAGTTTTTATGCTCACGCGAGGCTGCAAGGGAGTTTATCCGCAGAGGAGTGGTTGAGGACAGGAGCAGGGCTGCTGGAAAGATCATTTGTATGAGCAGTGTGCATGAAGTTATCCCCTGGGCAGGACATGTAAATTATGCTGCGAGTAAAGGTGGTATCAGCATGTTCATGAAAAGCATAGCACAGGAATTAGCTCCGCATAAAATAAGAGTAGTGGGTATAGGCCCCGGCGCTATTCAAACACCTATTAATAGATCTGCCTGGGATACACCCGAAGCGCTTGAAAAGTTACTAACCCTGATTCCTTATAACCGGATAGGCAAACCCGAAGACATTGGCAAACTGGCGGCCTGGTTAGCGTCGGACGATGCAGATTACATTACCGGCACCACTATATTTATGGATGGCGGTATGACTTTATACCCGGGATTTGCTGATAATGGATGATGCTTTTGTTGAAATGTTACAATGTTGAAAGGTTGTAAGGTTTCGTAATGCATTAATAGGATGAAAGGACTTCAATCGAAAAAAAATTGCGCTTGGGTAATAACATTCCAACTTTACAACCTTTCAACTTTCAAACAATATTCTCCACATTAATTTCCTGTAAAAAACATGTTACCAAATCACAGACGCTGTTTTTAAGGCTTTTTAGCGTTTACATATTGTAAAAAATACACTAAGTATCTTGCGATAATTTAAATTTTTTATGTTAAATTGACATTAATTATAAAATATTCATAAAAATGCTTTTATAGTTATGTAAATGGCAAGTTTTTGTTATTTTTGTTGCGGATTTAAAATTTAACATAACATGAAAAAGATATTTTTAACAATCGCAACTGCTGCTTTGATCAGCGTAAATGTATTTGCTGCTGATGGTGGTAAAAAAGGTGAAACGGCTACAGCTTCTTATGCTGTTCAGCAAGCTTTCTCTGCCGATTTTTCGAATGCAACCAACGCTGTATGGACTATAACCAAAAATACGCAGAAAGTTGATTTCTTAATTGACGGTGTTAAGAAAACTGCATTTTACACTTTAGCCGGTGAGTTTTTAGGTACTACACAATATGTTAGCTACGATGCAATCCCTGCAAGGTCACAAAAATTGATCGCTTCAAGCTACAAGGATTACACTGCTGGTGACGTAATTGTTTACCAAACAAACGAAGCTTTAAACCGCGACATCGAGTCAACTACTTATTTTGTTGACTTAAAGAATGCTGAACACGAAGTATTGGTACGTGTTACCAACTCTGGTGCTATTGAATTCTTCAAACAGGTAAAATAAGCTACCAAATTAAAATTGTTATCAAGCCATCTGCATTAGCAGGTGGCTTTTTTTGTTATTACTGATTTTTGCGAATTGGTTCAAATTGCCCGAATATAATGTCGGGTTTTTTTTGAATGGACCTCGAATTCTTTCGAATTTGGTTTGCGACGTCTTATTGTTTGTGCTAAAATTATCACGTTGTGAATGACTGGTTTATTTAAAAAACGGCTTAAATAGCGTAAAAAGGCATTTTTTTAAAACAAATCGCCTCAAAAAGCCTTATTAATAGGTATAGAAATTCTACGGAATGGATTTGTAGAAATTCGTTCAGGTTTGTAGAATTCGTAGAGATAATGTTATGTCAAAAACAATAATAGTTTCAAACAGGTTGCCTGTAAAAATTTCAAAGGCCGGGGATGAGTATACCTTAGCCCCAAGCGAGGGTGGACTGGCTACCGGTTTGGGATCGATATATAAAAAGGGAAATAATAAATGGATAGGCTGGCCAGGCGTCGAAATCACCGAAGAACACGACAGGCACACTATAACAAGCCAGTTAGAGGAGTTAAGCCTGGTGCCCGTATTTTTAGACCAGGAAGAGATAAACCAATATTACGAGGGCTTTAGTAATGATGTACTGTGGCCCATATTCCATTACTACACCTCAACCTATGCGGTTTATAAAGAATCTAACTGGGATTATTATAACGCTGTAAATCATAAGTTTAAGGATGCTATATTAGCCATTGCTAAACCTGGCGATGTGATCTGGATCCATGATTACCAGTTATTGCTATTGCCTGAACTGATAAGAAGGGAAATGCCTGATGTTTCAATCGGTTTTTTCCTGCATATCCCATTTCCGTCTCACGAAATGTTCAGGTTAATTCCCTGGCGTTATGAGTTGCTGGAAGGTATGCTGGGTGCTGACCTCATCGGCTTTCATACGTTTGACGATGTGCGGCATTTCTTAGGCGCAGCAACACGCATCCTGCCTGTTAGCTCATCAGCTAATGTGATCACCTCTGGCGATAGATCGGTAGTAGTGGAGTCGTTCCCAATGGGTATCGATGAAAAGAAATATTCTTCATTACCACTTGAAAAAGAGGTGATTGAACAGATTGCTTTAATAAAGGAAACATTTAAAAATACCAAGCTTATACTGTCGATTGACAGGTTGGATTATAGTAAAGGTATCCTGCAACGTTTGCAGGCATTTGAACAACTGTTGCAGTTGCACCCGGAATATTGTGAGAAAGTTACTATGCACATGATAGTGGTGCCATCGCGTGATACCGTGCCGCAATATGCCCACCTGCGCGATGAAATTGATAAAAGGGTAGGGAACATTAATGCCATGTACCGTAACATGGAGTGGACACCGATTCATTACTATTACAGGTCATTCCCAATAGAGACGTTGTCGGCATTATATTATTCGGCAGACGTGTGCCTGGTAAGCCCGATGCGCGATGGAATGAACCTGGTGAGCAAGGAATATATTGCCAGCAGGATAAATAATGATGGCGTGCTGATTTTGAGTGAAATGGCGGGTGCATCTAAGGAATTGATTGATGCCATTATAGTTAATCCGAATAATACCAAAGAGGTTTGCGATGCAATAATAACGGCTATAAATATGCCATTAGCTGAACAAAAAAGGAGGATGCAGCAAATGCGGCAGCTTGTGGCTAAGTTTAACATTACCCATTGGGTAAAGATTTTTATGGACCGGCTGAAAGAAGTAAAACAAATGCAACGCTCCATGCAAACCCGGCATGTAAGCTTTGCTACCGAACAATCTATTATCAAACGTTATCATAAAACTAAAAAGCGCATTATATTTTTAGATTACGACGGCACGCTGGTTAATTTTAAATCGAATATAAACCAGGCGTCGCCGGACAAGGAGCTTTATACCATAATCGACAGGCTGAGCGAGGATCCTGCTAATATGGTAGTGTTGATCAGCGGGCGTAAGCATGAGAACCTGAGCGAATGGTTTGGCGATAAAAATATTTACCTGATTGCTGAGCATGGGTCGTGGTTTAAACAGCAAAATACATCCTGGCATAAGGTTTCCGGCCTTTCAGATAGCTGGAAGCAGGACATCCATCCACTATTGGAAACTTACGTCGACCGCACACCTGGCTCATTCATCGAGGAAAAAACCTATTCATTGGTATGGCATTACCGCAATGCACAAAAAGGCCTTGGCGAACTGCGCGCCAACGAATTGATGAACAACCTGAAATACCTCGCCAGCGACAAAGGGTTGCAACTTTTACCCGGTGATAAAGTGCTGGAAGTGAAAAATATGGAAATTAACAAAGGCAGAGCTGCTTTGATGTTGCTTGATAAAAACGACTATGATTTTATTATTGCCTTTGGAGACGATTATACCGACGAGGATGTGTTTAAGGCGTTACCTGAGTCGGCCGTTACCATTAAAGTGGGGGGGAATGTTTCTGCTGCCAAGTTCTATCTTCGTAACCCGGCAGAAGTGAGGAATCTGCTTTTGAACTTTACGGAAGAACTGGCTGTACAATAGCTTTATCAGCAACTTACGAAATTTTAGATTTTATAAATTAGGCCTGGTTTTCCCAGGCTTTTTTCTTTTTAATCCGGCGATAAAATCGTAAATTTGTGTGAATATAGCGTCCCGCTAAAAACTGTAATTGTTTCTTTACTTGCCTTCACCGGCTGACTGCAAATTTTCACCGTTCTGCCAGTTCTTTTTTTAGTGAATTTAACTTATTGTTCTATAAATCAGATACCTGTGAAAAATCATCTATGGATTTTATCAGGGGTAAAATGGATTTTACCATCGTAACTTAAACTTTTATCAGGAGTAAAATCGTCTTTGGCATCGTAATTAATTTTTTTATCAGGAGCAAAAGCGCACTTTACCATCGTAACTTAAATTTTTATCAGGGCCAAAAAACGTATAACCATCGTAATCGAAGTTTTTATCATGGGCAAACAAGTGTTTTGCTTTAGGAAAACCTCATTTTGAGCAACCCAAATGCAATATGTGCCCTATAAAAATATAGGGCGATCCAATTTCATGGCTATGCGGTAAGCAGCATTCATTAAGCCAACGTGGCTATAAGCCTGGGGAAAGTTGCCCCACTGGCTGCCATCTGTTTCATCAACATCTTCACTAAATAACAACAGGTGATTTGAATATTGCAGGATGTTTTCGAACTCGCGCATGGCATCTTCCATACGGCCAACACAGGCAAGCGCTTCGATGTACCAAAATGCACAGATAAGGAAGGTGGTTTTAGGTCTGCCAAAATCATCTTTGTATAAATACCTGTAAAATAAGCCATTATTGCCCTTTAGCTCTTTCTCCAGTGCAATCAGGTGATCCCTGGCCCGCTCGGAAGCAGGATCCAGATAATTCATCATGATCAGTTGCAGGGTGCTGGCATCGAGGTTGGGGCTGCCAGCCGAATTGGTATAAACTTTTCTTACCGGGTCGTAACAGCTTTCAATGTGTTCTGCTGCGCGGTTTTTGAGTTTTATAGCTTTATCTATCAGTTCCTTATTTTCTATTGTTCGTGCCATTTTCTCGGCGGCTGATGCCCCGGCCCATTGGAAGAGGTTACTATAACAGTGGATGTTTGCCATGTTCCTAAATTCCCAGATGCCCGCGTCCTTTTCATCGATGGTCAGTTCGATTTTATTTAGTAAAGACTGGACCCACCTTGCAGAATCCTTTCTTTCCGAAAAAATAAAACGGTGATCAGTATACAACGGAAGCATGGAGATCAATACTTGCCCGTAAATGTCATTTTGAATGTGTTCAGACGCTTGATTACCCACGCGTACCGGCTGGTTACCCATGTAACCTTCCAAATCGTCCCTTATCTCTTCTACGAGGTCCTTTTTTCCGGTGATGCCGTATAGCGGCTGATATCGTTGATCTTCGTTAAATGATATATCGGTTACATAGCTGAAATATTTCTCCATTTCCTCAAAGTGACCAATGTGGTTAAGTGAGGTTAAAACGTAATATGTGTCGCGAAGCCAGCAATACCGGTAATCCCAGTTACGCCCGCTGCCGGGTGATTCTGGCAGGCTGGTGGTACTTGCAGCTATTATTGCACCAGTATCTTCATATTGGTGAATCTTCAAGGCCAGTGCGGAACGAATTACAAAGGGTTGAAAATAGGTAGCTATGGATGAGTGTTTGATCCAGGTGCGCCAGTACTGAGTAGTTTCGCGCAAAAAGCGTTCTGCCGTCGGGATCAAAGGCGCTTCGAGCGGTTCGCCATACGTAAGTACCAGGTATTTACATTCGCTTATTACAAACGGCTGCTCGTCAAAAACGTAGCTGATGGGTATATTGCTGGTGAGCCTGATTTTTTCATCGCCGCCCAAAAATTGGATATGGTTACTACCGCGGTTAACATCGAGTTTAACCCTCCCATAGTCGGATACAGGTTCACATTTAACCACCACCTGCGGAGTTCCCTCCAATGCCTCGATTTTACGGATTAGCATGAGCGCCTTGTAATATCGCTGGTGTTCATAAAATCTTGGGGCAAAATCGGTTACCCGGTATTTAGCTCCTTTAACAGTGGTTATTTCAGTGATTAACACATTGGTATTCTCCAGGTAGTACTGGTGCGAAGTATAATCGTCAGTTGGTAAAATTGAGAATGTGCCGCCTTTAGTTTTATCAAGCAAGCCGCCGAATATGAATGTACTGTCAAAGCGTGGCCAGCAAAGCCAGTCGATATTGGTATTTTTATTTACATGAGCCAGGTAGGCGCAGTTGCCTATGATGCCGGTGTTATAGGTATGTCGTTCCATTGCTAGCTACAACAATATTTTTTGAATTAAGTTTAGGGTTGGATTAAGTTGGTTGAGTTAATTAGGTTAGATTAAGTTGAGATTGGCAACTTAATTCGTAGTAAACTTATCAATGAGTTTTAATAAACTTAATCAGCCCAATCAACAATTAACTATAATATCTATGTAAATAATAGATTATTTTATAGATCGCTATTGATTAGTTCAACAATCAACTTACCTTAGTATATTATTTAAACAAATAAATTATACTATTATGAGTTTACGATTGGGAGATTTAGCTCCAAACTTTAAGGCCAAAACATCACAGGGTGAAATTGATTTTTACGAATTCCTTGGCGATAGCTGGGGTGTGCTTTTTTCGCACCCGGCAGATTATACACCGGTATGTACCACAGAGTTAGGCAAAACTGCTTCATTAAAAAGCGAGTTTGATAAACGTAACGTGAAAGTTGTAGCGTTAAGCGTTGATTCAGTTGAATCGCACAAAGGCTGGATCAGCGACATCAATGAAACACAGAACGTTGAAGTAAATTTTCCGATAATAGGGGATGAGAATCGCGAAATTGCGCTGGCTTATGATATGATCCATCCAAATGCCTCATTAACAGCCACTGTACGCTCGTTATTTATCATCGCGCCTGATAAAACCATCAAGCTTATTATTACTTATCCAGCGTCTACCGGCAGAAACTTCCAGGAAATTTTAAGGGTGATAGATTCATTGCAATTAACAGCAAAATACAGCGTAGCCACACCTGCCGACTGGAAGGATGGTGAAGACGTTGTCGTGGTGCCTGCAATTAAAACTGAAGATATCCCAGCCAAATTTCCGAAAGGTTTTACACAGGTAAAACCCTATTTAAGGCTTACACCACAACCTAATAAATAATTTTATTTGGTTATTAATTATTTTATATATTTGAACAGATTGGTTTTTCTGTATCCTTCTGACAATAAATACCATTTTTTTCAGTTTGGATCCGGTTTTTTAATCTTTAACACAATTTTTTAATACAACAATTATAATTATTTATGAAAACTGGAAAAGTAAAATGGTTTAACACACAAAAAGGTTATGGTTTTATTGTTACCGACGATGGTAAAGATCTTTTTGTACACTTTAAGGATGTACAAGGCGGCGTAAACGCCATAAAAGATAACGATAGCGTTACTTATGAAGTGGAAGAAGGCAGAAAAGGACTACAAGCAGTAAATGTAAAAAAAGCATAATTACGAAACCGATGTTTCAAAAGCCTCTGCTCCACAGGGGTTTTTTTGTGCTCGATTTTTCTGTAAATATTTAATAAATCTGCTACATTAGCCAACCAATTTTTTTCTGATTATGACCGACGCATCCGCCGCCAAAGCAACGAGAAATATTATTCTGTTAGTTATAGTTGCCGCTTTAGGCTACTTCGTTGATATATACGATCTTTTAACTTTTTCGATAGTTAGAAAAGCAAGTCTGCTCGATATTGGTGTTAAACCAGCCGATGTGCTTGCCCAGGGGATTCATATCATTAACTGGCAGATGTTCGGTTTGCTGCTTGGCGGTATTTTATGGGGAATTATAGGCGACAAGTTTGGGCGTATAAAAGTGCTTTTTGGCTCGATATTACTTTATTCCATTGCGAATTTTGCTAACGGGCTAGTCCACGATGTGAGTACCTATACCGTAATCAGGTTTATTGCAGGCATTGGTCTCGCTGGCGAGCTTGGCGCAGGCATCACACTAGTGACCGAAACCATGAGCAAAGAAAAGAGGGGATACGGCACAATGATAGTTTCGGCCATTGGCCTCTTTGGTGCTGCTGCTGCCGTTATAGTAGCAAAATATGGATGGCGCGATGCTTATTTTGTGGGTGGTGGTTTAGGTGTTGTTTTGCTCTTACTTCGAATCGGAACCTTCGAATCGGGCATGTTTAAAAATATTGAACAATCCGGTGTGTCGAAAGGCAATTTCTTTATGCTATTTACCAACTGGAAGCGATTTGGAAAATATTTAGCTTGTATTTTAATAGGCGCGCCACTTTGGTATGTGGTTGGCGTTTTAGTTACGCTGTCACCTGAATTTGGTAAAGCGCTTGGGGCGAAGGATGCGCTAAATGCAGGTGATGGAATTTTGTATACATACATTGGAATAGCTGTAGGCGGAATCTTCGCCGGGTTACTATCCCAGGCGACGAAATCGCGCAAATTAACCATGGCTGTATTTCTGATTTTGTCAGCTATCAGCGTAGTGATTTATTTAAATTCAACTGGGTTAACAAGTCGGCAATTTGTTTGGATCTGCTTCTTTATGGGTTGCGCAGTTGGTTACTGGACTGTTTTTATAACAATCGCAGCAGAGCAATTCGGCACAAATATTAGATCGACAGTAGCTACAACTGTACCCAACTTTGTGAGAGGCTCATTGATATTAATTAACATGGGTTTTGTTGCGCTGAAGGGACACTACGGAATGATTAATAGTGGATATATCATGATGGTAATATTAACTATTGTTGCATTGCTTGCTTTAAGCCAATTAAAAGAAACCTTTAGCACGGATCTTGATTACGTAGAGGTCTCGTAGAGACGCAAAATTTTGCGTCTCTACACAGAAAAAAATCTGCAACTTTGCCACCGATGATTAGCAAAGAACAAATAGCTGCCGATTACCAGCTTATACAGGACGAAATTTGCGCCGCACTTGAGCAATGCGATGGAACGGCGAAATTTGAGGAAGAAAAGTGGGAACGTGAAGGTGGTGGTGGCGGCCGCACACGGGTCATTCAAAATGGTAACATTTTTGAAAAGGGTGGGGTAAACTTTTCTGCTGTTTACGGGCAACTTCCGCATACCATGAAAAAGGCGCTGAATGTTGACCAGGAGAACTTTTTCGCTACCGGCGTGTCCATTGTGATCCATCCCAATCATCCGATGGTGCCAATCATCCACATGAATATCCGCTATTTCGAGATGCCATCGGTTAACCCGGAACATGAGCCGTTGCGCTGGTTCGGCGGTGGAATCGATCTTACACCTCACTACGTTATCGAAGGAGACGCGCAATACTTTCACGCTTATTTAAAATCTGTTTGCGACAAGTTTAATAATGACTTCTATCATCGCTTTAAAAACTGGGCTGATGATTATTTCTTCATTAAACATCGCGGTGAAACCCGGGGTATTGGCGGGATCTTTTATGATCGGTTAACTGCAGGCAGTGAACTTACATGGGATAATATTTTTGAATTTTCTAAAGCCTTGGGGCGTTCGTTTATTCCCATATACACCGAATTGGTAAACCGCAACCGCAATATATCGTTTACCGAGCAGCAGCAGCTATGGCAATACCAGCGCCGTAGCCGTTATGCCGAGTTTAACCTGGTATACGATGCCGGTACTAAATTTGGGCTGGAAACAAATGGGCGTATTGAATCTATATTAATGAGTTTGCCGCCTACGGCAAAGTGGGTTTATAATTATCAACCTGAGCAGGGAAGTGAAGAAGAAAAGACCCTGTCGCTGTTAAAAAAAGGAATTAATTGGGTTTAAAAGTCATTGGTCATTTTGCTGCACTGTCATTGGTTAACGTAGATTGTAATACATGAACTTCATAAAGATATATAAGATCGGTAGCCTGGTAATTCTTAGCCTGGTTCTTTTATCATTCCAGCAGGCAAATTCACTTAAAGGCACCTGGGAATATTGCGGCGATGTATTTAATGGCAAAACCGAAGGTGCACCCGTGGAGTATTCACTCCAGCGTAAATACACAAAAACAAATTTCGAGTCGTTCCTTCTTGAGAAGGGTCAAAAGGCTGAAAAATATGAAGCGGGCGATTATACGATAAATGCTGATACCTGTCTTGAAACTCAAACCTTTAGTTTGCAGGAATCAAAATTGGTAGGGATAACAATCCACTATGCTTATTCCATTCGCAACGATACGTTGATACTTACGGGAACATTGCCAAGTGGCGGTGTAACAAAGGAGTTTTGGAAGAAGGTTAAGTAACGTAAGCCTATTTGTGTTAATTTCAATAAATGAGACCAATAAAGTTCATATGCTTTCTGGCTTTTTTTATCTTCCGGACTTTACTGACTTTCCCGACTTTCGGACTCTCCTAAAGACTTCTCCACACAGAAATGTTACCAACAATATGTACTGTAACCATTAATTTTCTTAACTTCGCGGGTCGTATAGAAACACTTTTTTATACATACAATTATAGAGAAGAATCTACAGAGAAATAAAAAATGGCCGAAGAAACAGAAAACGGAAATAACCCACAAGAAGACAAAATAATTTCGATAAATATTGATGAGGAAATGCGGTCGGCTTACATTGATTATTCGATGTCAGTTATCGTATCGAGAGCATTACCTGATGTACGCGACGGTTTGAAGCCTGTTCACAGGCGCGTATTATACGGTATGCTTGATCTGGGTTTAGCAAACAACAAGCCTTATAAAAAATCAGCACGTATAGTAGGAGAGGTGCTGGGTAAATACCACCCGCATGGCGATACATCAGTTTATGATGCCATGGTGCGTATGGCCCAGGACTGGAGCCTGCGCTACCCTTTTGTTGAAGGGCAAGGTAACTATGGATCAATTGATGGTGATCAGCCCGCTGCAATGCGTTATACAGAGGCAAGACTTGAAAAGATAGCCGAGGAAATGCTTGCTGATATTAATAAGGACACTATTGATTTTCAGTTAAATTTTGACGACTCGCTAAATGAGCCAACGGTTTTACCGGCTAAGGTTCCTAACTTGCTTATTAACGGAGCTTCGGGTATAGCAGTAGGTATGGCTACCAACATGGCACCACACAACCTTACTGAGGTAGTTAATGCGACGTTGGCATTGATCGATGATCGCGAAATTACGATTGAAGGCTTGATGCAGCATATTAAAGGCCCTGATTTTCCAACCGGGGCAATTATTTACGGCTTTGAAGGTGCAAAACAAGCTTTTGAAACGGGCCGCGGCAGGATAGTTATCCGCTCGAGGGCCGAGATTGAAGTTTATAATAATGATCGTGAGCGTATCATCGTTTCGGAAATACCTTACCAGATCAATAAAGCTTTGATGATTGAGCGTACGGCCGAGCTGGTTAATGATAAAAAGATTGAAGGTATTTCGGCCATCAGGGATGAATCCAACCGTGAAGGTATCCGTGTTGTTTATGAAATAAAACGCGACGCTAATGCAGCTATCGTATTAAACAACCTGTACAAACAAACAGCTCTTCAAACATCATTCAGTATTAATAATATTGCGCTGGTACATGGCCGGCCGATGTTGCTGAACCTGAAAGACCTGATCCATTATTTTGTTGAGCACAGGCACGAGGTAGTGATTCGCCGCGCCAAATTTGAGCTTTTAGAAGCCGAAAAACGTGCGCATATCCTGGAGGGTTTGTTGATTGCCTTAGATCACCTTGATGAGGTAATCAAGTTAATAAGGGCTTCAAGCACACCGGATGAAGCAAGAGAAGGCTTGATGAGGCAGTTTGCCTTAAGCGATTTACAGGCGCGTGCAATTTTGGATATGACCTTAAGAAGGTTAACCGGACTTGAACGTGATAAGATAAAAGACGAATACGAGGCATTGATGAAACTGATCGATTATTTGAAATCTATTTTGGCGGATGAAGGCCTTAGGATGCAAATAATTAAAGATGAGCTAATTGAGATCCGCGATAAATATGGCGATGAGCGTAAAACCGAAATGGTTCACTCATCTGCAGAAATGAATACTGAGGACTTCATTGAGGATGAGGATGTTGTAATCACTATTTCGCGCGAAGGATATATTAAACGTACGCCATTAACTGAATACCGGAGACAGGGCAGGGGCGGTAAGGGTGCAATAGGAAGTAATAGCCGCGATGCTGACTTTATAGAGCACCTGTTGATAGCATCGAACCATAATTACATGTTGTTCTTTACTGAATCGGGACAATGCTTCTGGCTCAGGGTATTTGAAATTCCGGAAGGAACCCGCACATCTAAGGGCAGGGCAATTCAGAATATTATCAATATTCCTAAGGAGGAAAACATCAAGGCATACATCAAGCTGATTAGTCTGAAAGATACAGAATACCTTGAAAATAACTTTATAATAATGTGTACCAAGAAAGGTACCATTAAAAAGACTTCGCTTGAAGCATATTCACGTCCGCGCGCAAATGGTATCAATGCGATAAACATTAATGAAGGCGATTCATTACTGGAAGCAACATTAACTACCGGCACCAGCGAAATTGTAATGGCGCTTAAATCCGGACGTGCAATTCGTTTTAATGAATCGACCGTGAGACCGATGGGCCGTACAGCTACAGGTGTTCGCGGAATCTCGCTTGAAAATGAAGCGGATGAGGTTGTTGGGATGATCAGCATTGATAATCCTGAAACCACAGTGTTGGTTGTTTCTGAAAAGGGTTATGGAAAACGTACTGATATTGACGATTATAGGGTAACAAACCGGGGTGGCAAAGGTGTAAAAACTTTAAACATTACTGATAAAACAGGAAAACTTGTTGCCATAAAAGGTGTTACAGATAATGAGGACCTGATGATCATTAATAAATCAGGTATTATTATCCGTATTGCGGTTAGCGAATTGAGAACTATGGGTAGAGCTACCCAGGGTGTAAGGTTAATAACCCTTAAAGGCGATGACGAAATTGCTTCGGTAGCAAAAATTGAGCATGACGAGGATGAAGAGAAGGAGATTGACGAAAATGCTGAAGGCACGGACAATACCGGAACCGACAATAATGAAGCTGCAGGCGCTGAGCCCGTTGCGGATGAACCTAAAGAATAATGAATGAACGCCCGTAAAGTAATATTACCGGTCTTAATTTTATCGCTAAGCACTTCTGCTGCATTTTGCCAGACAGAAGTGCTTAAAGGCGTTGTTAACAGCCTTGCCTTTTATAAACAAAAAAAGGATCTGAAATATTTGGCCGCCGCTAAAAAAACGGTCGATAGCCTGATTGCAACTAAAGCCGATTCTGCTGATCTTGAAAAGGTTGTTTATCGGGTGGTGGTTAATTCAAGTATATTGTACATCGATTCGCTTAACAAGCTGAACCAGCCCGCCAATTTTTTTGCACAAACGACAGACCTTATCGACAATGTTTCGTTAAAAAGAAAAGCGTATAAATACCAGGCGGAGCTAGATTATTCAAAGCGATGCCTGTCAAACGTTTATATTCGAAAGGCATTTGCTTATATGAACAATTCGGACTACACTAATGCGCTGCAATTATTTATGAGTGCGCAAAAGTACACTCCGGGGTTCAAAAAGCTTAATGTTTACATTGCTTACTCAAACAATAAGCTCGGTAATTTGCAGGCTGCTGCTAAATATTACGCCGACTTAGTTGCCAACGACAGCACAAAAGCCGAATATGTTCAGGCAGCGTCGACCAATTACAAGTTATTGGGCGATACCACGAGCGCTCTTAATATCATAAAAAAGGGACGCAAGCTTCTGCCAAATGATAAAACCCTGTTATTTGACGAGGCCAATATCTATTCGAACAAAAAGGATTATCATTCATTAGCACCTTTAATACCTGCCTTACTTGATATTAATGCAAATAACGCCGATATTGCATTTGTAGCTGCAGTATGCTATGATCATCTGAATCAATATGATAAGGCGGAATCGTTATATTTACGGTCCATTGAACTAAATAGCTCTGTATACGACCCTGTTTTTAACCTAGGTCTGCTGTATTTAAGAGAGGGGGCGATAAAAAAGGAAAAGGGTAACACACCTGATAACACACGGGCGGCTCAATGGCTTGAAAAAGCAAATGAAATTTCCCCCAATAATATTAATTGTCTGCAAGTGCTGCAGGTGGTTTACGCTCAACTAGGGAACCAGGACCAAATTAACAAGGTAAATAATAAACTAAAACAGTTAACCAATCAATAATAAACCATGAAAATCAAATTTTTGATGACATGCCTTTTAGGCTTAGCTTCGGCAACCACCTTTGCGCAAAAAGGGGAATTAAAGGATGCTCAGAGCAATTACGACGGCTACACAGTTACCATGTCGGGAGGAGCAAAGGCAAAGATATTAGTAGACAAAGCTATGACGAGCCTTAAGGATGCAAAAACGTCTATAGATAAGGCATCAGTGAACGAAAAAACTGCCAATTTGCCTCAAACGTATGCTTTAAAGGGGGCGATATACTCCGCTTTAGCGGTTAATGATTCAGTAACTACAACGTCGGCTCCATTGTTCTCGACGGCTGATGATGCTGTGAAAAAGGCGAAGGAATTGGATACCAAAAATGAATTTAAAACCCTAATTGACGCTGCTAATATCAATTTAGCCCAGTATAAATTAACTGTCGGCGTAAAGGATTATCAGAATAAAAAATACGAAGAGGCTTATAAGGAGTTTGATTATTACCGCACTGTATTACCGGAGGATACCAACGCAGTATATTACACAGCGCTTTCAGCAACAAACGCTGGAGATAAGGATCCCAAATATTATCAGTTAGCGCTTACGAATTATAAAAAGCTGGTTACACTAAAGTATTCAGGTAATGCAAAAGCATACCTTGATATGTCATCGATATACCTTGCCGTAAAGGATACAGCAGGGGCGTTAAAGGCGACAAGTGAAGGCATCACTAAATATCCTGCATCGTCAGAATTACGCAAGCGCGAAATTGAAATAGCATTACAATCAGGAAAACAAAGCGAGGTAGTGACGAAAATACAAAATGCTATCTCAAATGATCCAAAAAATAAGGAATTATATTATTACCTGGCCTTAACTTATAGTAACCTGGGTGACGCTGCAAATGCAAAATCAGCAAAGGACAAAGATGCAGCGACAAAGACTTCCGACCACAATACAGCTCTTGATAATTACGCCAAAGCGACGGAAGCGTACAAAAAGGCACTGGAAATTGATCCAAATTACTTTGAAGCCAACATGAACCTTGGGTACGTATTGATGCGCCCGGCGCTGGATATTTTTAATGCGGCACAGGCTTTACCGTCAAGCAAGCAAAAAGAATATGAGGCAGAATTAAAAAAATCTGACTCAATGCTTGATCTTGCAAAACCATATCTACAAAAAGCTGTGGAGATAAAGCCTAAGGATAAGGACGCATTAACAAATTTAAGAAGTTATTACCGTGCAAAATCCGATCCTGCAACTGCCGCTGATAGCAAAGCAAAAGCTGCAGATTTGAAAAAGCAGATTGACGCATTACAATAAGATAAATATTAAAAGAAAGGGGAATTGGTAGAGTTCCCCTTTCTTTTAATGATGTTACTTAACATAATGTTAATTATGAGAAATAAATTCTACAATTTTTAACGTATTGTCAAACCCGTTCCATTTTCGTTGTATTATAATAGTCTGTCGATAAACAATCACTAAACTTGCGTTGAAAAACATAACATAAATTGAAATCTCATGGATTTAAAGATAAAGAACAAGAAAGCGTTAGTTACCGGATCAACGGCTGGTATTGGATACGCAATTGCCAAAGCTTTGGCCAATGAAGGCGCTGAAGTTATAGTGAATGGCCGTACAATTGAACGTGTTAATAAAGCTGTTGAAGATTTAAGAAAGGAAACCGGGAATGAAAACATTCGTGGAATTGCCGCGGATTTTTCAATTAAACAACAAATTGATCAGCTAATTGCCGAACTTCCTGAAGTGGATATTTTGATAAATAATGTAGGGATTTTTGAGCCAAAGGAATTTAATGCTATTCCGGATGAAGATTGGTTCAGATTTTTTGAGGTGAATGTTTTGAGTGGTGTTAGGTTAGCCCGCGCGTATTTTGATAAGATGATCGCAAAAAATTGGGGACGAATTATATTTATCTCGAGTGAATCGGCGCTACAGATCCCGGAGGAAATGATTCACTATGGGATGACTAAAACTGCGCAGATTTCGGTAGCGCGTGGTTTGGCTGAACTTACAAAAGGTACCAATGTTACTGTAAACGCGGTGTTGCCGGGTCCGACCCTTTCCGAGGGCGTCGGTACTTTTGTAAAGGATCTGGCTGCTCAAAAGAAACTAACAACGGAAGAAATGGAGCAGGAATTCTTTAAAACAGCCCGGCCTACATCAATTCTGCAACGCTTTATTGATCCGGACGAGATTGCTTCGACAGTAGCTTACATAGCCAGCGATCTTGCTATTGCAACCAATGGGGCTGCGATACGGGCTGAAGGAGGCCTGGTTAAAAGTCCCTTTTAAGCTTGTAGTATTAAAATACAAAAGGCTCACCATTTACGGATGAGCCTTTTGTATTTTAAAACATCTTAGTGATGTGTAGTATCCTTTTTCATGGTGTCTTTCTTCATGGTGTCGGCAGCTGCCGGTGGAGTTTTCATTTTAGCAGAATCCATTTTCGTAGAATCACTACCACTTGCACTTTTTGAAGAACTGCAGCCTGCTGCTATTGTGCTGACCATTGCTGCGATCAGCGCAAAATTTAAGATTTTCTTTTTCATAGGTTGTTTCTTTATGTAATTAAAAGGTGTAACATCAAAACTTTCGTCATTGTTTGTAATAATTTCTTTATAAAACATACAACTCGGTATTTTCTTAAGTAATCCTATCGTATGTTAATGTATGTTAACAATTTAAGACAGTGAAAATGTATGGCGTTACCTTTAATTATTAAATTAACCGTAAATGAAACAAAAGCTAAAAATTGTATTCGTGCTGATAACTTTTTCGTTGCTGGGTATTATTGTTTTCCAGGCGTATTGGACGATTAGCGCATACCTGGTAAATAAGGAAAAGTTTGACAACAATATCAACATCGCCATGCAAAAGGCCATGGAGGATTGTAAAGTAGATTATATAGATTCTGTTCGCAAGGTTTTGGTAAGACGCCTCTCCCCTTCTGAAACCACCATAAAAATCGACACCCTTACGATGCCAGAGAAAATGAGCCTGTCAAATAATTGGGGGCATATGCGTTTTGAAGGCCCTCCGCTCCCACCGGATGTCAATATATATTTTTCTAACCAATACATTAAGCTAAACGAACCCTACCGGGTAAATAGTTCTTTAATAGATTTTTAT
The DNA here is from genome assembly GCA_030775685.1 of Bacteroidota bacterium. Lineage (GTDB taxonomy): Bacteria > Bacteroidota > Bacteroidia > Sphingobacteriales > Sphingobacteriaceae > Mucilaginibacter. Next base: position 66,653 of record JALYIP010000042.1, read on the forward strand.
AAAAAGAAGGCCAGTCATAACGCAACGATTTCTTCAGCTTTGGCGGCTATGGCGTTGGATATTCCTGCCCTAAGAGAAAAAGTACTACTGATTCTTGGAATGTACGATCTGCAGGAACGGAATTTTAGAAATATCAATTTTTATAAAAAAAATCCTCATCCAACACGAGAGATGCAGCTAAATTTCATGCATGCCCCAATGCATACTGTCTATGATTTGCCGCCAAATTACAAAACAGCTGATAGCCTTAAGTTAAGAACCTATTACAAGAGCGAGTTGAAAAAAATACATATTAACTCACCATTTGACTTACGTATTTCTGCTCAGAAGAATAATCATTTCAAATCAAGACTTACTTATAGTGAAACAACCGAAGTGGTTTATGACTATCATGGTTTTGTACACTTTAAATCAGTAGGCGAAAGATTATTTATTCACGCAGTTTTTAGGAACCCACAGTTTGAAATTTTAAAAAGTATGCTTTTGCCTCTACTCCTTTCATTGCTGCTGATAATATTTACAATATTTTGCTATGGATACATTATCCGCACGTTTATCGCACAAAAGAAATTAAGTGAATTAAAGGACGACTTCATCAATAACATGACTCACGAACTTAAAACGCCAATTGCCACCATGAGCGTTGCCATTGAGGGGCTGGAAAAGTTTAATGCATTACATGATGCCGATAAAACACAAAGGTATCTGCAAACCTCTAAAAATGAGTTGCAACGTCTCAATCAATTGGTCACAAAAGTTCTTGATATTGCAGCATTTGAAAACAAGGAAATTCAGTTGAACAAAGAATTAATACCCGTTGATGAACTAGTAGCCGAAGTTGTTGGTTCTGAACAGTTGAAATCAGCCAAACCAATAAATATCACTTATATCAATAAGGAAAAAATTGAAACTATTTATGCAGATAAAACTCATTTTAGGAACGTACTGGCTAATATACTTGATAACGCTGTAAAATATTCAAATGAGCCTATAGCCATTGTTATAAGCAGTTATAAAAACGATAAACATATTAACTTCTCGATAAAGGATAACGGACCGGGGATTTCATCTGACCAGGTTAAATTGATATTTGATAAATTCCACCGGGTGCCCGCAGGCAATATTCATACCGTGAAGGGAACAGGCCTCGGATTAAGTTACGTGAAATATATTGTAAAAGCACATGGTGGAGATGTATCTGTTAAAAGTGAAATAAACAAGGGCAGCGAGTTTATTGTTTCTATACCTTTAGGCAATGGATAAAATTACCGTTTTATTGGCTGAAGATGAATTGGCATTGGCACATATAGTAAGGGAAAGCCTGGAGGAACGGGAGTTTAATGTGATTTTGTGTGCTGATGGTGCACAAGCTTATACGCAATACTTAAAACACAAGCCGGATATTCTCGCGCTGGATATCATGATGCCCAAACTGGATGGACTTGAGCTGTTGAAAAAAATAAGGGAGAAAGATAAGACTACCCCGGTTATATTCCTCACCGCCAAATCGCAGGTAAAGGACGTGGTTGCCGGGTTTGAAATGGGCGCTAACGACTATTTAAAGAAGCCCTTTAGCGTGGAAGAGCTGATTGTAAGGATAAAGGTTTTGTTGAGCACTAACCGGGTACTTATTTCAACAAAACCTTTAAATAATAATTTGGTAAAAATTGGTGACCTGGATTTTGACCCGGCCAGGAACAAACTTGAATTTAATAAAACCATAACACATCTTACTGCCCGTGAAAGTGAGTTGCTAAATCTTTTGTATCAACATAAGCACGAGATAATTTCCAGGAAGATTTTGCTTGAAAAGCTATGGGGCAATAATAATTTCTTTAACGCGCGCAGCCTCGACGTATTCATTACAAAACTTCGCAAACACATGGCGATTGATCCAAAGATCCAATTGATCAATGTCCGTGGTGTGGGTTATAAATTGGTTTGGTGATCTTGATTGCCTGCAAATTATTCTCAAAATATTGCGTTTTGGCAACAAATTTCAAAGGCTTTTACCGGGATTTTTCTGATATTTAGCGGCAAGGGAAACATTAGGTAATGATCCATTGCCTGCTTATATTAAATCCGCATTAAAATGTTTGTTATTATAAACGATGAGGCTTTTCTGAAAAATGGATTTGTGATCTCTACGGATAAAAGCCTTTTGAATATTGATTTAATCTACAGCTACCTGGATAAGGAATCATATTGGGCACAGGGCATTCCAGGGGAAACGGTAAAAAAAGCAATTTCCGGCTCGTTATGCTTTGGGATTTATAAACAACATGAGCAGGTAGGTTTCGCCCGGGTAATAACAGACAAGGCGACCTTTGCTTACATATGTGACGTGTTTGTCATTGCTGATTACCGGAGAATGGGGCTATCAAAGTGGTTAATCCAAACAATTGTTAAGCACCCGGAGTTACAGGGACTGCGGCGTTGGTCGTTAGCAACTGCTGATGCACACGGATTATATAGTCAATTTGGCTTTACCCCGGTTACCAAGCCAGAAGTATGGATGGAAATATTTACGCCTTACCAATCGCTTAAAAAGGAAAAGGAAGAAAAATGAATTTGAAAAGGCTGATTTTTGAGGGCGAAGGTGTTAAACTCGACTTTAAAAAAACAATTACCAGTTGCGAAAAAATAGCACGCACCATGGTTAGCTATGCCAACAACAAAGGTGGCAAGCTATTGATTGGCGTGGCTGATGATGGCACTATTAAGGGTGTAAAGTCTGAGGATGAAGAACGCTACATGATAACGAAGGCAGCACATATGTTTGCCCGGCCGGCGCTTGAACCGGTATTCGAAGAGGTTTATGTAGATGATAAACTCGTGCTGGTTGTTGATATAGCAGAAAGCCCGTTGAAACCGCATTATGCGCTGGCTGAGGACGGAAAATGGTGGGTTTATGTACGGGTAAAGGATAAAAGTGTGCTGGCAAGTAAGATTGTGGTAGATGTCCTAAAGCGATCATCAGGCACAGAAGGCGTTCTGATAGAATATTCCAATAACGAAAAAGCACTGTTGCAATACCTGGAAAGCGCAGCCCGCATCACCATTAAAGAATGTTGCGATCTATTGAAAATAGGCCGAAAAAAGGCTCAGAAATTATTGGTCGACCTGATCCTATCCGGTATTATAAGGATAAATACCACGGAGAAGGAGGAATTTTATACGGCGGTATAACCGCACAATTCTGTAATGTTGAAATGTTGTGCTCCAACTATTCCGTTATAGTTCCTATCTTTCGGATCTCCGGGCTTTACTGACTTTCCGGATTAACGATGTTTCTCTACCATAAATATAAGACACACTATCACAGTAACCTTAAACTGGCTATTCCTGTTGTAATATCGCAGGCGGGACACCAGCTTGTGCAGTTCTCTGACAGCGTGGTTGTAGGGCATTTTGCAGGTACGGTGAGTCTGGCGGCCGTTTCATTGGCCAGTAGCATCTTCGTTATTGTTTTGGTAATTGGTATCGGGATTTCCTACGGTTCAACGCCGCTAATTGCACAGTTAAACGGTCGGGATGATTTTGAGGAATGCGGAAAACTCTTATCAAATAGCTTATTCATAAATGTAACATCAGGCATCATTCTTTTTGGAGCCTCTGTGGCGTGCTCATTTTTTTTACTTGATCACTTGCATCAAACCCCTTCTGTAATTCTGCAAGCCAAGCCATTTTTGATCCTGTTGGGATCGTCCATCATTCCCATGCTGGTATTCAATACATTTAAACAGTTTGCAGAAGGTTTAGGTTTCACCAAACAAGCCATGCTGATATCGATATGGGGTAACGTGCTGAATATTTCCCTTGGGATAATTTTCGTAAAGGGAATGTTTGGCATTGCTCCTATGGGGATAAAAGGAGTTGGATACAGTACACTTATCGACAGATGCCTGATGGCGATAGTTATGGGCATTTATATCTTTCGCTCAAAGCACTTTAAAAAGTATCTAAAGAGTTTTGTACTGACAAGGATCAACAAGATCCGCAGTATGCAGATCTTAAAAATTGGCGCACCTGTAGCGTTGCAGTATACGTTTGAGATCAGCGCTTTCAGCGGCGCAGCAGTTTTGATCGGCACAATCGGCTATCATGAGCAGGCTGCACACCAGGTTGCTATTAACCTTGCATCAATAACCTACATGATGGCAAGCGGACTATCGGCCGCTGCAGCAATTAAGTCCGGCAACTACTTTGGTACAAAGGATCATGAAAATTTAAGGCATTCGGCAATCTCCAGTTACCATATTGTTTTGCTTTTTATGTCTGTAACCGCTTGCATTTTAATGCTTGGGAATCACCTGTTACCATGGATGTACACTACAGATAAAATAGTTATAGATATTGCAGCACAGTTACTTATAATCGCAGCAATATTCCAGCTATTCGACGGAACACAGGTTGTTGGCCTCGGAATATTGCGGGGTATGGGCGATGTAAACATCCCGACAATAATTACATTTCTTGCTTATTGGGTAGTAGGGCTGCCTTTGGGTTATCTACTTGGAATTCCTTTGCATCTGGGTGTTAAGGGGATTTGGTACGGGCTAACCCTGGGCTTAATGACTTCCGCAGTCTTATTATTTTTCCGCTTTCAGTTCATTAGCAAAAAGCACCGGGATAAAACTATTCTGATTGTGGCGCAGGATTAAATCGTAAATATTTTCAGAAGTACAATTCATTTGCTACACGGTAAGTATTACAATGTGCATCTACTATATCCTTAATATCCGGCGAGTATCCACCTCCCATGCTCACCTGCACAGGGATTCTATTGCTGATACATTGTTCAAATACGAAACGGTCGCGCTCCTTACAGGCTGCTTTGCTTAATGCCATTTTGCCAAGTTTATCTGTCGCTAACACATCTACTCCTGAAAGGTAAAAGATAAAGTCAGGTTGCTGCTGGCGTATCAAACGTGGCAAGGCTTCCTTAAGCAAACATAGGTATTCATCATCCTCAACACCATCTGGTAAGGGAATATCAAGATCAGATCTTTCCTTCCTGAACGGGAAGTTATTAGCGCCATGCATGGAGAAGGTGAATACTTTCGGATTGTTTTCAAAGATTTGCGCCGTTCCATTTCCCTGGTGAACATCTAAATCAATTATTAAGATAGATGTAGCTAAATTATTATTTAACAGATAGTTGGCCGCTATCGCCTGGTCATTAAGCAGGCAAAACCCCTCACCCCAATTGGTACCCGCATGGTGCGTTCCCCCGGCGACATTAAACGCTATACCGAATTGCTTTGCATAATGGCAGCCATCAATCGTTCCTTTAGCTATCCGGATTTCGCGCTCAATCAGCTTTGCAGATAATGGGAAACCTGTTCGTCTTTGTTCGCGTGGAGGCAATGTCAAATCACGGAGTTGTTCCCAGTAACTTTTATCATGTGTCCACGTAATCACTTCTTCCTCCGGGATGCCTGGTGAAAATAGGTTTAATTCCCCGATCAAGCCCTCGTGTAGTAATTGCGCGGGAATCAGTTCGTACTTAAGCATCGGAAAGCGATGCCCCTCAGGTAAAGGATGTGCGTATATTGGGTCGTAAGCTATTTTGAGATTACTCACTTGTTCAGTCGCTATTATTTAACTTCGGCAACCGCAGCGCCAAGAATTCTGCCAACTTCAAAAACCTGCGTAAAGTTGTTATAAAGTGGTACTGGCGCTAAACGGATCACATTTGGTTCGCGCCAATCGCCAATAACGCCATCGTCTGTTAAGAAATTGAAAATGGCCTTGGCGTTTTGTTTGCATACAATGGAAAGCTGACCTCCCCGCTCCTGTTTATTTTTTGGTGTGATGATCTTAAATAGCATATCATCATTGGCTTCATTAATACCATTGATTAAAAACTCTAAATAAGCCGTCAGGAGCTCGCTTTTTTTCCGGAGAGGCATAATGCCGCCAGCTTGCTCAAAAATGTCAAGAGAAGCCTTGTGTAAAGCGAGAAGCATAATTGGGCTGGTACTTAACTGCCATCCGGCTGCGCCAATCTCCGGCTCAAATTCCGGGGGCATTAAAAAACGGCGATCCTGCTTGTGCCCCCACCAACCTTCAAGTCGGCTTAAACTGTTGTTGTTAAAATGTTTTTCATGAACATAGATTCCACTAATGCCACCCGGACCGGAGTTCATGTATTTATACGAACACCAACAAGCAAAATCCACATCCCAATCATGCAGCTTTAAAATCACATTACCTGCAGCATGCGCCAAATCAAATCCGGCATACGCACCCGCCTGATGGGTGGCCAGGGTTATGGCTTCCATATCAAAGTATTGGCCGGTGTAATAATTTATCCCGCCGAACAGCACCAAAGCCAACTCATCGGCATGGGTATTTATCATTGCAAGGATGTCCTCAGTCCGTAAAATATCTTCGCCATCCCGGGGAAATATTTCGACTATGGCGTCCTTTGGATCGAATCCATGAAACTTAACCTGGCTTGCAAGCGCATACTGATCTGACGGGAAAGCGCCGCCTTCCATTATTATTTTAGACCTTTTACTTGTTGGTTTATAGAAGCTTACCAATAGCAAATGAAGATTTACTGTGAGTGAATTCATCACTGTAACTTCTTCGCTTTTTGCACCGACGATGCCGGAAAGCGTTTTAGTCAACTGCTTATGATAACCCAGCCATGGATTGTCGCCCGCAAAAAAACCTTCGATAGCGAGGTCTTGCCAATTGGCAAATATATCACCGGTGTATTGTTGTGCTGTTACCGGCTGCAGACCCAAAGAGTTGCCGCAAAAGTAGATCACATCCTGCCCCTTGTGTTTAGGCACAAGAAATTTTGACCGGAAATCCTTCAAAGGATCCTGCTCATCAAGTTGAGCTGCAAATGCCAGCGTGTTTTCAAAATTCATGGTAAATAATCATCAGGAAGCGCAACCTGTTGCGTTCGCCGGTAAAATTAATTATTTATTTGGTTTGCTTACGTAGGGGTTTCCTTTAACGTAAAACCGGTATGGCAACAGTGCGTCTTCACCGGCATAATCTACACCAACTCTTGGGACGGCGGCTATTTCTTCATCAGCAAAAGATAATCCCTTGTCCTCAATCCAGATAGTATCGCTTTGTAAGCTGTAGGCATTGATGGCGCGGGAGATTCCTAAAGCTTTGGCAACTGAACCCGGCCCCATGGTCATCGTTGGTTTAAGTACCGGCATATTTCTCCGGGCTTGCATCGCCTCAATTCCATCGGTTGGATTAAGGGCCCTTACCAGGATCGCATGAGGAACTCCCTCGATATTTGTCACGATATTAAACATTTCGTGAATTCCATAACAAAGGTACACATAGGCGATTCCGCCCTGCTGAAACATAATGCCGGTTCGAGGTGTACGCCTGTTACCAAAGGCATGGGACGCCCGGTCTATTATTCCGTTATAGGCTTCTGTTTCAACAATATAACCGCCGGTGGTTATACCGTCGATACGTGTAAATAAATACTTACCGATCAGGTCCTTGCTTAAGGCTACCACATCAGGATTGTGGTAATAAGATTCAGGTAATTTCATTTCTCAATGATCTCCTTCAAAATTCTGTTAACCTCTTCTGCCCTGTCAAATATCATGATATGCGTACCGCCTTTTATAATGATGGCATAGTTTATCCGTCTGTAATCAAACACATCGTCCTTGTCGCCAGTAATGGTGTAAACATTTTTGGGGATGATCCTATTGTCCCAGTATAAGGCAGCGCCCATTGCCCATTTTACAAATTTTGGCGATGACTTCTGCAGCATATCGTTAAACAGCCAGTTATCCGCCTTATTCATTTTGCCAAAAACAAACCTGATCATAAAGCCCATTGAAGTGAATAATTTTCCGGGAATAAATTTGTAAACCGGCAATACCTTGAATAAGGAGAAATACCAGGGCGCTTCGTCAATTGTTTTAATGCTGGATATCAGAATGGTCTTTTCAAGGGGAATTTCCTTGGCAATCTCCATGGCGATCATGCCACCCAAAGAATTCCCAATTATGATAGAGTTTTGCGTTATATTATATTGATGGATAAGCTTTTGTGAATATGATTTTAAAGTATCAGTTTTATCCGGATCGATCCAATCTACACGAATAATTTCGTCTGCCTCAATGCTAATCTTATCGTATGCTCTTGTGTCTGCGCCGAGACCTGCAATTAAAAATACCTTACTCATTTAAAGTTTACCAATGCTACTATTTGCTGAAGATATTGAGCATCGATTTCATTAAACTGATCGAGCTCATCGCTATCCACGTCGAGCACTGCAACAACTTTGCCATCATTAAACGCAGGAACAACAATTTCGGAGCGGGAAGCCGAGCTACAGGCAATATGCCCGGGAAACGCATCAACATCAGGAACGACCAATATCTTTTCCTGTTCCCAAGCCGCGCCGCAAACGCCTTTGCCAAAACCAATCCGGGTACAGGCAACAGGTCCCTGGAACGGCCCCAACACCAGTTCTCCATCCTTTAGCAAATAAAATCCTACCCAAAACCATTTGAATTGCTCCTTTAAGGCGGCACAAACGTTGGCGATGTTGGCCACCAGGTCTGGTTCACCCATTAAGAGGGCCTCTATCTGCGGTATCAATGATTGGTATTGTTCAGCCTTATCGGTTGATGTTACTATGTTTAAATCCTCTGCCATAACACAAAAATAGGAATGCTGGAGTAAAAGTAAATAAGGCCAATCTCATATTTAATCTTTTATTTAGCAAAGTAACCGAGCATTATTAATTTGCCTGGTTATAACGATATAAATTTTATCACCATGAGAGTCATTGCCGAATTACCGCATCCTGATTTCAAGATCTCCATCCTGACTATGAACCGGAAGTTTATTATTAAGATTGAGCAGGGCAACCTGGAGCAGACCTATAAAGTTGCAGAAGCCGATGTGCTCGACGGCGTAAACAGTGTGTTTGAATTGCTTGATGAGGACTTTTTAAAGACAGTCTTTAACAGGTTTACGGAGATGCGCAAGGATTTTAAGGATTCCTACAATCGCTACAATTATTAGTTTAATACAAAGTTGTAAGCATCTGTAATATAATTATTTATGATGCTGATTTGGCCTGTGCGAAATTTTATTTGGCAAAATAAGTATAAAACGGCCTTGTTAACTATCATCTTCTTTAATTCAATTTGCTATTATTGTAGTTTAAATATTTGATTATCAATAAAGTAAATTTTTGTAAAAACCATCGCCAAATTATATTCTGTGCCTTAAAATTGCCAAATAAATGGGAGGTCAGGCCAAAATAAGGTCCTGGTACCAAAAGCCGGCGAGTTTTTGATCTGCCGAAGAATTGGAATCACTGGCGGCATTTTCGGGAGACTTGTATTCTTTAAAAACCTTCTCCCCTGGTTTATAATTAATGTCGTTTTTGAAGATAGGACCCTTGAAGGCAAAGGTGTGAAACTCGCCATTCTCGCCGCAAACATCAACACCATTCGGTAACGAATTGATTAGTTCAATGGTTATCTCCTCCCCTGCTATATTTTCCAAATGTGCCTGCGTGCAGGCGATCACTGTACCAAAACCCAAGTTTAAAAATTCATTAATCAGCTCCCGGGTATCGCGCTTCCATAACGGATAAATGCCTGTCATGCCAACTTCGGCGAGGCGTTCGTCGCGGTACTGTTTTAAATCCTCTAAAAATATATCGCCAAAAATGGAATGTGTTATGCCTTCGCATTTAAAAAACTGTAGGTGTTGGCGCATTGCATTATCATATGTTTCCATATCCGGCATTTCCGGCAAGCGAATTTGGTGCAGGGGAATTCCGATGCTTTCTGCCTGTTTAATCAATAGCTCCACACGTACGCCATGCATGGAGATTCGGTCAGCAGCATCGTTTATTGTCGTTACCAGGTATTTTATTTCGACATCGGGGTTTTGCAGGCAATGGTATAAGGCAAGGGCGCTGTCCTTGCCGCCGCTCCAGTTGAAGATGCATGTTTTTTTTTGAACCATGATTAAAGGATTTAGAATTTTCTGATTTTATTGAGCAAATATTAAATGGTGAAAAGCGGCGCGAATCTTTTAATATGTTAATCAAGCGAATCATGGTTCAGACATAAGCTTTCTACAACCTTTGCAACTCCAACCGTCGCTTTTTCTTCTATCTTAATAAAAGAGCTGTCGCGTAGATACGGAATAACGGGATCAATAATATACTTAGGTGTACTACGTGGCACATAATCCACCAACCCAGCTGCGGGGTAAACGGCGAGCGACGAACCAACGAGGATGAAAATATCTGCTTTCATACAAATCCTGGCGGCCTTTTCAATCATTGGCACATCCTCACCAAACCACACCACGTGAGCCCGCAGTTGTGAACCAAGTTCACAGAGCTCTCCCATTTTTATTTCCCAGCCGTTAATCGGGTAAGTTATGGTTGGATCTTTGTCGGACTGTGAACGGGTTATAATACCATGCAGGTGCACCACGTTGGTTGATCCCCCTCTTTCGTGCAGATCGTCTATATTTTGGGTGATGATGGTTACCTCATATTTTTCTTCCAGCTTCGCTAATGAGTAGTGTGCAGCATTAGGTTTTGCTTCAATCACTGATTTACGGCGCTCATTATAAAATTGCTGCACCATGGCAGGGTTGCGTCGCCAGGCTTCGGGCGTGGCCACGTCTTCAATGTTATATCCTTCCCACAGCCCATCGCTGTCCCTGAATGTTTTTAAGCCACTCTCTGCGCTTATTCCGGCGCCGGTTAGTACAACTATCTTTTTCATGTTAATTTTTGTAGAGACGCAATATTTTGCGTCTTGGAATTTTATTATCCAACAAAAAAAGCGACCCTTTTAAGAATCGCTTTTTTTAGTAAACTATGTTATGTTAAACAGCGAGTTCCTTTTTGGTACGCAAAATTGTATATTTAGTTTTAGCCAGCTCAAAACCGCCGAATAATACAGCACAAAATAGTACATCAGCCATCAGCATATTCAGTTCAAATGGTATTGCTGCTGTTAAAGACATGCCGTAACCTGCCAGCGAATGTGGGTACCTGGTTCCATAAAACCATGGCAAATCACTTACAAGCCAATGCACGCAAACAGCAGCTATTGATGACAGGCCAACATTGGCTATGGTTGCCTTTTTAATAAACGTGCCTATAAGCACCATGATAAAAAATGGCAGGTATACCCAAATCGAACCACTGTAATATAACACCCATTTAGAGGTGTACAGGTAGTTGATAAATATATCGCTTACAAACAAAGTCAATAATACTGTTAAATAGGCTTTCCATTTATCAGAAAAATATGCCCCTCCAAATAAAGCAATTGCACCCATCGGCGTAAAATTACTTAACGAAGGAAATTCATAACTTATAAGCCTGAAAACTGAAGCAACTAATATAATCAGGATCAGAACTGTTGTGCGGGTATTTAGTTTTTGTAATGACATATTTAAAATTGTGCCGTAAAATTACAGATAATCCTGTTAAATAAAAATGTTAGTTTATCTGGTATTTAATACCTGCCATAAAATTAAACCCGCGGGTATTGTATCCCACCCAATCGGTATATTTTGCGTCAAACAGGTTTTTAAGATCTGCAAATAAACTGATGTGCTTATTGGCTTCATATTGAAGATGAGCATCTACCAGGTTATAATGTTTTAAATTAACAAGGCTGGTTGAAAAGTCCGGGTTGAATTTTGTATCGCTTCTCTCGCCTGTATATTTATAGTTCAGTCCGACAGAAAAGCTTTCTATAAATTGATAATATACGTTTACACCATAGGTATTTTTAGGCCTGCGAAAAAGATTGTTGGTTTCTTTGCCGTTCACATCGGTTTGTTTACCTGTCACATAGGCTGTGTAAGCCGATACGGTAAGCTTATCCAAATTTAATTTCAGCTCACTTTCAAAACCCTTATCTTTTTGAAATGCTCCATTTTCGTAAACCCCGTATGGCGGGTTATTTAAGTTTTTAAAATAGATTATATCTTTTGTATCATACTTATAAAACACAGTATTGAACGATAATATATTTTTAATCAGCTCCCAGTCAAATCCAGCCTCGTACGATGTCGTGGTTTCTGGCTTCAGATCGGTATTGCCGTATAGCGAAAATAGTTGGTATAGCGATGGCGTCTTAAATGCCGAGGCAATTGTTCCAAATATCTTAAACTGGTCGGCCAGGTATAACGACGGATTAATCGTGTAAGTAAAATTAGTTCCGTACTTACTATCCAGGTTGTACCTGCCACCAAGTTCCATGTGAAATATGCCTGCTTTAAAAAAAAGTGATGTATAAATACTATTTATGCTATTTCGTAGGTTTTTTAACGTGTCGTAGGTACTTCGTTGTGTGCTTCCATAATATCTAAAACTTTCGCCGCTGGTTAAATCCAGGTATTTATTGATATTGTAGTTAAGCAGCACATCGAAATTGGTGATATTACCACTGTTTTTTTGGTATGACGCTGTGTTAAAGTTTGATGGACCGGCCAAATCGCTATAGTTGTTTTTAACGCTATTTTGGCTGATGTTGAATCTAAGTTCACCCTGATCTAATTGAAGCTTGCCGCCCAGTCCCCCAAATATGAAAGTATTATTATACGTGTAATTTTTATCGTCGATGAACGCTCCAGCCGGCAAATTGCCTTTGTTATAGCTGGTCTGCAGATTGCCGTTTATAATAAATTTTTCTGAAACCTGTTGCGTTAAATTTAAGCTCGCCGACCGCTGATGAAAACCATCTTTTTTAAACCCTCCGTTACCCAGGGTATCTGTAGCCGCTGCAAAGCCCTTTGAATCGGTATTGGACAAATTAACGGCTATGCCGGTATTATTAATTTTGCCATTTAAACTGGCCGCCTGGTTAAAAGTATTGTAAGTGCCGCCGCTAGCCTGCAAACTAGCTTTGATGCCCTGTTGTTTAGGGTGTTTTGTAATGATATTGATCACACCAGCAACAGCGTCCGAACCATACAGGGTTGATCCACTCCCTTTTAATATCTCAATCCTTTCAATTTGATCTAATGGAAAGGCATTCAGATCGTAAGAGCCGTCAATTGATGATGAATTATTAACAGCAAAGCCATCAACCAGTATCAATGTGTTGCCTGTTGAAGCGCCCCTGAGATATAAGGATGAGCTAATACCCGGTGCATTTTCAGATCCTGAGAATGTGATACCCGGAACAGAATTCAATAACTGGGGCAGCGTTTTTCCTTGCGATCTGCTGATCTGTTCACTTGTTATAACGGTTACAACCCTTCCAATTTCGGATTGTTTTTTTGGCGACCGGCTAGCAGTTACCACCACATCGTTAATTACCCTGGTTGAGTCCTGGGCATCAGCTGTTTTACTAAAAAACAGTAATTGTGCAAGCCCGAGGCTTGCAATAACAAAAAAGTAATTTTTTTTCATGTTGTTGTGAGTTTAAACCCGCAGCATACAGAAATGGAAAGTTTGGAATGGAAATACACCTCCGGATGGGCATTCACATTCAAGCTTCAATCCCCGAAAGCTATGAATAATATTTGCGCTCTGGCAGGTATTCTGACTTACTCCCCTTTACCCGGTCTTCCCATTCTGATTAAAATCAAAACAGTGACCCTATTGATTGGGCATTGGTTGTGGAGCTTACAGCTGCGGGACAGTTACAGATTTACACCGTATTCCCTTTTAATCCCGGTATTTAGCCGGGAACCTAAAGCGATGCAAATGTAGAATAAGAATTCATAAACTCAAATTATGTAGCTGATTAAGTTGAGTGAATTAAGCGAGTTGTTTTTCAGTTTGATTGGATAGCTTAAAGCTTAAATTCAAATAAAGAAAACTGCCTTGTACATTTATTGTTTAAAAAGTACACCTATTTAAACAACATTATATGGCAACTACAGCATTACAGCGGATCCCGGGAGATAAAAACGGCTCTGCTACTATAAATTTAAACTGGCCGGAGCGCTATATATCAATAGCAGCCGGTGTAAAGCTAAGTTTCTCAGGCATGAGAAATATTTTCAAAAGCCCATTTTCGAGCATTTTGAAACTCGGCGCCGGCGGATACCTGGTGAACCGTGGCATTTCAGGCCATTGTGAGCTTTACTCACAAGCAGGCAAACTCTCTACCTCACCCGTTAATGTAAATATTCGCACGTCGTTCTCGGTGAATAAACCAAGAAATGAAGTATACGATTTTTGGCGCAAGCTGGATAACCTGCCTTTATTTATGAATCACCTGGAGGATGTAGAGATAATCGATGAAAGGCGTTCCCGTTGGGTTTTAAAACTGCCTACCGGGGTAGCTAACGTTAGCTGGGATGCTGAAATTGTACACGACGAGCCCGGTTACATGATCGGCTGGAGTTCCCTCCCCGATTCAATTATTGATAATGCAGGTAAAGTTCGTTTCCGCGATACAGCTGATGGCGGAACACTGATTGATGTTGTAATAACCTATCAGCCCCCTGCTGGCGGGCTGGGTGTAAGCCTCGCACATGTATTCAATCCGCTATTTAAAAAACTGGTGGATGATGACGTTCAGAACTTTAAACAATATATGGATATTGTTGATAAAGAGGGTGTTATTATAGTTTTATAAAAAGCGTTATGTCGCGTACTTGCTTCGTTTCTAGGAAGGAGGGGCAGAAAAGAAACCCCACAAAAAAAACCCGCATCAAGCGGGTTTTTCAATTTCTATCCTAAAATTCTATAAATCTTAAAAATCTTAGTTTTATTTTACAGCATCAACCACTGCTTTAAAAGCATCAGGGTGATTCATCGCTAAATCGGCTAATACCTTACGGTTTAAACCAATTTCCTTTGCTGTTAATTTACCCATTAATTGTGAGTAAGAAATTCCGTGCTGACGGGCACCTGCGTTAATACGCTGGATCCATAAAGCTCTGAATTCTCTTTTCTTGGTCTTACGGTCGCGGTAAGCGTACTGTAAACCTTTTTCTACTGTGTTTTTAGCAACGGTATAAACCTTGCTGCGTGAACCCCAATAACCTTTTGCAAGGTTCATGATTCTTTTCCGGCGTCTTCTCGACGCTACTGCGTTAACTGAACGTGGCATGTTGTTGTGTTTTGGTAGTGAGTGTCAATTTAATGAACTTGTAAACTCTAATACCTGGTTAAAAAATTGTTAATTACTTACCTATGCAAAGCATACGTTTTACGTTACCCATGTCAGCTTTAGATACTAAGCTGGTGTGAGTTAGGTTGCGCTTACGTTTTGTCGACATCTTTGTTAAGATGTGGCTTTTAAAGGCGTTCTTCCTGGTGATTTTACCTGTTCCAGTAAGCTTAAAGCGCTTTTTGGCACTGGAATTGGTTTTCATTTTTGGCATAACCGTCTGTGTATATATATTTATTAATTAATTACTCTTTTTGAGGTGAAAGCTAAAGGGTAAAAGCCGAAAGCTCATTCTTCCTAACCTCTAATCTCCAGTCGCTAATCACTATTTCTTAGCTGCCTTTGGCGTAACGGTTAAAAACATTCGCTTTCCCTCAAGCTTAGGCAATTGCTCAACCTTACCAACTTCTTCCAATGCCTGCGCGAAGCGCAGTAACAGGATTTCGCCCTGCTCCTTGTAAACAATTGCACGGCCCTTAAAGTGTACGTAAGCCCTTACCTTTTCGCCTGCTTCCAAAAACTTAATAGCATGCTTTAATTTAAATTCAAAGTCATGGTCATCAGTATTCGGTCCAAACCTTATTTCCTTAATAACGGTTTGCTTGGCATTGCTCTTTATCTCCTTAAGCTTTTTCTTCTGTTCGTAAATAAACTTGTTATAGTCTGTGATTTTACAAACAGGAGGTACTGCGTTTGGAGATATTTCAACAAGATCCAATTCCTGCTCTTCAGCTAAAGCAAGCGCATCGCGAAGAGAATAAATACCCTGTTCGATGTTATCGCCTACAAGACGGACCTCCTGGGCCCTGATAAATTGATTAATGTTGTGTTCAGCTTCCTTTTTCTTAAATGGTAGCCTGGGTCCTCTGTTGAAGGGTTTGTTTAATGCCAAGTTATACTGTTATTTCTTTAATTATTTGTTTTTTAAATTCTTCTATGCTCATGCTTCCCAAATCTCCCTGACCATGTTTACGTACGGAAACCAAACCTTCGTTAGTTTCCTTCTCGCCCACAATCAGCATGTAAGGGATCTTTTTAACTTCAGCATCGCGGATTTTACGCCCGATCTTTTCATCCCTGAAATCAATAAGCCCGCAAATATCGGAATCTTTTAACGATTCTGAAAGTTTTTTTGCATAATCTTCATATTTTTCGGAGATCGGCAGGATAATAAATTGTTCCGGTGAAAGCCACAACGGGAAATTACCTGCACAGTGCTCAATTAACACAGCCACAAACCTTTCCAGTGAGCCAAATGGTGCCCTGTGGATCATTACCGGCCTGTGTTTCTGGTTGTCGCTACCAGTGTATTCAAGTTCGAAGCGCTCTGGCAAATTGTAGTCAACCTGGATAGTTCCAAGCTGCCATTTTCGTCCCAATGCATCCTTCACCATAAAGTCAAGCTTGGGGCCATAAAATGCTGCCTCGCCTAATTCTACAACTGTACGTAATCCCTTTTCTTCGGCAGCTTCAATAATTGCAGATTCAGCCAGTGCCCAATTTTCGTCAGTACCTATGTATTTAGCTTTGTTGTTAGGATCACGAAGAGAAACCTGTGCAGTGTAATCCTCAAAACCCAAAGCACCAAATACATACAATACCAGGTCGATCACCTTCTTAAACTCTTCCTTTACCTGGTCGGGACGGCAAAATAAATGCGCATCATCCTGTGTAAAGCCGCGTACCCGTGTTAAGCCATGAAGTTCACCGCTTTGCTCATAACGATAAACGGTACCAAACTCAGCATAACGAACCGGAAGGTCTTTATATGAGCGTGGTTTTGTTTTATAGATTTCGCAATGGTGTGGGCAGTTCATTGGTTTTAAGAAGAACTCCTCTCCCTCCTGGGGTGTTTTTATCGGCTGAAATGAATCAGCGCCATATTTTTCATAGTGCCCCGAAGTAACATACAGGTTTTTATGGCCGATATGCGGTGTAATCACCTGTTCGTAACCTGCTTTCACCTGTGCCTTTTGCAAAAAATTAGTCAGGCGTTCGCGTAATGCAGCGCCTTTAGGCAACCACAACGGTAAACCCATACCCACCTTTTCAGAGAAAGCGAACAGTTCCATTTCCTTACCTAATTTACGGTGGTCACGCTTTTTAGCTTCTTCCAGCAAATGCAGGTAATCAGTGAGCTCACTTGCTTTAGG
Source organism: Bacteroidota bacterium (assembly GCA_030775685.1). Classification (GTDB taxonomy): domain Bacteria; phylum Bacteroidota; class Bacteroidia; order Sphingobacteriales; family Sphingobacteriaceae; genus Mucilaginibacter. The sequence goes on from JALYIP010000042.1 coordinate 83,934, forward strand.
GAAGGTAACACCGTAGATCCGGGTTAGCTGCTTGCGGCTTTCATCACCGCGCCAGTATGCACCGGCAACGCTCATCAGCTTTACAGCCTTTATAAAGCCTGTATTAGGGATATGCGGCCCGCGGCACAGATCGGTAAAGTTTCCCTGTGTATAAAATGTGATAGAACCATCGGGCAGGTCCTTTATCAGGTCCAGCTTATACTCATCACCTTTTTCAGTAAAATATTCAATGGCATCGGCTTTGCTAACCGGCTTACGGACAAATTCTTCTTTGGTTTTGGCCAGTTCGATGATCTTATCTTCAATCACTTTGAATTCGTCCGACGAAAATTCGCGGTCGCCAAAGTCAACATCGTAATAAAAACCGGTCTCGATAGCCGGGCCTATGCCGAATTTGGTACCCGGATAAAGCGCTTCCAAAGCCTCGGCCATTAAGTGGGCAGATGAGTGCCAGAATGTAGCCTTTGCCTGTGTGTCGTTCCAGGTTAAAAGTTTTACATGCGAATCTTTTTCAATTGGGCGACTTGCGTCCCAAACCTGGCCGTCAACTTCGGCCGCTAAAACGTTTCGTGCTAGTCCTTCGGAGATCGACTGTGCGATCTGCATGGATGATGTTCCCTTGTCGTACTGACGTACGGAACCATCGGGGAGTGTAATATTAATCATCTACAACTATGATTTAAAGTTTATAAAAAATGAATTTTAGTAAATCACCTACAAAGTGATCTGTTAGTTATGCGGCAAATTTAAAATTATTATGCGAATTATCAGGCCGGCTGCATTTGTTTATTATATTTAAACCTCACAACTCTCAACATGCCCGAAGCTATTTCAAGTCCTAAATCCAATTGGTTCAGTAAATTTTTTGAGTGCGCATATTTCTTTATTGCTTTGGCCGAGATTTTTTTCACAACTCTTCAAGTTTTTTTGGCAAAGCACATCCATAATTTTAATGAGGGGGAAGTTGCTTTTGCTTTTCTTATTTACTGTGTTGTTTTCGTAGTTATTTCCGCCATCTATTCAATATGGTGGCATATCAAACAAAATAATAAAAGCTTTGATTCGGCTATAAAGCACGCATGGCTGCGGGGAATCCTTCGTTATTTTATCGCTTTCCTGGTTTCGGTTTATGGCTTTGCCAAAATATTAAAAACACAGTTCGCCGTATCATATGCCCGGGCCGATACACCTGTTGGCAACCTTAGTGGTTTTGAGCTAACATGGAACTACTTTGGACATTCATACACACTTGCAGTTATATTAGGTCTGTGCCAGATTATAGGCGCTATACTGCTGATTTTTAGAAGAACCACTTTTTTGGGTATCTGCATTTTATTGCCCTTGATGGTCAACGTGGTGCTTATTAATATCTTTTATAAAATAGCCGCAGGGGCCTTCATTAACTCCCTGATAATCACATTTGCCTTGATTTATCTGCTGTTACTGCGGTGGGATGATCTCAAAGCCGTATTGTTTGTTGATAATTCAAACTTACCAAAGATCAAATTCAACTTTTTAAAAGCAATTGCCAAAGTCATAACTATAGGCGCCGCTTTTGGCTGTATTTATTATTTCGTCGCAACGGTAAAATCCGCCCCCTTCACGGGCAAATGGAAAGTGGAGAATCTTATCAGGAATGGGAAACAAGTTAAAAGTGACGACTGGCTAACCAACAAAAATACATGGAGCAATATTTATATTGAACAATGGGGGAAAATTGCTCTATCAAACAACCCTTATATTTTTGATAAAAACACAGCAGTCTGGGCTAACTATAGCTATGATGCTAAATGCCATAAATTGACGCTTACACTGCCGGGATATTTAAAAAACACATATACCGAAGTTGTTACAGTAAGCAATTTAAGCGATAATAACATGCAATGGAATACTATTCATAATAATGATACCCTACAACTTAAACTTTCAAAGTCGGACAATCAAAAATAAGTCTATAACTTATTTTGAAATCCTCATAAAATCATTCATCAGCTCATGAAAACCAGTCTCAATGGCAGGGCCTAATCCGAATTTTGTTCCTGTATAAAGCGCTTCCAAAACCTCTGCCAGTAAGTAGGCCGATGAATGCCGGAAAGTAGCCTTTGCCTGTGTGTTATTCCTGGTTAAAAGCTTTACGTGCGAATGAGTTTATTAAGGATTACACTTATTGTTATAATGATTTTGGGGGTATGTTTTATACTATTTTACCTATATATCAAACTGTCAATTTTGGAGTTACAATCCGCTATCCTGGATATATTTTATGATGTATGCTTTTACCACCGCTTTTTTATTAACATCGGTAATCAAATTATATAGTGGAATTAACCCATCTTTTGCGACACCAATAAACCTCGCCTTTTCTTCGGTTGAACTACCAAACCAATCAGTGGGGTTAACGATTGTCTTATTGTTAACGATAATTTCCTTCAATTTCGATTGGTCTCCGCCAACTGCATAAAAATAAATCTTTGCAGACGTATTGGCGTTCAACGCAACTAAATCCATTGGGTCCAATTCTCCGGTAGAAAGTCCGAATGTTGTCTTAATGGCATATCTTAAACCTGTTGAGCTTATTTTTTCCCTATTTGTATTAGGCGCTTCAGCCTGGTAAACCGCATTAAGACGTGAACCCAGTGTTATATTTCTTAACACATGTGTTCCATATTTTTTCACTAATTCGGCAGCGGTTAATGTGTTTGCATCTTGTAAAAAAGTGCCGGTAACGTAACTATTCAGCGCATTATTATAATCATTTATGATTTTCATTCTCTTCCATACTGCAATGGCTGAGTAATAACCGTAAACATACTTACTATTGAAGGCATCAGTACCCGGAAAAGCACTTGCTATTGTGTTTTTAAACACTTTTAAACCGTTTGCTTCGTCAAATTGGGTTGATAGCTGATCAACTAAATTAGTTGCATTTTCTCCGCTGAAATTCTCCCAATAACTTGTTGTAGATCTGTTTAAATCAAATCCACCTGGATTAACCTTAGCGAACGATGGAATATTTATAACTGCCGATCTGATTGAAGATGCATCATTATATTGATCGGTTATATCGTATCCAAACCCTAAAACGTTATAGGTAGCATTCCCTTGTTCGTTTAAATCATTCGACAAATTACCATTAGTAACAGTAAGTTTAATATCTGTAGGGAGGGTTCCATTATCCTTTTTTGGGATTTGGTTTGGACTTTTTTTGCACGAACCCAGTACAGCAATTAACCCAAGCATCAATAGCGTTTTTTTCAATATTGTAGTTTGTATTTTAAAAGGCATTATGGTATAATTAGTATTAGTAGTTTTGTTCATTTCTGTTTGTGAGTGGTAGTTGATAATGGTTTCAGGTTAATAAATGTGCCTTAAGATTTCTGAGGGCAAATAAATACAAAAAAAGTGGTAAAGGAAATAGTTTCATTTTGATAAGTATAAGATTGGTTTTATTATCTCTGAGTAAGATATAAGTTCGACCAAAAGGTTTAATCTTGAAACATTATATTTTATCCATGCAACTTGTATGCGCTTGTCAATAATTCCAAAATCTTGATTTAGGAATTAAAAACCAAACAGTTATCGGAACAAATATTGCCGGAGGCTAATGGATCCTAATTATCTGGCTGGAGCAGGACGATTACCTGATATTTTGAATATGGGGTGTGAGTTATAGGCCTATTTACCGCAATTTGGTTTGCTCTCACTATTTAAGACGACCTTATTATTAAGAACTTATTTAATTATCTCCTTAATTTCAGTTGTATTTAGTACTATTTCGTGAATGGTTTTATCAAGGTTTTCAGCAACAAGCTTTAACATGTGAAGAACTTTTCCGTTCTCGGGATCAGCGGGATCGTCAAAATTAAATAAGTTAAACAAACCTAAAATATTTGCTATCGGCACCCTTACCTGGTGCGATTGCAAAACAGCGACTTTAAGCAGCTTATCATACTGAATCCTTAATTCTTCATCAACTGTTCTTTTTATTCTCTTTTCTTTAGCATCCCTTAGTGCCCTGCTTATTTTGAGGGGCAATGAAAATAGCTTATCTTTCAATGCATAATCTGTAACCCCGTCTTTTATCAACTCAACAGAACGCTCTTCGCCAATAGAGCCGGATACTATAATAAAAGGTATATCGGGTGTCTTAATTTGCTTCATCCTAAATGCTGCAACTCCATCAAACGCGGGAAGTGTATAGTCAGATAAAATTATGTCTGGATTGTAAGTTTCTAATGCATTCTCATACGATTCGCGGGTTTGTACAACCTCACTGGTAAATAGTAGCCCGTTTTTTTTTAATTCACGTTTAAGCAAATCAACGTCACTTTGATTGTCTTCAAGGATTAATATTTTGTACACGTCATTCATGATGTTCATGGTTTAGGGGAACCTGCTCTATAAACAGGCTTATCGCTTGTCTATGATTTATATTAGAAATGACTAATTCTATGTCACAGCGTGACGACTGATGCATTTAAATTTAGTTAGGCAGTTGGCTCAAAACCATCCAATACAAGCCGATCTGCTTAATAGCGTTAAAAAAATTATCACTCTCCACGGGTTTGGCAATGTAGCTGTTTGCGCCAAGCGCATAACATTTTTGAATATCCGGATCCTCTTTCGAGGAGGTTAATATCACCACAGGTATAGACCTGAAATTTGCATCAGCCTTTATTTTTTCCAGCACCTCCAGCCCCGAAATTTTTGGCATCTTCAGGTCGAGCAAAATCATCTTTGGATTTTCATGTATGTTGCGCAGCGCATAAATTCCCCTGCAGTAAATAAAATCAAGGGCCTGCGCTCCATCACTAACATGATGCAGATTGTTGGCAAAACCGCTTTTTTTGAGCGCCCGTATGGTTAACATTGCATCGTCCAGGCTATCTTCAACAAATAAAATTTCTACGTTATTGTAATGCATATTTTTTGCTTTAAAAATTGATACCAGGTAAGCTGAAATAAAATTGTGAGCCTTCTTTTAGTCTTGATTTTGCCCAAACTGTACCACCATGCCGGTGAACTATTTTTTGAACAATAGCCAACCCTATACCGGTACCTTCAAACTCTTCCTGCAGGTGCAATCGTTGAAAAACACCGAAAAGCTTATCATAATATTGCATATCGAATCCAGCCCCATTATCCTTAACATAGTATATCACTAGCTCACCTTGCTCATAAGCTCCTATTTCAATGCAGGTCCGGGTTCTGTTTTTTGAATATTTTATGGCATTCGAGATCAGGTTTATCCACACCTGTTTAATCAACGACGGATCACCTTTTGCCGGCGGCAGCACCTTGATGAAAAATTCAATTCTTTTTTCCTTATCCTCAAATAGCAATTCATCTTTTACAGAATTCACCAGCGATGCCATATTAATATCTCCTAAGGTTACCTGCTTTCTGCCTAATTTTGAAAAAGCAAGCAGGTCATCTATCAACTGCCCCATTTTCTTTGAATTGCGCATAATGGAATGAAGGATTTTTGTGCCCTCCTGGTCAAACTTGTCGCAATAATCTTCTTCGAGGATCCTGGCATAACCATTAATGGCCCTTATCGGCGCCCGTAAATCGTGAGATACTGAATAAGAAAAAGATCCCAGTTCTTTGTTCGCCATCTCGAGCTGCGCCGTGCGTTCAACTACCTTCTGTTCTAATTTTTCGTTAAACTTCCGGACATCTTCCTCAGCCTTTCTTAACTCGATATTAGCAATGATCAGCTCGCTGGCTCGCTTTTCCTTTTCCTCATTTTGAAAAACAAGCTCCTTATTGGCTATAATTAGTTCTGCTGCACGGTCCTCCTTTTCCTGGTTTTGAAAAGCAAGTTCCTTATTAGCAATTATCAGCTCAGCTGCGCGGTTTTCTTTCTCTTCATTCTGAAAAACAAGTTCCTTGTTAGCAATAATTAGTTCTGCTGCACGGTTTTCCTTTTCTGTATTTTGAAAGGCCAATTCTTTGTTGGCGATAATTAATTCTGCCGCACGTTTTTCCTTTTCCCTATTTTGAAAAACAAGTTCTTTATTAGCTATAATTAGTTCAGCTGCACGATTTTCTTTTTCTGTGTTTTGAAATGCCAGCTCTTTGTTAGCTATAATTAATTCAGCGGCGCGCTTTTCTTTTTCCTTATTCTGAAAAATTAATTCTTTATTGGCGATGATGAGTTCTGCTGCGCGATTTTTTTTCTCTTTAGTCTGAAACGCAAGCTCCTTGTTAGCAACTATTAGTTCTTCGGCCCGTTTTCCTTTTTCCTTTGTTTGAAATGCAAGTTCCTTATCTGCAATTATCAATTCATTGGCGCGCTTCCCTTTTTCTTCTGTTTGATAGGCGAGTTCTTTGTTGGCTATGATTAACTCTTCGGCCCGTTTGCCTTTTTCCTCGGTTTGATAGGCAAGCTCCTTGTCCGCTATAATTAGTTCTTCGGCTCGTTTGCCTTTTTCCTCGGTTTGGTAAGCCAGTTCCTTGTTGGCTATAATTAACTCTTCAGCCCGTTTACCTTTTTCCTCGTTTTGGAAGGCCAACTGTTGATTTGCAATAATTAATTCGTTCGAGGTAGTTCTTTCGTCCATCTTTGTGAGGTGAGGATAAGGTGATCGTTACCTCATAACATGTAAAATATTATTTTGTTTTATATGTTAAATTAAAATATTTATCGCATCAAATAAATTTATTCAAAATAATATTTTGAATAAATTACTTACTCTTACAGTATTCTTAAATGGAATGTTCGAATGAAATGAGATATGCTTTTTTTAATGCACTTCAAAAAAACTCAGTCGGAGTAATTGGGGTTATAAGATCTGCGCAATCACACAAGTTAGTTGCTGCCGGCAATTAAATGTTTCCCCACCCCAATGCAAGCACATCGGCAATATGGTAGGTTTTTAACGGAATATTGTTTTTGTCGATATAGCTTTGAAGGTGCATCAGGCATGAAGCATCGGTTGAGATAATATAATCGGCATCAGCAGCAATGGCGTTATCAACCTTTTGTTGGGCCATAGCTGTTGAGATGGCATCAAACTTAACTGCAAAGGTGCCACCGAAACCACAGCAGGTTTCGCCGTCTTTAATATCAACAAGTTCCAGGCCAAGCACTTTTGATAAAAGCTGGCGTGGCTCTTCTTTGATCTTGCATTCACGCAATCCGGCGCAGCTATCGTGATAAACCGCGCGCCCGTCCAGTTCGGCGCCGAAATAATCGAACTGCAATATATTTACCAGGAAATCAGAAAGTTCGTAAATGTTCGACTGAATATTGCGGCATTTATTATGAGAGGTAGTATTGGTAAAAAGATCATTATAATAATTTTTCACCATGCCTGTGCAAGATGCGGATGGCGACACAATTACAGTATCGGCCGAAAAATCATTTAAAAATTTACTCCCAACTGTTTTCGCATCATCCCAAAAACCTGCATTAAAAGCAGGTTGACCGCAACACGTTTGCTCCGGATTATAAACAACCTCGCATCCCGCCTTCTCCAGCACCTTAATAGTGTTAAAAGCTGTTTCAGGAAATAACTGATCAATAAAACATGGAATAAATAACTCAACCTTCATCTTGCTCTGGATTAAACGCTGCTAAATTGTGGATTGCTCAATCTTTTTTTCAGCCTTCAGCAAAGAAAGCAATAAAATTAATCCTATTAAAAAGAAAACGCATAAGGCCAGCGCCGAGTTACGCATGCTTCCGGTAAGTTCTTCAATAAATGCAAAGCTGGCCATACCCCCTACTATTGCCAGTTTTTCGGTAACATCATAAAAGCTGAAAAACGATGCTGTATCAGGAATATCCTGCGGCAGGTATTTTGAATAGGTAGATCTCGACAAAGATTGGATCCCTCCCATTATCATCCCCACAATTATTGCGAGGCCATAAAATTCAGTAACCGTACGGGTAAAATAAGCACCGATACAGGCCGCTATCCAAATAGCAACGGTGCCGGCCAGCACCTTTATATTTCCATAAATACCAGACAAACGCGACATTAACGTTGCCCCGCCAATGGCCACCAACTGGATAATTAAAATAATTTCAATCAATCCGCTCGTTTCCATATGCAATTCCTTTGCACCGAATCCGGCTGCCACCAACATAATAGTTTGCACACCCATAGAATAAAAAAAGAACGCGGGTAAAAAGCGTTTGAGCAAGGGCATCTGCTTTACCTTCGTCCACACATGTCCAAGTTCAATAAAGCCACCTTTTATAATATTGGAATGGCGGGGCTCGGCATTAGGACTGCCTTTGGGCAATACATTGAACGGAATATGTGCGAACCCTATCCACCATAAACCGACAAGTAGAAACGACAATTGTGCCGCACCACCCGATGTTAAATGGAAGGTTTTAGGCATTAATACAAACACCAGGCATATTACCTGTAATATAACACTGCCGATATATCCATAAGTGAAACCCTTTGCACTCACGCTATCCTGCATATCAAGTGTTGCAATTTCAGGCAGGTATGAATTATAAAACACGAAGCCTCCGCTGTAACCAATTGCTGCCAGGGCAAAACAAATTATACCGAATTCAAGGTTGTTTTTATCGAAAATGAACAATGCACAACACGCCAGGGCACCCAGCCATGTAAAGAAGCGCATAAAGATCTTTTTGTTGCCCCTGTAATCAGCAATTGAAGTTAGGATCGGCAGCAGCACTACCATCACCAGGTAAGCGGCAGCCAGTGCATAATTAGATAATGCAGTATTAATAAACTGGCGACCAAAAAAATTAACGCGATCTCCATTTTTTGGATTGGCCGTTATGGCCACATAATACGCCGGAAATATGGTTGATGTTATAACAAGGTTATATGCCGAATTGGCCCAATCAAAAAAGGCCCAGGCCCGGATTGTTTTCTTATCGTTTTTAGGTTGCATGGTGTGTTAAAAGTATGGAAAAATATAAAGAATTATTAAATTTTTACAGTTTACAATCTCACCAGCTATAAAACATTATCCCGGTAATAGTGTATTGTATAATACATCTCCACGCCATGAAGTTTAGAAGTCTTGCAATAATTGGGTTCATAATTGCTGTCATCCTCATCATTAGCTGTAAAACCCATTTTGAAACCACAAAAAGTGACTATAAAGCTGTCGCGACTCGGGCAAATTTTGAGCATGGTAAAAATCTTGTATTTAGTATTTGTGCCGGGTGCCACTATAATCGTGGCCTTAAAAAGTTGGCGGGTAACCCAATGGATGATGTACCAGGGATCGCAGGCAAAGTATATTCAGCAAATTTAACCCAATCAAAGACAAATGGTATTGCTCCAAAATATACGGATGCCCAGTTGAAGTATTTACTTAAAACAGGTATTTCGCGCGACGGGCGTTTTATGTCGTATATGCTGCGTCCAAACATGGCTGATGAAGATATAAATGACATCATCGTTTTTCTGCGGTCAGACGATCCGGCTGTTAGCGCGGCCGATACCACTGTGGGACTTACTCATTATTCATTTATTGGTAAAGCCTATCTTGGCTTTAAGGCTGATCCGGCACCGTACAAATCCAATGTAAAAAGGCCATCAGATAATGATCCTGTTGCATTGGGCAGATATCTGGTTGATAATGTGGGGTGTTACCACTGTCACTCAAAAAGCCTAAAGTCATTAAATTCCGTCAATCCGGAACAAACTAAGGGCTACCTGGCGGGTGGGGCAACGCTGAAGGGTGAGCAAGGCTCAGAAATAGCGGCATCAAATATCACTCCTGACAAAAACACAGGAATAGGTAATTACACCAAAGAGGATTTTCGCCGGGCTTTGAAGGAAGGTCGCTCCCCTACCAGAACGTTAAGACCGCCAATGGAAAAGTTTGATCACCTGAGTGACAAGGAAGTTGATGCAATCTATGCCTATCTGATGACTGTGCCGCCAAAATATCACGCGGTTAAGCACATATAGGGCATTAACGTACGCAAAGGGTAAACTCCAACCAGGATTAAGTACTAAAAATAAACCTTTTTCTGTACGATATAGCGTTCCATTTTTACACGTGGAACACCCGGAACCTATGAAACATGCTGATTATCAGTGTGTTTGTTTTTATTGAGTTTAAGTATTTGATAATCAAGCGCTACGCCACCATCCATTATGCCGAACTCACATTACCTTAACAAGTTGTCAATCCTGATTGCTATTTTTGGTTCGAATAACCCTGATACCTCTTAAATCAACCTAAAATGAAAACGTTTTTTTGCCTGCTTCTGCCTGCGCTATTATTGGCTAATACTGCTTTTGCGCAATATCCAACCGTCCCTTTGTGGCAGGGAGCGTATCATGGCACCTACGATAAAGCTACAAAAATTGAAAGCTGGAAGGGGATTCCCTATGCACAGCCGCCCGTTGGTGACCTGCGCTGGAAGGCCCCACAGCCAGTGTTAAAAGCCGCGGGTGTTCATGAAGCTAAAAAGTTCGCCCATATGCCCATGCAAAAGCGCGTGTTCAGCGATATGATTTTCCGGGCGGACACGATCAGTGAAGATTGCCTTTATTTAAATGTCTGGACACCCGGTAAATCGCCATATGACCATTTACCCGTACTGGTATATTTTTATGGCGGTGGCTTTGTCGGCGGTGATGGTTCGGAGCCGAGATATGACGGGGAAAGCATGGCTCAAAAAGGCATTGTTGTTGTAACAATCAGCTATCGGCTTGGCATTTTTGGTTTCTTTTCTCATCCCGAATTGACGAAAGAATCTCCCAATCATGCTTCCGGCAACTATGGTTTGCTGGATCAGGCCGCTGCGATAAAATGGGTTCATGAAAACATCAGGGCATTTGGCGGCGACGAGAAAAAGATTACGATTGCCGGGGAATCAGCAGGATCTATATCGGTGAGTGCGCAGATGGCTTCTCCCCTTTCAAAAAATCTTATTGCGGGAGCAATTGGCGAAAGCGGAGCAATGATAAAGCCTACGCTGCCCGCTATTCCTTTAGCGGATGCGGAAAAGAACGGCTCAAAATTCGCCGAAAAAATTGGTAACAAATCATTAGCTGATCTGCGTGCAATGTCCGCAACTGATTTGCTCGAAGCGGGGTCCAAATATGGAGCATGGTCGCTGGCGCCAACCATCGACGGTTATTTTCTTCCTAAATCCATCGTGGAAATTTTTGAGGCCGGCGAACAAGCCCTTGTGCCATTATTGGTTGGCTGGAACTCCGCAGAGATTCCATACCAATCATTTACCGGCGGCGATATGCCCACTCCTGAGAATTATGCAAAAAAGGTAAAGCAACAGTTTCCTGATAACGCGGATGAAGTATTAAAGTTATATCCCGGTACCACGCAGGACGAAGTGATCAAATCTGCCACAGCATTAGCCAGCGACAGGTTTATCGCCTACAGCACTTGGAAATGGGCAGATTTACAAGCCAAAACAAGCGGTAAACCCGTTTACCGATACTTGTTCGCTACCCCAAGGCCGCCCGAAGTAAATTCAACGAATAATCCGAACGAGGGAAAAATGCCAAAACAGATGGTTGGTGCGTCACATGCTTCGGAAATTGAGTTTGCTATGGGTAACCTGCCCTACAACAAGGTTTACGCCTGGACGGCCGATGATTACAAGGTATCTGCAACTATACAACAGTACTTCGCTAATTTTATAAAAACGGGTAATCCAAATGGCAAGCACCTGCCTAAATGGGAGCCTAATGTCAATACTGGTGCTGTTAAGTTTATGAATATTGATGTTACCAGTCAGCTTCAACCAGAAACTGACCGCGGTCGATATTTATTCCTGGATAAGTTGTATGTGAAATAAAAAACAGGAAGATATTCGATAAAGAGTATCTTCCTGTGTTTATCGCGATTTATTTAATGATCTTATACCCTAATCCAATATTAAAGGAAACAAATACGGCGCTCTGCTTTTGATTTGGGCTGTTCTGCAATTTATAGCTATCTATCTTCCAATCGCCGGCGTAGGCGTTTATGTAATAGCCTGCGCGGATGCCGATAGGAATGCTCCTTTCAACTGTAAAGCAGTCCATTTTCTTAGGTTTTAGTTTGATCCCATAGTCGAAGCCTGCTCCTAATTCGATACCGAAATTTGGTTGCCAGAATGTCTTGCTTGCTGTGCTGTTGAGTAGTTCGTCTGTAAAGTTGTTTGTGCTCCTGATCCCGGATTTATCCTCAACCTTTAACATGGCTGCTGAGAAATTAACGCCAGCAAACGGATATAACCTAAAATCGGAATTAGTCGACACGTTATAACCCATTCGCCAGAATAATTGGTATTGATTATACCTAACCTTTACGCCGTCCATCTGTGAGCTCGCAAACGGGGTAAAACCTATACCATCCTCAACCATCCATTTGTTGAAAATATGGCTCATAGAGGCGTTTATCCAAATGTTGGATTGTTTTATTGAGGGAATCCCATTTGCATTCAGCGCACTGTTTAATTGACTAATATCGCCTTTGCGATAAGTAACCTGGATCTGCATTGCACCCTCAGGCTTGTGCTTCATCCATCCGCGAGTCTTAACTGTATCGGTGGTCTGCGCCATCGCTTTGGCCGATCCAAATAAAACAACGAAGAGGAATAATGTTTTGGTAAGTTTTTTCATAAGATGCTTTTTAACTAACAATAAAAAAATGTAGTTCTTGTTTTAGGCAACTTACGATATTAAACAACCGATGGTTGTTCCCTTTATGATTCTTTATCCGAAGCGTAATGAATCCCGGCTATCTCCCTGATCTTATCCAGGGTTTCCATCAGCAACAAAGTATCCGCAAAAGGAAGAACATCACTTTCAGTTAGCCCGCGTTTTAAACAGTCGTTCACATGGCGGGCTTCATATTGGTAACCAACCCCAGCCTCTTTTTCTACTTCAATAATTTCCTTGCTATCAACATATTTAGGGTAATACTCAACCGTTGCCGACGGCTCATAAAATCGGGACGTAAGTCTTATACGACCTGCGGTACCGGCAATATCAGCCTCTGTAGCCAGGTTTGACGAGAAGGTAGAAAAAAGCTGCGCCATTGCTCCATTATTATACTTAAAAAGGATGGCGCATTGTTCGTCAACACCGGTAGATGCCGGTGTCATACTTGCTTCTATCGTATCGGGCTTGCCCAATACACTCATCGCCATAAAAACATTGTAAATGCCAATATCCATTAGTGTGCCGCCGCCGAGAGCCGGGTCAAAAATGCGTGCAGGAATAGGTGGCGCAGGCTTAAAGCCAAAATTTATCAATACCGACCTTACTTCGCCCAATAGCCCCTGCCCTATCATTTCGTGCAGTTTTTTATAATGCGGGTGAAATACTGTCCACCTGGCCTCCATTAAAAATAATTTCCTTTCACGAGCCACATCAATCATTTCCTTAGCCTGCCGGGTATTCATGGCAAAGGGTTTCTCGCACAAAACAGCTTTGTTGTGGCGCAGGCAAAGCAGTGTATTTTCATAATGCAGGTTATGCGGAGTAGCAATGTAGATAACGTCAACTTCCGGGTCGTTTACCAACGCTTCATAACTGGCATGGCGATTTTTTATATTGAATTCGGCACCAAATTTATCTGCCGATTCCTGTGTACGCGAGCCTATCGCAATTAATTCGGCATCTGCAACCAACTTAAGGTCCGAAGCAAATTTTCCCGCTATCCTGCCGGCGCCTAAAATTCCCCATTTGATAGTTTTCATGTTGCTAAGATAGGGAGATGGAGCCAAGAGTCAAGAACCAGGAGTTAAGTCAGAATGTTTAATTTTTTATCCTGATTCTTGTATCTTGCTTCTTGATTCCACTTTTCATATGTATCCCGAACTTCTCGCCCACATAAAAAAATACACTTCATTAACTCCTGTCGAAGAACAGTTGCTTTGCGGAAGGCTGGAGCCTAAAAAGTTAAAAAAGAAAGAATTCGTACTGGAAGCCGGGAAACATTGCCACGGAAATTATTTTGTGGTTAAAGGTTGTCTGCGGCTATATTTTGTTAACAATAAACTTAATGAACAAATTATCCAATTCGGCATAGAAAACTGGTGGATCACTGATTATGACGGGTTAATGAGTAAACAACCGTCGACCTGCTATATACAAACCGTTGAGCCATGCGAGGTATTATTTTTGAGCGAAAAAGACCAGGCGACCTTATTTGAACAAATCCCGCACCTGGAAAGTTACTTCCGGATAATGATGCAGAAGGCCTATGTAGCCTCACAACGACGGATAGGATTTATATTTAACCAGACGGAAGAAGAACGATACCGCCATTTTTCAAGCCGGTTCCCTGAATTTATGCAACGGGTTCCGCAGTATATGCTGGCATCGTATCTCGGTTTTACACCACAGTTTTTAAGTCGGCTCAGGGCGAAAAAAATTTAATAAAGCGTTCCATTTTTCACAGCGGAACACCCGGAACGCTATGAAACACACTCATTATCAGCGATTCTGTTTTTATCAAAGATCGTAATAGTTAAAAATTCCACCAACCTTTATGCCGAACTCACGTTGATTTCTTAACTGTGGTTCATTTTTTTAGGGGTGTTTGATCTGCAACTTTGTCTTATCAAAACAACAAGATCATGAGCAACAGAATTAAAATCAACCAGGCAGATCCGGCAGCATACAGAGCCATCATGGCCATGGAAAACTACATTGAAAGTACAGGCTTAACCACCAAACACAAGGATTTGATAAAGATCCGCACCTCGCAAATTAACGGCTGTACCTATTGCATCGATGCGCATACCAGTGACGCCCGCAAGGCCGGCGAAACAGAACGGAGAATTTATGGCTTAACCTCCTGGCGGGAAACACCGTTTTTTGACGAGCAGGAACGTGCCATACTTGCCTTAACCGAGGAAGTAACACTCATCAGCGGCAAGGTGTCCGACGAAACCTATGATAAGGCAGCAGCGTTATTCGACAAGGTATATCTCGCCCAGCTGATAATGGCCATTATAACCATGAATGTTTGGAACAGGGTTGGCGTAACAACTAAATTGGAGCCGGCATTATAAATAACAAAAATTAAACTGGCAGCATTTTAAGCTGCCAGTTTGATTTTTCTGCCGTTTTTTTGCTGCCAAGCCTGTACTTTTCCGAATGCTTTAAAAATAAACCATTGAACATTAGCCCGATACAGCTAAAAGCAAAAAACATTTTATAATTTACTATTTTAAGCTATCTTTGCAACCTCATAAAAATCCTAACTGCGGAAGTGGCGTAATTGGTAGCCGCACCAGACTTAGGATCTGGCGCTTCACGGCGTGGGGGTTCGAGTCCCTTCTTCCGCACTAAAAGCCGTTAACTGATTAAGTTAGCGGCTTTTTTTGTAAGCTTTCAATGGATTATGAAACGTCAATTTTAAAACAGGTGGTTGCCGCTTTTAATCGTATAATTGTGTGAAATATTGTAACCCGGAAACCCCTGCAAACGTTTAAAGCCACGGATGTAATCTTGACCTGCTTTTTCCCCTCTAAATTCAAGTAATTAAAATCCACTTTACCATTATCAAACTAAAAATCAAACAAATTAAATGAAAAAATTAGCAATGCTGTTTATTGCGGTGATCATTGTTGGTCATGCTTTTGCGCAAAAGATCGACTATAAAAACAACGTTATTAACGTGGACGGTAAGGACATGGCGAGGGTTAACAAGATCAAAACAAATTTTGGTCTTACAAGCAATTTTGAACTTTACTCCTTATCAGGAAAAAAACTGATCATTGCCGTCCTGGCGACAGATTTTGTACCCCCTCATGGTGATAACTCATTTTTTTATTATCGCTTTACATTTTTAACAGCGAACCAGGTGGCCGTTTTTCCGATATCAAGGTTAGGGGCCGAAAAATCGTTCGCAAAGCTTATAGGGGGTGTCAATATAATAGCTAACGATGACCTCGATGCTGGAAAGGTAACCGAGTTTATTGCCTATAAAAGCATGAACCCTCCGATTGCTGCTGATTATACGGTGGTGGGTCGGGACAGGGGCTGGCCGATAGTGATGAAGGAAGACAAGTCGATTGAACAGAACGAAAAATTAATAGGACGTTTTAAGGACGTCAGTGCAAACACTGATGTTGACAGCTATGACTTTAGTTTGCCCAACGGGTTGACCGTGGTGAAAATAAGCTTCACAGGCGGCAATAACGCGCAGAATTTTGAGGTATATACCGTAAAAGACAATCAAAGACGGGTAGTGCCAATACCTACAAAGGACAAAGTCTTCATGGCGTCTACACCGGCAGACCGGAATGAAATTGCATTGGGAAGAATTTTAAAGTGGATGGTTTCAAAAGATTATTTGTAAGCGGTCAGTACACTAAATCAACAACCATCTTTCCGTCTTTCACACAAAAAACCGCTATAGATAACAATATAGGGGTTTTTTGGTTAAAAAAGAAAAAGGGGTGTCATACAATCTGTTGAACCCATTGATTTCGCCAGTCCGGGGCATCGAAGGAATCTGCGAAATACTGTGTCTCGTGTAAATGGCATCGTTAAGTCCGTTGCTTTTTAAAAAATCAAATATTCCTATCTTGAACGTTGTTTTTGTTGAATAAATTTAAGCGAAACCCAGATCAAATCAATTTTCATTTATTGCCCTGATTATATATAAAACATATTCAAGGTGTTCTAATACTTACCCATGTTCCGCACTATTCAGTCTCTAACAGTATCGTACACAGGCTGCAGTTGTTTTTTTGCTATCTTTGGCTTCGCTACTTGATTTTAAGGGGCGTACACCATTTTTTAAAAGCTGATTTATAAAGCAATAAACTTAAACCATTACAAATGAAAAAACTATTATTTATGGCCGCTGTGATTATTGGCCTTTCTTCCTGTTCAAAGTCTAACAATGATGTCTCCGCTGACACAGCTGTACAATACCAATTTACAACCAGTAGCAGCAGTTCCTACACAATAACATACACAGATGAAAATAATGCCGCAGTAACTGAGAATTTTACCGGGATATCGTGGACTAAAGTAATTACTACCAACCAGGGTAAGGGCTTTAAGTCGGCTCAGTTTACTGTAAGTTCCACTTCCTATACTGCAACTAATATAAAAGGCAGCATGCAAATTATGGTTAATAACAAAGTAGAGATTGAGGCCCCGGTAGCTTTTGATTCAGCAAGGCAAGAGTTCTTTTATAAAGTAGTGGTGTTTAAATAATGCCGCACCAGTAAAAAAGCGTTTCGTTGCTAAATTAAGCAAGTCGGAGGAGAGTAAATTCCTTTCTCTGCGCGTGGCCGCTAACTGAAAAAGTTAGCGGCTTTTTTATTATAATTCCTCAAATATCTTTCCCCCTGCTGACATAGGGTTGTCACTCCCCCTCTTTTCTTTGTTATGAAATCAATTTAAAGGAAACAAACAATGGAAAACAATCAAATCAAACAACAAACAAGCAATGCAGTTGATGGATTCACCACATCCGGTTCCATATTAAATCATTGGCAGGGCCATCGCCGGTTAACAAGGCAGGTGATTGAAACCTTTCCTGAAGACAAGCTATTTAATTATTCGATAGGCGGTATGCGTTCCTTTGGGATGATGGCAAAGGAGATCATAGGTATTGCTGATGCTGGCCTCCAGGAGCTTTTCCAGGATGAACCCACGCCTTTAGAAAAGATCAGTCAGAATTCCGGTACTACCATGGCTTGTACGAAGGAAGAAATTTTAAGCTTATGGGACGATGTAACTTATAAAATTGACACCCTTTGGCCCCTGATCCCTCAACAGCGTTTCCAGGAAGTTATGCTGGCTTTTGGCGCCTATGAAGGCGTAACATCAGATATAATTCTCTATTGGATTGATAACGAAATCCATCACAGGGCGCAAGGTTATGTTTACCTGCGGTCGTTAGGAATTGAACCGCCTGCTTTTTGGAACAGGAATTAATGTTAAGTCTGCAGTCGTAAGCCTTAAGTCGAATCCATGCCTCTCTTCACCTAGTCCCGGTGTTCCACCGGACTACACAAAGAAGCCTCCAATTTGGGGGCTTTTTTTGTGAGTTTTTTTATGATGAGTTCAATTCATCTATATCCTGGAATATTTAAAATACATTATTTGTAATTAATCTAAATAAGAATAACTTTGCCAAAAAACAAAAAAGCCCGGTATTCTGCGTCGAAACTTCATACCGGGTAAATAACAACGATCTGTTAACCATCATCATTTTGTGCAATTTATGTATTTTTCTTTTACATCTTCACTATCCCGGTCACGCATCCATTCTTACCTTATTTTCCTGTCGTTACTTTTTTTCGCCGGTGCTGCCTTTGCGCAAACAGCCGGTACTTTAAAAGGCACCGTTAAAACATCAGACGGTAAGCCTGCCGAATTTGTCAATATCCAAATCAAGGAAACCGATCAGGGTACATCGGTTACCCAAAGCGGGCATTATACCATTCATAATATCAAGCCGGGCACTTATACTATTGTGGCTAGTTTCATTAGCCTAAATACACAATCGAAACAAATAACCATCACAGCCGCCAAAACGGAAGTGCTTGATTTTGTTTTAACGGAGAACGAGAAGCAGTTGACCGAGGTGTATATCAAGTCTTACAAAGCCAATAAATTCCTGAAAAAAGAGACCATCGACGTCGCCAAACTACCCTTAAAAAACCTGGAGAACCCGCAAGTTTACAGCGTGGTAACCAGCGAATTGATGAAGGAGCAATCGGTAACCAATTTTAACGACGCTTACAAAAATATCCCGGGTGCCGGGGTGCCATTGGTGTATAACAATGGCCGCAGTTCATTACTTTCCCGCGGCTTTACTACTGAAAACCTGGTAAGGAATGGCATTTCAGGTTTCGACTATAACAGTGTCGATCCCGCCAATATAGAAAAGATCGAAGCCATCAAGGGGCCCTCGGGTACTTTATTCAGCAGTACGCTGGCTTCCTTCGGCGGTTTATTTAACCGGGTAACCAAAAAGCCCTTCGATACCTTTAAAGGTGAAGTAAGTTATTCCGCCGGTGGTTTCGATTTGAACCGTTTAACTGCGGACATCAATATCCCGCTAAATGCAGATAAAACTGCCTTGTTCAGGATCAACACCGCCGTACACAGTGAACACAGTTTTCAAGACCAGGGTTTTACACGGAGCATCTTTTTCGCGCCAAGTTTTTCGTACAAGGTAAATGATCGCCTTGACATTCAAGTGGATGCAGAAATCAGCAATTACAATGCTACATCCGCCTACCGTTTTGCGCCCTTTACCGGTGCATCCAGTAAGGTGCACAGCATCAAAGATTTGGGCATCAACTATAACTTATCCTTTATCAATAATAGCCTGGATTACAACAGCCAGCAGTTCGACTTGTTCGGACAGATAAATTATAAACTATCTGAACACTGGAAATCGCAAACCGCCTTTACCCGCACCTTTTCAACAACCAAGGGGTTTGTGACGCAGTTAACGGGTGTATCAGATTCTACTTTAAAGCAGAGTTTACAAAAGGAAGATTTCCCCTACTATGGCACCGATGTGCAGGAAAACGTGATCGGCGATGTACAGGTAGCCGGTTTACGCAACCGCGTTGTGATAGGTATCGATGTCTACAACCAGAAAAGTAACCGTGATTACGCTACTGTAACTATGCCAACCATCAACTTTAAACATCCGGGAGCAGCATACGATAATTACAATGTTGATAAGGTAAATTCATTAGCTGCTGCCGCTGCTTATACCTATTATCAAACTAACCAAACTATTTACGCCGCTTACGCATCCGATGTAATCAACTTTACCGACCAGCTTAGCATGATGGCCAGTTTGCGGGTAGACAGGATTAACAACAAGGGAACTTATTACCCGAAGGTTGACTCTGCAGCGGGTAAATACGGCCAGACTTCGCTTTCGCCAAAATTTGGATTGGTATACCAGGTGCTGAAGGACCGGGTTTCAGTTTTTGGTAACTACATGAACGGTTTTAGCAATGTGGCAGGTACCGACTTTACGGGGACAACCTTTAAACCCCAATACGCCAATCAATGGGAAACCGGGGTGAAACTGGATATTTGGGATCACAAGATCAGCTCAACCATTAGTTATTACCATATTTCGGTAACCAATACGCTCCGCACAGATCCCGATCACCCGGCCTTCAGTATCCAGGATGGTACCCAGCTTAGCAAAGGTGTGGAGGCAGAGTTTATTGCCAACCCCTTACGGGGATTGAATATCATCGCGGGTTATGCCTACAATAACAGCATTTATACAAAGGCAGATGCCAGTGTTATAGGTTTGCGCCCTGCTGCATCCGGCCCTGATAAAATGGCCAACCTGTGGATCAGTTACCAGTTTATGGATGGTAAGGCAAAGGGTTTAGGCTTTGGAATGGGCGGTAACCACGGCAGTCAATCCTACCAAACCAATACAGCCACCGCTAAATTCACCATACCGGCATACACCATTATTGATGCCACTGCTTTTTACGATCAACCTAAATACCGTTTTGGCTTAAAGCTGGATAACCTCACCAATCAGCAATATTGGTCGTTCCGTTTAGCGCCGCAAAACCCGGCGCGTTTAACAGCCAGCATGAGCATTAAATTTTAATTCTAAAATCGACAGATCAAAACAATGACAACCAAACGCATCACCTTTAAATATTTAATCCGCCAGCTGCATTTAATACTGGGTTTGGTCAGCGGGTTGGTAGTCGTTATTGTTGGCATCACGGGCTCTTTATACGTTTTTGAGCAGGAAGGCCGGGAATTGTTTCAACATGATTTTTACCACGTGCACCATGTTGGAAACATCAGGCTGCCCTTTAGCCAGCTGGCAGATACGGTAAAGAAACATTATCCAAAGGAAAAGATCACCAGTATCCGTTTTAAGGAAGATAAAGATGCAGCTATCATCTTTTACAGCAAAAAGGACAAAGCAATAAGCGTTGACCCCTACTCTGCTAAAATTATTGCAATAAACAACCTCGACCACGATTTCTTTGAAATTGATCAGGATCTTCACAAGTACTTATTATTAGGCAATGTTGGCTCGGTGATTATTAAATGTAACGTGCTTATATTTTTTGCGATGTGTATCAGCGGTCTGGTACTGTGGTGGCCCAAACAGCGGCGCTTCTTCAAAAGGGCGGTCACCATTAATTTCCGGACAAAAAACCGGAAGCTGCTGAATTGGGAACTGCACAGCGTATTGGGTTTTTACGCGTTGATTGTTCTGCTCATTATTTCGTTGACCGGGATCTTCTTTGTTTATGATTCAGCGAAAAGTACGGTAGCGTTTTTAACCGGGCAATCAGTACCAAAAAAGGAAAAGAAGGTAAAATCAAAGAAACCTTCCGGGGACAAACATTACAGTTTGGATGCAGCCTACAACTACCTGGCCAGTTCGAACCCGGGGGCGAAGGAAACTATTATCACTCCTCCGGCAGACAGCCTTGCTCCCATCCGCGTTTTGATGCGCTACCCATCGGCAATCGTGCGGCAGCAAAACTCGGCATATTTTAACCAGTACACAGGTAAAGTTTTAAAAAAGGACCTTTATGAAAACTATACAGCATATGACAAGGTAGCCCAAAGCAACCGAAATATACATATCGGGAATTTTGGCCTGGGTATCGGCGGCAAGATCATCTGGTTTCTGTCGGGTTTAGTGGCGGCTTCGTTACCTATTACTGGTTTTATGGTCTGGCTGGCTAAACGGAGGAAGAAAAAACATGTGGTTTCGTCCTTATAAATAAAGCTGGACCATTTGTTTCCAATAACGGGGCCGATGGGCGTAATTATCCCAAATATACAATTGGTTAGGCACGCCCTTATTCCAAAGTATATCACTAAATTCAAGGGTATTTGATAAAAACGGGTCTGTTCGGCCTACTGCCATAACTATTTCAACGTTACGGATGGCATTTAGAATACAGGAATCATCAAGATTCGAAATAAATTGTTGAGGCATGTTGAAATAAATATTTTCATCATGATAGCCGTCAAAAAGGTCTTTAAAGTCCTGAATTTGCCTGGTAAGGTCATATCTTCCGCTCATGCAAACTGCCCTTTTAAA
Source organism: Bacteroidota bacterium (assembly GCA_030775685.1). GTDB lineage: Bacteria > Bacteroidota > Bacteroidia > Sphingobacteriales > Sphingobacteriaceae > Mucilaginibacter. The sequence continues at coordinate 105,951 of JALYIP010000042.1, forward strand.
AAGCAGGGGATGTTTCATTGCCAGGTTAACGGCATGATATGCACCCATACTGCAACCGGCAACTTCAAAATAATCTCCATCGTTTTTCAGCCGCATTAAGGGCAATACTTCCTGCAAAACATACTGTTCATATTGCAAATGACGGTTAATACGGGTTGAGGGATGTACCCACTGGTTGTAAAAACTTTCGGCATCAATACTATCTATGCAAAAAAGCTGTAGTTCCCCTCTATAGATCTGATCTTGTAAGGCGCCAACAATTCCCCAGTTTTCATAATCATAAAAACGGGCCATACGGGTTGGGAAAAACAATACAGCGCGGCCGGAATGCCCGAATATCAACAGCTCCATGTCGCGCTGCAAACTGGTACTATACCATTTATGATATTCTCTATTCATTTCGGCATAGTGTTCATGCTGGAAAGATCAATACGTTATGTTAATTGAATATAAACAAATAATTACCAGTTAATATGTTTATTTATAATTTCCTTCCATAGCTTATACCCGCTTTCACTTAAATGCAGACCGTCATTCAGGAAATATTCTTTTTTCAGGCGACCCGCAGGGTCAATCATTTCTTTAAAAACGTTAATAAAATGCCAATTATCGTTGCGTGTAATAATCTCGGTTTCTATTAAATTATTGGTGTATTTAAATTGATCCACCATTTGCCAGCGGCTGATACTCGGCTTTAATGATACAAGGTAACATGGCAGGTCGCCAAAGCGCTTATTTACTTTTACAACAAGCTGCTGAAAAAAAATAAAAACTTCTTCGGGATGTCTTCCGTCGCCCAGGTCATTATCACCCGCATAAATTACCAGCCGCTTTGGGTGATATGGGATCATCACCCTTTCAAAAAACCATACACACGCTGCTAGTGTCGAACCGCCAAAGCCCAGGTTAACGGGGTTAAGGCCTTTAAAATCCTCGTTAAGGTTTGTCCATAGACGAATGGAAGAACTGCCATAAAAAATCGTTTCAGCTTCAGTAGCTGTTTTTGCATAATCTTTTTCGAGACGCTTGATCTCATCTTCGTACCAATACATTCAACTTTTTTATAAGATTACACAATCTAAATTAGGATTGAGGAACGCGTTACCTTTCGATTTCGGCAACTATAACTCCTCAAACCTAAAATATTCTTGCTTAATCCATATAAAAAATTTCAATTATTTGATTTCTTCCGGGGGATCGTCAATCCACTACGCTGATCACCTGTCCCGTCAACGCGCCCAAAACACTTTTTACATAAGCCTGTGTCACCTTATGCATCTTAACGGGTATATGACCGGCAAAAAATGGAAAATATTCCGGTGATTCTTCAAAAACGCCAGGACTGATTGCGTTTATCCTAACACCATTCTCCAGTTCAATGGCTGCAGCCTTTACAAAGCCATTTATGCCGCCATTAACCGCGCTTAAATTAGCACCCAACAAAACCGGATCATGACTCATGATACCGGAAGTAAGCGTAAACGAACCTTTTGGGTTGATATAATGCTGACCGATCAGCACCAAATTTATCTGCCCCATTAATTTACTATTTATACCCACCCTGAAGTCAGCATCGGTCATCGTGCTCAGCGGTCCGAAATGTCCCGTCCCGGTTGCGCTTACCAATGCATCGAACTTCCCCGTTTGCTCATAAAAGCGCTTGATAGATTCAGGCGACGAAATATCTACCTGTAAGTCGCCGCTTTTTGATCCCGCTGTAATTACCTCGTGGTCTTTTTTTAAGGCAGCGGTTATATGCTTGCCTATGGTGCCGGTTGCACCTACTATTATTATTTTCATCTTTTATCTGTGTTTATAAATTGTGCGATTGAAATACTTCTTTGGCGTGAGTCAGTGCGTTGCTCACCGCTGCACCGCCAGCATAAAAGGTCATTTGTAAAATTACTTCAACTATCTGTTGTTTGGTAGCGCCCAGTTTCAGCGCAGCGTCAATATGTGCCTTTAATTGTGGCACAGTATGCCCAAGCGTAGTACATGATGCGATCAATAAATATTCGCGGGTTAGCAAGTCAAGTACGGGGCGCGCCATTATACCCTGCATGGCCCACTCAATGGTCATATCCACAAAATCCGGGCAAATATCCTGCAGGTTATTTACCAATTGTTCGCCGGCCTGTCCGCCATGCAGTTGATTTAACAATGCAAGCCCTTTTTGATGCGTTTCACTTTTATGATTTTCCATAGCTTTTTTTGACAAACTTAGAGCAATACTATACTTTTGTCAAGTAATTACCTTTTTGTCAAGTATTGACAAAAAAGTAATAATTGTTGATTATCAATATGTTAGAAAAAGAAATAATTACAAAAAAATATGAACAGGCTTGCGATTGCCCAATAACTTCGGCAGTTAGCGTGATAGGCGGTAAATGGAAACCTATTATCATCTGGATCCTGATGACAAATTCCAGGCGTTTCGGTGAGATCCATAAATCAATTCCCGGCATCGCCTTGAAAGTTTTATCAAGGCATTTAAAGGAGTTAGAAGCCGACGGCATCATCACCCGGAAGGCTTATCCAGAAGTTCCGCCAAGAGTTGAATATACCCTGACCCCAAAAGGCCGCGCACTTAACGGGATAATGGATCTTTTGGTAGTTTGGAGCAGGGAATATGTGATGGAAGCGGCTATTTAACAAGGCTGGTAATTAATTCTTTAAAATATCCAGGTGCCTCCAGCAACCGGCTGCCGTACCAGGAGAACATTTCACCATCAACCAGCTTTATTGTGGCAGATGGAACAATAAGCTGAAGTTCGTGGATGTGTTTTTCTTTAAATGGATACGGTTCCGAAGATAGTAAAATAACATCAGGCTTGGATTCGATTAGCAATTGTTCATTAACTTCCGGGTATCGTTCCGCATCAAACGCGTTTGTTAACCCGCATAGCTGCAACAGGCTATTGATAAAAGTATCCTGTCCAGCCACCATATAAGGCTTACGCCAGATAAAATAAGCAACCCGCAAAGGCGATGCAGCAGGCTTTAGGCCATTAAACTTTTGAATGATCTCATTGCTAAGATTGCTTGCTTCGGTAGTTCTGTTAACCATTACTCCTACCCTTTCAATCATATCAATTGCGCCGGGCAAATCATAAACGTCACTAATCCAAACCGGGAAGTATTGCATTAGTTCTTCAAGCTGACTACGCTCATTTTCTTCTTTGTTGGCGATGATAAGGTCGGGCTTTAATGATTTTATTTTGTCGATATCAAGTTGCTTCGTGCCGCCGATTTTTGTGGCGGATTTAAATTTATCTGCCGGATGAATACAGAATTTTGTTATGCCGATGATTTCTTCGTACAGGCCCAAATAAAACAACAACTCGGTCTGTGATGGCACTACCGATATGATCCTCTTTGGGACTTGTGGTAAGTTTATCTCCCGTTTAAGCTGATCGTAATAAATGGGCATGTTTAAGATCCTTTTTTATATAACAAGGCGAAACTCTTTTTATCAACTTAATCCAACCAAGTCAACCTAATCTAACTTGATCAACCAATTCCGCCCCAATCAACCATTATAAATCTGGTAAATTCCATTCAGTCTTCTATCATCCGCTGATCCGACAAGTATCGTAGTGATCTTTTTTTCCATCATCATTTGTTCAGCATGATTGATAAATTCGTCCTCGTCAATAAAAACTGGGGTAGTGGTCATCATTTCTTCGATTGACAATAGCGAAGTATCCGAATTTTTAACCAGGGCGCGACGAAGATCACCATCGGTGATAATTCCCTTAACGTAATCGTTATCCCCTACCACAACCATGCCCAGCCGGCCTTCCGACATTTTGAGCAGCAAATCGGTAAACGACGCATCCTCATTTATAAACGGCAACTTATCAGTCCGCATTAAATCCCTTACCCGCACCAACAATTTTCTCCCAAGGCTACCACCGGGGTGAAACCTGGCAAAGTCTTCATGCTGAAACTGGCGCGACTCCATCAGCGCTACTGCCAGCGCATCGCCCATAACCAACGCAGCCGTGGTTGACGAAGTAGGCGCTAAAGCCAGCGGACATGCCTCTTGTTTGATGCAGATATTAAGGTGATAATGGCTGTTTTTAGCAACCGTTGAGTTAGGGTTACCGGTTATCCCGATAATTACATTTTTATTCCACTCAAGGAAGGGTATTAGCTTCAATACCTCATCAGTCTCGCCAGAGTAAGAGATCAGGATCACCATGTCATCAGCCCCAACCATCCCCAAATCACCGTGAAAAGCCTCTCCGGGATGCAGAAAGAAACTTGGGGTACCCGTGCTCGCAAACGTGGCGGCTATTTTTTTGCCGATAATCCCGGATTTTCCTATCCCGATAACGATAAGCTTGCCGGTTATATTCAATATCGCCTCAACTACCCTGGTGAATTCATCATCAATAGCATCGGCAACAAATCGTAACGACTCGATCTCGGTATCAAAAACTCTTTTAGCAATATCTTTCATTTGTCTGAATCAGAATTTACAGGATTTTAAAATTTCCCGAATTGAACGCATTTGATTTATATACTACAGATAAGATTCTGCTAATTCTTTAAATTTGTGAATTCTGATTCAGACCAGCGGAGCCATAACCTTATCCAAATCCTGCAGCTTAACCATGTTTGGTCCATCGCTCAAGGCGTTATCCGGATCAGGATGAATCTCCATGAAATAACCATCGGCACCAAAGGCCTTCGCAGCCAGCGCCATCATGGGCACAAAGGTGCGGTCGCCACCGGTTTTGCCACCTGCGCCGCCAGGGCGCTGTACCGAATGGGTGCAGTCCATGCAAACCGGGTAGCCGAATTTCTTCATGTCATAAATATTCCTGAAATCAACAGCAAGGTTGTTGTAACCATAGGTATTGCCACGTTCGGTTAAGATCACCTGGGAATTTCCTGCTTCCGCAACCTTTTGTGCCGGATAAAACATATCCTGCCCCGAAAGGAACTGTGCCTTTTTAATGTTAACTATCTTGCCGGTTTTTGCAGCTGCAACCAATAGGTCAGTCTGGCGGCATAAAAATGCTGGGATCTGTAAAATATCAAATACCTCGCCTGCAATCGCAGCCTGGTAGCTTTCGTGGATATCGGTTATCAGTGGCAAACCAAAACGTTCTTTAACCTTTAACATCATCTCGATGCCTTTTTCCAGTCCCGGGCCGCGGTACGAATGGATGGACGTACGATTGGCCTTATCAAACGATGATTTAAAAATAACAGGCACATTATATTTCTGACCTGCTTCGGCAACTTTTTCAGCCACGGTATATAAAAGCTCCTGGCTTTCCATAACACATGGGCCCAATATAAAGAACGGCTTCTGCCGCATTTGTTCAAATAACATAGTGATGGGATATAATGTGCAAAGATGAGAAATTTTGTGTAGTCCGGAAAGTCGGAAAGTCAGTAAAGTCCGAAAGAAGCTGCAATCCGGTTTTAATGCTCGTGATGTGTCATAATTTTAGCGTTAATCTCGTTTTATCCTTACGGTCTTTTCCGACTTCCGGACTTTCGGACTAACTTTACACCATGAATTATTTTGATTTCTACGGCATTCCTGAATCGTTTACACCCGACGCTGCTTTTTTAAAGAAGAAGTTCTACGAGTTGAGTAAAAAATACCACCCGGACTTTTATGCCAATGAGGACGATGCCAAACAACAGGAGATCCTGGAGTTATCAACCTTAAATAACAAGGCCCATCAAACACTTTCAGACCCATATAAACGCCTGGAATACATTTTACGTACCCATAATTTGCTGGAAGAAGGCGCAAAACCGCAACTTCCATCAGATTTTTTAATGGAGATGATGGATTTGAATGAGCGGTTGATGGAAGTTGACGACGTAAATGAATTAGGACACATAACAGCAGAAGTGCTTGCTATTGAGGGAGATATTGACGAAAGTATCGCCAAGTTTACCGCCGGTTATGATGGTCTTGACGATACTGCGAAAGAGGATCGATTAAATAAAATTGCAGATTGTTATTTTAGACAAAAATATCTGTTGCGTATTAAGGAGAGTTTAAATACATTTGCATCCCGATTCTGAACGACTAATCCATCGTTCATGTCTTAAAAATGCCCAGATGGCGGAATCGGTAGACGCGCTGGTCTCAAACACCTGTGGTCGCAAGGCCGTGCCGGTTCGACCCCGGCTCTGGGTACAAAGCCGGAGTGAGAGAAAAAACTTTTCTTTCCTCCGGTTTTGTCTTTCTGTAAACTCTTGTTAATCAGATAGATCAACTCGATAGACTTATTAAAGGGAGCGGTTCGACCTTCGTCATCAGAAAAAACCCATTTTTTTGAAAAAGTCGAACCAATTATCAAACGTTTACCCTCAATATCAGATTCTTTGTATAGATAAACTATCTTTTTAAGGTTATTTAACGCTTTATCCACGATTTCTTCAATATTCACTTCGGTCGGGAGCTTTTGGTTTAAATCTTTCAATTCAGCTTCCAGTCTGGTAATTCGTTCTTCACATATCTTTTTCATTTCCTTGAAGTCTCTTGCATCGATCGCTTCAGACAATAGCAATTCCCTTGATTTCGTTATACGATTGTTTTGGTCGGTTATTTGAGTGATTACCCGTTTCCTCTCTTCATAATTTATCGCATTCTGGTTTTGAAAGGTATCCAAAACAACTTCTTTGTACAAATCTGCCATTCCCGCTTTTGGAACAAGCAAATTTAAGAGCTGCTCAAATTTCTGATTCAAGTCTTGGGCATTATATCTAATACCACAGGCAGATTTACAGTGGTAGTAATAGTGGTAACCATTCCGGCCCTTTGATGCGCTTCCCGTTAGCGTTCTCTGGCACTTAGGGCAAGTGATAAACCCCCGCAATGGTAAATTATCCGGGCAAGTAATTTTTGCGCCAACATCGCGTTTTCGACCATTAAGAACATCTATTAACTTAAAGTAGGTTTTTTCTGAAATTAATGGTTGATGCTGACCAGTGACCAAGTGCATTTCCTCTTCTTTGAATTTTGGAATGATAATCTTGCCGCAATAGCAAGGATTACGTATGGCATCCCAAAAGCTATTTTTCGCACACATAAGGCCGCGTTCTCTTGCCATTTGCCATACCTGTTCCGTCGCGTACTTTCCTTCTGCAATGCGTTCGAACGCCCATTTCATGTGTGAGGCTTCCGGCTCATTTAAAGCGATGTATTTTGTTCCGTCTTCTCTTGTCCGATTGATATACCCTGGCAATGCACGGCCCATCCATCTGCCCTCCTTTCGTCCCCGCCTCATACCATAAAAGACATTCAATGCCCTCCGGTCATTATCGACTTCCGGCATCGCCAGGTAAACGGCCAGCATCACCTTACTTTCTGGTACAGATATATCCAAAGGCTGATCAATCGCCACTGGTTCAACTTCGAGGCCTTTAAGCGTTTTAATCATAGCATAGGCATCCGCTGTATTTCTGCTAAAGCGATCCCATTTCGTAAAAATGATATAGTCAATATTCCGCCCTTTCGTTTTTTTCAGGTCGGCGAGTAATTCTTTCCATTCCGGCCGGTTGAAAGTCTTAGCGGAATAATCCTCGTAAATCACCTTTCCAATTTTGATATTGTTACGCTGGCAGTAAACTTTCAGCCGCTCATCCTGGTCCCGTTGTGAAAAGCCCTTATCTGCCTGCTCGTCGGTGCTTACCCGAATGTATAAATGCGCAGTCTTCATTTTAAATTATTTATTTATTCTTGGGTATGAGAGCCCTGTTTGACTTTAGAATTACTAAAATTTTCTACTGTCAAGTTACTCATTTTATACATGAAATCCAAGATAATTTCGGCTTCTTCCATAGAAACTTTAGTCCCGTTTTTACGCAATATTTCAACAGCGTTGGCAGGTGTAATCAATCTTTTTTCAGCAGTGGGTAAATTCATTATCGTTTCTTGAAAAGGAAACAATAATCCGGATTGATCATGATATAAAAAGGTGGTTAACAGGTCGGCAACCAAGAATTTATTTGAAATAGCCAAAATAGTAGCAGCTAATTATTTTACCTCTTTAATTTGGAAAACTCGTCGAATGGAAAGCTAAGCAGCAATTCATCCCCTTCCCGGCATTTGTCCACCCATTACATTCCCCCAGCCATAGCGTGAAATATAATCCAATAACAATCGGTTCTTCAAATCTATGTAGCTGCCCTCACCTGGCTTAATAGTGATTAACTCCAACACCCTTATTACCCGATTATCACGCGTCCAGGCAATCCCCTTTCCACCAAAATGTTCACCAAGCGACTTACCTAACCGCTGGCAGCTGCCAATATAAATCCGTCCATTTTCCAATTCCAGCACATACACATGCCAATCATCGCAAACCCCAAACAGATAATGACAACCGGTCACATAGTACTTTATTTTATTATGCTCAAAATCGTAAATATGTTCCAGCCGCTCCTGCAGCCTGTAAGACTCGACAATCGTATAGTCCCCGCCTCTGACATTTTTCCAGCCAAACCGTTCCATCTGTTGCAACGTCATCCAGTTTTCGTGCAGCATCGCTTCCCCCGGGCTATCAACCGATAATTCTTTCGTTAACAGGATATGCAGCGGTTTGTGCAGCCTGGTCCACTTCGCACCCTTTCCCGAAAGGTGTTCGCTAAACCTGAAACCAGGATTATCCGTTTGACCGACATAATATTTGTCGTTCTCCAGCTCCAATAAATATAGCTTCAGTAATATTGCCATGCTCCGGGGCGGAAATCCTTCTTGTTATGCTGAATTTTCCCAACCAGCACTAAGTTAAAGGCAAACATATTACGAGGTGGTAGGTAACAAAGATTTTAGGCAATAATTTATCGCAAAACCCCGGTCCCGCTGATTAGGCTTTTGTATATTTTTAATGCGTTTGGCGGGCGTAGGCTTCGTGCCAGGTGTTGGTTAGCAACGTATTTATTCAAAAAAGGTCGGCCTGGAGGCCATCTAGTCATCATAACGGTCATTCCGCCAGGGATAAGCGGTATTGGAATAGCCCCGCTCCTCCCAGAAGCCTTTTTTATCAGCAGTTAAGAACTCGATCCGCTTGATCCATTTCGAGCCTTTCCAGGCATAGAGTTGCGGCGTGATCATGCGGCAGGGCCCGCCATGTTCTTTGGCCAGGGGCTGCCCGTCGACGGCATGCACCAGCAGCACATCCGGCTTTAGGGCTTCTTCCAGGGAGATATTGGTCGAATAGGTATCATAGCCGTAGCAGATGATGTGCGTCGCGGTTTCCTTTGGGTGTACCAGCGCGGCCAGGTCCAGCAGGCTCACCCCTTTCCAGTGCATATCCAGTTTCGACCAGGTGGTCACACAGTGAAAGTCAGAGGTGTCTTTGGTTTGCGGCAGCGACATAAAATCCTTCCAACTGAGCTTGACCGGGTTTTCCACCGCGCCATCTATTGTCAGCCGCCATTTATCCAGCGGGATGTTAGGGTGATAACCAAGATCAAGCACTGGCCATTTATAGGTTACCGTCTGGCCGATGGGCAGTGTGGGCATCCCATGCCGGTTTGGTTTGCCGGAACCTTTTGGCGAGTCATCAGCAACAGACGGCGTTGAGGCCATTTTCTCCTCGAATCGTGCCCTGAGCTTCATCCGCGCCTCGATGATACGCTCCAGTTTTTCTGGTTCTTCCATACCCTAAATTAAGGTAATTTCATTACCTCCGCAAATAAACGGAACGATTTCAGTTTCGCCTGGTGATCATAAACGTGGGTGGTCGCCATGATCTCATTGACACCGTTCTCTTCCACAAAATCTGCGATTTTTTTGTTTATAGTTGCTTTACTGCCGATAAAGGAAAAAGCCAGCATCTCCATCACCGCCGCTTCTTCATAAATACTCCAGACTTTGCACATATCGGCTACCGGCCGCTGCAGCAATTGCCTTCTGCCCGTGATAACGCCCATGAACATTTGCTTAACCGATGTCGCCAAATATTCGGCTTCCCCATCGGTATCTGCAGCAACCACATTGACGCAAGCCATCACATAAGGTTTTTGCAATTGCGCCGACGGCTGAAAATTGTCCCGGTAGATCGCAATGGCCTCTTTAAAGTAAGCCGGTGCGAAATGACTGGCAAACGCATAGGGCAAACCTTTGGCAGCGGCAAGCTTCGCGCTGTCAGTGCTTGAACCCAGTATCCAGATGGGAATATCCAGTCCCTCACCCGGAATCGCCCTTACTTTACCGTCGAAATTATCGGCCGAAAAATAACGCTGCAAAGCTTCTACGTCCTTGGGAAAATAAAAAGCAGCATTCATGTTTTGCCCGCGGATCGCCTGCGCGGTGGTCTGATCGCTGCCAGGCGCACGTCCCAAGCCCAGGTCGATACGCCCGGGGTACAACGTTTCCAAAGTGCCGAACTGCTCGGCGACCACCAGCGGTGAATGGTTGGGCAGCATGATGCCACCTGAACCGACCCTGATTTTTTCCGTATTACCCGCGATATAACCAATTAATAAAGAAGTTGCTGAACTGGCCACGGAAATCATGTTATGGTGCTCGGCAAACCAGTAGCGGGTGTAACCCAATGCTGCCGCCTGCCGCGCGTTCTCCAAACTCTTATGATAAGTGTCCGCTATAGAATTCCCCTCAACGACGGTCGCCAGGTCCAGTACGGAATAGGCGATATCTTTTAATGCTTTTACACTCATTTGATGGTTAGCTAACGATCAGTTCAGCCATAGCTGCTTTAGTGAAATTCCTCAATTCGCCCAGACGGCCTTCATGTATTTTTTTAGGCCAGAATGGGTCAGCCAGTATCGGCCTGCCGACACCGACCAGGTCAAAATCGCCCCTGTCCAGGCGGCGCAACAATTCATCCAGCGAGCTCGGCTCCGAACTTTCACCGGCAAAGGCGCCGAAAAAGTCACCGGAAAGGCCCACCGAACCAACCGTGATGGTCGATTTACCGCTTACCTTTTTGGCCCAGCCCGCAAAATTCAGGTCGGATCCGTCAAATTCAGGTTCCCAAAAACGGCGCTGCGAACAATGAAAAATATCGATCCCTGCATCAGCCAGCGGGTTGATCCAGGCTTCCAATTCCTCCGGTGTTTTAGCCAGCTGATAGGTATAGGCAGATGGCTTGAACTGCGACAGGCGGATAATAACCGCAAAGTCCTCACCTACCCTTTTACGGACTTCCTTAATAACTTCAATGGCAAAACGGCTGCGTTCAGGCAAAGTTTTGCCGCCAAAAATATCGGTACGTTTATTCGTGCCTTCCCAAAAGAACTGGTCGATCAGGTAGCCGTGTGCGCCGTGGATCTCCACACAGTCGAAGCCCAATGCTTTGGCATCTGCCGCGGCTTGTCCAAAGGCGGCGATCGTGTCGGCAATGTCACTGTCGGTCATGGTGTTGCCATTACTGAAATCCGGGTTGTTCAGGCCCGACGGCCCTTCGAAGGGAACCGGCGGCAGCCATCCCGAGTGATGATTTTGGGAAATACCCTGGTGCCAGATCTGCGGCCCCATAGCCCCACCTTCGGCGTGTACGCCCTCTATAACTGCTTTCCAACCTGCCAGGGCAGCGTCGCCGTAAAAATGCGGGATATTCGGATCGGCAGATGAGGAAGCCCGGTTGATAACCGTTCCTTCCGAAAGGATCAGGCCCGCCTCTCCCTCGGCGCGTTTGCGGTAATAGGCTGCCACGCCGTCGTTCGGAACGCCATCAGGCGAAAAGGATCGCGTCATGGGCGCCATTACAATACGGTTTTTAATATGTAAAGATTTCAGGCTAAAGGGCCTGAACAAGCTGTTGTTTTCCACGTTATAAAATTTAAATGTCAGATTCAATGAGTTTGCTTAAGGCGGCGAAGGTCTCCTCGTTGCGCCGGTAATAGGTCCATTGCCCGACACGGGTTGCCGTCACCAGGCCTGAACGCTGGAGGGTCGTGAGGTATTCGGATACAGTAGATTGTGTCAGTCCTGCCTTTTGCTGGATTTGCCCGACGCAGACGCCATTGTCGTAGCCGTATGGCCCCTGCTCAGGAAAGTTTCCTTCGGGGTCCTTCAGCCAGGTCAGTATTTGTAAACGGCTTTTATTGGAAAGTGCCTTGAATATCTCCAGTTGATCCATGCCGCAAATATATATATCGGGATTTTCCGATATGCCAATTTGATATTAAAAATGACATAAAACAGAAATAAGCTTAATTAAGTTTGATTCTATTAATTTTGCACTATGGCGGTTCAAGAACAAGCAGTGATCCCCGGGGTCAACATGGAGGACCTGAGACTGAAAGGTTTTAAGGTCCACGAGGTACCCGTAGCCGTGGATACCCGGGCGGGAACAGTTTCGCGCGGACGGCGCGATTTTTACAAGATGGGTTTGGTGAGCGGCGAGATGACGGTTTACGCAGGTGACCAGGTTTTAGAATTTAACGGCACCGTGCTCTTTTTTGTTAACCCGGTGGTTCCGCATTCGGTTGTGCGGCATTCCACTCACAAAGGTTATGCGTGTTTGTTTACGGAAGCTTTTATCGGACGCACGGAGATTTTGAAAAGCTCGCCTTTATACCAGGCGGGCGACAGCCCGGTGATCCGGTTGAACAGTGAAGAGGCCGCGTTCATGGAAGGGATCTTTAAAAAGATGCTGGCTATCCATAGCGGAGATTACCCTTTTAAGGGCGAACTGATCCGGAGTTGTATCGAACTGGTCATTCATGAGGCCTTGCGGATACAACCTTCGCAAAATTCCATACCCTTCAAAAACGCGGCCACGCGGATGACACATTTATTTATGGATTTGCTGGAAAGGCAATTCCCCATCGAGCGCAGCACCGAACCCCTGCAGTTACGAAATGCGCAGGATTTCGCTTCCGCCCTTTCCATACACGTTAACTACCTGAACCGTTCGGTTAAAGAGGCTACCGGAAAGCCGACCTCTGTGCATATTGCAGAACGTATTGTCAGCGAAGCCAAGGCCCTTTTGCAGCACACCGACTGGAGCGTGGCCGATATCGCTTATGCGCTTGGCTTTGAATACCCCTCCTATTTCAATAATTATTTCAAGCGGGTGACTGGCACTGCGCCCAGGTCTTTCAGAAAGGTTTGAAAATCATACTTAATGGTTTGATTGTCTTTAGTAGCGCAGCTGTTTTCCTGGCAATTTTGCCTTATGAAAATATTAGTTACAGGCGCTACCGGAAAGGTAGGCAGCAGATTTGTCCCGCGCTTATTGGCTAAGGGATACGATGTACGCATCCTGGTACGTGATGCCGCTAAGGCAAATACTTTAGCGTCGCTGGGCGCAGAAATTGCCATCGGCGATTTATTCGATGAAGCGACGTTAAAACCGGCGGTGACAGGTGTTGATGCTGTGATCCATTTGGCGGCACTTTTCCGTACAATTACAGATAATGAAGGAATTGTAAAGACTAACCATGCCGGGACCATCGTTTTAGCTAATGCCGCGATAGCAGCGGGCATTAGCAAATTTATATTTGTAAGTACCGGAAATGTTTACAGTTCAGGTTACGGGCACCCTGCCAGGGAAGATGACCCTGTTAATATGAATGATCCCCGGGCTTATTCGTCAAGCAAAATAGCGGCTGAGCAGGAATTACTCAAAATGGGGCTTGATGTGACCGTGCTGCGTTTAGGGTTTGTATATGGCGACCAGGACCCGCATATTGCCGAGATCGTACCCTGGTTGAAAAAGCTGAAAAGGCATTCGGGTTCCCGGATGCACATGGTGCACCACCTGGATGTTGCGCAGGCCTTGATCTTATTGCTCCAGGCAGATGGCCTGAGCGGCGAAATCTTTAATATCGCGGATGACGCGCCGATTTCCTTATATGAACTGGTTGAGTCTGTTGGAGAAGCGAAAGCAGTTTTTAGTGAACAAGAGGGCGCTTTAGCCGATCCGTTCGAAGGCATTATGGACATTGCCAAACTTAGGACCAGGACGGGATTCAGGCCATTGGTTCCGAGTTATTTTGTGGCGCGGGACCTGTGTATATTATAAGTGGCTATACAAATCTAATTAAAGGTTTTCCGGAATTCCAGCGGTGACAAACTGGTTTTCGATTTAAACAGCGTGCTGAAAGACTGGGGATGTTCAAAGCCGAGCTCGTAAGCCACTTCGCTTATCGACAGTTTTGTCGTCGATAGTTTTTCCTTGGCTTTATCGATCAGCTTGAGATGGATGTGCTGCTGGGCGTTTAGTCCAGTCAGCGAACGGAGCATATCGCTCAAATAATGCGGTGAAAGGTTAAGCTGGCCGGCGAGGTATTGCACCGTCGGGAGGCCCTGATTCACAGCCGACTTATTATCGAAATATTCATTTAAGCGCTCCTCCAGTTTTTGCAGCAGGTCGTTATTGACCGCTTTTCGGGTCAGGAACTGGCGCCGGTAAAAACGGTCCGAGTAATTTAAAAAGAGTTCGAGCTGGGAAATCAGGACGTCCTGGCTCAATTGATCGATCCGGCTGTTCAGTTCATCGTCGATCAGTTCGGCCATGGCCAAAACGGTTACCTTTTCCTGGTCGGATAGATGCAATACCTCTGTAGCCTCATAAGAAAAGAAATTATACTGTTTGATCTTTTTGGCCAGGGGATAATTAAGCAGCAGGTCGGGGTGAACAAACAAGGTAAAACCGCTGAAGTCCAGATTTTGGTCGCTCGTGCCGGTCAGCTGGTTCGGCGCCAGGAAGAACAAGCCCCCCTCGTCAAAATCATAATAATGCTGCCCGTACCTGAATTTCCCCTTCAGGTTAGGCTTATAAGAGATCTTATAGAAAGACAGCATGAACTGTTTGCAGCTGCTGTCCGGCATCCGGACCTTGCCATCGGTGTTATAGACCAGGCTGATCAGCGGGTGCACAGGCTTGGGTAAGCCCAGCACCCGGTGAAATTCCGACAGCGATTCAAATTTATAAGGAGCCTCTTTTTCTTTTTTCATTTGCTTTTACCAGGGAATATCCGTGTTTTCCCAGCGGGTAAAGGTATCATTCGGGTCGTTAGGGCCGAACAAACAGACCCGCACGACTTCGCGTGAACCATCTTCAACAGATTCAGTCCCTTCGAAACCATTCAGGGCGGTGCTGGTAAACGCCGGCGACACTAAGTTAACCTTTATACCGGTCCCCTCCAACTCGATCATCATCGCCAGTGACATCGCATTCAGCGCGGTTTTTGACGCGGAATAAACAGGGCCAAAAAATGCCCGGTACGGGAAGGCCGGATCGGCATTCGAGGCCAGCGAGCCAACGCCGCTGGAAACGTTGACGATGCGGGCATCCGACGACTTATTAAGGAGGGGCAGCATGGCCTGGTAAACGGCCAGCACACCGAACACGTTGGTTTCCCAAACGGCGCGTACTTCATCCAGCGAAGCGGTACTTGCTTTGCTGATCTTGGCATATTCCGCCAGTGACAGGTTACCCTTCCGGGTGTTCGATATCGCCGCGTTATTGACCAGCAGATCGAGGCGGCCGAATTCTTTTTTGATACTTTCCGCAGCGGCACTGACCGATGCCTGGTCAGTCACATCGATCTGGATGGCAATGGCGCCCGGCCCGATACCCTTAGCAGCTGCTTCCCCTTTTTCAAAATTTCGTGCACCCAATAAAACGGTCACACCTGCCTTTACTAATTCTTTTGCAGTCTGCAGGCCGACGCCCTGGTTTGCCCCGGTGATCAGGGCGATCCTTTTATGTTGATTTTCCATAACACAAAGGTCAACAAGCGGCACGTTTTAAAATTAAGCAAACCGCGGATGGTTGTAAGCAAAATGCAGGTTTGGTTCGCTGAACCAAATAATAAATCAGTAAGGAACCTGGACTGTTTTGAGTAAATCATGGGGATAGCCCAGCTTAACAGAACTGACCTGGTCGAGTTGCGCCACTTGTTCCCCGCTCAATTGAATTTCCAGTGCTTTTAAACTGTCGGTAAGGTGCTCCAGCGTCCGTGCCCCGATGATGGGGAAGGCGTTTTTGGTTAATGCCCAGGCCAGCGCCACTTGTCCCGGCGTCGCCTCCACTTCAGCGGCGATGAGTTCCAGCTGATCAAGGATGGCTTTCGTGGCCGCATCTTCTTTGTAACCCTCCGGTGCTGCTAGCGTCAGCCGACCAGATGAGCCCCTGCGATATTTACCAGTCAGCAGCCCCCCGGCCAATGGCGAATAAAGCATCATGCCTAAACCGAAGTGTTCTGCCATACCAGTTAACTCCCGGTCAGCCGTCCGCTGCGCCATGTTATATTCAATTTGCAACGCGGCGAGAGGAATAGTTTTGGCAATCGCCGCTGCTTTCCAGGCGGGGAAATTGGCCAGTCCCGGATATAATATTTTACCGGCCGTGACCAGGTCTTCCAGGCCCCTTGCGATCTCTTCCGGCGGGGTAAGCCCATCGTCGAAATGCGGCATATAAATATCGATATAGTCTGTTTTTAGCCGTTTTAAACTGGCATCGACAGCCTGCCGCATCGCTTTACGGTGGTTGCCGGAATTAGCTGGCGAGGGGTTCATTTCATTGCTGCGCGTATATTTGGTACAGATTATATAATTTTCACGCCTGGAGGAAATGAATTTCCCGACGATCTCTTCTGCCTGGCCAAGCTGGTACTGATCGGCGACATCAATGAAATTGCCGCCGGCATCGGTGTAGGCGGCCAGGATTTTCGGGATATCCTCCTGCGTGGCGCCATAACCGCGGCGCTGGCCAAAATTTGCGGCGCCTAATACCAGTTCACTGGCCGGCAGGCCTGTACTTTTACCGAACAATTTATTTTTCATAGCACGAAGGTCGTCCCACACTTTTAAAAAATCAAGTACGGCTGAATTCAGCCGTACCGGATAGTAAAGGGTGATGACATATCTTTGTAATATGTACGAAAGAAAGTTACCTGTCGAAATGGAGTGCGGCCTTCATCTTTTCATGGAAGTCATGAACGGGAAATGGAAGATCAACCTGATCTGGTGCATTTATGGCGGCATCAAAAGACCGGGAGAACTGCACCGGAGAATACCCAAGGCCTCCCGTCGTTTACTTGATACCCAGCTTAAACAACTCACGGAACAAGGTATCATCACCAAAGCGCTGATGCAGGAAAAGCCCCTGAAAGTGGAATATGAACTCACCCCACTCGGGCGGACGCTCATACCCGTCATCGAAACTACCGCACAATGGGGGGAAACCCACCGAGATATCCTGGAACCGTTATTTCAGTCACCGGTAAAATAAAAGGCGGTTAACCGACTTAACGCTTTTATGGTCAGTTTTCAAAAACAAATCAGCACTGGTTAAATTGCCGGACGACCTTTTCAGGATGGGCATCTGAAAAATTGACAAACCCGCTGAAATTTTTTCAGCTGTCAGCTGCAAATTTTTCAGGGTTAAAGAACTGGCACAGGGCTTGTTGGGCATTCAATAGTTTAATTAATCAATTGTTCATTTATTAAAAAAGTAAAAGGCCATGACCTTAGTTAAATTCAACAACAACGGTAACAACACATTGATGCCAGGCTTCAATGATGTTTTTGATTCGATCTTCAACGACACTTTTTTCAGCGACCGGATGATCACACGCGTACCGGCAGTGAACATCAGTGAAAGCGAGAATAACTACCATGTGGAACTCGCTGCTCCCGGCCTGAAGAAAGAGGATTTCAAACTGAACCTGGAACGTAACCAGCTGAGCATTTCTGCAGAGCAATCCGCTGAACAGCAGGACAACCAGAAGAACTACAGCAAACGAGAATACAGCTACAGTTCATTCGTGCGTTCATTCACCTTGCCTGACAGCGCCGACCACGGAAAGATCGAGGCCAGCTATACCGATGGTATCCTCAGTATCGATATCGCCAAACGCGAAGAAGCCAAAGCGGTGCGCCGCCAGATCGAAATCAAATAAGTGTAACTAGTTTTTAAATCAAAAGGGCTCCTGCTTGCAGGGCCTCTTTGAATTTATCAACGTTATGGAAACACAGTTTTATATCCTGTTAAGCCTTAAAACTACGCAAGGCTATGTCGATTATGGACAATACTTCTTCGGCAATGACCGCGAAGCGGCTTACAACCTGTTCGCGCAGCTTAAGGGTGATCCGGATTTGTTGTCCAGCTGCCCGCTGCACATCGACCTGATGGAAACCGCCAGTGACCTGCCGGTAAAAATTAAAAGTATTTGCTGTACGCTGGAAGAACTTGGTTTCAATTGTAAACTGATCGCCAAAGAAATCTTCCGTTTAAAGAATTTGGAGGAAATGACGTGAAAGAGAAGATCGATTTTTATACCTCGTTGCTTTTTTCGCTGCTGTTCTGCGTGCTCTTGTATGACGCCGTATTGTTGACAGCAGGCCGTATTCACCAGGTGCCCGGCAGCCACAGGCAAATCCTGCTGATCGGGTTTTTAATCTGGTTCGTTTCGCTGTTGCTGCGACGCGACCGCGACGACGACTGGGCCGGGCAGTTTTAACGCTTAAAACATGCAGGAATAACTGAATGACTTATATTACAAAGCCGGGCTCCCGTTGCGTAAAGGAGAAGTAAACTTTAAATCGATAGCTTTGCATAACCAATAAAGATCATAATGCAAGAAACAGCTGGTATGCTCGAAAAGATCTGGCACCACGATAAAGTGTGTATCGCCTTGAACCAAAACTGGGCGATCCCGCTGCCCGGGGAAGTGATGCGGGTGCTGGCTCGCCCCACCGGTTGTCATCACCTGGGTACTCCCCTTTCAATCCTTCAAACTCAACGAAGAAAATTACCTGGATTATTATTACAAAGATCCCGCCAAACCGTTTTGCCAGAATATCGTTGGTCCCAAACTCAAAGCCTTACTGGCCCGCTTTAAAAACGAAATCCACCCGGGCAGGCAGGCCCACCTGCAAAGTTTATAAAGCAGGCTAACGTATCTTCCTCGGTCTTTTTTCGCGGTTTGCACCCCGCACCGGCCCATTAACTGTGTTTTTTGTTTCTGCAAGCCTTAAGCTCAATTTCCGGTCACCCATAGCCATGCCGTCCAATGCGGATACCGCACGGTCCGCCCCGGCCTTGTCGGTCATGGTTACAAACCCATAGCACTTGCTTGCGCCGGTCTGCTGATCGGTCACTATCGTAATGGTATGCACCGTTCCATGAATGCTGAACATTTACAATAAGCCCACTTCTGTGCTGTCCTTCGGGAAACCGACAACGAATAATTTTGCCATATTGTTTATAATTTAGGGATCTCCGGTCCGCAGTACGGTGTTTCCAGCGCATTTTTAATTTGCAGGAGCCGGTGCCTGGCGCGGCCG
Organism: Bacteroidota bacterium; assembly: GCA_030775685.1. Lineage (GTDB taxonomy): Bacteria > Bacteroidota > Bacteroidia > Sphingobacteriales > Sphingobacteriaceae > Mucilaginibacter. Next base: position 125,200 of record JALYIP010000042.1, read on the forward strand.
TTATCCGCATTCAGTAACATGGTCCCGATGTTCCGCTCCACGGCCTCTTTTACGTCGAGCTGGGTGGAAGCGCGGTCAAGGCGCAGGGTTTCGGGTAAGGCTTTGTTTTCAAAATAGGCGATCAGTTCCTGTAGGCTCATACAGCAAAGTTATCAAAGCCTCCGGTTATTGAAACCTAAATCAGGAATGCCTTAACAAATAACCTAAAATCAAACCGTCCTAGAAAGCCACTTGGAGCTGATCAATATAGGCGGTATTGTAAGCCGAAGCGGCGTCAAATTTACCTGTTTAAAATAAGAGGCGACATCTTTAAAGTCCTTCATCACAAGCCGGATGGTATCGCAGCAGGCAATATACGGATCCGCATACCGGTCACCATTGTTCATCCGGGTATCTTTATCATCGAATTTATCAACAAAATTACGGCCGATAAAACGTCCGAAAATCAGGCCCGAAACCAAGAAAACAGCTGCCGGTAAGAATACGATTTTTTTCATTTTATAAGCCAAAACTTCAGCGGTTTAACTTTATGGTTCGTATAGAATTTCCCGTTTATCGAGCCCGGGATTTCATCATACGCCGCCTGCATATTGTAAAGGATAACGTATTCTTTGCTGTCATTCACAAATTTCAACCGGTTCCCTTCATCTGCCTCCCCGCCTTCCGGACGGAAAACAACCGGCTTTTTATCCCCCGGAACATGAAGTTTAATCATACTCCCGGCGATATACCCGTTGGCTAAAATGAAGGTAACGGCATGGCCGTTCAAGCTGGCACGGTACGTTACTGCTTCGAAGGCTTTGGGCACACCTTGCGCGAAAATGCCCAAGGGGAACAAAAAAACGACCAATGAAAATAAACAATACCTCGCTCCTGCCATCATTTAAGGGTTTATGTTTTCTGCCGCCCTGATATCCCCTTTGTATTTTTGCAGGTCCAGGCTATCGGTATAGCAGCGCTTATCAATGTAATTATGAATTGCGATGATATAGGCGGTCTTGAATTTTTGATTGCCCCTGTCAAACTCAAATTTGCTCCGTGCCTCGTTTAACCTGCTTTTCCAATCGCCGCATTGCAAACCTGATGCCCAGGGGCCATCGTCGTTTGTAATGATAATAAAGCTACCGGGGAAATGCTTCAGGTACCGCACGTTGAAGCGGTCGCCCTCATGCGGGTATGTGACGCCGTTATGCGAAGGATATACATTGAAATCATTGTCGGCAAAGCTGGTTTGTACGGTCGAACCCTCTTTTGTTTTGATCAGCACATGGTAACCCACCACATCGTGGTTATTGTATCGCGTGCTGGTCGCATAACTACTGATCACTGCCGCCGCGCCAGGCTCGCCTGCAAAGTAGATCAGGTTGGTATTGATAGCGCTCCCGAAAATGAAATTAATGGGAATAAACAAAAATAAACCGATGTAGAGCGACCGCTGGAGTTTGTTTTTAGGGCCCTTTGTAAAAATGGCCATCACGAACACCAGGACTATTACCACTGTCATAAAGGCAAAAGGATGGGTGGTAAATAAATGAACGGGATAAATCAGAAAGTCCATAACTGGTTAATGATTTGAATATTAAGCGTTCCTCGTGCTTTTCCAGGCCCAATACACCAACACTGGCTGAAACAATAACCTTACAAACCGTTTCTTATCCGTGTCCAGACCAAATGCAGAACGGTTATGGGTGTACTGGGCAATATTGCCGGGAAAGACAGCTGTGAAGAACAGCGCCGCGGTATTACCAATGGTTTCGCGCTGTTTTCCGGGTGCAAGCATGACGGCGCTGCCCAAAGCGATTTCGGCGATGCCGGAATAGACTACCGTATCGTCTATGCTGAGCGGCACCCAATCGGGCACCTGCGCTTTAAAATCTTTCCGGGCAAAAGTCAGGTGGCTAATGCCCGCAAAGATCAATGCGCCGCCTAAGGCGATGCGGGCAGTTGTTTTCAGGTTTTCGTCTTTCATAGTTATTGTCTAACAGCACTGGAGGGGTTTTGTTGGCCGGATTTTTTATGATCCCACTTGTTCAATAGGTCTAAGTAGGTATGAGTAGCGCGCAGTAATTTCGCAGGTAAGAAAACAGCAGAAAATAAAGGATTTGTGCATTAGCGCAAAGAGATCAAACCGGGAATAAAATTTTTCAGCTAAATTAGCCGGCCATGACAGACCTCGAACGCTTCAACCTCTTCTGGCTTTGCCATGCGATGACCGCACCCGTAAAAAGCGAAGAATTGTACCATTATGATGCCAGGACCAAAAGGTTCTTTACTAACAAGCCATCCGGCTTATTTGATATGGTTGACCTGCAGGTGATGCCGCCAATAGCTGATGATCTTTTAGAACGGATGGCTGATATTGACTCGGAAGCTTCCGAGATCGTCGAGATTCCCCGCCTGAACGTACAGGACAAAATTGCGGTTCAACTGTTGTTCCTGTCTAAATTTCCTGGAGTGATCCATCAAGAGGCGCTGCGGTTAGCTGCGGAAAAGCAGCAGGATACTGATGGTTTTGTTTTAGACGTGTTTTTGGACAAAGACGCAACAGTCGCGCCGATGCTGCCTTATTGGGATGATTTTAAGCTGAAAACCATCCAGTTTTATTTGGAGAAATTCACCGGGCTTACAGGAATTGCATTAAGATTGCTTTAAAAAATATCGGATCGCAAAGTTTGGGCATTTCCGTTAACAGCGGGTTCGGCTATTCGCTGTATCTCGCTAATCCGAGGATGCCGCTGCTCGTTGTAATGCGGTTAATTTTCCGTTTGATTTCATTAATCTGTCTTTATAATGTTTTTAGGAGATGGAGCAGAAGTGAAGGGCGTGTGGTATGGGAATTTCTTGATTACGTGATGTCCTATCTTTTTCTCGATAGTTTGCGAAATATAGATGAAACTTGACGACTGATTTGCGGATGATCTGTTATATCATAGATAATACCTAATGTCAAAACCATCGGCCTTCTTGCCGGCCATAATTAAATGGTATCAAGAACCTAAAGGCAGAGGGGGCATTCGCTAACCTCGGGACAAAATTACTATGAAGTGGAAGTGATTCTGAATTACGATTAGAAAAAGTTTTATCCGCTTAATTCGTGACACTAATTATGCTTTTGCCGGAGAATTATATATTTTTATCTGAACAGTAACAATTACCCAGGCATGATCATTTTCGGGATTGGGACTTGAAAATTTGAAAAATCTCTTCCTTTCCGGTTTCATCGAAAATAATCACTTGGGTATACTCTGTACTATCCTCGTTTTTTATATCGTCGACACGAATGCTTTCGGTCAGAGACTGCAATTTCTTACCTGGTTTTAATTCATTTCTTAAACGGCCTGCGTCCGTAAAACCCTGTTCCAAAGCATATTTAATGTAAAGAATTTGTTTTGACTCCCCTGCCTGGCTGTTACAGGCATAACTGAAGAAAACTTCACTGTAGTCGATGTTTCTGGCGAATTTATTTTCTGACCTTTCCGGCTTGATAAGATTGTTCTCGGGCCCTGTAAGGAACTTCATCAGGCCGAGGTTAGTCTTGTCCAATTGATAATATTCTTCGCTGTTTATCAACACTGGTGCCGAATCAGCAGGTTTGGTTACCACCTTTAAGACAGCGCGTCCGCAAATCGTTGCGCCCTCAGAGTTCATCGTTGCATAAACACCGCTGTAATACTTTTTCAGGCTTGACTTTTGCGCACCAATATGAAAACTGTACAAAGCATTATGGGGCGTATTGTTTCTGGATAAAATATTCAGCATCAGACAGTTTTTATAAAACGTTGCAATCCCCTGATATTTATAACCTACAGTGTCATCTTCTTTATTCTTTAATGTATACAGCACACTATTTTCACTTATTTTGAGGTCATATCTATCCACCCATTTTTTTGTATAATCCAATTTATGCAGAATATAGTCTCCATCATACTCCGGACTTGCTCCTGGCAAACTCGCAAGCAAATTGTCATTTGATCGTTGACCTTTGTTAAAAATTTCAAAATTGGGCTGAATAACATTTACAATATCTGAGGAATTGGGCATTCCGTAAAAGAACTGAATAATATCCTCCGCCCTATCAGGCATTTCGGCCCTGAGTTCCTCAATTGTCCATCGTTTCTTTGCATTTTTGTCAAGCGGTGAGATTGCTGCGTACAGCCGCGTTTTACCGGAAATCAAACCGGCATTCATGCGCTGGCCGCTGAAAACGCCGTCAATCAACGAACTTTTCCTTTCTTCGATATCGAAAAATAGTTGAAATCTAAAATTGAATGTATCTTCTTTTGCATCAAATCCACACTTTAGCACGAAATTATCTTCAGAAAGCTGTAAAATTTGGCCAGGTATCTCGACTCCTTTTTCATCAGTCATCACACACCGGCCGTCCTCGCGGATGTCAAGAATATACCGACGAATCTCGATCTGATTATTTATAAACCAAAACCAGAAACCCTCATACACCCCCTTATAAAAATCCAGCATTGACTGACTTACAGGCGGATCCCGAAAAATAAGCCGTTCAAAATACAATTCCTTTGCGATCAGCGCGGGTATTTCCCGCTCGGCAGCCTGATACCTTTCTTCCGGTTTCTTTTTTATTATCTTTATTCTGCCAGCTACAGGCTTACCCTTATCTTTATCGAGCGCTGAACAATAAAAGCCGTCAAACTCGACGGCTTCGCTGATAGGACCGATACGTGTTGGCATTACTGATAGCAGGGACTGATAATGGTTTGAGTCATTTTCTAAAGTAATAAAAACATTAGGCGGCTCAATTCTAACATTGCCCTTGTGTGTTGAGTCTATATCCCGAAAGAACTTTAGCGTTGCCGTTAGTTCTTTAAAGTTTACATAAAGCCAGGCTACATCCGGTGCGGCATTCCCTCGGGAATAATAGCAGGCATAATACCCCACTTGCAGTGCACCGTTCACGTTCCACTTTTCTTTCTGGCGTGCATGCATATCCTCATTGATGATGCCCATTTCCAACAACCGGTCGATTACCTCAAGCGGGGTTCTGATATAACCATCCCCATTTCTGACTATTTTGGCACCAAGGAAATTACAAAGGTTTATAAAGGTTCTGTAAGCCTCGCTTTTTGCGCTGGCACCCTTCTTTCCAGGCAGCACTTTAAAACAGCTGGCGAGCTTTACATTTATATCGCCGTCGACCGGGTATTTCGCGGCGATCTTCCTGGCAACATTGCCGTTCAGTTGTCCTGGCTTTTCTTCCGGATCCGCTACTTTCCAGACGGCATCACGTACTACATAAATTATTTCAGAATTGAAGACTATTAATGTCATGGTCTTTTCACTGGTTCAGGAGTTAAAACCGTGAAAAATAGAACATTTCATTTGGATTTTCATGTTTTTTTTCTTTTTACATGAAAAATTCATCAAAATGTCTCTTTTCACCAATTTCTCCATCTTTCCATGAAGCGTTTAACATGTATTTAATTGATAATTAGTGCGTTATTTTTGAAAATCAACTAATAACTGAGTTATGAAAACGTGGAATGAGAGTGGTTGGCAAATCTTTGCCACAAGTGATACAGACCCCCAAATATTTTGCAGCAAGTTCTCAAAAGACTTCGGCAAAGTGACAAAAAATGCATTTTTAAACACTGTAAACTTTAATAAACGAGAGGTAAAAGCAAGCCTTGCGATTTCAACGCACGTAGGGATAATACGTGAGGGTGAAAGCATCGTTGGCTTTACTTTTTTGTCTGTTAATAAGGAGTTGTTGCTCAACGGAAAAATGGTTCTCTGGATAAATAAAATAGCCATATCCAAGCAGGCTCAAGGCCGGGGATTGGGGGTAGCAAGGCTGATGCAGGATTTACACCAGGTCATAGATATCAGTCAGCTTGGCTACGTTGGCTGTTGTACTCAAAACAACAGCCTGATCAATTCCCTGTCCGGTCTGGGATGTAGGTCATATCCTATTACAGAAAAATACGGAACTCCGGCGGGAGTTGCCGTATGGACCTATTTAACGCTTAACGTCAATCAGATCAAAAGGCGACTGCTGGAAAACTTTCGCCACCTAGACGAGCTCCTGATGTGCCATTACGGCATAATCAAACATGGATTTTCCCATTGCATCAATGTCTCGCAATACCCACTGAGGCCCGAAATCCGGCAAACTCTTAATTCGGTAAATTTCGATCAGGCCAATGGAGACCTCCTTATTATGCTCACTCAACTGCGTTAATCATCAAATATCAAAAATTAAATATCATGAAAAAGAAAAAAATAGTGTCATCTATCTGCCCGAAAGGCGAATTAAATTTTGGGCAAATGCTCGGACAGGTTAGCAAACTTACAGCTTTGCAGGCTGACCATCAGTGTTTTTTTGCTATATCCAACTATGAAGCAATGGTAGCGGTTTCCAAACCGGAAAAACTTTATAACGATACGTGGGCGACGATTCTCGGACTAATATCCTGCGGTATCGATCCCGGTAATATATTTTTAGAATCTGCGATACCCGAACCTGCGGTACTTTCGTGGATATTTTCATGTTTGCCATCCAGAAATAGTCTGCCCGCGACCGTTCATCCGGGGTTGCGGGATGCGTCTTTGCTAATGTACCACGCCGATATGGTAGCGGCCAGTACCTGCTGGAAAACCAGAATCGAAACAGTCCGCTGCCTAGCACAGGGATTCAACGATCAGTATAATGTCCCTTACTTTATCGTGCCCGAATACATACCAACTGAAATACCTTCAAACACGTATTCAGTTGATCCGGCAGTAAAGACCTGTCTGTGGAATCAAATCAGCGTATTTGATGAGGAAGAAGAGATTAGGCAGAAGATCCGGATTACAGTTGCCTCGGAAAATATTGAAATCGATCCTGCCCCACGCGTAGCAAGGATACTGAATACGATCCAGATCGCAGGACAGGAGTCCGTTTGCAGGTCACTGCAAAAAGATTTCGAGCGCGGCGTATTGAATTTTGTACACATAGAAAATGTTCTGGCTGATACGTTCATAGAAATGACCCGAGAGTTTCGCAGAAACAGGAAATGTTATGATCTGAATAGGGATGCGGTCGAAAAGAGAATCCGTAATTCTTCGGCCGAAATACAGCAGTTTGCTAAAAGAACACTCCGGGAGGTTCAGGAGATCGTCGGTCTTTCAGAACCCGCTACCCGATATTGGCGCACTTAATTAAAAACTTTAAATGAGATCGTATATGAAAACTAGTAATTTTTTCTCAGGGTGGTCAAAAGATGAAATCCTGAATGAATTAGCAAAAGCGTCTGCACTAAATATGGTCGACACAGCAACTTTCAATTCGAGTGAAAACTTTGATGCAACATCTATTTTGCTTACCAAAGCCGTACACGAGTCGCGTTATGGCGCAGGCGGTAAACAGGTTATGGGCAGGAATGTCCTGATTATTGGAGCGGGCTGTAGTGCTGATGTTAACCGAAATATTGTGACAGCGCCACGAGTACCTGATATGATAACAGATAAACTTGATGGCGGACTTCGTCAGCGTTTTATGGATGAGCTGGACAGAATTGTTAAAACAGATAAACTGAATCCGAAAGACCCGCTGACTAAATTCAAAGCGTTGCGCGGAGTCAAAGACGAGCAGTACTTGAGGCGGGAACTGAAGGCCCTGCTATCATATCGTTATCAGACAAGCCTTTTCTATGAACTGGTCGCTCACATGTTCAAACATGGCATGATCGATATTATTATCAATTACAACTTTGACGAAATCCTGGATAATATTATCGAAGAAGAAATGGGCCAAACCAGGTATGCAAAAATTCTGATGAATGGACAATGTCCCGATGATTTCAGGGAGCTGCATATTGAAGGTAAACTGACCACCCCCATTTATATCAAACCCCATGGCACGATCAGTCACATCAACAGTTTGAAATTTACCAATGACCATTTTTTCGCGGTCAAAGACGAGCGGAGCCGCATGCAGAAACTTTTACTCTCCCTGTTTAAAGAAAATTACATCGATAACAATACGGTTACACAATTACCTGTCAATATCATTGCAGCAGGATACGCCTTCAACGATCTTGACCTGAAGGATACAATTATCGAAGCGCAGGCATTTAATAACCGGCATTTTCCTGGCTCAGGAAAGTTCAGCATTTATATTTTCGATATCGCTGAACGGCTTCTTTATCTACGCAACAGCGATTACCTTTCCGAGATCGCAGCATCTGTTGGAACCCCTGTAAATTACGTTCAATTAAGCCGTGCGTCAGGCTTACTGGGGGACTTATTTAAGGATATTTGGGCAATAACCATGGAGAATTTTCAACCAGCATTACGCAACAAATACATTAAGGACATCGCACGGCATGAATTAATGGCGGCGCTGTTTCACAGGCCGGATGATCCTGAGCCAGTACGGTATATGCCGGACGAAGACTCAGAAACGGTTACCAATTATGAAAGAAACAATTCGAACTTTAAAGCTTACCTCGAGAAAAAAATATTCATCGAAATAGCAATTGTTATTGGTAAATCAGAGGGTATCATTCATATAAGCCAGTTTAAAGAGAGCAGGGTCAGAAAGTACTGTAATTTGTATTTTGAAAAGTTCGGGAACGGTTTTTTCCATAATCTGAAGCAATTCCTGAAGTTTTTTAAAGGGATCGACACCTATGAGGAAACGCTTCATGACACCTTTATTCTGACACGGGATTACAAAACGGGCAATACAATAAATTACGCAGCTATATGGAGAGATGTTTGCAAGCCTCTCGGCATTGCCCGCCCGCAAAGCCAGATATATGAAGAACTTTTTGTTAAAATATGCAATGGCAAGTTGTGTATTATCAACTCCGACCTGGGAGAATATAATGTATCAGAATTTAACGGATTGCGCAGGCAAAATCTCCTTTATTCCGACATCCGGTGGCTATTCAAATTCATGATGCTGTTTCACCGCGTGGAATGGAACACGCTGCTTTGTATTTCCGAAAACGGGGAAGTGCTAATGGATGATTTCTACATCGAGCAATTGAGGCTGTCGGGCAAAAAAATAGAGGTCAAGATGATCCTTTCGGACTACAGGAAGTGCCGAACACACCGGTTGTCCAACTTTATACAGCAAAAAAAACTACCGGAAAATATCGATGTGGAGATCAGGAAACTTCCATGGGAGCTCCACAACAAACATATGTATATTTTTATGAACATTACGCCAGACGGTAAAAGGCAGGACGTGGCCGGCATTTTCTATGTGAGAAGGCTCTTGTCTTCAAAAGTAAATCCTGTTTTTATTGAAGGGGGAGATAATAATATAGAAATGCTTTTCGATTCATTCGTCAACTACTGGACACGGTCTCTTCCCTTTGACTCATTTGAGGAAGTCCGGATGTATTACCCGAATTCCGACTTGTCGCTTGCCAAACGGACATTGCTGGCAGAATTATCGGGTTCTCTGCGTTCTGTCATTCATTGTGTTTACGGTCTGTCTTTAAACAGCCCGTAGCCGGCAGGCTGATGATGATTACACCCGGGTGGCATCTATTGATCCCAGTGGAGATATCTTTTTGGGATGCGACTTACGAAATTAGCGGCAAAAAATCACTGTTAAGGTTCAGCATTTAAATACTAAGTACCTATTTAAGGCAGCGCACTTTATTATAGCCGGTATCGGGCTTTAGTTATACCAAAATATTAGCCAGGGGATGAGTTTGAAATGGTTGCTCCATCCCGCCAGGCCAGTTCGATCAGCCATACAATAGTATTGTTGAGCAACTTGCAGCCTGCTTCATTGCTGAGGTCGATGCCGGATAGCGTGCCGTTTCCTGCAGCGTTGAGCAGTATATGGTAATATAAGCCGCCGGCAAGCAGGGCATAGACCATCCTCAGGCCGGCCCCTGAATCCTTAAAATGATGCTCAGCTATTTCAAACAGGCGGGCAATCGCTGCCTCCCTCCGCACAGCAGCCTTCCGCAGCACCGGGTTATATCCAGCAACCTGCCAGAGGATCAACTTTTGCACTTCCGGATCATGCCGGGCATGGTGAAACAGGCCCTGAAGGTGGTTAATGATGGCCGCCTTCAACGCGCCGTCTGCAAGGTTCCCCGATAAATCCATTGCCTCAAATTGTTGCAGCCCAAAGCCCTTCCGCTCCATATAGGCAAGAAGTAAGCCATTCAATCCACCGAAATAGGTATAGATCATTGGCTTACTTACACCCGCAGCAGCTGCAATTTTATTTACACCGATAGCCTGGTGACCCTTTTCAAGCAAAAGTTCACCCACGGCCCCGATCAGCATTTCAATCGTCTGTTCCTTGTTTCTTCTTCGTCTCATAGGATATTAATTATTAAGCTTCCTATTATTTTCCATACTCCTCATCGATCCGTTTTAAAACAGCCTCCCTCACCTCCTCGATATACTTTACCTGGCTCACCCGCTTCCTGGCGGAAATAGACTGCCACCTGCGGTGCGCCTTACCGATCCTTACATTCAGGTGCGACTCCAGCCATTGGACAATCTCGGAAATGGAGGCATTTCCGTGGTTGACTTGTCCGGTAAGCCAAATACCATAGGCCAGTTCTACCAGGTTAATGGTCTCCCCCGTCCAACTTAATGTCTTCCCTTCGCCGCCCGCAACTTCTGCCGCCCCGCCGCGGTACGGGTTTTCAAGCTTTTTTATCTCATCAATTAAAAATGCCTGAATGCTTTCCAGCGCCATAAAGCGGGCAAAGAGCTGTTCGCCCATCGTGGAAAAGTCCGGGTCCGCGTCCTGTATCCCCGGCAATATGATCGCCAGCGGACGTGTACCCCTCAAAAATAGCAGGGGATCCATATCCGCCAGGTCCAGCCGGTAGTATTCGTAAAGGAAATCGTTCCGGGAAAGGAACAGGCTGATATCCGCCAGCTGCGCCTGGTAAAATTGCTTCAGCGACTCATCGCCGAAAACGGGCTGCCGCATTTGAATGGCAAACAACTCTCTGATAAAAACCTGTTTGCTCAAAAACTTCGGCTTTTCATACTTAAAAAAGGCGATCTCCTCGTTCTCACTTCCAAAGGGATTTTCCAGGATAAACGCCTTCAGTTTGAACATCGCCTCCCTGATGCCCGACAAGGCGCCATTCAGTTTATTGACCGGGATGGTTCCCATCTCTTCATAAAGGTCCAGTTCCTCTTCGAGCTGCTGGTACAAGGTTTGGGTAAATTTATTCATATATTAATTTTAGTGATAAATGTTGCCGGGTTAGGTATGCTGTATTGCCTGAAAAATTTAAAAAAGCTTAAAACATCCGGGAATAATCAGCGTTAACCAATAATTACAATCTGTTAATCCAAAGTTAATGTCTTATAAGGCTGTGCGTTTTGACACTAATCAAAATCTATGGCTGAATGGAATGAACTCGGGGGGCCGGAACATTTGTTCCAGGTACTCACTTTTATTGCGCCACTTTCTGCGGGATTGCAGGAAAGAATGGGCGGTTATATCAGGCAGGAAAGCTTCCCGAAGAAGCACCTGCTGTTGCGCGAGGGCGAGATTGCGCGCAGGATCTTTTTTATCAGGAAGGGTTTTGCGCGCTCGTTTTTTCACGATAAGGACGGCAACGAGCATACGTTGTGGTTCATGGGCGTGAATGACATCATGATCTCGGTCTACAGCTTCTACACGCAGCAACCCGCATCAGAAAGCATTGAATTACTGGAAGATAGCATTATTCTTTCCCTCACCTGGGACCAGGTACATACGATTTACGCGGAACACCCGGAGTTTAATTACCATGGCCGTTTACTCACCGAGAAATACTATATCCAGTCGGAGGAGCGGGCGGTGCTGCTGCGCACCAAGAAGCCCGCCGAACGGTACCAAAAGCTGCTGCAAAATTATCCGGGCATTTTACAAAAAGCATCGCTGGGGCAGATCGCATCCTTCCTCGGCATCACCAAGGAAACGCTGAGCAGGATCCGTGCGCAGCGGTAGAATTTGATTTAAATCAAAAAATCCGGGCGATGATTTGAGCAGTTTTGTATAAAAAAAACATGAAAAAGAAAATCATTTACTTAACTATTACTTTATGCTGGCTACTGGCCTGCAGGAAAGAGCCAGCCGGGGAATTGAACCATTCTGCGGCAAAAGTAAGGGACACGCTGACGCTGCATCAGGCAAGGCAATTTTATGAGCAGGCCGGAGCCAATGGTAAATTAACCCTGCAAAATACGGGCACAAAAGCCTTTAACCTGGCCACCTTGTCGGTACCCTGGAACCAGGCAGTTTCCTTTCACAACAAAACAGGGAATTACTGGATCGCCGGTTTAGGCGGGATGCCCACCTACAAAAACTACAAACAGGGTTACCGGAAGATTGCCTTTATAAGGAATTCGCTTGGCAAGGTGCAGGCAAGGATACTGGAGATCGTCCCGGACGGCCTTTATTTCCAGCGCAAAGGGCAGGTGGATACCAAGGACTTCACCGGGCGTGTCTTTGTCTATGACCAGGTGTATCATCTTTTAGGCGGTAAGGTGCTGCGTGGCGGAAAAGTGGTTGGGGCGATCAGGCCACGGGTTGCCAGCCTGAATTCCGGGTCGCCGGTCCGTATCGATTCGGCTCCGGTAACGATCGATTGCCAATGGTATGACGACAATTACGTAGACGCGGACGGCAATGCGGTAATCTATTCGGAAAAGATCTGCAGCGTGACTACAGATGATGATCCGGAAAGCAATTTCGATGGCGGCAGCGTTAATTTTGTCGGTTCAGGTACCGGCGGCGGGGGGACAGGCGCTCCCCCTGCGCCATCAAACCTTCCGGGTGAAAACGGGCCGGGCATCAATCCAAAGGCCTTCATGGAGTGCTTTGGCAATGTACCGGATAACGGTGCGACGATGAAGGTTACCGTTTACGTTCAGGAGCCTTTTCCAGGTACCTCGTTTAACATCGGGCCGAACAGTGTTGGACATGTTGCCATCGGGCTGACCAAGACAAACGGCAGCAATTCAGTAACGCAGGTGGTCGGTTTTTACCCGGATGCAACCGGCATTTCCAGGATACAAGCGCCATCGAAGGTAGTAAATAACGGAGGTGACTTGGATTATAATGTAAGTATCAGCTATACGGTAACGGCTACTAATTTTAACAACATCATCAATTATGTAGCCAATCCTCCCAAACTTTACGATCTTTCCGATTTAAATTGCACAACCTTTGTATATAATGCCTGTCAAAAAGGGGCGATAACCTTGCCCGATCCATATAATACAGTGGGCTTAGGGATCACTGACCCCGAAACGGCGATGACCCCTGCAGGACTTGGCAACAGCATTGAAGCATTAAAGGGAAAAAGCAATGTTAACACAAATGGCGGGACAACTCCAAACAGCAAAGGACCTTGTAATTAAAAATATTTGTTATGAAAAAAAAAGTATTATTGATCATAATTCTACTAATCGTGGTAATCAATTTACCATTTTGGAACTTCGTTATTCAAAGTAATTATTCTTATAGTAATATTGATGGAAGTTTTACCTATAACGAGGAAGGTGCCAAAGGAAAGACTTTTTGGGGATGTCAACGATTTTACGGCTATTTCCTCTGTCAACACCCGGACAAGGATACGGGCGATAACCGGCTTTACCGCACCTTTACCATCAACCCCTGGGAATTCTGGCAATGGCGGGAAATGATCTTTCACAGCGAAAGGTTTTCCCTGCCCTACCTGGAAAAGGGGAAACACTGATTAAAACAACAGGGGCGCCAACTCGGCTCCCCTGCTGAACGAATCTGTTAATCCGTCTTATAAAGAACAGTGAGTTGTGATGATAGTTTTTCAAGGGTTGGGAAACTCCACCTTGATGAGGGTATTCATGTCCACCCTCAGGGCTACGGCCAGCGCATAGGTCGTACTGACCGATGGGTTAATTTCCCCGCGTTCGATCCTTCCCACCTGCGAGGGCATCATTTCAGAAAGGACCGCCAGCTGTGCCTGTGATAAATGACGTTCGATTCTCAACTCCCGGATGGTTGCTCCGAGGGTTTTTATCAGCCGTTCATTTCTGTTGTTTACCACAACGTCGAAAATCAGGGATATATCTAATTTTAGTCGACGCATGTATGCGTTATTTGTATATTTACAAATAATAAAAACCTGCGCTAAAATGGATGCACAAGAACTGGTCAATGAGGAGATCGGCCAATTGGGTCTCAGCAACAAGTTTGTTGAGGACAGCCATGCCATGCAGTTCCATACGATCGGGGATATTTTGAGGGCGGGCTCGCAGGCTTTGGTTAAGCGGGAAGGTTTTAACTATGACTGGCTCGCAGAACTTACCGAATTCCTTGAAGCACACCAAATGCTGCAACTGCTGCAGCCATTACCGGGAAGAAGTCGCGGTTGATGCGGGCAACCATTTTCAGCAGCAGGTCGCGCACGACGGCAGCGGTCACCTGGCTGGTGCTGTAAAATTCCTTGCTGAAGCTTCCGGCGGAAATTAGTTTCTGACGTTTGGCTTCGAAGTTTCGGGAGAAGAACTTAAAAACAGCAGAAAGGTTTGGATTAAGGCACAAGTTTTCCTGGAAAAGCAACTTGGCGAGGAAGGCCAGTTGGGCAACGGAAACGTTTAGCCCCAACTTTTCATGCAACACTGCATTTTCGGCACGCAATTTTTCGCGGGTATAGTTGATCTCGTCTGTGATCCAGCCGGAAAGCATTTGGCCGAGCGGGGGCCACGCAGGATCATAGGAGAGGGTATTATCAGGATGGTATTTCAATATAGTAAATTCGTCCTGTAGTTTTTCCAGTTTTTTCCAAAGGTCAGGATCATCCGTTTGCGACAATAGCTGTTGCCTGCGGTAAGTAAAAAATCCAAGGTGGTTAAAGTTGAGTGCGGACAGCTGATCGCAGATCCGCTGGTTTATATTTGCTGACGCCTTTGCCAGGTGGAGTCCATGGAGCGCGACGACGACGGATTCAAAATAAAAGAGGGCTTTATAGGTGAACGTTGCATTTTCCGTGCTGTTCAGCATATCATCCATATAGGACAGGACGCATTCCTTTAACCTGGTGTCGGCGGCTGTGGTTTGCAGGTCGTTTGTCAGCAAGGCTACGGCGGGTGCGAGCGTTTCAATAAGGTTCCGGTAATAGGCCTTCGGTGCAATGGCATCCTCATCGAAGAATTTTCTAAAATACTTTCTTTGGTAGTCGATCAGGGAGATAAGTTCTTGTTGGAGTTGGGCAATTTGTTCATTATCGCCATGGGCTTCGAAAAGGGTATCCGAGATTTCACGGATACCCTCGAGGTGAAAGGAAAAATAGCGTTGCAGCGTTTGGTCACTGCTATCGGAAAACATGGATTCAATCCAGGAAAATCGGATGTCAGTGCAGAAAGTGGCCAACCTACAGCCAATTGATTCACTTAGAAGTTGATCTTGACAAAAATTACCACATGTGAAGGTTTGTTCTTCAAATAATTGCCGCACGTCTTTAAGTTCATCTTTTAGCATAACTCTATACCTAGTTTCCTTACCTTTTTAACAGGTGTGTGGTTGTTAAAGTGGTAGGACTTGTAGTGTCCGGATCAGAGGTATCGGTACAACCTGTGTAGGTTTCCCGGAACGCATACTTTTTAGTTGTTTTCTTCTTTAAAATTGTTTTTGACTTGTTCATAACCGTTTTTTTAGTAATTTATATCAATTAATTTCTTTATCTGATAATTTTACGTAAACGTCTGACTTTACGTCGTAAGCTACCTAAACACTATGAAAATTAGTACATTTTCAAACAAAGATTCAACAATAAGATTGGTGACCATACACGCAGGCTGCTGGCTAATATTCATTATTTATGAACTTTATTTTTTACATTACACACGGGGAAAACTTGAACCTGTATCGGTTTATCTTAATTATTACATCATCAATATTGCCTATTTTTATCTAACAGTCACACTGTTGAATTTTATATTTAACCATCGCAAGATCAGGTATCTTTTAGGTATTATATTTTTTTTGGTTCTGGCTATACTTTATTTGGGCACTAAATTTATAACCGGGTATTTTTTAAATTCTCCGCAACTTGCGGTGTCGTCCTATATTACAACATTTTCCAAATTCCTGCCAAACTCATTATTCCGGCTGGGTTACTTTACGGTTCTTTCAACCTTCTACTGGGCCGCCGGCCACATTTCCCATTTCCGCAAACAGGCCGCAGCTGCTGAACGGCAGGAGCTGCTGGCGCTGAAGGAAAAGGCTGAACTGGAGGCCCGCCTGGCGGAATCGCGTTATGCTTACCTGAGCCAGCAGGTCAACCCGCACCTGCTGTTAAACTCGCTGAGCTTTATTTATGGCAGTGTTTCGCCGTATTCTGCTGATGCGGCGAACTGCGTCATGCTGCTTTCTGAATTGCTGCAGTTCAGCCTGGAAGACACCAGCCCGGACCGCCAGATCCTGTTGAGCGAGGAGCTCGGGCAACTGCAGCGGTTGTTCGCGATCAACCGGCTGCGTTTTAACGGGGAACAGGAACTGGCGCTGGAATTCGAAGGACACTTTGAAAAATTCCGGATCATCCCGCTGATCCTTTTTACGCTGACAGAAAACATTTTCAAGCACGGCTACCTGCGGGATCCGGGGCGGCCCGGGTCGCTGCGGATAAAAGTAAACGACGCAGGGCAGCTGCATTTCTATAGCCGCAACCTCGTCAAGGCGAGGAGCGGATACGCGCGGCGCCGTCAGCTGGGGCTGCAGAATGTGCGGACCCGGCTGGACTTTGCCTACCCGGATCGGTACAGCCTGGAGATTTCGGAAACGGCGGAATATTTCGAATTATCCTTAAATTTACAGTTATGAACCTAAGCTGTTATATTGTCGATGATGAATCCCACGCTCTTAACCTCCTCAGGGGCTATGTGGAAAAAACGCCGGGGCTGAGCCTGTGCGGCAGTACCACCAGGCCGCTTGAAGCGCTGGACGCCATCCCCCCGCTCTTCCCCGACCTGGTCTTCCTGGATGTGGATATGCCGGAATTGAACGGCCTGCGGCTGGCGGTCCTGTTGAACAAGCAAAGTACCGTGATCTTTACGACGGCTTACCGGGAATACGGCCCGGAGGCCTTTGAGAACGAGGCGGCGGACTACCTGCTGAAGCCCATCAGTTACGAACGCTTCCTGGCCTGCATCCAGAAGATCCGCCGCAACCTGGCAGCGAGAGCGGCTGCAGCTCCTGCTCCCCTGCCCTATCTATTTGTCAAGTCAGGCATAAAGGAAAAATTGCTGCAGGTGACCATCGCCGACATCCTTTATATTTCGGGGAACGATCATTATATCGAAATTCACACGACGGATCAAAAGATCGTCACCTATATGAAGATGAGCGATGCCCTGGGAAAACTGCCGGAGCACCAGTTTTCCAGGATCCACAAAACGTTCATTGTGAACCACCACTTTATTACTACGCTGGAACCCGGGCAGGTGAAACTTCGTGACCAGACCACGCTCCCGGTCGGTCGGGCGTTCAAGGCCGCCTTCCGGGAAAAGATCGCTGGCACCTTTCCCGCTGACGCAGGTTAATGGGCTACAATTGCCATCAATTTTACAACCGGATCAGTAGGTTTATTTCAAAGAACTATTGTTAAAAAAAGGCGCCGGCCATTTTTCGTCATTTATTTTACCCGGCTGCGGGCCAGCAGGGAGGCCATATATTTCTCCAGGAAATAATGCACCATCAGTTCCTGTTGCCGCTGTTTGACGGGGAATACCCGGTTCAGCTGCATGTGGATGAGGTCGACCAGCAATGCCTGTTTTTCGGCCAGGGTATGGTTTGCCGCCTGCCCGAGGAGCGCTTCGAGACAGCTGCGTAAATTAGCTGATAAAGACGCGTTCTCCCAGGGAATCTCCGATGCTGTCAACGCGGCTTCCAGGTCCTTTTTCAACCTGCGGTAATTGTTATCCAGGTCCACTTTCAAAGGATTGCCGCCCGCAAAGCCCTTCAGGAAGCGGTCGGCGCTCAGGAAAAAAAAGCCGTGCAAGTCACCGGTCCCCGGGAAAAAACATTTCGCCATGCGGAAGGCCGGAACGATGCCGGCCAGCAGCCCGGAGGGGCTGCTCCCATCGCCGGCCAGGCGGGCGGCGGTATCATGAGCGACCAGTTCGCTGCCCGCGCAAAACGCAGCCTCCACGGCATCGATAAGGTTTGCGCCATACCGTTCCATTTCGCGGCGGTAAATATCTCCCTGGTAATCACGGACCAGTTCTGAGTTCCCGGTACGGTCGAGCCGTTTTTTGAGGTTAGCCAGCAGGCGGCCCTGGTGTTCGGGCGCTATGCGAAACCGGAGCCGGAGGTGGTGGGCGCTGTCGAAATAGCGGATGAAGAACCAGGTGGTAATATACTTGCGATTTGCTTTGACCAGCGGCCGGATTACTTCGGCGAGCAGCAGGTCGGCGCTTTCGGGCGTGCAATACAGTTTCAAGTACAGCCAACTGTCGCCGGGCAGGAAGTTGCGCTGTTTATCCGCCTGCGAAAGGTTTAGCGGCAGGCCTTCGTTATAGATCTTCGTGGGATGTGACAGGAAGGCGATGTATTGCCCGGCCAGGGGCTTATTACCGCATTTTAGGGAGCGCCCGGGCAGGAGGTATTCTACCAAAGTCAGCTTTTTCAGGCCGCGGATACAGGTCACAAAAAACGCCATTTCACGGGGATCGCCGAAATCGAACACCAGCTGCTGGTCGGTTTGGCCCATACTTACGCGCTGGGGCAGGCCATGTTCGTGCCTGAAGCGGCGCATGGCTGCGGGCAGTTCGTGCGCAGGCTGGCCGGCCAGCCCGCTGATAAGGGTTTCGTCGAAATGCCAGCGGGCAAGGTGGATGATCACTTCGCCTGCCTGTACCCGCGGGTAAAAGTTAAACCCGGGAAAATAATGTTCCATGCTGAAGGTGAGGCCGGCTGACAGGCCCTGGTATTGCAGGTCGGCGAGGAAGCGAAACAGGGACAGCCCGTTATGCCGGTGGTTGTAGGCGGTGGCCAGGCGGGGCACTACCCGCTGCTTTAATTTCACGGATTCCAGGATGACCTGTCCGCCTCTGACAGATACGAGGAGGTCCTGCGGTAAAATTTGATTTTCGGGCGGTAAGGCGGGAAATACATTAATTGGAATTTCATAGGGATAAACCTGCTGGCGGCGGTTGATGTTGTCGGTATGGCTGTCGGACAACTGGCCAAGGTCGGCAAAGGCGATACCGGGGTTTGCAGCCTGCTCCAGCGCTGCCAGTTTGCGGGAAAGGGCGTGCACGCCGGCACTAAATGCTGAAAAGCGCCCGATGAGGGCGGTGGCCGCCGCGGCCCCGCCGGCATAATCGATCACCAGGCGGTCCCCGGTTTTGCGGAACATCACCGAAACGGTAGAGGGCGGCAGGCCTTTTGCGGGTTCCTGTTTGAGGCCGGCGAGGTCTTCAGGGCGGATGATGAGCGGTGCATATGCCCCCTGCTGCTGTGCGCTTCCCCAGAGGCGGAGCAGCAGGCGGTGCGTTTCGGACCAGTCGACTAATGGCGCTTTTGCGGGCGGCTCCGGGAAGCGCAGGGCTTCAAAGTCCATCTCGAAACCGGACTGGCTGCCGGTGCCATAAACGATCCCGGCATCCGGGTCCAGCGCCCGGAGCAAGGGCACCTTTTCGAGGTCGAAACGCGCGCTGAAATCTTTTGCAAACTGTTCGAGCCCAGGCGGGCTAAAGGGCAGTGCCAGTTGCTGCAGTACCTCCATTGCCATCAGGAGCGCTTCGCTGTCTGCCGGGCCGGGACCGCCGCTCTCCTGCCTGCGTTCCAGGGCCGCGTAAAAAAGTGCCTGTTCTTCCTTTTGCGTTATGCCGGGCAGCAGCTGATTTACCCGCTTTGCAGTGAGCGCCAGCGGTTCTATTTCGCTGAACGGCCTGTTCCGCAATTGCGCCCAGGCACCCTCCGCCAGTTGCGGGGGAACTGCCGAAGGCCGGCTCCCGATGATGTGCCGGCGCTCAGGCGGGAATAGGAGCTGTTCGGCGAGCAGGAACTCCAGGTAGTCCTGCGCCTCTGCCGCGGAGCAGCTGCCAAGTTTTTGAATAAAGCCGAGCAGCGCGGCGGTTTTTACCGCACCCTTATCGAACTGCTTCAACAGGGAGCGGTGGAACTGCCCTCCAGGCAGCGCATCGATGGAAAACTGGTAATGGCCCTTCGCATCAGGAGTCGTCTTGATGTACCGGTATTCCCTGCCCAAAGGGTAAAGGGTTGGGCTTTTTATGAGCAGGTCGTCCCCTGATGGTGCAGGGGCGTAATTGCTGTGGGCGGTGAGCAGGGATTCGTCCGGCAATATGTGCAGCAGGGCCTGCTCATCCCCGGCCAGTCTCACCGTATCCCCTTCCCCCCATTCCAGCAGCGTAAAGGAGGCGAAGCTGCCAAAGGGTACGGGGCGGAAGCACATCCGGTTATAATATTTACAAAGCGTATGCTTTTCCTTTTCAAGCAAACGGCTGAAGTCGAAGTTCTTCGCGGAGAGCACCTTATAAAAACCAGGACTGGCCAGGTAAACGGCATTGCGAAAGTGAGCGTCCGCCAGCACTTCCGGCAGCCGGTCAAGGTCATAGCCGTTAAAGCTGTAATAGGGCGCCCTTAAAAAAAGGTCCGGTAAAAAGTTATATGCGGGTGTCATTGTTATTGGTGTTGAGGGTATACTACCCATTTGCTACTGTTTTGCCGTTCGCGGGCCGGCTTACTTTGCTGCATCAAATCTTTACACGCTATGAAAACATTTTCGCGATCGATCCCCGTGCTGCTGCTGATCCTGCTGTTCGTATATGCTGCCGCCAGCAAGCTGCTGGCGTTTGACGATTTCCGCGGGCAGCTATACAACCAGACCTTTCCGCACGGGCTGGCGGAGGTGCTGGTGTATGCGCTCCCCGCTGCGGAGCTGGCGGCGGTGGCCTGCCTGCTGCTGCCGCGGCTACAGCTTACGGGCCTCGTGCTGTCGCTGGACCTGCTGCTGCTCTTTACCGGGTATATCGCGCTGGTGCTGCTCCATTTCTGGGAGCGGGTGCCCTGCTCCTGCGGCGGGATCCTGAGCCATATGGGCTGGGGCACGCACCTGGTCTTCAACTGCCTCTTCCTTGTTATCAACCTTATTGCCATCCGGATATATTTCCGGGATAAAAAAGCTGCCGGCTGATCCCGGCGACAAGGGGATGCCGAAAACCTTGAACAGAGTAGGCGCGTCAGGTTCCTTAAAGTTTTTGGTTCGTTTTTTAGCAAAAAAGCGTTCATGCGTATGAAAAATCTAAAAGTTAAATTGTCGATGCTGGCTGTCGTGGCCGGCTTTGCAGGCGCGTTTGCGAGCAGCGCACACGGTTCGTTCAGCAACAAAAAATGGGCGAAGCAATCGACCGGTCATTACCTGGACATCACCGGGCAGACCAGGGGCGTGAATTACGACTGCAACGCCAGTGCGAACATCTGTACCGCAGTTTACCCGGCTACGCAGGACCCGAATGTGAACCCTGCCAACCCGGTGAGCACCGAAGCCGGCGACTTCGTTACGCTGTAAACCAAACCCTCCCTGCTGGGGCTGTTCCATCGGAGCAGCCCCTTTTTTCTTACCGTTCATTTTGCTGCAGCCCCTCCAGGCGGATCTCCTCATCCGGGATGGGAAAAACATAGCGCTTGCTGCCGGGTGCGAGGCTGTAAACGCCGCCCAAGATTGTCCTGTCCAGTGTCACGGCAAAAGCGGGGTCGGTGTTGAGGCGGCGCAGGTCGCTCCAGCGGAGGTTACGGGCGGGCAGTTCCTTCCTGCGTTCGGTCAGCACCAGCCGCAGTGCCGCCGGGGCATCTGCCGCCACCAGGGGGACAAAGGTCTCGCTCCGCCAGCGTTTGGCCAGCAGCGTGTTGAGGCGGTCCAATGCTGCCTGTGCTTTGCCCGCCCGCGCCCGGCATTCGGCGCTGATCAAATAGAGTTCATCGGTGGCCAGTCCGGAGAACAGCTGGAGGGTACCGGCATAATTCCCCTTGAACTTAAAATTGCCGGGTGTAAGCTCCCGGTAAAAAAGTCCCTTCCGCAAGTCGTTCACGTCATAGGACCGGTACAGGCCTGAGTCGATAAAGGTTTGGGCGGCGGAGGAATTAAAGGAATAGGAAACCAGCACCGAATAATACAGCACTTCATCGTTCCCGTCGGGCAGCGCCCGCGGGAAGGGCCGGGTGGATGCGGCATTCAGCGTGTTGTAATCGATCAGCGGCGGGTTCCCTGCCAGTACCGAATCGGCGTATCTGGCAGCCAGCGGGTAATTGCCCATGGACAGGCTGACCCGTGCGAGCAGCGCCTGCGCGGCGGCAGCCGTGGGCCTGCTTTTATAAGCTGTGGTGGCTGGCAACAGCGAACGGGCAGCGTTCAGGTCGGCGATCACCTGGTTATAAGCCTGCTGCACATTGCCGCGCTGGATGTGCAGGTTCACGTCGGAACTTAGCCGGACGGGCACGCCCGGGGCGGAATTTGCGGTTGCCGCCGTATAGGGCGCAGCAAATTCCTGGGCCAGGTTAAAGAGCGCATAGGCGCGGGAAAACAGCGCGGTGCCCTGGACTGCCCGGCGTTCGGCGGAGGTATCCGCCGCCAGCTTGCTAACGCCTTCGAGTACCACGTTGGCATAAAATATTTGCTGGTAAGGGATGTTCCAGTCCGGGGCGGGCACCGCCGCAAAAATGTCCTTTGCCCAGGTATAGCTGTTGCGTTCCATGTCGAGGCTGAAGCTTTGGTAGGCGGTATTGGTGGTGTAGAAGTCGCCGTCGGCCACCAGCGTCAGGCCCGGCGTGGTATTGAACACAAGCGTATTGTCGAGCAGGGCCCGCAGGTCGGCCACGGTGCTGGGTACCAGCAGCGCCTTGTTGGGGCGCTGGTCGAGGAAACCTTTTTTGCAGGCCGGCAGCAGCGCCAGCCAGCAGGCTATTCCGAAGTATAAAAATTTTGTTTTCATGGTCATGGATTAATAAGTGAAGCGCAGGCCGCCCGCGATGGTGCGCGGAGCCGGTGGCGTGTTTGGAAAATCGGGATCGGTATGTGTTTTGTTGGCGCGCCAGAGGATGCCCAGGTTCGCGGCGTACACGTATAGCTGGAGGCTGGAGCCGGGCATGACCGCCAGCGTTCCTTTGGCAAAGGTGTAAGCGAGGTTGATGTCCTGCAGCCGGATGTTGTCCCCCTTCTCCACCAGGGCGGAGGAATAGGTATAGAAGTTATCCCGCTGGATATTGGTGGCGGCCGGCAGCGAGGGCACAACGGTGTGCCGTTCATCACCGGGCTTTTGCCAGCGGAGGGCGTAGTCGCCGCTTTGCTGGGACAGGCCCTGGTCGGTACCATAGGATACCGATGGCCTGCGGAAATAATAATCCAGCTTGTAATTGATATTTACGGACAGGCTCCAGGAGCGGTAGCCAAAGGTGTTGCGGACTGCGCCAAAGAGCAGTGGCCTGGAAGAGCCGTTATACACCAGGTTCTGCGGTGTGGCGGCAGCCGCCAGGGCGGTATAATCGCTGCTGGGCACTCCGTTCAGGTAGCCCCGCGGGTCACCGGTCTGCGGGTCGAGGCCGGCGGAGCGGTAGCTGTAAACGGCATAAAGCGGGTGTCCAAGCAGCGGGTAGCCGCCATAATTAGCATAGGACAGGTAGGCCGATACATTGGACGCCTGGTCGTATTTGGTGACTTTATCAGTTACGTAGCTGGCCAGCAGGACGGAGTTCCATTTGAATACCCCTGCCAGGTTCCGCGTTTCGATGTTAAGGTCGAAGCCGTGTCCGCGGGTATCGGCGGTATTGCCGGTAAATACGGTCACCCCGGAAGCCGGCGGGAAGGAAGTGTTGCCGATGAGGTCGAGCCCCTGTTTAAAATAAAACTCCAGCGTGCCCGAGATCCGCTGGTCGCGGGTGCCGAAATCCAGGCCAAGGTTGATGTGGCGGATGCGCTCCCAGCGCAGCTCGGGGTTTGGCGGGTTGATGACCTGGGCATAGGGCAGGCGGGTCTGGGTGTCGCTGCCGTCGAAATAGCCGGCGGTGGTATAGGCGGACAGGTTTTTGTTGAGGTTGCCGTTATAGCCGAAGCTGGCCCTGAGCTTGAGGTAAGGCAGCCAGGTTACGTGGTAAAAGTTTTCGCGGCTGGGTTCCCAGCTGATGCCGGCCGACCAGAGCGGTACGCCCTTCTGGTTGGTGTTGACGCCGAACAGGTTGGAGCGGTCGAGCCGGGCGCTGCCGGACAGGGTAAAACGGCGGTCGTAGGTATAGGCGGCATTGGCGTAATACGAGAGGTAATGGTCGGTCGCGTCGGTTTCCGCCTGGTTGAGGGGGATATTGGTACCGAGGTAGGGATCGTCGTAAAAGGGCCATTCGGTTACGCCGTCGACCTGCTGCATGGTGGCGTGTTCGGCATCATAGCCGTACAGGCGGCCTGCGTCACTGGTGACGTGCAGGCTTTGCACCTCGTAGCCGGCGATGGCGGTAATTTCGTTCTTTTTGCCCCAGCCGCCGTCGTAGTTGAGCTGGAGGCGGCCATCGTGGTTGACGGAGGTACTGTTGCTGAGGTCGAGGATCCCGCCCAGGGGGATGGGTCGGGTGAGGGTGCCGTCGCCGTTGTCCTGGGTATAGCGGTTGATGAGGTTGCGGGTATAATAGCTGTCCTGCCCCTGCAGCTGGCGGCCGGAGGACAGGCTGTGGTCATACTGGTAAAGCAGCTGTGCGTTCAGGCCGGGAATGAGCTTATAGGTGATGCCGGTGTTGATCCGGACGTCGGTGGTCTTATTCTGGTTATCCGCGGTGCGGAGCTCAGCCAGCGGTTTGTACTGCCAGTCGAGCAGGCCGGCTGCGGGTGCGGCAGCGACAAAGCTGTCGCGATAGTCGTGGGTCACGGCCAGGGGCTTGCCGGCGGCGTCTGCCAGGGAGGCATAGGGGAAAATAATGTTGCCGTTGTTCCAGGTAAGGCTGCCGGGGTTGTCGAGTGCCGCAGTGGTTTCGGTAAGGTTCATGGCGGCGCTGACCTCCAGCTTTTTATCCAGCAGGCTCCAGGTATTGTTGGCGCTGAGGGTGAGGCGGCTGAAGCCGTTGCCCACGGCGTTATCGAGGTTCTTGTCATAGCCTGCGGAGAAGAAGTAGTGCTGGGTAGCCGAACCGCCGTCGAGACTGAGCGCGTATTGCTGGGCGGTGCTGTTGCGGTAAAAATATTTGTCCAGGTCGCCGCGCACGTCCAGTTTGGACAGGGCATCGATCTGCTGACCGGCAGATGCGGCGCTGAGGGTGCCGTTTTTTTCGGCCAGCAGCAGCTCCACTACGGGTGAAAGTGCGGGGTGCCCTTCGGCGGAGGGGTCGGTCACGTTGTCGAAAAAGCCCTGGCTGAACAGGCGCTTTTCGATGCTGATGTAGTCGGCGCTGCTCATGCGGGGTACGGCATAGAGGTCGGGCCGGGCACCAACGTTAACGCTCGAATTGAAGCTGACCTTGAGCGGGCGGTTAAATGCCCCTTTGTTGGTGGTGATGACGATCACGCCGTTCCCGGCGCGGGCGCCCCAGATGGAGGCGGCTGCGGCGTCCTTCAGGACGGTGACGCTGACCACGTTGTCGGGGTTCAGGTTCTCTATGGGCTCGTTATAGGGAAACCCGTCAACGACGATGAGCGGGTCGGCGCTGGAGAACAGGGTGCTTTGACCGCGCACGCTGATGCGGGTGCCGACGGTGTTAAAGCTAAGGCCGGGGACGACATCTTTCAACCGGGCGATGACATCGGTGCTGACGCTGCGGTCGAGCAGGGCGCGGTCGACAGCGACGAAGGAGCCGGTGGCGCGTTCTTTGGCGAACTGCTGGTAGCCGGTGGATACGATAACGCCCTGCACCTGCTGTACGGCGCTGTCGAGCCGGACGGTAAGCGGTTCGCGTCGCGGCAGGGTGATGCTGAGCTCGCGGGTAAGATAACCGACATAGGAAAAGCGAAGCCGGTAGTTACCGGGAGCCAGCGACAGGCGGAAATGGCCGGCGGTATCGGTGCGGGTATGATAAGTACTGCTGACCAGGGCGATGGTGGCGCCGGGCAGCGGCAGGCCTGCAGCGGACTGCACGGTGCCGCTGAGCGGGTCCTGGCCGCGGCAAAGGGAGCAGGCCAGGCAACAGATGAGTAATGGGTATAGTAATTTCATTTGGTTTGGGTTAATGGTTTAGTGGTTAGTTTGGGGTGCATCTCTGACCACGAGCAGGTCGGTGCCGGTGTCCATGGCTTTAAATTCGAGGTCGTATCTGGCCAGTGCGCGGTTCATTTCCTCCACGTTATAGAGCCGGGCATGCAGGAGCAGGTCCACCCTGCCGGTATAACCGGTATGATCGACTACGGGGATGGGGGAATTCTGCAGGTACTGTACCTCGAGGCGCTTCATGAGCTGGGACAGGGTGCTGTTTTGCAGGCGGCAGTTAAAAGGCTCGATGTCCACTTCGGTGGGTCCCCCGGCAGATTTGAGCTTGTCGACACCGGAGGTGCGCACCAGGGCGAGGCAGCGGGTGGTGACGTGCTCCACGCCTATGGTATATTGCGGGAAGAGGCGGCGCAGGTCCTCCTTTATCATGTCAAAGCCAGCATCCTTAAGCGCGGGCGGCACGATGAGCTCGTAGCACCAGCCGTTGCCGTCCTGCAGCCATTGCTTGAAGGCCATGCCGGTGAGGTGGGTATTCATCCCAAGGGAATCTTTGGACAGGAAGCGGATGCGGGCATCGGTGAACCAGCGGTTATGGTCGCTGTAGGCGAGGCGGCAGAGCCACAAAAAGGACAGGTTGCGCAGGGTGAAGCGTGCGCCGGTGCTGTCCATGGGGCTGAGGTCCATTCCCGGGGAGAGCCCTGCAAGGTACCCGGTGAGCAGGCTGTGGTATACAGCTGCTTTGCTGCTGCCGCCGTTGCCGTCGAATAGCAGCGGGTGGTTGCGGTTGTAGGCAGTGACGGAGTCGCGTTTTTCCTGGAGGGGAACGGTGCTGCCGGCGAGCATTTTTTCGATATTGAGGGCGGTGACCTGTTTTTCCTCGGTAATGGCGCGGACAGTGCCCGTGCCGTCGATCCATACATAATGAGGCAGCGACTGGTGGGGAAAGAGACGGGACAAAAGCGTGTCGCCGGTGACGCCGGGCAGCTGAAAGGGATGGATCTCCTGCATTTCGGCGAGGACGGGTGCGACGACACCAGCGGGCTGGTAGGCAACGGGCAGGAACTGCACGCGGCCGTTATAAGTGCGCTGGAGGGAATCCATCCGGGGCACCATGGCTCTGCATGGGGCGCACCAGGTTGCCCAGAAGTCCAGGATAATGAGCTTGCCGCGGAGTTGCGCCATATGGAAGCTGCTCACGGATTTGCCGCGGATCTGTAAGCCGCTGACATGGGTAATGGTAACATCGGGGACCTTATCCCCTATTTTTATGGGTGCCTGTTGTGCCAGGGCCCGGAAAATTGGGCACAGGAGTAGCAGGACGAGTGTTTTAAGCCTCATTTAATGGTTATTAAGTGTGAATAAATAAACCTGTTGCCGCTTAGCCTGCGGGGTCCGCTCCTGCCCTGCTCCTGCCGCAGATGACGCAGGTTCCGGGGGTGTTTTCCCGGAGCTGGTGGAGGGCGGTGGTCAGGGCGATGAGGTGGTCGAACAGGTTGGCGATGCGGACGGTTCCGGGGTCGGGCGTTATTTCCTCTTTCGGATTGTTTTTTGTGCAGCTGATAAATGCTTCCATGAGCATGGCGTAAATGGTTTCGGGATCATATAGGGACAGGAAGATGCGGACGTTTTGTTCGTGTGTCCGGACTTCGAAGTCTTTGAGGTCGATAACAATGGCGCTCATGGTGCTTTTATTTATTTCAGGTTTGGTTAATGTTTGGGCCTGTGGAGGCTGCGGTGGAAAACAATAAAGAGGAAAACGGCAACCTGCACGAAATGACTTAACTATTAGCTGATCGGTGGGTTGCCGTGGCCCGGGTTTTCAGGTTGGAGATTTTTTAATGTTTTTGAGTAGGGATTTGAGGGATGGGGAAAATGGTATGTAATTGAGCAGGCATGGAAATGCGGTTTTATTGGCAGAGACTAGCCTTGCACTTCTAAAAGATATATACTTTGTTAGAAATTGAAACTGAATTTTCATTGTTTATCTTAATATATCTAAACAATGAATCTTTAGGTTCTTTTTGATAGAGATGGAACCCAACTTGCATTTTGCGGAAGCCTGTAGGAAGGCGTGGGCTAGTACAAGAGAGCCCATCTCTATCACAAAGATAGAAAATGGGCATTACTCCTGTCACCTGCGCCCAAAGAAAGTTCCTACATTTTCCGCACAAGATTCAGAATTTAAATGCCTGAATAAATATTTGAATAATTATTATCTTAAATATATGCTATCTATAATTTTACTTATAGTATAAAGGTAGGGTTAAAAATCAATCAGCGCAAATTTTTTGTCAAATTTTTAGCTTAATATTTTTCATCTCTTCGAGGATGAAAAAAGTTTTAACCAAAGAAGATATTGAGTTATTATCAAAGAGGGTGCAGTTTTTAATGACAACTTCGGGCTTAGAAATCCCAGGTTTCGCAGCATTTACGACATTTTCAGAAAGTTATATATATTCTCTGATTAGCAAAAGAAGGTCTCTTACTATTGAAGCATCGGAAACTATCGGTGTTAAATTCGATTCGAACTGGGAATTACTGTATAACCTTGGCTCCAACATTGAAAAGACTGTAAAACTATCTGATAGTCTAAAAAAATTTAAGTTAGAGAATAAAGGTAACGATGATTATTTCCTATCTACTCGTAGAAATAGAAAGCTATCCTATTTTATAGAATTTGAGATTATTCCCACTCAATTGTTCGATACACCACAATACGTATGGGAAGTAAATGAATATTGCAGAAACGAAGGCCGTGAAATCATCAGTGATAAACTAAAGAAAGTTTTAGCATACCTCGTTGTAAAGGGTAAATTAAAAAGTCAAAAACGACGAATCAAGCTAAGGAATGGCGAATTTGGAACGCGAATGGTCGATGTATTTTACAAATGATTTTTCGCAGTTAACATGCGCACCTTCTAAAGAGAAAAAAATAACTTTAGAAGGTATTGTCGATCGCACAGGATTTAACTATAGCCAGGTTTATAGAATTGTTAGGGGTAAAAATAACATGTCCGTGAGTGGACTAATTGCTGTATGCATTGCCCTTGAAATCCAACCTATAAGCGTTTTTAATTTTGAAGTGCCAATACCGAAACACACCCCCACAAGAAAAAACTTCCATACTTAACCAATTAGGCACTATTAGCAAATTGAAATTATTGCTTATTTAATTAGCGTGTTTCAAGACTGATGCGTCAATTAAATAGGGCTCTATGAATACTCATAAAGCCCTATTTAATTTCAGTCAACACACTGTCAACAGAAGAGAATTCATTTAAAACATTTAAATTTCTTTAAAGGAGCTTAACTCATAAATTATCGTCCAATTGGTTATGATAATGTTCAGTTATCGTTTATTGATTGTATCGGTGCATAAAGCAGAAATTCTATTATATCGAAGTTTTCGATAAATGAAGCCAACACCCACAAATTATGGTTCGAGCTGATTCTAGGGAGGGTTAGGAATTCATATAGTCACTTATAGTTAGTATCCAGATTAGGCAAAATTCGAACCATTAAACATTTGAAATCAACTATAAGTTGCTTATATTCCTATATTCATTTTTGAAGAGCTTAAATTGCCTAAATAACATAACTATAGCGGTAATGTTGCATGA
The DNA here is from genome assembly GCA_030775685.1 of Bacteroidota bacterium. Classification (GTDB taxonomy): domain Bacteria; phylum Bacteroidota; class Bacteroidia; order Sphingobacteriales; family Sphingobacteriaceae; genus Mucilaginibacter. The sequence goes on from JALYIP010000042.1 coordinate 154,941, forward strand.
TAGCCTGGGCGAATAGCAATTCCTTTTCGGTGCAATTTGGTTCCGTTTGCTGTAGAATATACCTTGCAATTTATATTTTTTAGTTCTTTAACAACTGCCGGATTAGGATAGTGCTTTGATCCATCGCAAGAAATATATGCTACCTTCGGGTTGAATATATTTATTAGCTCCGAATTTATATTATACCTGCTGCCATGATGTGGGACATCAAGCCAATCCAAATCCGATAAGTCATATTCATCATGAGCTTGTTTTAGAGCTATAGGTCCGGCATCTGACGTAAACAACATAGCGACCTTCCTTTGGTGTAAATAACAAAATAACACTGCTGTTATTTTCCTTTGAGCGATCATTGTCTTTATCGATAATCTGCCGTGAGTTTAGAACCTCATAAATCGGTTCCCCGCCAATCTCTGCTTTCATCAATAAATTCTCTTCTTCAAACAATTGATTTATATCGCGAAAGCGGCTTAATAAAATTTCGTAATAACTTTTCGTTGGCCCTACAACTTTAAGGGGGGCATATTCATATTTCAATCCAGCAAATGGTTCTCTATCTCTTTTAATTCCTTTTTTGTCAATTAGCGTAATCAAACTTTCAGAAAAATTCAAGCTTTCAAAAACATACTTTAATGCCTTTTCAATGTTATTATCTAAACCAAGTTGTTCTCGCAATTTTTGAACCTCTACTTTGTGATTAGCCGGATCATGAATCCAAAACTCCTTGATCTCTATATTTTCTACAACGTAAAAAAAGCCACCGATATGATCTCCATCGGGATGTGTGCAAATCGCCAAATCAATATATTTTTGATCTGTATATTTTTCAATATGATCGACAATTTTTTTACCATCACCCTTATTACCGGCATCGATCAATATGACAACTTCCTGATCGTGAGTGTTGATGTACCTGACTATTATAGCGTCAGCAGCTCCAACAGATAACATTTCAATTTCAAAGGCCATAATAATTAAATAAACAGTGATGGACAATAAAGTCTTAATTGTAGTTCGGTTAATTTACTTGCATGAACAATCATATCATCTATCAGTTCTACTTTCAACGGTGTTAAATTTGTACCAATAACTCTTATTTTCTTTAACTTTTCATCAGTTAAACATCCCGCGTTAATTGATTCGATTTCGCAGTTCTTATGTAACAGATTTTCAATTTCAGCACGGTATTGTTTAGGATCAACCTGCCATTCCTCCGGTATAGAATGAGCATTGATTACCTTTATGTTAATATTTTTAGAAATCATGTTGTCGACAAATCCGGGTATGCAACCATTTAAATCCCATCCTAAAGACTGATAGGCAACTTCACGACCGCTGAAATTCTCATATATGTTTTGGATCATTTGGAAATTTTTTATTCTACCCATAAAAAGTTCGACAGTACGCAGTAACAATGTAATTGTATTGTTGTATAATCCTTCCAATGGTAATTTATTTCCTGCGTCACTAACTAATACGATGTCACATGCATAAGAACTGTTTCTCTGGGTTATTTTATGGACGCCTTGATTGTCATATACGCCGCCATCAACCAGTTTTGGGTCAACTATTCCAAATTGCTCCTGATCGCAAAAGTACGTTTTATCTATGCTTACGGGAGTGAACGCGAAAGGCACGCATGAGGAAGCTACTACAGCTCTTGAGATCGGGAAGTTGTCGCCATTAAATTTTACCGGCACGGATCTGTAGGCATAATTCGAGTCCTCCATTTTTCTTTTTGAAAATGTGAATTGCCTACCGGTCTGCAAGTTGGTTGAACCAATAGCGATTTCCGGCTGTGAACGCAGCATTGACAAAGTACGGTTGTGATAGAAAAATTCGTCATATGCTTTTTCTATCATATTGCTCACTGGGAAAATTGCAAACTGATAAGTTACTATTACATACACACATAAAAATAAAATTAACAGCGTCATAGGCGCCCAGGGTGTAAAAAGAAGGTATAGACAAAATCCAAACACCAGAATCATTGCTATTACAATCCTAATGAAAATCCATGACTTTAAAATATATCCAATGACACTTTTAGTAGATAACAACCCCTTCAGCTTCATTTCGAAATTCTCGAAGCTACCATCATTAAGACAATAGGCGGCTCCTGTTATTGAGCCGCCACTTATCGTTGATAAAACATCGATTTCCCCAAGCAATTTTAATTCATGCAGCTTTTTTAAAGTGCCAATATGGAAGGCGGCAGCACGATAACCACCACCTGAAAGTGCTACACCAAATCTTTTATTGTTTATCATATTATTCAAAAACGAATGGTAATAATTTCGAAGTCGTTACTATTAAAGCCAAAGTAGGTATAGGAATTGCGTTATTAATCGCGACCAATTCTTCAATGGTATCTTTATCTGTGCCACTCAAATGTTCCAAATCCATTGGATGAGTATGCCATTCGCCAATGTAGCCTACGATTCCTCCTGTCAGTTCTTTTGTATCTTCAATGGCTTCAGGCAGTCCTTTAATTCCCCTTAAAAATGTTGTAGGCGTACCTTTACTATCCTGAGTTTCTGTTATAAAATCGAACACATGAATAACCCTGGTTTTATAATTAGCAACTCCCACTAACACGCCGCCCGTTTCGCGTTTTCCTTTTTTAGCACATTGCTTTAACAAGCCATTGGTCAAGCCAGCAAGCATACGTATCTGCCATCCACTACCAGCATTGCATTCATAAATTTCAAAGGGATCTACGTTATAGTGAGTATTCCTTATTTCAGGTAACCCGCTAGTATCAAATTTGCATGTATACAACAAACCATTTTTTTCTGTATCAGTGCTATTGGATTCATTAGCCAATAGTTTAGAGAAAACGCTGGCATGAAATGATATAACATCGTCAGAAACCACCGTAGTAGTGGAACTACAGCCTAAGCCTACATCAACACTGGTCACCTCTCGTTTGGCATCAGCTAAGCGCCATTGTTGTAAATCAAAATCAGAAATCCCCTTGTAATAAGCCAGATTAACTAAGTCATCCAGCCTTGGATTTCTGTTTTCTCCTTCAATATACAAAAGTCCTAAAGTGCCGTCATCGGCTAGCTCACAGCGGCTAATTTTCAGGCTGTCCGGTACTGTTAATACTGTTAAATAGTTTTGAACCTCAAAGCTTGCAGTAGTATCTACAAGCCAATTATACTTTTCGAATTCAGCCTTATCTACCAAAATCAAGTCATATGGATAGGCTTTAAAATTCTTAGTGGTATCCAGATGATAAAAGTCTGAGATTTCGGCAATAATTGCTTCAGCTTTATTCTGGCCAATTCTATTTTGATACAAAGCATGACGTACAATATTGTGTTGCAAAATTTTATCTGCATCCACAGCTCCTATTGAAAGTTTCCCGCTTCTGGCATCATGAATAATAATTTTTGAACCCAAAGATCCTGCCCCGATAAACAACGTTTGCGCATCCCGGTTTTCATTCGTTAGCTTTCTAGCAAGATCTTTACTAAAAGGCTCAATGTGCGATAAGCAGGCAACTTTAGCGTCATCCGGAATTACACCACTTTTTAATCCTGATAAACTGACTGAAAAATTAATAAATTCATACTCACCACTATATCCAACCATTTTTTTTGGCCTTAGGATCGCGTAGATTATTGGCAAATGAGTCCTAAAATCCAGTTTAGAATCCAGGTAAATTTTTAAAGCCTTTTTAAGGTCTATTCCGTCCTGTGCGAATAACTCTTTTAATTCGCCCCAGTTTTTAGGCAGCTGAGTGTCATAGCTGCCATTTACTGTTCCCTCGGGTGACCATAGCAGCATTGAGTAATTGGGATGAGCGATTCCTCTTGGAGCACCCTTAGAATAATATTCTTTCGTAACAGCCAAAGCTGCCGGTAAACCAATAAAGGGGATGGCAGATATCGTTTTATAAGTTAGGCTATCATCAATTGCTAAATCATCTTTATAAACACAACCCAAACAAATCGCCATAGGCTGCTCATTAATAAAACGCCGATCTAAACGTACGATCTCTTCAAGCGTATTATATTTATATATATTGAACCCGCCATAGGATTCTAACCTGATTGGATCAAATTCATCACCGTCATCTACCAATGTTCCCGTAACTGCTTTAAAAAACCACTGTTCCCCAACTAAAAGAAAATCTTTGATGGTTTTATTGGCAAACCATTCACTCGGGCTGTTTCTCACGAGGCATAACTTTGCAGGCTCACCTTCATCTGTGCTGTAGAGGTGTGGTAATTGATTTTTTGGAAAGTTCTTCCTATCACTCATTATCGAAGGGATAACGTAGGGATAGAATTCTAAAAGAAACTTTATTAAAACCGGTTCTTCTTCAAAAATTTCAACTCCACCAACCGTGCCCTTGGGGGGTATCGAAACTTTAAAGGTTACCGGAACTACTACTGAGTTTTCATCGTACGACAACACTTTTACATCAGGCAGATCAAAATAGGCCTTAATGTTTTTAATCGCCGCCAAAATGCTGGGGGGTAATTCCCCCCCAAACATTTTAAGGTCATCACTAAAATACATTTAGCAACCTTGTTTAATAAAAGTAGAGGCCGCGCCTGCGCCACCGCCTGATGTAAGCGCACCACCAATTTTTGAACTGGGTGATTTTGTTGGGCCATTTGGCGTAAGCACAAATACGATTGGCTGTGGCGTGTCGCCATCTAAATCGTTCGTACTAGTATTCAAAAAATTACTTTCTCCGACCGCCTTAACATACTGAGCTTTTGCCTTATGGTGAGGTGGGTTGTCGGTGTTATTTACAATTTTCTTGCTCGACGCGACTACCTTAGCCCCATTATTTCTGTTATCCAACACTTCAATTGAAGTAGGTACGGGTTCGGAATTATCTTCTTGGGGATGCTTGTTAAAAAAGGTCCATGAACAATGATGTGGGGCAATAAAGATGTCCCAATTTAAGGCCTTCTTGTTAACATCATTTTTAAAACGTTTGGTGCGTTCCAAAATGGTTTCCCACGTTGTATAATCCGAATCACCGGTAAAGAAAGCCAGGCATGAAAAATCTTTGCTAGCAGCAGTTTCTTTAACCCTGGCCTGAAATACAATACTGGCAGAATTTTTATCTTTATCGTTAGAATCAAGATGTAACTTAAAGGGGGCATGAATGAAAATTGAAAAGGTGTCATGATCTTTATCATTGAACCTCGTAACAATATCACCAGGAACCGCCCTTAGATGATTTAAGTCCTTGTAATCTTTATTACTATCGTAGCCGATAATTTTAATGCGATTTCCCGGATTATCTTTTTCCGCATGTTTCTCGCGGTGCATTTTAAGTCTTCTTTCGGCTTCACACTGATGAGCATCTTCGTCATCATTGGTATACTGTTCCGCAATCATAGGTGAGAACCACATGGTATCCATCATGATTAAATCATCCTTTAAATGCTTCTCCCCGTAATTTTTAGGATCACCTTGGTAGAAATTCGCTTTGAACCCACGACAATGATCTTCGTCACCATGTGTCAAAATAAACACATCAACGAATGGGATTTTATTCCTGCGTTTAATTGAAGCTAACAAATCCTTATGTACGTCGTACATTTCTTTGTTATCATCACCTTTACAGCCCTCGCGAATATTGCAATCTACCAGCAAGGTGGTTTCGTCACTTAGTGTAATCAAAGTTTGATCACCATTACCAACCGGGTAAACTTTGATCGAGTTTTTAATAACCGCCATTAGATCAACTCCTTTCTGCTGCTGTATGCGGCCATTGAGGGCAATTCAAGAAATAATGAAACGGGGCAACAATTATTGCCGCGAGTAAGGTGGATTTGAACGTTGGCCAGCTTTTGTTTGTTGCTGACCCAACTTAGAGTAATGTTTTTTGCCATACTAATTAAATTTAGTTTCGAGATCTTACTAATAGCTTTTATGGCTGGCTATCAGCATTTCCTTCATGTCGCTTCGGGAAAATTCAGCGCGCATCAGGCATTTAAGAGTATGGCTATCGTTTAAGGATCTTTTAATTAAAAATTTGAAAAATTCAAACTTTTATTAGATTTGTCACGTAAACAAATTTAACATCGTCATACCAGCGTGCCCAGACAATGATTAATTGCCCCTGAAAACGTTTGACACACTTAAGCCTGTTTGGATCGCAACTCCTTCGGGCTTACTTTTTTTTATAAAGAACGAATCGAGGTCGCTATGCAATTCTTTTAGCGACTTTATCTATTTCCACGATGATTTCATCGATGGTTTCTTGTAATTCAGAACCAGCTTTTAGATACTCATTAGGAAACTCTGTTTTCATATAATTCATAAGAGCATAATAAACAGGTTTCAATATTTGCCGATAATTAAATTCTTTTGCAGCTAAAATTTCATTTGCTAATGAATATTGCTTTTTAGCTATTAACAAAACAAAATATTGGGTAAGCTCACTTACTAAGTGTTGTTTGAAATCTTCATCCACATTGCTGAATGCTTCAGCTAACATAGGCTGAGCTATTTTTAAATTGTGAATAGCTGGCTGGATTTGATTATCCCAAAGTAATGCTCGGGAATACTCTAAAAGTATCGTTGGGCCAACAATATCTTCGTTGATCAAGTTTTTCTGTAGTTGGTCTATCACGAATTTTTTGCGGTCATTGCGTTGCAATGAATACGCACAATCTGATAAACATAAGAGCGCGCTGGGGCGCCCCAAATTATAAGCTTCCAAAAACATTTTTTCGGCTTTATCATAATCATTTTTAGCCTCGTAATAGTGAGCTAGAAAATGTGCTGATTCTGCTTCATTTGCCTTAATACCAAGCTTTAGATACTTTACACCTTCTTTAATTTCTTTCACAGTATTAATAAAGAACTTTCCGATATTGTAGTAACAATCCGGGGCCTCCACTTCAACCGCCTTTAAAAACAGTTCCTTCGCAACCTGCTCATTATAAAACGTTGGATTTAGATAAGCTTTAGCTAAATTTGTTATTGCAAATTTATCGCCCCTCTCTACTGCTTTTTCCAACAATTCCTTAGCTTCAAACTCGAGCCCTTGTTCCTGTTTTATACTGGCCAAATTGTTCATAGCACTTACATCGCCATTACTAATTGCCAGTTCACACAATGCTGCCGCCTCTTCAAAGTTTTTCACTTCAAAGTATATTTTTGCAAGGGATAGGATTGATATTTTCAATCCGTTTTCAATAGCTATATTGTGATATTTAATCGCATCGGCTAAATCATGCAAGGCAAAGAAAGAAATTTGCCCAAGGCGGTAAGCTGCCTCAAATTCGCCTTTGTCTAAAGCTATTTTGTAAAATTCTATTGCTTTTGGCAGATCGCTGATGCGCCTGTCATATATATCTGCTATAGTGAAAGCAGTTATAGCATCTTGTTTATTTTCCAAAACCTTTTCCAAAAACTGCACCGCAATGGTGTAATTTTTCATTTTATAATACACCCAATATGCAAAAGTGAAATAATGCAAATCTTTGGGTTCGATTTCATTTAGTGCATCAATTGCCTTATCAAAGTCCCCTTGTTGTACAAGTGTTTTGATACGATTATAAAACACTTCGCGGGATACCTTTAATTCCTCAATCATTTCTTTTGGCAAATATGATTTGGATGTTTGCCACACATCATACTTCATATCGGGCGACACGTTTATACACGATAAAAAGGTATTACCCATATCTAAAGCAGCCAATGAGTCATAATTGCCAGTCTTTAAATTTTTAATATAGGCAGCAACATGTTCAGACAACTCGGTTTTACTACACCAGGCATCATAAAAGCGAACTAACCACACGATGTTTTCCCGGTCTCTTTTCCGACCAAAACGCATAAGAAACCAAATATTTAAAAAGCGATCTCTAATTCTGTATAAGTTGTTTTTAACGCGGGTATTTACAATTTCAATAGTTTGATTTTTTTCTAATGTGTTGAGTACAGAAGAAACGTGCTTGCTTTCGATTTTGGTAATAGCAGCAATTTCTTTTGCTGATATCGCATCCCAGTTCCGAGCTATTGCATCTATAACTTTTTGCTGCTGTGGCGAAAGTTGATCTAATTCAGCCTTGTATAAAAAAGTCAAATCATCAAGTAGCCGGTATAAATCCAGTATCGCTTTGCCGTTGCCATTATCTAAGAATATTTGAAACAGATAAGACATCGTTCTGGGATTTCCGCCTGTCAAACGACGTAACGACTCAATGCGTTTTGGGTTTTTCTTAAGTACTTGATGGATTTTTTCTGATTGATTAGTCTGTTCACCTAATTTCATTAGGAGCTTAATTGACTCTGATTTGTTCAGGCCAGTTAGCTGAATTATATTAAAGAAGTTATAGAACGGTTGGTTCTCTGCGGAAATTGATTCAAAGAAGGTTGTGGATGCGCCAATTAAACTAAGCGATACTGAAGATAATAAAATTTCCAATAACCTAAACTGCTCTTCATTCCCGATTTTTTTCAGGAAAACATCGATATTTTCTATAAACAGTATGGCGCGCATTTTATTTTCGCGCAATGCCAGGTCGATGATTTTTAACGCGCGCGCCTCATCCTGCTCATCGCCAACCTGGGATGCTTCAACTTTATCGGCCAAATTCTCAAAACCCGAGAAATCCTCAAGGCAATCAGCAACATTTTCCCACAGATTAAGTAATTCTGTTATGTGATATTGCTCTTCATTGAGCATTATTGGTATAAAAAGGTTACTTAAAATTGGGTCGTCCTCTATTGCATATTTTAATCTGTATAGTAATGTTGTTTTACCTGCACCCCTCTGCCCAATAATTAAATGGCTTTTTACATGTACATTGCTTTTACTTTTCTGAAGTTCAGTAAAAATGTTTTTATAGGCATTTAAGCGCACAACAAAACTATCTAAAAGCACTGTTTTAGCTTTATTTCCAGTATTGTTCCTTAAAAGTACATCAATATTATTCTCCATATTTACACACCTTAATTGCATTTAGCAATTTTTTCATTGCCAAATATAGACAATTTTTTCATTGTTAAAAACAATTTGACAATTTTTTTATAGCCATTTGCCGACTTTTGGTGTCGTATCTTGTCAAAGCAAGCACCTAAACATAGTACTGCAAAATCTGCGGGCCGCGCTAAATAAATAATAACCTTATAAATACTACCTCAAAGCGAAGCTGAACTATATACGAGTACGTCAGCTAACTTCGTCATGAGAATTGCATCTGTGATTTGTTGTTAGTAGCTTAGCTTCATCACCACCAAAACCTAAATGCAATGAAAACTATTAAACAGGTAAAAACCTATATAATCATCATGTTTGTTGCGTTCCCTTTCGCATCAATCGCGTTTTCTCATGTAATATCTTCGGAAAAGAGGCAGATAGATACTGGAAGCAAATCATTTTATCACCCGCCTCGTTTCATGATAGTTCAATCTCCAATTGGTGTCAAAGCTACCTTCAAACTCGATACATTTACAGGCAACGTATATCAACTTCAGGTGGATACTGCTGGTAAGGATTTATGGTTTCCTCTCATCAGATTACCAGCTACGACAACAGCAGACATCACCTATCCAAATTCTAATAATTATACGCTATCCGTCTCTACTTTGGCCATAAGATATACGTTCATACTCAATGTGAATACCGGAGCAACATGGGAATGGGTAGTTAACCCTAAGACTAAAGAGACTTTCTTCGCACCAATGAGCGACAGTTTTTAAAGTTGCACATTCCGTTAAAAATCAGGAGCTTTAACAAACCTTTAACGCAATGAAGAATGCTATACTAATGTTGTTTATGCTGGCTAGTGTCAGTATTGGAAATGCAAATCCAACTATACATTCACATACAAAAATAGTAACGGAATCAGTATTTATCTGTGTTAGTCGCACAGGACACAAGTACCACACCGATCAAAGTTGTCGTGGGCTTAATAGATGTACTCATGAAATAAGAAAGGTAACGAAAGCCCAGGCAATCAAAATGGGGTATAGTGCTTGTAAGATTTGCTATTAGTTAGAAAATCATAAGTCATTTATAACTTCCAAAAACTGTTTTGGTAATTTTGCCATAACATCATGTTCAAATACCTGAACAAATGGTTTAATCCCATTAGCCTTCAATGAATAACCTCCAAGGTTGTGAGCTGTGTCGTAGGCCATTATCAATGCCACTTGACTCTTATCTTTTTTAAACCAGTAGTTAGTGAAGTCGTAGACTATACTAAATTCAAGTATGGTAGAAGTAGTCTTGAGTTTAATTGTCATATAGTAGGCATAGGTCGTACCATATTCTGGCCCACCAGTTACATCGGTCACAACGAAAGTTATATTCTGATTGTCATGGCATAAGTGTTCTAAATCGCTTTTGAGATTATCGATAGTTCCAGAATAATCATAAGTTCGGATTGGGGGATAGGTGGCACTTACGCCAGCCACAAAGTATACACATGTGCCAATCACTGCCATTAGAGAAAATATTACTACTCCTATGATGAGTTTCTTCATTTGGTTTTCTATTGAGTCAGTTTTAAAGCAATCCCGACTAGTCCAGTGAACTTCTCCAAGTAATACTGTATCGTTTTCAGTTTAAAGTCTTCCCAATATGGCAACAATGGTGCAAGTAAATCATTTTTACTCAACACGAAGTCAAGTACGAACCTGTAATCATCTTCCTGTTGCTCCACATCTAATCTTAACTGCATTTCATGTGTGATACCTTGAAACTTCGAAAGGAATATAAGTTGTATTGAAACCTTGTCCTGCACGTTCAAACGAGGCAATTCAACAATCTCAGATGCTTCCGAATCAATGTATTTCATCCGTTGTATCAGGTCCTTACGTTCGTTCTCCAGTAAGTACAAATCGATGCTGCTGAATAGTTGTAACTTATCGGGAATAGTTGGGAAAACTCTTGTATAAAAGAACTTTTGTGTAAGTGCATCATAGTAATATTTCTCCTCACTAATTAGAGGAGCAGTCATGGCGTGGCATAGCCAGAGCAGGTTAAACTTTTCGATGTCTGTCATTGAGTCAATACTCTAAAATGATATTTCGGCGTCCACAGAATATAGTACACACAATATAAAAACTATTAGATAATTTCCTGCATTCCTGTCGCAATCTACAATACGGACTGTAGTCTGCCCAGGCGCTTTCGGTATGTTGCGGTTTTACGCTCAACTTCGCCTGATTCCTGGTTGTTGGCCGGGTAATGCTTTGTTTTCGGATGTCAAAGACCTTTGTGTGCGTTGCTACATTGGCTACGGGACAAAGGTCTTGAGTAGAGGGTTGGGGATTTGGGTTGTTGGAGGTGGCCCCGGAGATTTTAGGTAAATAGCTTATTTTCAATATGAAGAAAATCCAGAGTGCGCCTTTATAGTTTTGCCGCACCATCCTGGTATGCCGCACGTAATATGGCTGCTGCATCTGTTGGGAATACAGGCCCGGTGTAAATTACCTGGAAGGGATAATTGTCATTCGGCACCTTACTGGTTTTGGCCAACTTTTCATAAGCAGTTGTCCACGCCTGCAAATGGGTCCTGAGTTGTGCGCCTGAGGCCTGAAGTGGCGCCGTAAGGAGGTAACCCCGACTATTTAGCAAAGACAGCATACGGGAATCTATCGCGTAAATTGCCCTTGCATTCCGGTAAGTTTTAGCTTTAGCGTAAACGTCGTACAGTATTTTGCTGGTATCCAGGTATCCCATGAGTGGCTGCAGGAGTTGCGTCCGCATCGAGGAAATGACCTGGGAAGACGAACTTTGTATAACCTTAAATTCAACGCGCCTGTTCAATATCCGGCCTGCTTCGGTACTGTTATCTGCAACAGGGTGGGTTTCGCCATAACCCTTAACCTTTAACCTTTTGGCATCCACACCACTGTTGACTAGATATGTTTTTACTGAATTTGCCTGATCTTTTGAAATCCGCAGATTATGAGCGGCCGTGCCTTCGCTGGAAGTATAGCCATCGATCTCGATAATATTTGAGTTCGACCTAAGGTCGGCAGACATGGCGTCAAGTGCCGGGTAGTTGCTTGTTTTTAAAACTGACGAATCATATTCAAATTGAATCGCAGCATAAGGCGTAGGCGTAGGTATGGGCGCCTCAAATATAATCCATATTTCAGCGGCTGCTCCGTTGGCCAGCCTGGCCTGGTTTAACCGCACATTACTAAAGATGCTTGCAGGCAGACTACCCTGCAGGCATGTTTGCAAAAACTTGATACTGTCTGCGAATCCGGCAGAAAAATAACGGATTTCGTTTCCGCTAAGCCCTTTGGTGGCTGAAGGGTTATCCAAAATAGGCGGCATGATCTTAAAAACTCCAAGGCTGGCGAGACAAGACTCCAGCGTTTTTACATTAGCTAAGCTGACTTGGGCACTGTAATGGATATATATTGGAGGAAGACTGACGCCGGAAGGGATCTGGACAACATCAGATACCGCAGCGTTCCTGTAGCGTGCTGATATGGCCAGATTATAATTCTTCGGCAAGATTACAGAGGCAAGGGCCCGAATGTTTGTAACGCAGACCCCATTTGAATCCGTATTTGCCTGCAGGCTATTGGTACCAGTCGTGATGAATGCCATTTCTTTTGGCCCGGCAAGTATGAGCACCGCATTGCGAATTTTGTTACCATCCGCACCGGTAACCTTTATGGTCACTTTCATGGTATTTCCGGGCGAGAGTTGCCGGGCACTCAAGGAATAATCCAGTAACAGTTTTACCTGGCTGTATTCCAGATTGTAAGAATCATATTGCAATTTCAATGTAGTATCCAACAACAGTTTTCCATCCATGGACACCCTCATATCTTTGCCCTCTGCCGGGTTAAAGGACAAATCGAAGGATTGATGTGGCTGGTACCTGCTTAATTCCGCACTTGAGTCATCAATCCGGAGGCTGATGGTATGCAAATTTGTAACGCCGCTGCTATCTGCCAGGTTGAATTTTATAGGATAAGTATGCGGTATGTCCGTCCGGAACCGGTCAAACCGGGCTGAACCGGGAAAAACAACCAGCAGCACCAGAAGAATCAACGATAATATTAGCGGGACTGCTGAAATATAGGGCAGCCATTTATATTTTCTTATCGGCTTGCCCTGCTCAATATTATCAAGGTATTGCCGCAGGGGCGTACTTTGGCCATCATTACCCGTTGCCTTGCCGATTAGGGTTTCCCATTCCCGGTGCTTATTCACCAGGTAAACTTTTACCGGTGCATCTGAGATTTTACCATTATACCAGAGTTTTTGAAAAAGTGCCTGCGAATCTTTGTAAATTCTGTACTTATTATTGTCATAAGCAAAAAGGTTAAATTCGTTGGTGATCAGCTGCAACTGCTTTTCCTCAAATGCAAAACTATCACGGCCCACTTCGGCCTCAATAATTTCGTTTAAAACGCTGATAATGGTTTCGCGGGCGATGATTTCGTTTTCGGTTTCCAGCCGGCTGAGCAGCTGCAGCCGGACATGTTCAGGAAACCTGCCCCGCGCCATCCAGTTTATTCTGGATATTCTCAATAAAGTTGTAAAATTGAGTTGGTGCGCTTGCCCATACTTTTCCAATATGGTTTTGCCTATGGCAAGTGTAATTGGCCAGCTGATCTTTGGGTATAGCGCCAGAGCGGCAATCCATTGAACCAATATATTGCTTTCTCCGTGGTTAGCCCAGTCACATTGTGCGCAATATTTTTCAAGTTGTTTGATGTCGCCGAAATCGTAACGTGCACTGCTATAGAAGCTGTGTCCTTGTTTTAACAGCCAATTAATATCCGCGTCTTCGGTAAATAGTTTTTGGGTGAGTAACAGCTGGCCGGGTATATCAACAGGCAGGACAGGCACATTGGGAGCCAACGCGTCCAGTTCCCTGGTCCCCCAATCGGTAAAGCTTACAGGTGTCAGGATCACTTTGTGTACCCACAGTTCCAACAAATAGCGGTATTCCCGTTTAAAAACAGGATAATCGTTATATACCAGCTGATTGGCCCGGCCGAAGATGAGCAGTGTATGCTGTGCATATTTGTCATAAAGTTTATACAGGCTTATGCTTTCAGTGTATTGTTCGTTGAAGCATTGCTCTATCGAATCCTTAAAGTAAAAGCGGTCGATAAAAACATTCTGACGTGTCAGATGGCCAACGAGGCAATCGAACAATTCGGCCTGGATAGTTACCTCCGCGCTCCGGTCAATAAGCACCAGGAATTCTTTCTGCCTGGTCCGGGTAATGTTGACCGGTTGGAAGAGTCCGAAGTTGCGTATTGCTTTCCCTACAGTCAGTTTAATATCGAGGTAGTTTGCATTCCCGTCTACTTTGCGGCGCATTTGCCAGGCGGCCTCATTCAGTAAGGGCTCAGTAACCGTGAGATGATTTTTGTTTTTAAAAGGTAATTCCACGGGGGGCTTTTGGCCGGCAAAGCCGCTGATCAGTAAGTCATATTTATACTCGATTGAAACTTGTTGCAGCCGCTTGTTCCTCCTGCGCAGGAAGTAGATGGTTAGCAGTAACAACAGAAGGGACAGTGCAATAAGCGCCAAGACTATCCACAAAAAAATGGTGTTGATCTGCCTGTCTGCCCGGATAGGTTTCGCGCCGGGAGCCGGAAATATAGTAGTTTTTGACTTGCGCCGGTCATCAACTATAAGATTAATGGATTTCTTCAAATTCCCCAGCGAGTCCACGCCGGAATAAACTGCTTCCGCATAAATCACCGGGGTACCTTCGGCAGAAAAAGCCGTGTCGAGTTGGTCTCCGAATTTGACGGTCCGATTGCCGATCCTCCACTTGATCGTGTCCGGTCTTTTCCCGGTGATAACCGCTTTGAGGGTGATATTTTCCCGCGTTCGCAAAATATTGGAGGCATTTGAATGCCTAATCTCCAGGTTGTGCCTGCCCCCGGAGATTTTCACGACCCGAAGAATGACGGTGTCGCGGTGCGCAGACCTGTTGACATTCCATGTAATGATTTTCGTCCTCAGCATGTATCGGCCGGGCTGATGATACTGATGTTGACGCGCGCTGTCGGATTTGGACTTGTCGCCCCAGTCATAGCTTTTGTCAAAATGAATCGGGCTTGCAGTTTCAGGGAACACAGAAACGTGCAGCGAATCGCCCTTCGCGGCTTGAAATGCGGTCATACCAGCATTCGTTCGGAGCACTTCATCCGGATCCTGCACATCATAGGTTACATGGGGAACAGGCGGTTTATAAAATATATAAAGAACTACGATGCCGGCAATTATAAAAACGGCCATGGCGACAAGCCAGCGCCATTGTTTCCAGAAGGCTTGCTGGATGACGTCTTCTTTATTTGGCAGGGGACCAACAATTTTCGGGCCGCTGCCAAAATAGTTTTTAAATAATGTTTCAAATCTTTGCTGCTCATCCTGGTCACGGCAAAAAACCGGCGAGAGGTAATTCACCAGTTCCTTTTCATCCGTAACCAGGAGAGCATAATGTGAGATGATCTGGTAAGCATCCGTGATCTGGCCGGCACTCAGCGAAAAATTATTTTTCCTGAGCACAGCAAAAAAGCCATCCAGCGGAAGGCGATCGGATTCGGAACTTACGTTAGCATCTAGTTTATCCACTGATCTTTCTTGAAAGAATTTCGTTATCAGATCTTGATTTTCCTAATACACCGACAGTTTCCCGCAAGATATCCCGGTAGGCAGGATCGATATCTTTCAAATCTCCCGTTACTACCTCCAGCAATTGTTTTTCTTTCAGGCAAACTATCCAATCGATCAGCTCAGAAGTAGCAGGGCGCTTGTTGAGCGCCTCATTATCTCTAAGCAGTAAAAAGGCTGCGATAGCATTTTCAAGGCCTTTCTTTTCTCCACCATTCATTTCAGTGTAAATAGGTTTTGAAGCAACAATCTCCCTTAATCGGGTGGGACTGGGAAAATCAATATAATGAAAGATACACCGCCGGAGAAATGCGTCCGGCAGTCCTTTTTCGTTATTGCTGGTGATCACAACTACAATATCCTCTGTTGACTGTTTAAACTCGAGGTCAGATAATTCCCGGATACTAAATTTAAAGGGGGGCTTCTCCAGCTCAGCCAGCAAGTCATTTGGGAAGTCGCGTGGGGCCTTATCGATCTCATCAAGCAGCACCACTGATCCATAAGGCGGATTTATAGCCGCTACCTCTTTTTGATAATTCCGGAACCGCGAAAGGGACTCGTCAACCGGCAGGGTCCGTAACAAAGCGAGCCCAAGGGCGTTGAAAGAAATGAAGTGTTCTTTTTCCTTGCCGGTTTTATCACCAAAATGAGAAACCGCATCGTAGTAGTAAAACAGGTCGGTGGATTGTGAGACAGACTTGATATTAAACCGGAGCGCACGGTCTGAACGAAAGCGTTTCGATTGGGCCCGGTTAAGTTCCCGTGCAATATATTCGGCGCAATCGGTTTTGCCGGTTCCCGGCTCGCCAGCCAAAAGCAGCGGGCGCTTAAGCAACAATGCGGTATTTATTGCTGCAAGTAATTCCGTTCCGGGTTTATAGTAGTCTTCTCCGCTATCCTTTATTTGTGTCATAGTTAATCAAATTTGTTTCTATCCAGGTGTTTATATACTCTTTTACAGATGTCATATTATGCTTTTTATACGGGTTGTCTTTACAGTCGAGCAGTTTGTCAATCTTTTCCTGCCCCACCGGAAAATCGGGCATGTAGATGCCCAGCCAATTGATTATATCGGTGCGGTCAAGGTCGCGGAGCTCATTCAGGGATTTTAATCCGGGGCTGTAATTATCACTGTCTGCGGCAACGGCATCTGCAAATTCTTTGAATTTATCATAGAGTTCATTATCAGGCTTTGTGTAAGAATAATACAGGCAAAAAAAGAACTTTTGTTCCTCCTTGTTTTTCACGGCATTTACTCCGGCACTCAGAAAGGCCCGGAGAATAGGTTTCATAAAGTCCAGTTTGAACGGATTTTGGTCGACCTCATCGTCACTGACCAGTATATTAACGAATGTCTTTTGGTCCTGACTCAATAAATAGTTTCCCTGCTGTCCAATTAGCCCGAATTGATCAAGTTCATCCTTAAATTCCTGTTCAAATTTGTCTTGCTCTGTTGAATAAAACTGGCCAAGACTGATATTGCATTGCACAAATCCTAAACCTATCTCATTCTGATGAAGCCTTGCGATAAAATCATAGGGATTGTTCGGATATCCGGCTGCAAAGTAAAACCCTCTGCCGCCGGTATTGCGATGGCGGCTTACTTCGGCTGCCTGATGTGTCCTGTCAAGGAGCAACAGGTAGTTGCCGTAGTCGTCAATGCTTTTCGGCCTTTTGAAATGATAAATTAGCGTCAGCAATATTTGATTACATAGCGTTTCAGGGCTTTTAAAAGGATAAATGAACCCGGCATTTTCCTTTTTTGCCATTGTATAAAAATCTTTAAGCTGCTCATTTTTCAGCTCCTGCTGATCCCTAAAATCATGTTCTTCAAATTCATCGTTGCTGTAAAACACGAATACAGCATAAGGTTTTTTTCCAGCGCTCTGTACTTTTTTAGCTTCTTCGTATTCTGTTTGAGTGTAAGACGTTGTGGTCCCCGGGACTATTGAGCCATAATTTTTTGATAAAATAAGGATGTAAATATCGGCCTTCCGTACATCCTCCAGGCAAACGTCAATAGACGTCATGCCGGTCCTGGCGATGTAATTTTCCATGCCTAGTGTCCGGTAATTATCACGAAGAGCAGCGGACGCAAACATTTCAATGATCGCATCGCGGTAGGCGGTGAGGTCTTTATAAGTAGAGGATATGTATACTTCTCTGCTCATTTCCTAAATCTGCCGGTTTAAGTTGGATTCAAGTTCCAATGTATGATCTGGTTGAAGGTTGATTTTTTAAATATAAAACAAAGATTTAATATTCAAAAAATATATAATACCAAATTCGCAAAAGGTTAACAGTCTTCAAGTTGACTAAGGGGGACGGGGGATGGTCGATAATCAATTTCGTTTATTATTTGGGGTTATGTTTTTATTTATCAATATATACTTTTATGGAACTATATTTAAACAAAATGTATGCCCATATACTCAAACCAGCATATAGTTAGGTTTTAACCTTATAAAATAATATATACTTGGAGACGATCAAAGTTTTTTTGTCCAGCCGGGTCAATTCGGAATTTGCGGGTATATCCGGACAGTATACCCTTAGTGATTTACGCCGGTTCATCCGCAACAAACTGGAATCAGAACATTTCCTTGGGAAACACCCATTGGAGGTTTTGATCAATGAGGAAAGTTTTACCGGCTCGCTTACGGAAAATGCCTTCAACAATTGTATGCGCGAACTCCGGAGCGCCCACATCATCATTATCCTGTATAACGGTGAGGCTGGCTGGTCCGTTGAGGATAGTAAGTCAACTAACGGCATTTGTCATGAAGAGGCCCTGGTAGCAATGAATGAATTTTCAGACATGAGCTTTATCATCGACCTCAGCCGGTATGCAACGCTTCCGGAGGAAGGGAGTTTTTCGGTCAGGAACCAGAATTACACCCGGGATATTGCGGGAACCTTTCCGAATATGCCCGGAATCGAAGCGCGGGACTTCAATCAGCTGAAGGATAGGACGCTGGCAATGGTTCAGCAATATATTTTGAGTGCCATTGGAAAGGCGATGGCGACCCAGAAACGTATGGCCGCGGGTTCCAATACGTTTGGTGATACGCTCGATTGGAGCAAGCTTACTTATTCAGAACGTAAGGAAGTACTGGACGAGCAGCTGCAGGAAGTGTTTGAGCCCATGCCTGGTTTTAGCGAAGTTTATAAGTGTTATCATGGGATCCCGGATAATATGTCAGGTGCCGAAGCGCGGAATATGATTGGGAGACCCTTTCTTTATGAGCATTCTGCTATCCAAAATACGCAATTAAAAAAAGGGATTATTCACTTTGTCGGTGTTTATGGAAACCTCACGGGGAGCCAGGCAAAAAATCTTGTCGGTTACCCTGATATCACAGTCATCAAAGCCCCTTTCGGCGTTTACCTTTGGGAAAAGAACATGCATATCCAAATGTTTTTTCTAAAAGGATGTATTAATCCTCAAACTATCAAAACGCGTTACAGCGAGGTCATCTACTGGCTTAACGGCTCGCGTGAGCAAAGCAATATTATCGGCCGGGCGGCCGCCCGTTATGACATCCTGGAGGTGATCAACCGCGTTCATGTGTGATAGTATTTAGGTATAATTTGAATCATAAATATAAACCATAATCCAAATGATAAGGGTGGAAAAACCAACGGAGAGCAGGTACAAAAAGAAGTAAAACAGCCACCTTTTGAAATAATAATAATTTTCAGGACTGCTGCTTTGGGGCCTGTGGGTGTAGTCCGTTGAGGTTTCTGTCAGCTGGCTCCTGAATGCTGCCAGGTCGGGATCATCCTGGCCGGGAAATCTTAATAAGGGCACGTGCGCCGGGAGGTGAATATCGGGAATATTAGTTTCTTCCGAACAGATCAGCACCAGGGGAATTTTGCGTACCAGGCATTCGTTGATCTCCCAGCTGATATTGGTTGTGATTTGACTGATGTCAACTATTACGATCGTACATTTTAACAGGATGCGGGCAACCGTTTCCCGCCACAAATTGTTTGCCGTTTCAATGATCGTTGCTCTGCCGGCCATCAGTGCGGGGCGTTTAATCACGCTGTTCATGGCCCCGATTTGGTTAGCAGCACCGGTAATATCCTTTTCTTTTGTGATCCGGATAACTTTGCTGATATTGCGTTTGATGATATAAAACAACATGAATGTGAGCATGGTCAGGCCTAACCAAAGGGCAAATAAAATAATGGTATAGGCAATGGTGAACATGAATTCATTATCTTCTGAGACTTCCTCGATATCCCCAATCGTCATATAATACGTGAGCAAAATACCTGCGATAAAAATAAAAAACATGACCAGGTAAGCAACTATCTTATCTTTTCGTGTCGAAGCCATCGACGGGAATGACTGGTCTTGCAGGGTAACCAGCCTTATGCCTTTTCCAAGTCCACCAAGATGGGCCGGCGAAATAATTTCAACGTTGCTATGGAATTTCCTTAAGTATAGCACCACTATCTTCTTGCGCACCGACAGGCAAATTGACAGAAAAAGAGCAACAAAAAGGGCGTCCAGTACGACCGTTCGCTTAATTATCCGCAAAAGGGACCAGGGGTTTTCCTCGGCAAGTATATAGGAGTTGGCAACTACTGATATTAGCGAAAGAAAGTAGCTTAGAATCAATACAGCGACGATAATTATTCCGATCCACCCGCATACCCGGATCAGCCGCGGGTAGCTAGGGTTGTTTTTTTCTTTTGGGTTCATAACAGGTTAGGTTAAAGTTTTCGCCTTTATTGTTCAATTACATTTTTTCCCTTTTTTTAAATAGAGGGGGTCAAATATCCGTAAGTGAATATGGGTGACCACCCACCCTACCGTGAGCAGGAGAAACGCGATCAATTTTCCCAGCAGGTTGACACGAAACCGCATGGCGAGTAAGGTCAACTGGACCAGCGCGACACCTGCCAATACCAGCAGGCTGTACTGGGTCCAGGTCCACAAAGTGCTTAAACCGCGCCATTGATCAAATATGCCAAGTGCAATCATGCCCCCGATGAGCAATAATAGAATTGTCACAGTGAGTTTGCGCAGCCAGGGGGTTAGCCGCCATATCTTCAGAAACAGGTTGCTGCTGGTGTCCAGCAAAGCTGAAAGCGCCGGTGTGCCGGGTGCTTGTAAAATGTTGGCCGCGCATAGGAATTCCCAGTCTTGTTTAACTGCCGGAACGGGACGGAAGCCTTTTATATTATCCGGAAATTCACTGGTAGTCATGTGGTAACCGCTCGTCATTAATGCGAAAGCCTCAGCATTATGAAAGGAATCGAGGTCCGTACGGATTGCAGAGAGTTTGCGTTGCAGGTCTTTGCGAATGTGATAGGCTGTCAGCTCATATGGTGCCGGGCTCTGCGTCTTAGGTGCGGGGCTGCCTTTATCGATCCAGTCAATAGTTTTTGCATCCAGGCCAAGTTTAAGATGAATGAACATGAGCCCCCGCAGCATGCCACCTTGCAGCCGGTTGCGCATATCGAGGAACTGTTCGTTGCGTACCCGTTCCATCAGGATGTCACTCGTCCGGGAGTAGACGGGCAGCGTATTGCTGGTAGGTTGGTCTTCTTCGGTCATTTGTCCGCTGGCATCACTCACCAGTAGTACCGAACAGTCCTGGTCGAGGAGCCCGCAGACGCCCTGGTTATCGTGGACGCCGCCGTCAACCAGTTTTACAGTTTTATCCTGGTAAAGGTCCTTGAGGACAATCGGCGGAAACATGGCGGGGACGCAGGATGAAGCGGCGACCGCCTGCCCGAGCCTGATCTCATGGCCGGAATGCGCTGAAGTGCCAGTCTTATTATACATCCTGCGCAGCCGGTAGTTGGCATCGATCTTTTGTATACCCGAAGGAGGTTCACCCATCCACGACGCGGTAAATTGCCAATTGTGCCCGGTATTCAGCGTTGTCGCATTTAGGATAAGTATCGGCGCTTTTGCACGTCGCTGCCAGTTATGGTGTTTGGGCTGGAATGTTTTGTCCTGTTCGCCGTTTGTTTTCATTGGGTGGATAAAGAGCATATTGAGCCATCGCGGCTCCTGCTCTTCTCCATCGGTGACCAGTGCGAACAGTTCTTTTTCATAAAGTTCGCCAAGGCGATTGGTCCGTGAATAGTCATCACTAAGCGCCATGTGCCAGTTTTCCCACAAATTAGCCATGATCCGCATCCGCAGGTTGCGCTGGATGCCTTTTAGAAAATTGTCGCTGAGGCGCTTCACAATGTCTATATAGTCCTGGCTGGTAATTTGCAGGTCCGTTTTGGTTTGCAGTAGGTTGCGGACTTCGAGGTAATAGGCGGCACCGATGATGGAACCTCCTGAAACGCAGGAAATAACTTCCACTTTCCGGAGCATATCAAGTTCAGCCAGTTTCGCCAGGACACCGATATGGTATAGCGAGGCGCGAAAACCGCCACCGGAAAGGGCCAGCCCTACTTTACCCATAAAAGTAGTTTCCAGCGCAGCGGCATCAAAACCAAGTTCCGCTGCGCCTTTGAGTAACACTGACCAGGCAGGGCTTTTTTCGATATCCTGCCCATCGGGCTCACGCAGCAGGGCCACACGTGCGAGTTGGCTGAAGGTGGTTGCCAGCTCCCAGCTGGCCTGTCCTGAAAGCTGAATGCCCCGGATCAGCCAGGGCTCGGCCTGTCCGTATTGTTCAAGTCCGAAATGAGCTTCGGCGAGAGTAACCAGCAGCCACCAGTCGTTTGAAGTTTCCGCTTTGGTTGAAAATGTGTCTATGATATCCCGGCGAATTGCTTCCGCCTGCGCCCGGAACTGCGCGCTCGCTTCCGGTCCCGCATCAGCATACTTTGCTTTTACATCCAACAAAAAGGCGGCATTGATCCCGTTGAATCCGTTGTCTTTATCTTCCCGGAGCAGGTACCCCTTGTAGTAGTAGTCAAAGGAAAGCTGCAGATCCCGTGGTTGCAGCCCGGACAACCATTTGCGTTTGTACACGGCACCGGCCAGGCCCAATGTTTCGGGATCATTACTTTTGTTTAGTTGAAGGGGCCCGTCGGTAAGCTGTTTCAGCGCAGCATCGAGGCGGTCGGCCTGGGGACGTTCTTCATCTTTGTAGGTAGCCACTACTTGTTTTTGTTCGATCCGGGTGCGCAACTGACCGTCGTGGTCATGTTGTTTTGCCTCTTCCAGTAGTGACCAGGCGCTACTGAATTGTTCAGTTTTAAGAGCGTCCTGCGCTTGTTGAAATAAACTAGAAGCTTTGGTATTATCGTTGTTATTTGACATGGTAAAAAGGCTGTGAGGTTAATACTAAGGTAGCTTTAATTTTACAAAATATTAGCGTTAATTTCGCTTTAATGGAACTTTACCTGCCTGTTGCCGGCTTCCGCGCCGGAATCGAAGATTTTAAAAAACAAATTGAAGAACTGGGTAAACGCCCCGTTGCTGATGAGGCAGAAATGCAGCAATGTAAAAATGACCTCCAGTCGGTCAAACAGTCGGCTGCCGACTATATCATTACCAACAGTTCAAAAGATATCGGGCCAGAGTTAGCCGGCTCAATTCGAAGCGAAAATGATTTCCAGGTTCCCGGGAACCGCAGCTTGGCAGAACAAACGAGGAAATTCAGGGAGCGTTGTGAATCGCGTTTACATGCGCTCGACGCTGCACTGCTTACGATTGATGCCAGCGATCCGCTTGTCGAGGGCCGTTCCTTTGCAGAAGAACGCGCTGATCTGACGGTAGAAGAAAAACAGGAATTCCTGCTCCTGAAACTGTACCAGCTTCGCAAAGCAAGCGGCTATTGGGAGGCAGCCGATATTTTCCGGCATAACCAGGTGGGAATGGATAATTATGGGGAGGTCCGGGGCATTTGCGAGGAACTTGAATATGGCGGCCTGATCGATGTACTTGGAACTTTGGGAAGTTATGCAGTCAGGATTACCCCACAGGGTAAAAAAATCGTCGAGAAAGCCATTCGAGAACAGACTGCTGCAGAACAGTTACCCGGCAAAAGCGACCTGGATATTTTCATCAGCCACAGCAGTAAAGACAGTGATGCGGCAGGTTTGCTCGTTGAGCTGCTTAAAGCGGCCTTTAACCTGCCCTCGAAGAAGATCCGCTGTTCCAGCCTCGTGAATTATGGGTTACCTGCCGGGAGCTCGATTGATGAGCAGTTGAAGAACGAGGTACATGGTTGCCGGATGCTGATCGGTCTGCTTTCTGTCAATAGTTTACAGTCAGCGTATGTTCTGTTTGAACTGGGCGCACGTTGGGGAGCGTCAAAACCATTGATCCCTTTACTGATCGACCGGGAAAGCGGGAAACTGCTTGATGGCCCGCTGAAGGGGATTCATGCCCTGGCGTGCTGGGAAGAAGCCCAGCTTTACCAGCTGTTGAACCAGGTTGGAGAGCAGCTCGGGTTGGAGAGCGAAGCACCTCCGGTGTTTCAAAAACAAATTCGGCAGCTGTCGGGATATCATACGGGCGAGTAAAGTGCATTTTAACTGAATAAAGTTTATGAGCGCAACGGAAACATTTTTCAAAAAAATCGGATTTGAGGTCAAGCCTTGTTATGTCGATGTGCATTTAGGTGACGCATGGATTATTGAGGCCGGGGGCGGGGCTTCCAGCCAGGTACTGAAATGCAGAGCGGCTGAGGGTTGGTCTGCATTCTGGGAAAGTCATGAAAAACAGGTCAGGGCTGTGCTGCTCAACGGGGCGCGTTTTGATCCGGAAACGATTTACGATTTACCGGCAATGAACCAGTTTGTCACTGCCCACTATCCAAATTTCAGCCCGGAGGAAAAGATGGATCGTTTGCTTTATCATATCCACCAGCAAAGTACTTTTGAAGGAGAAATTGTTGATCTCAAACTTACAGACAGGGATATTCACGCTTTGTATTTCACCAATAGGAACGAACTTGATTTCTATATCGATTCCGGTGCCCGGCAGGATTTAATTCTTGCGAGTGCATCGCGGGGGATCACGTCAGCGGCTTTAACTATTAGCGGCCTGACCAGGCTGGCCCGTTCGAGGACATCAGAAGAATCATCTTATGGTTTTGTGGCAATGGCTTATACACCGGCTATGTTTGAGCTTTATGAACAGGCTTTCAGCCCTGCCATCAGCGCCGCCGGTTTTATTCCTTATATCATGAGCAAGGAAGATGTGCCTTCTGATCAGACTATTAATGATGCCATGTTAGCAGGGATCAAACAGTCGCGTTTTATGATCGCTGATTTCAGTACCCAGGGGACAAATATTTATTTTGAAGCCGGTTACGCGCTGGGACGGGGCCTTCCGGTGATCTACTGCTGCCACCAGGACAAAGAGGACAGGAATGCATTTGATACGCGTAATTACCAGCATCTGCTATACCGCGACGCTACTGACCTTTATCAGCAGCTGCTTGACAAGATCACGGTATTTGTAAAGGCATGAGATGTTTGTTGTAAATTTAAGTTTTTCCGGTATTAAAAAAAGCATAAATTCGGACTTATATATTATTGAACCTCAACACTTAAACCTTGCACTGATGAGCTCAACAACGATCAGCACTACAACTATAGAAACCGGAAACCGGCAGCTTACACTTATAACTGCGGGTCCGGCGGCAAATGGTGAACAATTGGCCGGAGCGGCGGGCGTTAGCGGCAAGCCTGCGGGAATTTTGCTATTCGGTGGTGCGGGCAGCCTGGCGCCTCAGCTCAGCGATGGTATTGCGGACTTGTTCGCCAACGGCTTACTGCCTGCAGCGACTGCAGCAAATGCTTTTATTTTGGATGGCGGAACAGCTGCCGGGGTGATGGCGATTGTTGGCCAGGCGGCAGCTGATCAGGGCTTCGCGCAACCTTTGGTGGGCATCAGTCCGGAGGCGCTGGTCAGCTATCCCGGCAAGACCGGGGAAAAGCTTGTGGCGCTGGAACTTAATCATAGTCACCAGGTGCTGGTGGGAGGCACTACGGCGTGGGGCGGGGAGACCGCGACATTGTTAAAGCTAGCGTTGGCCAGCGGAGCCGATCTGCTTTGTGTGGTAACAGGCGGCGGCGAAGTGACTGCTGCCGAGGTCCTGCAGGCAGTGCAGCACCAATTACCTGTTTTAGTTTTCAGTGGCAGCGGTGGTTTTGCAGATAAACTGATTGAAGCACATGGGAAACCGGATACGGTAACTGACCCCTCGCTGCAAACAATCATTAAAGAAGGGGAGCTATATTTTTGCCGGCTAGATTCCCCTGCGGCGGTGGTGAGTGAAAGTATCAGCCGTTTGCTTGGTCATGAGAACATCCTGGCGAGTGCCTGGCAAGCTTTTGCCAATTATGATCTGAATGCAGGCCAGCAGCAAACTATTCACAAAGGTTTCCAGGGTAGTATCATTGTACTGGGCGTGCTGGTAGCGGGGCTTGGTATCGGCTTCGAGGTTTTTTTGAAGAATGAAAAGGCACCCGATGATTGCCTGAAGAATTTTGCACAGGTGCTGCTGGTCATTTTGCCGGTTGTTGTTACCGTGCTGATTGCAGCAGCCAACAAGTTCAAGAATGGTTTGAAATGGGTATTTTACCGCGCCGCGGCAGAAGCGGTCAAGCGGGAGATCTATAATTTCAGGACACATACCGGTGTTTACCGGCAGGGTGGCAGCGTAATGCTGGCCCAGCGCCTGTCAGCTATCCGGCAGAAAGCGATGCATACGGATATCAACAGCACACATACGAGTTCTTACAAGGGAAAACTTCCACCTCCAATGGCGGCTGATGATGGCAAAGACGATGGCTTCAGTCGGCTGGATCCGGCGCATTATGTCACGCACAGGCTGCAAAGCCAGCTGGATTTTTACAGCAGCAAAGTTTCAGATATGAACACTGCCCTGACCTTTTATAATTGGGGGATTTATATTGTTACTGGGCTGGGTACTTTGCTGGCCGTCTGGAACGCGCAGGTTTGGGTGGCCCTGACCACCTCGATTGTTGCTGCGACGGGTAGTTGGCTGGGTTACCAGCAATGGGACAATACCCGCAGCAAATATAACCAGGGGATAGCCGATCTGAGTGATAGCCGGGACTGGTGGAATGCGTTGTTGCCTGCAGATCGCCAGCTTAGGGACAATATCGATAAATTGGTTGCGCGCACGGAGCAGATCCTGCAGACCGAATACGATGGCTGGGCTCAACAAATGCAGCAAACCCTTGCCGAAATGGCCAGGCAGCGGGAAGAAGAGCAACAAAAAAAGAAAAAGACCAAATAAAACACTTATTGAGAACCTGTGAGCAGGTCTTTTTGTTCCTTTAACTGCCGGATCATTTCAGCCGCTAATCCCGCCGGTTGACCGCGCATCTGCCGAAAATCATTGATCAGTTGCAGGTTGTTGATCGTCGTATCAAACATCCAGTCGCCTTCGATCGGGCAGGCCAGTGCATCTGCGAAATACTGTTCTGCCTGCTGTGCATCTTGTTGAATAACCGCTATTTCCAGCAGTGTGGCATAATCCCAATAGTCTGGTGTCCGGGAAGCAAGCCTGCGCAATACTGCGTAGCGGACTACCGGCAGCACCGTGACAATTTCCCCGGGCTTGTCCAATAATTCCAGCATAGTCACCAGGTTAATGCCCGGATAAGCATCCCGCCAATCGGCCTCAAAGCCTGCCCGGTAGGTTTCCATAGCTTTTTTTAACTGCGACATCGCTTTGACCATGTTCCCCGCCTTGCGTTCTTTGTCGAACAAATCTTTATAAACCCGCCCCAGGATACCATAAGTTTCACTGCTCGGGCCATGCGCCTTGATCACATCTTCTAAAACACGGATTGCTTTTTGGGGGTCGCCGGCGCGGTTTAATGCAAATCCATATTGCTCCTGTACCATAACGGTATGTCGCACATGAGCAGGCAGGCGTTCAATATAGCCCACAGTATCGGTCCAGGCACCGGCTGAACGGTAAGACAGCATCAGGTCGATCAAAACACCAGTCTCTTCGTTATCAAGTTCCATCGAAGCTTCGATGTCTTGTATCCGTAGCAGTTTTTCGCTTTTGGGCAGGTCCCTGGCTGTGGCCAGCTGCTCTTTCCGCTCCTGGTCGTAGGACACCCGGTCCCTGAAAATGTCCGTTTTTTCATGTGCCACGCTGTTTTGGAACTGGATACCGTCTACCAGTTGGTAAACCGGGCTATCGGTGATCTTTTCTTTTTTGGCGGCGGTCAGCTGCGAGGTTATCGCCTTTTTTACCGTTTCCAGGGTAAGTGCCCCGTATGGTATGCACCTCACAGGCCCGACATCAAATGGCAGTTCGGCATCTGCTGCATAGATCGATACGGTAGTGTATGGTTTCACAGCATGGCGGATACCCAGCTCATAAAACACATTGGCATTTGCCCCGGTTAGATCGGCCAGGACATAATCCGAAAGGATGATACGCTCGAACATCGGCTTATGGATAATTCCGCCGACCGTTTCATGATCGGCGCGCACAGGGACCATGCCGGCCGCGATCACCGCAGGTTCTACCAAATCGGTATAGACCTGATCAAAATCTGCTTCGGCCAAGGTTTCTTCGGCTTGCCCTTTGCGGCGGTATTTCTTTTTACCAAAAGGGGAGATGATAAAACAAACGGGCTTGTACATATGCTGTCTTCTTAAGGTTATAGAATATTTAAACGGCGATAAGTTGCTTTGTCGTATACCCAGGGGCCGTTTTCGCTTGTGCGGCGGAAAAAGGGAGGAAAATCGTCGAGGGCATGCCTGATGGCGGCCATTTTGAATGGGATGTGCAAAATATCCCGACCGCGAAGTATGGGTGGCAGCAGTTCCTCATCCACATCCAAACTATTGTTCAGGTTAACGACAATAACCGGAAGGTTTAATAATAATGCGGTATCGATTTCCCAGCGCACATATTTGTACAGGTACCGGGTGGACTCCCCTACCAGCACGAGTACTTGCCTGGCCTGTTGCAGGCGTGCCAGCAGCCTTCCCTTGATGTAAAGCTCATCCTGGGCACGGTAGGTCAATGGAAAGATGTCGTGCGCGTCGTCGAAGTCAAAGTCGATATGGTCGCGTGAGCGCCAGCCCCGCATATAGCTGTAGGCCCAGCGGTCATTGTCGGCGTCAAATATGACATAGGTGGTGTCTTTATAGCTCATCTTACTTCTACGTTACAGCCAGTTTTCCAAATATTTGATTGAATCATCAGGGTAAACGATCTTGTAGCGCCCGGGATTAACGTCACTTTCCTCTATCCTGGGATAGATATTTAAATACTCCTGCCCTGTCCATTGCCCGTCGTGTTCTGCCAGCGGAATGATAGCGATATGGTCGGGGAATTTATAGGCGTCCCCGTGGCCCAGGTCCCAGTTACACCATTTGGAGGCGATCGCATTATTGGTCGCTACCAGGATGAATTTTTCACTGGTTTTAATTTGCCGCTTTAGGCGGAGTGCGGTATCTGCCCCTGTGGTCGGCGGCAGGCCGGAATCGTTACGATCGATATAGACGTTTGCGTTTACTTTACGGAGCATTACAGTTATCCTACGCACTTCAATTTTATCGGCATCAGCATGGCTGTGTGATAAAAAGATTTTGGTGCCGCTGCCGGTTTCCGATTTTCGGATATTTTCATTAAGGGTAGCGCTGAATGTCGCGGTTCCGAAGCGGTTTTCGGTTAATTCTGCTAATCTGCTTTTGGTCAAAATGGCCATGTTGTCTGAATGGTTTAAGTTTATAATTTCCTAAAGGTACAGAGCGGACGGGATATATCAAAAACCACCTTTTCTAAGCAGTATTATTGACGTAAAATGGGTAACGGTTTCAAAATTCGACTGTTCCTATCTACCGTTCTTCGATCGGCGTTTGCAGGCAGCCGATTTTGATGTGGACGTACTAGATTAATTAATGATATTTTATAATCAGCAGGATAAAAATTAACTACTTCAGTAATATATCATTTGATAAGGACATACACAACGCCATCTCATAGAATTATAATGAATTCAGCCTTTTGACCAAGGCATTGATGATGTTTTTCCATTCCTTATCATTCCCAGGCTCTCCGATGCTGATGATCTCCTTGACCGGCTTTTCCGGGTTACCGGTTTGTTGGAACTGCGCCAGTTCCGTGCGTTCCCAGCTACATGGCTGAAGCTCGACAAAGAAAAATTTCCCGTCCGTTGTACCGAAGGCATCGATAGCCAGCCGGAGCTCCGTTTTTATGATATATTCGGTCGCCACGAAATAAGGACTCAACAGAAAAATAACCAGTCTCCAATTAATCTGGTTTGGGATTTTCAATACTTTACTGGGTCATTTCGTTTAGTAAAGCCAACATTTTTTCTGCCGCTGTTTTCATCTGCCGGTTATTGTTTACAAATACGCCATGGATTATCCTTAATCCGTAGGGAATAAAAAGTTTATCTAATTTATTTTTGACGAGGAACACCGGTATCACCTTATGATTATTTGTTCTTTCGCGCGCCATTTGGATAGCAGTTGCTATTTCTTCACGTTGATAGTAAGCATTTTCCGTGTCAGCAGAAACGAGTACCACGGTAAACATTGATTGCAACTGCGCTTTCATAATCACCTCCTCCCAGACATCCCCTAGTCTGAGTGTTCGGGAATCCAAAAACACTCGCGCAGGTGGACAAAGATAATCATACAAAGTTTCCGCTTTCTTAACCTGGCTTCCGGCATGGGCGATAAAAAAATCGTAAACGGCCCTTTTTAGTTCATTTCTCAATTCCGGAATACTTATCTGACTAATGCCGGCTTGCCTTCTAACTTGCCTTTTCCTGATAAATGAATAACTCCATGATATATTAAGGAAAATGACTAAAAAAAAATCAATTTTATACAGCCATTCAGTATGATGCCCTGCAAAATAAGGAGATAACACAAATGTCATGGTTTCTCCAAGATAAAATAGTAATGTACCCAATACCCACCAAAATGGGGGATAAGTCCAAATATTTACTTTTTTTCCTGACTTATTTAAAAGATAAAAATAAGAGATGCTGTAAAAGACAAAAATTATTGCCATAATCAATATGGTCAACGAGAAGAATCTTTTTAAAGAGCCAATGAAAGCCTCCGCGCAAAAAACAACCAAAATTAAAACAAGCCCCCAAATAATGGTTTTCTTCATTTTCCTGTATTCACTTAATAATTGGGCAAAGATCATGCTCATGAAGATTGCTTCGGGTAAACGGTAAATATTTATCAACCAAATATTCGAGTGATAAATAATGGCAAAGTATTGTATTCCTATTTCTAATAGGCAATTGATAAAAAGAAACAAAATAAAAGCCCGCCAGGCAACACTTTCATCTTTATACAAGCAAAACAATGCAATAAAGAAGCAGGCTGCTTCAGAAAAGAATTCAACTATAGGAAAAAATGACATATGTTGTTATTTTATTATTTGACTTTCAGTAACTATTACTCGCTTTTTTCAACGCCTCAATGATCTTATCCTGTTCAAATGCACTAGCAAATGCGACATTACAACCCAATAAACCAGCCGGGGTGGTGTTAAAATAACTGATCTTAATTGCCGCCAGCTTAAGATTGGTGTCCCATTGCTTTGCCCGCTCAATTTCCCAAGCCATCCACTTACTCGTATAAGATTTCGCGCCGATAATGACCAGCAGGTATTCCGCGCTTTTCATCATCGTGGTCAACGATTGCTTTATCCTTGCGGCATCATTACTGTCGATAGGCACGTTGGGGGAACGCTGGTCAAATTCGAACTCGAACGAATCGTTTGCATGCCAGGCAAGCAGCAGGTTCTTGTAAAGCAAGTCTTCGCTGTGATCATAACTGATAAATACTTTTTTCTTGGCCATGTTTTAAATTTAGGTGGAGAAATATACGTAGTTAAAAGAGTATTCACAAAACTAAAGTCTGATAAGTTTTAATTGAATCAAGGGCCAGGTAATGCTATCATCCAAATCTATGACGTCAGCGCCGAGACTGTGTCTGATCGTTTTGAACAGCTTAACATAAAACGAGGAGACCTGAACTTCTTTGATGTCGCCACCCGTTATTAATAGTTCATACCTGTGTCCAGGAAGAAAGTGGTCCTTTATTATCGTTGAAATTTCGCGAAAATAAAGGTCCTGCTGCAGGTTTCTTGTTTTATGATTGCGGGTCTGTAAGATTTTACGCGGCAATAAAATGTATGTTTCCCTTAGTCTCTAAATTCCAGCATTTTCTGTCCTTCGGTAGATGATATAATCAATCTCCCATCAAAACAATATTCCATTGGTACCTTCCCCACAAACCTTTCGTTACGTAAAACGTCCATTTGGAGTGGCCAACCTTTTGCACTAGCTGACAAATCCTTGAAATCAGAATGGTTGACACCCATTGCATTTAGGAGCCTACCGAATGCCTCAATGTTTGTATAGGTTTTGTCTGGGAACAAAACACCCATATCCAGCTGATCGTTCTGACAGAATGCAGAACCGCCGGAGCACTGCGTTCCAAGTTTTCGTTGTTTAATGAATGGTGTCATGCCAATGGCGAATACGAGAATATCAGGAAGCGTGCGCAGGCGCGTCACATGATCATGACCGCCCAAAGCGAAGCCAAAAAAATCACCGCGAGTTAGCTATACAGCGATAAGCGCTTCTTTGAGGGGGCTCCTGATGTATTGGAAATAAAGATCGCTTTGCAGCCTTATTTTGTAATCGTTCGACCATTGCTGGATGACCGGCAACGCTGCAGCTGCAAACTGCAAAAATTCAGATGAAGGCCAGAATCTTCCCGGGCCATGTAAGGCTTTCACCTTTAATTCGGTGGGATAATCTTCGCGCAGAACAGCAAGTAAAAAATCAAAAGCCTTTTTCGTGCCAATCTTACAGACGCTGTGCAGCGCTTCATTTTTCAGACCAGCGTAGACTTCCGGTTGTTTTACTACGGCAATTAAATAGTCGAGTACGAAAATTGCATTTTTTCTTCTATTTAGAAGTGCCATCTCGCCGATCTGGAAAGCCGACATTTTTCGGATGCCCGGAAAGTTCGACTGGAGACCAGCCGCCATTACAGCGGCAGATTCATTACCCGGAATTTGCCTTAAGGCATCCAACGCACTGTAGGCGATGCCTTCATCGTTCCCCATCAGCAATCTTTCGAGCAGGGACGCAAGCCAAGGACTGCGGGTATTTGTCAGTGCAGTGATGGCCCTTTTTACTATAAACAGGTCCGGGTTGGAGAGGTCTTTGACCAGCCTGAAGACCCTTTCAAAGTCCGGCTGCGATACAGTTTCACCTACGAGGAGGTATCTTGCAATGTCTGCAGCGATCCCGGCAGCTAGTTCATCCTTATTTGAAAAAGAATCTGTTATCTGGTTTGCGTTGAGGTAAGCTATAAACTTCGTCAGCGCAGATGCAGCTTCCCCTTGTTCTATCAGATCAACCGGCCAAATAGCAGCGGGATCAACGATGTAGATTAATTTTAGCACATCTACCTGTTTTGCCGCCTGATATTCCGATTCCGTCACCGATATTGAAGAACCCTCCGGGATAAAACCATAGCGGTGTGCATAAATGCCGATAAAAATGTCCGTCTCATCAGTAATCAGGCGTGTACACTCATCGAGGGGTCGTGCGTCCCTGGATCCGAAATGCTCCATGGCGATATCCTCAGCACCTATCCGGCGAATGATTTCTAATACGGCCTGCCGATATTCAATCAAATCAATGAAGGTGGAAGAAATAAATACGCGTTTATTCATTGGTGAAATTATGGTAAGGATTTATAGATACATCTTAATGGAAAGTTCCGGTTGACTGTCCATTATCAATAACCATGATAAGGACCATGAACCAAGTAGCAATTTAATACTTTTCAAGCATAATTACTCTCAAAGTTTGCCAAATTATAGTTACTTCGAGGCCTATAGATTTTCTCGTTATATCTAGTGAAATTGATAGACATTTTGAAAAGTTTGAACTTTTGCTGAATAAATTGGAAATAACGACAATTATGCCATCCTGAAACTTGCGACTTTTCCTTTATCGACCAATGTTTGAAATTGTTATTCTCATTTAGTTACTAAAGTACCATTACCTAACTGCCCTGGGTAAACAATTCTTACAAAGTCCTTTTGAATCCAACTTTTGTTAATCCATGTTTAAAAATCAGATAACTTCGATTGATGTAATCGACCAGTCGCCCACATAAAAGCGTTATCAAACCTAAATACCATTGCGACCTCAAAGAATAATCATAAATTATGAACATGCAACTTCAAGTTCTTCCATAGACCTCCATTTTAAACATCTAATTGGCGGTTGCGGTCCAATTCAGCCAAACCCTAATTCCCAAATCCAATAAACGCAATTAACGCATTTGAAAGAAAACTATGTTGAAATACCCTAAAAGCACGATTGCTGAATTAATTATTCGAAGTTATCTTGTATAAATACCAATACCTGAATCACCGGTTTGGAATCCTTGTTATCCTAATTCATTATAATGTTCATAGAAAACCTAATTCCGAATCGTTGATGAATAATCTTTTACAGGATAATTTTAATTTACAATATTAATTGCTTAACTTTCTATCACAATTTTTTTAATAAACCAGCACACGATACTATATATATTTGAGGTGCATGCTATATTGTGAAAGTCAATTCGGCAATACATTATATTTCATTTAAAAAAACCTTGAAATGGGACTTTCCGGATTAACAGGGACCTTTGTAGGGTATGTTAAGCAACTAAACACTTCCTTGATAGACAAAAGTAGTTGTGAATTAATTGACGATTGTTTTCCTAATTTTACTAACCTGAAAAAAGTTTCAGACTGGATCAATCAAGGAGGATTAAATTATATAAGTACATCTAAAGGCACTGTACCGTCTGGTTCAGGTAGAATGAGGCGGTATTCTGGTGGGAATACTCTTCCAAGAGGTAGATATTATTCTGTTTGTTTTGACTCTTCCGGAAATGATGGTGGCACATTATTTTGGGAACTCATGAGTTATTGGAATGCCCAGGCTGAAAAATATCCTGAGTTAATTGATAGCACAGTACACAAATGGGCAAAGGAGTATTATCAACCAAATGTTGATTTTGAATTGGACAAACCATTTTTAATACTCAAAGCAAGTAATATCGAGAAAGTTATTCCAAATGGTCAAAAGGCTTCAATTACATTAGGCAAAACAACAGCTGTTGTTTTGCCTTTAATTATAAAAAGACTGGCTTTACATAAGGTATTAGATTTACGTAATCCAAATATTCAGGACCGTTTTACAAAAATCTTCGGCGATTTAGAAATGCAGAAAAGGCAAGACATTCACATGATGAAAGAAAAGCCACGAAATTTCTTTAATATCATGCGAACATTATTATCTCCAGATGCGGGAGGGTATGCATTTCATGAAGGTATTGCTGCATATTGTAGAAATATTGGAATCGAAGGGCTGATTTTCCCATCTGCAAGAAGAAACAGCTATGTAAAAGCAAAAAAAACTGGAGAAATACTATCCTTTGATGGTTGGAACTTTGTTGATTTTAGGGACGCGCCACCAACAAACGAAGATTATAAAGACTTTTTTGGATTACAACCGAAATGGCTTAGGATTTCTGATACAAACATTCACATTTCTCTCAACGAGACTAAGGAAGAAAGGGAATGGTTATTATATGGCATCGAAGAGGCAGAGCGTTTAAGATATGACGTTTCCTGGTGCCTTAGAGCAAACAATAGACAAGAATCTTTGGTATGGAACGAGAGAACCGTTGCTCGAGAAAGGAATGAAGAAGACAATAGTCAGTATATAACTCTGCCACTGATTGATTTAACTATTGAGGATAAGGTTGAAAAATTAATTCCTCAAAATCTACCTGACTATTTGAAACAACAAATTAATGAAACGATTTCGTTAAAGATTATTAAAAATAAGAATTTGAATTCATGGAAAAAAAATGAAAATATTTTAAATTCTTTGAAACAGGCTTTGAAAAGTGGTGTTTCAAATTTATCAACCAACGTCAGAATAGAAGAGAGTAGTGTGGAAATTACAATAGGAGAAATCCTGCTTGCCTCCCTAGTCCCGTCTCCAGAATTATATTTTGAGAAAGATTACAATTTAGGCGAAAGTTGGTTCTTTTATAGGCTCGGTACGTGTGACGCAGAAATTCAAATAAGATGTCCGGCCTGTGATGATCAAATCATATGGCCTGTATTACGTGGCTATATCTTAACTAGGTGTAAAAAATGTGGCTTTGATAACAATAATCCAGAATCACCAGATGCAATAAGAAATCGATTTTTAAATTGGGCTAAAGGTTGATGCGGATAACACTACAGGGATCCGCTACTGCCCGAAATCAATCCCAATAATCAATATCTTCAATTACAAGTACACGCAGACCGGACCACGTAGGTTTTATTCCCGCTGGAATTGAAATAATAACATCCTCCTTCTGAGCTTGTATATAGCTGCTGGCCGCTTTTGTAAGTACCGCATGGGGAATCGCTTTTGTTAGCGGAAGGCTGGTTGCCTGATTTCGAGCAGCTTAAGTGACAACAGGTGATTAGTAGCAGTCCGATATATAATTTTCTCATGATTAGTAATTTACTTTCAAAGTTATCAAGCTAGTTAGTGCTTTTTATCCGGGAAACCGTAACATGCGCGGGGTATGCTTACCCCTTGTTAGCGAGGGTGATTAGCACCAGGTTTGCGATGATGAAAAGCGACAGGACGATTATTGGGCTACGTTTGTCGAAGCTTTCCGCTTTGGCATTGTCCCCTATTTCGGCGATTCGCAAGGAGCAAACGGAGAGAACGAGGGTTGCGAGGATGAAAAGGAAGGTGAGGTCATGGATTTGGTCGACGAAGGAAAAGGATATGCTGGAGGGAATGTTGTTGTCCATGACATATTTGTTGCCGAAGGCGGCGAATAGACCGCCGATGCTGAGGCCGAAGCGCTGGTCGCGCGCGGGTGGCACGAAAAAGACGAGGTAGGCGACTGCGAAGGAGAAGTACAGGCCGATGAGCAGTTTGAAGAACAGGCCCCAGTAATCGCGGGCGATGCTGACCTGGTAGGTGATGCGGGAGTAGCTGCTCTTCCCGTGCAGGAGGCGCTCGCCGAAATCGCTGTTATAAGGCGCTATGGTTTCCCTGCTGGAATACCCTATAATGTGCCACCCGGGCAGGTGCATTTCCTGGTAAATCCTGAAGCTGCCGGGCGCTGTCTTCAGGATCATTTTGCCGGTGTCGAGGCCGGCTTCCAGCTCGATTAGCAGGTTTTGCCGGTCAAAAGGATAATTTTTGAGCTGCCAGTCGTGGATAAGCGTGAGTTTGGCGGTTTCGCTGGCAAGTTGCATGTGCTGATCGGCTTCAGCATAATACTGATCAAAAAAGTCGGATTGTTTGGCGTTGATAATCTCGGTATTTTTAAGCGGATCAAAAGCTCTGTTTTTGAAGTCGAACCAGAGCCAGCAGCTGGCGGTATAAGCGTAGTCTTCCGGCTTGAGGTCATATATATTTTTCAGGTCCAGCCCGGCATAGCAGGTATCCTTTTGCGCAGGTTTCGCAACTACGGGGATGAGCAAAAGGAAAAGGACCAGGTATTTTTTCATCGGATGTTCGGAATGGCCGGCATGGGGATAAAGCCCTGGATCAGTACGATGACGGGCAGGACGAATATCATGGAGCAGGCAATGGTTGTGACCGCGCAGACCAGGCTGTAACCGGTGTTGTTTTCCTGGAACTCAATGGCGGCGGACTTGCCTTTAAAAAGTGACCCGGCGAGTATTTTGGAAAGGTACGTGGCGATAAGGTAGCCGGTTCCAGCTGTGAGGGCGCAAATCAGGAGCAGTCCCCAGAGCGGGCCTGATGACAGGGTGAGGTGCCCGGTGGCTGAGACCAGGTAGAGGTAGTCCTTTAACGGAAAAAGCGTAGCAGTGACCAGTGCTGCTGCTGCCAGGTATTGCCCGCCAAGCGCTATGGCATGAGCGGTGGTAATGGCGCCTGTTGGAAAATATTTTCGCTTCCAGCTGCTACTGATCGACAGCATGAGCAGGTACAGTACCAGGAGGCAAAAGGTCATTAAGATCAATGCAGTAAATAAGTTGTCGGTTCTCATATGTTTGGTGTGTTAATTAGTGTGAAGTCCCAGTAATCCATGTTGTCGACCTGCGGGCTGAGCTGTCCGGGCGCAAAGCCTTTCGAGGTTGTTTCCCAGAGCACGTAGCGCTGCGTCCCGATGTTTTTTGAGGAGCCGGGTAATGGCAGTTTAAGGCCGAGGAGTGAATGGCGGAAGGCGATACTGCTCAGGATGGCTGCAGGATAATGGTAATGGTCGAACAGGGTAAACAGGAAAAGTGTCCGGGTGTCGCAGTCGCCCTGGAAGTTGGCCATGAATTCGACCGGGGACTGGACGCCGAATGGAATGTGGCCAATACAATTGGCGTTGTCGTTTGCAGCCGGGCCGGAGATATCGTTATAGTTTTGACTGCTGCAATCGCCGGCATTCACGGAGCTGTACGGGATATCCTGGACGAAGCTCACCAGCATGCCGGCAAAGCCGAGGGAGTCAGGTTGACGGGCATTTTTAAGGCTGTCGAACAGGGCATAGACGCCGCTGAGGTGCTGTGCATCGCCGGTA
This sequence comes from Bacteroidota bacterium, assembly GCA_030775685.1. Classification (GTDB taxonomy): domain Bacteria; phylum Bacteroidota; class Bacteroidia; order Sphingobacteriales; family Sphingobacteriaceae; genus Mucilaginibacter. Next base: position 193,115 of record JALYIP010000042.1, read on the forward strand.
GCAAGGGCTTTGTAGACGTCAGCAAACGAGCTGGCAGCCGCGAGTTGCTCTTGCCCTCTTTGGGCCTGGAGGAACGCTGATTTTAATACACGGACATCGCCTTCGTAGCTATTGCCATTGATGTCCTGCCAGGCCCTGTGGTGGATAATCCATGCATCGGCATTGGCTGTATGTTTGAGCGGTTTGGTGGTGGAATAGTTACGTTTGGTATTTGGCGGATTGACGGCATGAACGGGCCGGTTCCGGGTAAAACCCTGGTACAGGCCAATGCCCAGGCAGAACAGGAAAAAAAGGAGGATCAGTCCGTAAAACCCGGAGAAGATCGTCGCGACAATGCCGGAGCGTTCTGACCGCCTGAAAAAGAGCAAAAGAAATACGAATCCGAGGATCAATAAGCCTGCCCAGCTTAAGCTGAAGAGTAAAAAAATGGCCAGGCCCAAAAAGGCGAAACCGAAAATTACGCGAAGTACGGAGCGGAAGGTCCAGGGTTGTTCTACCGCATACCATTCGCCCCAGCGGAAGGAGCCGCTGCTGTGCCGGTAATAATCCCTGCGGTAACGTGTACCCTCGCGGTAACTAAATTCATGTGTCGGGGTGCGGCTCCATTGCTGTACGTTGCCGGTTATTGGCAGGGTAACCGGGTCGGGAACGTCGTGGGCCACCTTCCGCTGTTCGGTATGGAGTTTGGTAACGTAACCGTAAAGGGTCCCGGAGATGGTGCCGAAGTTCTCGGCGCCCTCCCTTACAACCCGGGAAAGTGTGATAGCACTGAGCATTGGCTCGTGGATATGGAGCTGGAAAAAGGTGTTGGTGCCGGGATCGCAGCAATTGACGGGTTGCGCGAAGCTGCCTTCAAAGTCGCGGAGGCCGGCGGTTTCTGGAAATTCTTTGTTTTTTCGAACTTCCCCGATGGTAACCTCCGCCTGATAGATATGCATCCGGAAATACTCGGCGTGGTGGCTGGAGTCCGCCTCGCTGCGCTGGGCATGATATTTACCCTGGAACGTGCCCCTGATATAGGTACGTTCCACCAGGGTAACCGTTTCCGTTGTCCAAAAGGTGCTCATCGGTACTGTTCAAAAAATTGTTCCTGTGTTTGAAATACGCGGGAGTCGGCAATGACTTCTGTATTGTATGGCGGGTCGGTGTGGCGCTCATGCCAATGAACTTCCAATTGGTATTTTTCGCGGAATATTTGTTTATAGGTTTCCTTGAATTTCCGGTATTCGGATTCTACTATATGCCGGTAAACCGATGTTTTTCTTATAAAATAGGGGTTGGTGAAGTTCACCTTCCACTTGAGGTAAACCGGGGACAGGAAGAGTACCACCATACCGGCGGTCACCAGCCAGGAGAGTGCAAATACACCGCCGGATGTCAGTAATTGGATCCGCTGGATGAAATAGTCGGCCCGGCCGATGACGAATTCGATGCGCTGCCCGGCTTCATCCTGGTCGTGGAAAACACCGGCAAGCTCGGATTGCAGGGGCTGAATTTGCTCCTGCGGGTAATGTAGTCGTTCTCTCCTGCCGATCTCCTTTTCCAATTTGAGGATATGCTGCTGAAATTGGGTGTAAATTTCCTTTTCGGCTTTCCGGATCTCCAGGGCCTTGAGCTGCTCGACGCGCCCGGACAAAGTTCCTTCAAAGAGCCAGGCTTCGAGCGGCTTGGATATGAAGACCGCGAAGAAAACAATGAAGCCGATTCGCAGGCTGATGGACAGGTGCTTGATCACATTTTCGTATTTGTTTTTTAAGACGGGCTTCGCCAGCGTTCCCAATAGCACCTCATAAATATTATTGACCATCCAGGCAAAAAACAGCGATATGGGAATCGCCATCCAGACATTGTCGAAAAGCATGGCGAAAGAATAAAAGCAGGACAGGAAGCTCAAGGCAGCGACTGTTCTGCCGATGAGGCCGATCACGGCGAACCGTTTTTGTATGCCGCGGTGGCCGCACCCGTGAAGGATCCAGGGGTCCTCGCCGGATGCCTTCCATAAGGTCAGGTATAATGACATATCAGCTGGCTTCGGTTTTACCATCTTCCTCCATTACTGTACTCACGTAAGCATCGAGGTTTGCGTCAATCTCCTGTTTCTGGCGTGCCTTCCAGCTGTCTATGATATATTCATTCAGCTCTTTCTGCGCTTCGATGACACGTGCCTTCATGCTGGTCATTCGTTCCACCTCGTGGTGGATGACCAGGTCACGTTCCAGGCCCTCCTTATCCAAATAGTAATCATGCTGGATCTCGATGCCGTTCTGGGCTTTAACGAGGTCCTTGATGTTTTCTTCCAGGTAATCGTAGGGGCCCTTGATCAGCATCAGCTTAAAGAAGATCGGGGTGAGTTCTATGGCCATAAACAGCAGCGTAATAAATATGGAAATACCTGGCGCCAGCTCCTGGGCTATCTTGATGCGCTCCAGCAGGCCGTCGAGCCCGGCGGAGACCGACTTGTTCTTTTTAAGCGCGACTTCCAGTTCCGCGTTCATGGCCGCCCGCCGCTTTTCAATATCGTCGATCTTGGTTTTATTCATCGCTACGAACTGGTTCTTCTCGTTTTCTACGCGGTCCCGTTCCGCTTTGTAGGAAAGAGCCATAGGTCCCTCGCCCTGCCCTCTTCCGCCCTGCCCCTTTGAGGTCTCGAGGTTCCAGAGCGAATCTTTGGTGGCGATCACCTTCATGTAACCTTCGATCCGGTTCTCTATGGCACCGTTCTCTTTATCCAGGTCCTTGATCCGGTCTTCAAAATTCTTGCGGGTTTTGATTTCGTACTCCTTTTGCGCTTCGAGCTGGGTCTGGTAAAGTTTAGCGTCGATCTCGCTTTTGAACATGCGGATCTCGACCGGTTTGGAGATGGTCAGCGCAATGATGGTGCCCATGATTATCCGGGGCAGGGCGCTTTTTAGTTCATTTTTCGTGATGGCTTCGGTGCCGTCGCCCTTACCGGTACTGGTGACAATGAAACGGTCAATATTAAAGATGATCGCTCCCCAGACCAGGCCGAATAAGGCTGCAAGGATCGCCGTGGGTATATCGGTCGGATCGTAGTGCCCGGAATGGATGATCGTTTTGATATCGTCTATGGCATCACCCTTGGGCGCAAAGATGGTGTAAAACGCGTATCCGCCTGCCAGCGCGGCCATGACGCCGGTCGCCAGCACGATGCCGCCCATACAAGTGTATTTTACCTGGTCGGAATAGGTGCTTTTTTGAAGGATGTACTTGTCCGCTCCGGATATTTTCCAGAACTGCCGCATCAGCCAGGTTGGTTTCGGGTTTTCGTAATATTCAGTCCGCATGGTATGATTGAAAATTGGTTTCAGATTGATAAGCATTTAGGATGATCTCCTGCTCCAGGCTTTCGCGCGATGCATTCAGGAGGGTGTTGCCGAGTGTTATGGGCACGGGTGCAAATACTGGCGCCGGTGTTATGGGCTGCCCTGCTGCTAAACGGACGTACAGCGACCGGGTAAGCTGTGGGCGCTTTTCAACAATTGGGTTTAGCAGGAATTGGCCGGCTTCCTTAAAATAAACACACCTTACCGGAATTGACAGTGCCCGTTTTGCATTCCCGTAGATACTGCAGGCAATTAGCTCGATATCGAAGCCGCTATGGACCGGCAGCGTGGCAACGTCCCGTGACGGATAGCTTTTATAAAATTGATTATTCAGCAGCACTTTAACACGATAAGCCCCCCTGACACGCCAAGCAAGCCTGCAGGTTGTCCCCTCAAATAATAAGGATTGCTCAGTTGCCAGTTCGTCAATGGCAGCCGGACGGAACGCGAACAGGTGCGCTATCCACCGGGCGGTAATTTGCAGGCTGGTTGCCAGTTTAGATCGGGATTTTTTAAATTCTTGTCGTGCCATGGTTTTTTCGATTGTTTTAATTGATCGCCATGCCGGATTGTAACCGGCCAATCTGCATGAGAAAACCGGCAAACGCATCCATCGCCCCTTGTCTTGACGTAGTAATAACCTCATAAACACCCGTATCCGAACTCAGCGTATATTCTGAATAAGCGCAAATAGGCAGTTGGCGATTATTATTGAACCGCCGGTCGGGGCCGCCGCTTTTATTAACATACCGCCAGGTATGATCGACGACCTGCGCATCACCGGGCACCCCTTCCTCCTCGATAAAGCGGGTCGTAGCGCCACTAATCCGCAGGTTCTTATAGAACACCGCCGCAAAGGTGCCGCCGCGCTTGACCAGCAGCCGTTCCGGAAGGAAATATAAGTCGAGGTTGCTGAGCTTCAGGTACGGAATAGAGACATTGGTGATAAAATATCGGATCGGGACCTGGTTCGCGGAGATGGCACGGATAGCGGTCCTTTTGATCAGCTTTCCCGCACCCGCATTGCGTTTAAAGTCGCTGATTCGCTGCGCGTTCAGGTATTGCCAGATCCGGGCAGAGCGGGAAAAAGTGCTAAAATGGTTCCCGAACTGCTGGTAAACCTGTTTAAACTGTTCGTCCATATTGTAGTGCAGTTCCATTTCAAATCTTTTCCGATCCACTTTCTTTAGCCAAATGATCAGTGCCGAAAAGCAAATAAGCCCTCCAGCGAGCTCGTATCCCGCAAAAGGATTGGAAAGGAATGATTGTTCGCCCGTTAGCGGGTCATGGTGGACATGATCGATAATTGCAAAGCGGCGGCTGACATATCCTGCGGTATCATTAAAACTCACCTTCAGCCACTTGCTGTTGCCGGAGTCGAGCAGCAGGAACGTTTGCCCGCTAGTGGCTGCTTTTAAAACCGCGGACCTGGCGTAAGGCGCGTTACGAATATATACCCCTACTTCCGACGTAACCCGGGCGAGTGTACTGTCGCTTGCCGGTCGGGTCACCTCCGTTTGGCTGCTAAACGAAGTAAACAGCATCACCGCAAGGAATACGATCAGCGGGAACACGCCAAACCAATTGACGTAAGAGATCATACCGCTTTTTTTGGTCAGTTCCGCTATAAAATCTTTAGAATCGCTGTCTGTCAGCTGCCCGATGTCCGCGGACGCAATGTTATGGACTTCTTCTAATCCGGCAGGTACCAATTGCGGTACCGGCGAAACCGGGACAGCCATCCCTGAGATCTTCCTGCGGTAACTGATCCCGTGCGCGCTGAGGTTGACATAGGTCCCTCTCGGTCCGACGTTCACGCGGGCCCCCTTCACGCCTACGGAATAACTAATCCCGCTTTTGGAAAGGTTAAGCCGGAAGGGGCCGGAGCGGAAGGATTTGCGATAAGACCAGGCCATAATTATTGCTTAAAGGTGATGGGTTAAACATTGGGTGTTTGCATGGCTAACAATTTCAGCTTTCGTTTCTGCAGTTCCATATGGTGCAGGATGCAGGCATCGTAATCGGTTTCCAGGTGCGAAAGCTTATTGACCATGATAAAAATCTCGATGCCGAATAGTAACATAAACCAAAGCAGCCAGACGAACAGGGCGGCGCCGGAATCGCGCAGGATGCGGAACATGAGCTGTAATTCGAAGAGAAATCCTTTGTTGGCACTGGCTTCCCGCTCTACTTCTGTTCTCAGCTTAATCAGGCGATTTTCCTGCGATACTTTGATCGTTCTCAGGTCCTTGACCTGCTGGTCAAGCGAAGGCACCATTGACATTTTTGGATTAGGAACTGAACTAACAACGATGGCATTTTTTTTGACAAGAACGGTTTTTGTGCTCGTTAGTTTATTAGAATCAATGGTCGTTGTTGTCACGGGAACCGCATCGTTTTGCCTGGTAATCATCTGAATGGTAGGATGTTTATCCAGGTCCGCCAATAGCGCGACCCGTTCAGCTTCTTTTTTGCTGATATTTGAGTCAATCTGGGCAGTCTGCCTGCGTAATTCTGCCTGTTTGGACGGCATCAGGGAATCTACCTCCGTATTTAGCTCTAATATTTCCCTGTGTGCGATGTCTTCACGGAAAATGATCTGGTCGATCACGATCGACCCAATGATTGCCATTATGCAGGCAATCATCCCCCTTATCCAGTATTTAGCCTGCCCTTTTGCGTCGGCAAGGATAATTTGCCGTTCTACCTGTAAGATGATGAGTATGAATAGTGCTGCCCCTAAAATACCCAGGTACCATTCTCCCCTGAGGTATTTGATTACGAAGGAGTATCCTATGAACGCCCAAAGTATACAAATGATTATTAAAGCCGAAGTATACCTTTTAACGGCACGCTGGGCAATTTCACTACAGCCTGTTAGTATTTCATATTTGTAGCCCGTCAGGAAACAGCCGGATTTAATCCACCAGTCTTTCATGTTTAAAACCTCCTCGTTAAAATATGGTGGTGGGAAATTGCAGCCAGGCCGTTTTTAAAGCCCCGTGTATAACTGATTAGGATCCCTTTGCAGTCGCCGTCTTCGTGGCCGAGGCTTTCTTCAACCTCGCGGACTTTTTCCACATGTCCCAGCGCGATTTTCTTTTTCATCTCCAGTTCTTCCACCATGTCGACCATCCCGCTCCGCCCACGGCTCAGTATATGGAATTCGGTTTCCTGTATAAAATCCTCGTAGAAAGTTTTCACTTTGTTAATGGTCCGGCCCAGTTCGTTTTTCAGCGCCTCCCGGTTCTGGTCCAAATGGCTGCTGTCGGGATTGAGTAAAGCATCATCATAGCCTTTCGCTTCGTGGTTGCGATCCAGAAATGCAAATAGCACGCCGATATTGTGATCTGCCGGCACGGACGCCTTGTCTGTAAAATTGCCTGCTGGGGGGGCTGCCGGCACGCCGGCGGATTCGATAAATACCCGCTCGTCAATCTCCGGTAAAGGCGGGGTAGCCACCGGGCTGTGCCCGTTTAGGTTTTCGGTGGTGTTGCCGTTCCGGCCGGCGCTTTTAAAAAAGTTGAACATGGCTTTAAATGTATAAGATTGGTACTTTAAATTTACTGTGCCCCCGCTGGTGGCAGCTTTTGCAAAGGGTGATCAAAAGCGCCGCAGGATAGTCCCAGGGCACTTTAAATGCATTTGCGGTTTTTATAAAATGATATTGCCGGTGATGCACCAAAAGTTCCTCCCTGCCCGTGCAAATAACGCAACACTGATGATCCCGAACCATGATCTCGGCCCGTTTGGATTTCCAGCGCGGATCAAATAACAGACCGCCGTAACTTCCGTGTGCGGGAGCATCTGGTCCCTGCCCGTTTTCTGTTGGCTGAGCTTCCGGCTCCTCCCGGATATAACGGCTAAGCGGTTTTTGATGTGTTTGGGGAATGTCGGTATAACGATATTGCTGCATAGCAGATTGCTTTAATAGTCGTTGTGGATTACCTGTTGATCGATCGGCTTCATAAGTGATAAGGTTTAGGGTTTATACTATTTAATAGCTGCTCCAATTGTTATTGATCCATTCCTTCACATGGGCCTGGCTTCTCAGGTTGGCGGGGTGGAGCCGGATCATTTTTTCAATTTTTTGCCCGGACGCCGCGCCGTCAAGTCCCCTTGCTGACATGATCTTTTTGATGAGGTAAAAGACTTCGTAGCCTTCGCTGCGGTTGAACAGGTTGTGGTCGGGCTCACCGGTCAGTTTAGGATCGTCGGACTTGGTATGTTCCCAGCTGTAGGTGTAAAGGAGGTCTGATCTTGTAAATGGCATTGGATTTAAGATTTATGTATACTTGACTTATTTAATAGTTATTGCTCGAACCTGCACAGGGTTTTGCCGCTTTTTTTGGCTTCATCTTCTGTTGTTTTCACAATCCGGTAGCTACAGTTGCTCAGTCCGCGGCAATTGGCCTTGTAATGGTATTTACCTGTCTTCCTGTTACCGCAGGTGTAAACCATTTTTGGATTGGTGAAATAGCCTTCGCAAAACAGGAAGATGATGGTTAAAAGTATTTTCACTGCGGTAATTATTGAATTATCCCCTGTGGATGATGGCGTCATTGAGCGCGTCTACGATGGTTTGGATATAATATTGGTCCTTCGAGACGATGCTGTTGGCTTCGCCGGAGTTGGTGCTGATCCGGACGGCGTATTCGTTTTTAATGGAGAAGAGGAGCGCGATGCCTAAAATGGCGATAACGGCGCCTGCGATCCTGGAGCTGTCATAGCAAAGCATCAGGAGGCCAACGACGATCATGGCGACCGGGAGCTTTCTACTCTTGACGATTTCGAAGATGGAGACGGAGGAAATGTTCCGCATGGCGTAGGTTTTGGAATTGGTGATGAACCGGACCTGGGAGACGGTGACATTCCCGTCCTGGTAAAACATTTTTTCGCTTTGTACAGGTGCTTCCATATTGACTATTTTGTTATTTGTACAACAAAAATAGGTCTCCGGGCAGCCTGTTTTTTACGGTTTCCCGGAAAGCCGGAATTTCGTAACTTTGCGGCTTCAAATGGCAGGATTCTTCTGCCTATTGTGATAAGGTTTAGGTTAAAGTCCCCAAGCAGCGAGTGCAAGGGGACTTTGTTTTTTATGGAAAACCGGGCCTTTGGGGATGTATCAGATAATGCCCATATCCTTGCAATAGGCGATGAGTTGTTCGTTCTTGGAGAAACCGAGGTTTGTCTTGATGTGGCCGAGGCGTTTTTCGACGCTGCTCAGGCCGGAGGGGTGCAGGTTTTTTTGCTGCAGGTGTACGGGGATATCCTTTTGGTGAATGCCGCCGGAGAGCAGGGAAATGATGGTAATGTCGAGGGTGGTGAACTCGTGGGTGTTCATGGCTTTGACGGCCTGGCGGAGGTGGGAAGGATAATGCTGCTTGTTTTTAAAGAGCGTTTCCATGGCCGTTTTGAGTTCCTGGGCGTCGTAGCGTGCCTTTCGCACGTAGCCGCTGATGTGGAGTTCTTTGAAGAGCTTATCGATTACCGCAGCCCGGTGTTCTGCAGAAAAAACGAGGATCTTCAGCCCGGGCTGGAGCTGGCGGGCGGCGGCGATCAGGGCTGCTCCCCCACCGAGGTTCTGTTTTTGGTGGTCTTCCTCGAAAAACAGGTCGGTGACAAGCAGTTCGAAGGGCTGCTGGTTGCGCAGGGCGATCTTGATCTTGGTCAGCGCGTCGTCGCAGTAGTAGGCATAGTCTGTATGGGCCACGCCGAGGTCCTGCAGGGTCTTTCGTACGGAGATGCTGGCGCTTTCGTGGTCTTCGGCGATGAGTATGGTTTTAAACATTTTCTTCAGGCAATGGGAATAGTGATCTGGACCCGGAGCCCTTTTGCCCCGTTGGCAGCAAAACTAAGGGTGCCGTTTAGCTTTTTTATCCGGTTTCCCGTACTGGTGAGGCCGTTCCCCGGCTGCAGGTCTCCGGGCATGCCGATGCCGTCATCGGTATAGGTAATTAACAGCAGGTTCTGGTCTTTTGAAAATTTGATGGCGGCGTTAGCTGCCCGGCTGTGCTTTTTCATATTGACCATGAGCTCCTGCAGGATGGGCTGGAGTTCCTGTTTAACCGGTTGGGGTACGTCAGACCACAGTGCCTGGTCATTGCCTGAAAATACCACCCTGGTTTCCGCTGTGGCAAAGGATTTGAGCAGATCTGCGGTGCTGGCAGGAAAGTCCTGCTCCGGGGAGACAATTTCTTCATAGGAGATATCCCGTGATTTATCATAAAGCACTTCTATTTTGTCGAGGAGCGTTTCCTTATGGACTTCGGCCTCATTTTCCACTTCCGCCATGATGACGTAGAGCCCGTTGGCAACGACGTCATGGATTTTTTGGGAGAGCTTGAGCCGGTTTTCGCGGATGGTATTTTCGGCTTCCAACTGCAGGCGGATTTTTCGTTTCCTATACCAGAATACGGTGATGGTGCTGCCGGCTGCCAGTACGAACAAGGCACTGTACAAGAAGATGCTTTGTTTGATCAGCTGGTATTTCTTTTCGGTGTTATCCTTTTGCAGTTTGAGGTTATCGATCTTGTTCTTTTCCGAATCGTATCGGATGAGTGCAAACTGGTTTTTGGCGGTATTGCGTGCCGTTTGCAAACTGTCATTTTGTTCCTGGAAGCGTATGGCAAATTCCCGGGCTTCGCGGGGCGGGGCAACTTTGACGAGGGTTTGCAGGGCCTCGAGTTGGTCGTCGGGGCTTTTCAGAAGTGTGGCCACAGCATACATCTTTCGTGCATAAAAAAGCGCGGAATCGGGGCGGGAATGCAGGTAATAATTTGCAAGGTTGATGTAACTGGAATTTTCACCCCACTGGTCCTGCTCCCCTTGCCGGATGTTTAAGGCCCGGTGTAATTCGGGTGCCGGGTTGTAAGCTGGATCCTGCAGCCATTTGGTGGTGGCCCGGTTGGTCAGGATCCGGGTATAGGCAGAGCCCTTTTTTTCGGATTTAGCGAGCAGTTTGTGGTAAAGCTGCAGGGCGCGGGCGTAATCCTTCCTTTTCTGGAAGGCAAAGGCCTGGTTGTTGACAATGACAGGGATAAAGCTGCTGTCGGTGGTAAACCGGAGTGCATTGCCGTAATAGCTGATCGCTGCATCGTAATTTTTAAGGTCGGCGCTGTTCATCCCCAATTCGTTATAGTCGTTGGCAAGGCAGGCATGGTCCTTCGGGCTGGCTTCGTTCAGGAATTTCAAGGATAGGGCCAGGCTCTCCTGCGCGCCGTAATGGTCACCTGCGTCCGACTGGATGGACGCCATCACGTTATAGGCCATGGCCACCTGCAGGCTGTCTTTGGATTCGGAAGTTACCCGGTTAAAATAGTAAAAAGCGGAGTCGGTGTGCCCGGATAAAAAAAGGTAGGCCTTGCGGTAAAGGGTCCAGTCGGGTTTGAGCGGCTCCCTGCGTTTTTTTTGCGTGCAGGAGAACAGTACCGTAACCGTCAGGAAGAATAACAGGAGCTTTTTCAAGGCAGGTTTTTGCTTTAAAAGTATAAAAAGCAAAGGAGAACGGCAACAAGGTTTATCAAAAACAAAAAAGGCAAGCCGGAGCTTGCCTTGGGTGCGGGTTAATGAACCGGCGGTGGCGGTGGTGGCGGAAGGTGCCCCTGGTCGCCGCCGCTGTCATCCAGCGTGGTTATGGTATGGGTATTGCTGTTGTTGTTACCGTGGTTGTGCGCAGGGCATGAAAATGCCAGGAACAGCGCTAAAAATAGCTCGTACATCTTACAAAAAATTAAAGGGTTAATAAATCCGGCAGGTACCCGGAACCTGGTCCCGGGGATACTGCCAACCGCGCAGGAGGCGCCTCCTGCATTTTTTTTGGGAAGTATGAGCGTTGATGGCGGAAGCTTTTACCTGCTTCCCTGGCCGGGTATCGGATGCCGCCATCGCTGCTCGTCAGAAACCGTTCGATTCGATTTCTGAAGCAAATGTATAGCGGTGTAAAGGGCTAAGCACCACGGAATTCCGGATATTCCGATCATTCCGATAGTAAGCCGGCCTGATTCCGAAAATGGCGCAGGAATTCCGGAATTTAGCTTAGCTTTACCTAAAAACTTGTAAAATGTTTGCTGACTATCAGGCCGATGTCGTTCGGGACTACGAAGAAAAGAAGCGAAGAAACGCCTTATCCCTCAACTTAATTCACCCAACCCGCGCCAATATCAGGAAGGAATGTCTTGCTGTATTCAATGACCGGTTTCAAAAGAAAGATGAAAATGTGTTTAGGGCCTTTTTTGGGGCGCAGCAGGAGCCGGCTGGTTATCTGAAGGCGCTGACGAAGAGTGATCCGGAGGATTATAAAACGTTGGATAATTACTTAAAGAAAATCACCAACAGTACAGACATAAAAAACATTGAGCTGCTCGCCTGGCTGATTGATTTTGAGCAGCGGCCCTACCAGTCCGATTCGTTAAGACCAAAAGGTGCAACAATTGAAGATACCGAACTGGTAACCGAAGAAAAACCGGAAGAATTCAAGATAACGGAAAAGATTACCGAAGCAGAGTTGCCCTTGCCTAAACCTAAATATGGAAGGAAATTGGTCATGATTATTTTGCTGGCCATAGCGATAGTCGGTTCAGGTTACCTGGGTATTTATTATATGCAGCACCGGCTGACGGGCCATGAAGGGTGCATGATCTGGGCCAGCGACCATTACTGGCCTGTGGAGTGTCACGACAAATCGCTGCAAGGCATGATTTTTCCTATCGACAAACAGCAGGTCGAAAATTTCAGACTGATCAAAAGAACGGATACGCTGACGCCCTATTCCATCGGGAAGGTTTATTACATCAAATACAACGGGCAGGTTGAGTTCTTTACCACCAACGGCCGGTTCCCGGCAGATACAAACCGGCGGCTGCTGCCGATGTCGGCGCATATCCTCGATAAGTACATCTATCATGTAACGAATTGACCGGCTGTATTTTAAATTGTCTGCACCGGCAAATAGGCGATCGCAAAGAAAATAATGAGGAAGGTTCCAGCAAAAATCTGCGTATTAGACCTTACGCTGAATGTTGTCATGATTAATTTTACTTTAAGTGCTTCAACGGTACGTTGCTATGTTGCAAAGTATGTCAATTTGCCAATATCTTTTATCTGTAATCGCAAGTCATTAACCTTTTAAATTCACCGTCCTGAAACTTCCTGAAACCCTATTCGGCGGATTTGCGACTATGGTACATCATGGCAATAGAGAATATGGAAGATTTCATGAACACATCCATCCGATAAATAGAATATTATTATATTTATGAATCTTAATATTAAGCATGTCACTGCGATCTAAACTCTTCTCCAAGTCAAGTTATTTAACCGCTGCGTTTTGCAGCGCTATCCTTGCCGAACATGCAGGAGTGCTTGCGGGAAAATCGCAGGGAGAATGGCTTGAATTTGCGGCTCCTGTAATGGCAATTCTAGGACACGTAGTTACAGATGAATTGGTTGTTCCTCTCGGGGAGGAAATACTTGAACAATTAAAAACGAAAGGTCCTGAGCAAGTTAACGCAGAAATTAAATTGGTTCTTTCCGAGTCTATAGAGTCTGCTTTAATGGGTGTTAAGACACTTTACAAACAACTTCACCCGGACGATCCACTGGACCGGAATGCCAGAAAGGCTGTCAACAGCATCCCGAATAAACTTATTGAACTATTTTCGCCGACAGAGAAAACCCAGTTGGAAAATGCAAAATTCAGGAAGATACTGTACTCCCCTAAAAAAGGGCTCGAACAAAACTATCAGGTCGGCGAAGAAGGTTCGGATGTTATCTCCTTGAAATTAAATGAAATTCTTTCACAGCAAGAATTTATCGATCATGTTAATGAATCATACCGAAAGTTGCTTGCCGAAAAATTCCTGCCGCTTACCAGGTTTTATTTCGGAGAAGCCCTAAAGAAAAACCGAAACAGTGGAGCCAGGCGAGCACTTGAACGAATGCTCTCTGAAGATACGCTTGCAAGTATCCAAAAGCTTATTCATGAACAGGAAATGCTTAATGAAAAACTTACAAATAACAATTTTTCCGCCAACATTGGTAGGCTATCAAAAGCAAAGATAGACCAACTGAAAACAATTATTAACGACATCAATCAGCCGAAGAAACTTCAAGTGGCTTACAGTAAAGCATTAGATGAGCGCTTCAATGAATTGAATGATCGTTACAATGGATTGCAAAATGACCTTCACAGTATCGAAACGAATATCTCACGCATCAGGCACACTTTGTGGATTAATAGTCTGTTCGGTCAAACCATTATAATAGCATGCGCTGTAACTGCATCCGTATTGACAATTTATTTTTTCCAACAACCGTTTAACATCAGCATTGAGTTATTAAAAGACAAAAATTTCATTCCTGACAGGGACTATCCTGAGCCTGAATACCCACTACAGCTTCGCTTTCAATTCAATGACAAAATAGAAATGATTCAGTTCAATTCTGACCAAACAGCATTATTACCTGATGTGGGACGGGCATGGAATGGAAAATCGATTCATGTGAAAATGAGTGATAGGTTCTGGCAATTATCAGATGATAAAGTTATTCTCACTGATTCTCATTTATCAATCTATATAAAGCCTACCAGCCGGTTAGCACATGTAACAGGATTTGTTTCCTCTTACATAACCGGGTATCCTATTGCTCATGCGATGGTTATGATTATGGGAGACACCATTTTATATACTGACAAAAATGGCATATTTAATACAGTTTTACCTACCCGGATGCTTCAAAAGACTTATCGGCTAACGGTTACCGCCCCTGGTTTCGAATCAAAAGATTGCTATTATTATCCAAACTCCTCACTTCATTTAAAACTCGATGTGCAACAATGATTGTAAAATTTATTACTTAGTGCAATTGTTCCTACTGTTCGCGTTGAACAGCATTGCGCAGAATGGCGAAATCAGAGGCCGTGTACTTTTTCAAAACAGTGGAAAAAAGCCTGCAGTTGGAGTAGAAATTAGAGCTAAAGGTGCGAATCTGGATTATTCATCTTCCGATGGATCATTTAGATTGCAATATGCCTATAAACAACCGGGGGACAATGCTGAATTGATTCTCAGTACAAAAGTTAATTATAAAGTTAATATCGAACTAGTAAACAGCGAAGCTGTGCGCGCTGCGCGGATTCCCATTGATCCGGAAGATTCACTTTATATTATAGTCTGCCACGCGGGACAACTTGCACAGTCCCGGCAACATTATTATAAGATTAGTGAAAATAAGCTAAAAAGTTACTATGATCAGCAATTAAAAAAATTGACTTTACTTCTTTCAAAAAGCAAAGGCAGCGATTTGGAGAAATTGGAGTTGCATATTAAAATTGACAGTCTGACCGCAAAGTATAACAGCGTTATAGAAAAAGCTGCTGTTTTGGCGGATTATATTGCTTCGATCAATAAAGACTTTGCTTCAGAAATTGTAAGGGAAGCAATTGAAAAAATTGACAGCGACAACGACATAGAAGGTGCACTATTAATTCTTGACGATAACCGTCTTGACCAAGCATATATTCAAGCAAAAGAAAAGAAGGAGTTAGCAGACCAAGAAATCAAAAAAATAACAGAAGGTTATATGCTAAAATCTAACATTTTAATGGCTAATTTTAGGTATAAAGAGGCTGCTGCTTGCATACAAAAGGTAATCGATATTTGGGAGGAAAATAAATTTGAAAAAAGATATTTGGCAATAAAATACGGCGACTTGGGCGTAATTTATAACGAGAGCGAGGACTACACCGCCTCTATCAGGTACGAAACAAGAGCGATTGGGATCCTTGATTCTATCTCAAGTCAAAAAGATCCGGACTACGCAAGAAACTGCAACGATATTGCAGTTAATTATATTGCCCTTTCAAATGATTCTTTGGCTTTGAGGTATGAGCTGATGGCACTGGCGCTTGACAGAGAACTTGGTGATAGTTCAAAAGTCGCGATTGCATACGGAAATTTAGCATTGATATACCTAGACATGGGAAAGCCGGAATTAGCTTTTTCCTATCAAAAAAGCGATTTAGGCATGATACTATCATCAGACAGCACGTCAGAGCACCTCATTACAGCTTACAACAATATTGGGGCGACTTTTTATAAATTAAAAAAATTCGATGAAGCCTTAAAATATGAAATGCTGGCTTTAGAAACCGGAAAGAAATTATGGAATAAAGATTCGCCCAAACTAGCTCCGATTTACGATAATGTAAGTGTCGTTTATCAGCAAATTGGAAAAGACAGCCTAGCTTCAGTTTATAAAAGCAAAGGTTTGTCTCTTTACGAAAGTATCCCGGACTGGAAACAGCATAGTAAGTCATATGTAAATCTTTCTATGGAAGGCCTACTGGAAAAAACAGGGGATTTCAACGGAGCATTGGTTTATTATGAAAAAGTCCTTAATGACATAAGAAATAACATTTTTAGCAAGCATGATCAAGTGACTATTTATATTAATTTAGGGGATTTCTATATTAACAAGTTAAAAGATACTACCAGAGCATTGGATGCATACTTAAATGCAGTTAAATATGGCGAAAAATTCAGACCCTCTACAGATACAATAACTGCGATTGCATATCGTGATATTGCACTGATTTACCAAAAGCAGCATAATTATATCAAGGAAGTTGCTCATTGGAAGGGATTTCTGTCATTACTTGATACCTCCACTCATGACCTTAATAATCGCCTTTATGGTTATGACCAGTATTCCTTAGCGTTATCAAATACTGGTGATTTTCAGCTTGCAATTTATTACTCTAAGTTACTAGTGACCGTTACAAAAACAAAATCACCAAAGAAATTAAAAAATGCATGGGATGAGTTGTCGGCTATTTACTATACTGTGGCGTCGGCATATTATGATAAAAGGCAGTATAGAATCGCTAAAACATATGCCGACAGTGCATGCATAGAGCAGGTAGTTCGCACTGAAGCAACAAATCTCAAGGGACTATGCTATTATGCCCTAAAAGATTATCCATCAGCTATAAAAACTTATAAAAACATTCTTTATACTGATACGCCGTCTGTAAAAAGTATAATCTTCAACAATATCGGTCTTGCTTATGCCAAAAACAGAGACTTTAAGCAAGCTGAAAAATATTTGACGATGTATGAACAACAGAAAAATGACACTGCAAGGGCCACGAGGGATTGGGGGTTATACTATGCATTGAAAGGTGAGCCGGAAAAGGCTCTTACATATCTTGAACGTGCGGTAATGCAAGGTTATACTGACAAGTATTGGTTTTCAAATGATGACGGGTTAGAAACCCTGCGATCAGATAAAAGATTTAACATTATTATCGCTAAACTAAATGATACACGGTAAATGCTATTTAATTGAATAACAATATATTATGCAAGAATATTTTGTTCTGGGAAAGGGGTAACAGGCTATTTAATATTTTACAGTCCAGGTATTCTGAAGCGAGGTATAAAAACGACTTGACGGTAAATGAAAAGGATGTTAAATTGCTGTTGATGCGCGTGGAGTTACTGGTTACTGGAATTGAGATTGTTTGTGTGAAATTCCGAGCCCTACCTCGACCTTTCAGAGCGCATCCGGAAATCAGAAGGGGTGGAAAGGGATCAGTTTTTCCAGCGTTATGCCATTGTTGTCTTTGACATGTGCGGCCATTACGAAGAGATTTACAAACGACTGGAGGACGATATGACGGTTGTTAGAACCCAATTGCTGATTATTGGCCACATCATCAAAAGCACCCCATGGACTTGAAAACATTTACCCGCTTACCATTTTACATCAAACTCGCCTTCGTCCTGTTCAGTCTTTTGGCGCTCGGGTTCCTGGTCATATTAGGGAAGGAGATCCTTGCGCCGCTGGTCTTTTCCAGCCTTTTCGCCATCCTGCTGATGCCCCTTGCCAGATTTTTTGAACGAAGGCTACGGTTGCCGAGAGGTGCTGCCTCGATGGTTTCCGTGATCTTGTTTTTGTCGGTCATTGGGCTGATCATCTATGTGATCGGTTCGCAAATTGCCGCACTGGTCAAAGACTGGCCGGCATTCCAGGCGCAGATCAGCCACTCGCTCTGGAATTTTCGCGGCTGGGTTTATGAGCACTTCAACATTACCCGCAGTAAACAATTAAAGGTAGTCAATTCTGCTGCCAGCAAAGTCACCTCGCCGGATGCCGCGCTCATCAGCTCTACCCTGCTGTCGCTGTCGTCGATCCTGCTGTTCCTTGTTTTTACCTTTATCTACACTTTCTTCTTTTTACTTTACCGGCGGCTCATCCTGAAGTTTTTGGAGTCCGTATTTATGGAGGAAAACAAAGCCCGCGTCCACGAGATCATCGAACACGTACAAGTCATCATCAGGCAATATATTACCGGGCTGCTGATCGAAATGACCATCGTCGCCACAGCAGTCAGTGTTACCCTGTCTATCATGGGCATCCAGTACGCCATCTTGCTGGGGCTGATCACCGGGATCTTCAACCTCATTCCCTATTTTGGTATTTTTTCGGCGTTGGTGATCAGTGCGACGGTAACCCTCGGCACCATGCCGGACGGCAGCATGGTCGTCTATGTCCTGGTCACTTTTGTGGTGGTGCACCTGGTGGACAGCAATGTCCTGTTACCCATGGTCGTGGGATCAAAAGTCCGTATCAACGCCCTTGTCACCGTTATCGGCGTCGTTATCGGCGAAATGTTGTGGGGCATCTCCGGCATGTTCCTGTCCATCCCTGTCATCGCCGTACTAAAGATCATATTTGACCGCGTCGACAGCCTGAAGCCCTGGGGCATTATCCTCGGCGACGAGGAAAAAAAGCAAATTAGGCTGGCTACTAAACTTAAAGTCGATAAGAAAAGAGTTGCCGAATAATTTATAATTTTATCCAGGGCATCGCCGGAACAAAAAGATGGCGTCAGTGGTTATCCTTACATGAACAAACCAATACTCATCGCCGGCGCGACCGGTGATCTCGGCGGGCGCATTGTAAAAGCGCTAATCAAAAACGGGGCGCAGGTGCGGGCAATCGTCCGGGCGGACAGCAAAACAGAAGTAGTAGAGATTTTGCGGCAGTCGGGCGTGGAAATCGTGGAGGTTGACACTTCGGATTTGGCGGCGCTGACGGAAGCTTGCAGTGGTGTGGGGTGCGTGGTTTCGGCAGTGGCCGGTTTGCGCGAGGTGATCGTGGATGCGCAGGGCTTGCTGCTGGAGGCTGCCGTCGCTGCGGGTGTGCCAAGGTTCATTCCCTCTGATTATTCGACGGATTATACCGGTTTGGCGGAGGGTGAGAACCGGAATTTTGATTTGCGGCGGGAGTTTTCGGTGCAGCTGAACAAAGCAATGATCACGCCCACTTCAGTTTTTAACGGGGCGTTTGCAGAGTTATTGACTTACAATATCCCATTACTCGATCATAAAAATAAAACCATTGCTTACTGGGAAAAGCCGGACTGGAAGATCGACTTTACCAGCATGAACGATGTTGCGGCGTTTACGGCCATGGCGGCAATGGATGTGACTGCCCCCCGCTATTTGCGGATCGCCAGCTTCCAGGTCAGTGCAAATGATTTGGCCGCACTTACAGGCTATGAACTGAAGAACATGGGCACGCTTTCAGACCTGGACGCATACAATAGAAAGGAACGCGCCGCTCATCCCGACGGCGAAAACCAACTCTACGCCAAATGGCAGCAAAGCCAGTACATGCACAGCATGTTCAGCGCACACCACGAAGTGCTGGATAACAGCCGCTATGCAGACATCGTCTGGAGCACCCTGGAAGAATACCTTAAGCCGAAAACAGCGTAGCAGGGCTCGCGCAGCGAAATTAAGATGCTGCAGGAATATGTTTATTGGAGTTTTAGCTAACAAATTGCTGTTGTTCGTGTTAGTTGTTCGGCTGCCGGTGGTTGCTGATAAAGCAAATGCATGGCGGGTTCTTTGTTGAATAGGCGGGTTTTGGTGATTGGGGGCTTGATCGCTGTGATCATTGCCTTACTGCTTATTTTTTCCGGGGATTTAGTTGCTCCTGTAGTTTCACGGAAAATCAAGGCTGCTGTTCTCAAAGGAAGCGATAGCTTGTACCAGGTCAGCTTCAGTGCTTTGCATTTAAATATTTTTACGGGAACTGCGGAGCTGGTTGATGCATCTTTAATTGTTGATACTGCCTTGCTGTTGCGGCGCCAGGGATTGGGGACTGCACCGGCTAAGGTATTTGCGGGGCGTGCTTCGCGGGTATTGGTAAGCGGGCTGCATCCTTTTCGGTATTGGTTCAATAAAAAACTGGAGGTTGGGCAGCTTGTTATTTCGGATCCGAGGGTCTCGCTATCGGTATATAAAGGGGTTTCGGTTAAGTCCGGCCGGGCAAAAACCCTTTACGAAATGTTGTCCGGGGAGTTTAAGCTGATTAGTGTTGGCTCGATCAGGCTGGAACATGCGCAGCTGGGTTATGTGAATTACAGGACGATAAAACCGGAGGCACTTTATTTGAGGGAGTTGACTTTAGTGGCCAATGATTTGCTGATTGATTCGGCTACCCAAAGGGATAAGGGCAGGACGCTTTATTGCAGGGACATTACCACGACTTTGCGAAATTTTAGCGGCGTATCGGCTGATGGAATTTATCGTTACAAGCTGCGTTCGGCAGAGTTTTCGACGCTGGATGCACGGGTGGTTGTAAGGGGTGCTTCCTTGGCGCCATTGCCTCCTGCTGAATTCTTTGTTAAGAGTAAGGAAGACAGGTTCAGCATGGCGATTGATTCGATGGTTGTTGAGGGTTTTAATTACCGAAGTTTTCTAAGGGATCATTTTTTATTGGTGAAGCGGCTTCGGGCTTTTCGCGGGAGTTTGGGAATTTTTAGCAATCCGCATGGCGTTTTGCAAAGGACTGACCGTATCATTACCTATCCCAATTATATTATCCGGAAGCTTAAAACGCATTTTACGGTCGATACACTGGATCTGGCGGGTATTGATGTCAACTATAGTGAGTTCAATCAGGATCCGGGAAAAACGGGTACGATTGATTTTAAGGATACGCGTGCACGTTTTTTGAATATCACTAACCAGGAGGACCGGTTAAAAGTGAATGGGGTTTGTAAGGTTAAGCTAAGTTCCTATTTTATGGGCAGGGCAAAATTGTCTTTAGCTTTTAAATTTAATTTGACAGATAAGGTTTATGGGTATGCTTATTCGGGTCACCTCGCTCCTATGCCGCTTGTTGCTGTTAACACGGTGTTGCGGCCACTTGCCCTGGGTGAGGTTAAGAAGGGTGAACTGAGGTCACTGGATTTTTCAATTGCGGGCGATCAAAGTGGTGCGAAGGGTAACCTGAGTTTATTATACAATGACCTTTCAATTGCCTTGCTCAATATTAATTATGGCAAAAAAGTGATCAAAAGCTTTATCGCAAATACATTCGTGGTCAAACCTGATAACCCGGATGTGGGATCAAAGCTTCCAAGATTCGCAAAGGTGGTGTTTATACGGCCGAAGAACTATCCGTTTTTTAAATCGCTTTGGTTTACGCTGCTGAGCGGGATCAAGCCATGTGCGGGTGTGGGCTATGCGGTTAAGCCTGATCCGGCGAAGCTTTTATCAAAAAAGGAACAAAAGGCCAAGGACAAGGCGCTTAGAAAAGCGATTAAGGCAAAAGAAAAAGCAGACAAGCAATTCAAGGAGCAGTTAAAGAAAAAGGGCTTGAAACAATGAGGCATGATCGCTGTTCCGGGAGATACGCTATTAAATTTCTCTTTTTTATTTTACTATGACTGTTAAAGCTTACCCATTTTATTTAAAAGCTACGATCATATTGATCGGGTTGTATTACTTGGTCAGTATTATGAATGCACTTGCCGGGATATTGGTGCCATTTGCATTTGCGGTCCTTTTCGCGGTGTTGCTCAACCCGCTTTATAACCGTTTGTTAAGGTTTAAGCTTCCAAGGGCGCTGGCTGTATTGTTTACCGTTTTGGTGGGTATTGGATTTATGACTTTACTGGGTTATCTGTTAAGTACACAGGTGGCACAGTTCGGCCAATCGTTTCCCTTGTTAAAGGTGCGGTTTGGACAGATGACGGATAGTTTGGAACAGTGGATCAGCGTGAAGTTTGGGGTTTCTATTGAAAAGCAGGTTTTGTTTCTCAAAAATGCGCTTGATAGCAGCCAGGCGGCAATCGGGAGTATCATCGGTACCGTATTCGGCACGATCAGCTTAATGCTGATCATTCCTATTTATGTGTTTATGTTACTGTTGTATAAGAATTTGATCCTGAATTTTTTATACGAGGTATTTTCCGAAGAACATTCCAAGCGGGTGGGGGAAGTACTGGCGCAGACCAAATCTGCCATTCAGAGTTATATTGTTGGTTTACTGATCGAAATGATCATCGTATCGTCGATGAACTCATTGGCGCTGTTTATCATCGGGGTAAAGTATGCGCTGCTGCTGGGGGTAATTGGCGGAATCATCAATATCCTGCCTTATATCGGCGGATTTGTGGCGATCTTGTTGCCAGTATTGATCGCTACGGTGACTAAAGATGGTTATTCAGCACAAGTGGCGGTTATTATTTCCTACCTCGCCATTCAGTTCGTGGATAGCAACATCATATTCCCGCGGTTTGTATCGGTTAAGGTGCAGATCAACGCGCTCATTTCGCTAATCGCGGTATTCCTGGGTAACGCAATGTGGGGCATTGCGGGCATGTTTTTAATGCTGCCGATAGTGGCGGTGCTGAAGATCATCTTTGACCGGGTGGAAGACCTGCAGCCATGGGGTAAGCTATTAGGCGATGAAGTGCCAATTTTTCACATGGGCCAGGTCTGGGGTAAACGCGGAAGACGGACAAAAGCGGTAAAGGCCATTTAATTGTTTATTGTATTGTTTAATTGGTCTGTCATTTTGTGATTTTAACTCACTTGGCAGATACCGATAGCTGTTGATTATCTTGGCTTTACAAGTTATATTACAGCGTTCTTTTAATACTTTATTGCGACGGAGATGTTCATTTCCTGAAAGGAATGCAACTGAGAATTTAACAAGTAAATTGGATATTTATAGCTGAAGCTATAGTATTCGTTGTTTACCTGTTTATAAACGTTTCTAGATGTGTAAGCGATGATTTCCGCGTGCTTTGGCGTTTATTGACATTATAAAATTACCTCATATTATGATACCGGCAATTATTCGCCTCATCAAAAACCGCCTTAACCCTTTCCCTGCCCCAGATCATTTTACCAGCCCTTTTAGGGTGTTTTTGGAAATATTCATTTCTTTCCAGGAAGTGCCTGTCGATAGCGGCCATACAGGCATCAAGTGATTCATAGTCGCTATTATGAATGACGGCTTTGGCCAGGCCGCTAAACACCGACTCGATGACATTAAGGAATTGGGCGGAGGATGGCAGGGGTGCTAATTCAACCAACGGCGTGTGGTGTAGCTTTCGGTAGGCTTCACCGTTTACTTCTTCTATTTTTTCAAAGAGTTTTTTGGAGGCGTGCCAGCTGGCAGCGTCCCATGAAAAGTAAATTTTGTGCTGTGTTTGGTATTGTATAAGCAGGACTTCGAGCAGCCTGATCATCTCCTCCGTGTCCTTTTTACGGGAATAGAAATGCGTCAGCTGGTTGGTGGATAGTTCGAGTGCTGCGACGAGTAGAAAGCCTTTGCTGTGCTGGAGTTGGGGGATTACTTTTTGTTCGCCTTTCCGTGTAATGGTGGTGCCTCCCCGCATTTTTACGGAAAAGTGCCCGTATTCGTCTACAGAAAAGAATTTTTCGTTTTCGCCTAAATTTGATAAGATGTTTTTAATGTGTTCCAGCTTTTTGCGGAACAGCGGGTAAGCTGCCTGTCCGATACCACGTTCGGGCGACAATAGCTGCCAGCTTAATCGGGGCTGGGTATCATCAAGCGCTATCGGATTTTATCGTAGTTGCAACTCAGATTTATTATCTTCTGGGAGAAAGCGGAAATAGAACTTATTAATATCCAAACCAATATTAGTATAGCATTTTTTATCATCCTTTAAGTTATATTATTAAAAAATAAAAAGTCTTTTAATTTAAAAAACATTCACAGGTCATTTCGTTACGGTCCGTCATTGAATTAAGTTTTAGATAATTCATCGCCGGTTCAGGGTATAAATTTAGGACCATTACGGGTACTTTAGCTTGTTGCACCACCGGCAGCACTGTCGGCGACAACGTATAAGTGCTTACAGGATGTATCGCCAATATTTTTTTTTCTACTGTCGCAAGATAACTTTCCCATGTTTTTTTTTGACCTGCAAATTGATCCCAATAGGTATCAGGCCCAATGCCGAACAGCCCAATTTTTAACCCTCTCATTAGATTTTAGAATGAAATAGACAGGTTGATTAAAAGTAAAACTACATTTAAACAGGGGACTTCTTGTCAGAAAGTACCCCTGTTTAGATTATTGCTATTTAATACCCCGGATTTTGCGTGTGCAATCCATCAATACTTATTTCATGTTGTGGTATAGATTTAATGTAAATCGGTAATATTAAATTTTATGAAAAAACATAACCGGACTCCCCCGGTTATGTACCCTAACACATTAAACTAAACCAACTACTAATAATCAAGCTAGTATTTTGTACCCTCCTGTTAATATCCAGGGTTCTGTTTTAATTGAAGATTACTATCTATCCTAATTAAGAACGTTTATTTGCTGGTTATCTGTCAAACAAACGGTCGTTCTTAACTTATAAACTATTGATAAATATATACTTCTGAAAAGCCCGTATAATAAGGTATTTGTAACTTTACATACCGTGCTGATATGGCGTTATAAAAGTTAATATAGTTAACGCCCGGGTCAAAAGCAGGATCACCTTGGTCAGCGATTGGCTGATAGGTCCCCTGCGAAACCCAATTTGTGCCGTCGCTACTGGTATAAATAATGATAGAGGAAGGATAAGTGTCTATTCCAAAACTGCCCAGAACGTTACTATAGGCTTTATTATAAGCTATCGTTTTGATAGGATGCGGGGCACCCATGTCTATTATAAATGATGAACTACCTGAGGCCTCATAATCGGCGATCCAGTCGGAAGTGGGATTACCATCAATAGTATTGGAGACTGGATAGGCCGTACCACCATATGGCGTACCATCAAAATAAGATGTCGCGGTCACTTTCCATCCTTGCCTGCTTAGGATGGTGCCGGTAGTACTGGTGTTATTAGCGTTATTTAAGTTATTGAAATTTAACAATAGGTACACCGTCTTGCTGCCGGTCAACACGAAATCATCCCCGGTTACTTTGCTTATTGTTACCGGTAACAGGTAGGCCTTAGTGTTATCAAATTTTGAAACATCGGGTATATTCACATTTATATTTGCCGTCATCTGGCCGGCGTTAATAGCGACACTTGATGCTGAAAGTGAATAGGATTCGTTAGGGAATGGCGTAAATCCGCCACCGTATTTACTGACCAGCGAAGTATCGACTGCAGTGGTGACGTTAACGTTATTAGGTGATCCCGGGCTTATCTGAATGGTAAGCGGGGTAACCGGTGCAGCTCCCTTTGCGCCAACCTGCAAGGTAAGGGATGTTGTGTTACCAGTAGGCGTTGTTAATGTAACGGTTGGCTGAATAACATCAGTTAACGTCACATTCAGGTACACGGTCTTGACGGAATCACTGAGTACGGGTAACGCGCTGCCTGAAACTTTGGTAATAGATACGGGCAAAAGGTAGTTCGTTGCCCTTAAACCTTTGAGATTCTTAAAGCTTATCCTGAGTGAATCGGCAGAGAACAAGCTGCCTGCCTTAATGGTTAAGCCACCTGCAGGTTCATGCAGATCATAACTGGTTGCCGGCAATAAATAAAACTGTGTATTATTCTTGGCATTATAAGCCTTTACCTGAGCTGTATCTACACTGACAATGGCCGTAATTTCGGCAGAAGCCGGGATGGTAAGGTTTAAACCAACAGCAGTGTTGCTTGAGGCTGTGCTTAACATTATGATGTGTTGCGTATGATTTAGATTGCCTGTTCCTGATATTGACAGGAACAAATCTTTTGAAGCAGGCCTTTGACTATAGATGATATTGCCGTTATCTTTTTTGCAGGCAAAAAGCAATGCCAGGCAAAAAACAAGCAGGCCTGCCGTTTTAGATAATTGAATATTTTTTTTCATTTGCTTTTAAATTTGATAGGTTATTAATTAGGACATTTTACACCGACATCCCAGTTGTCAGTCCCGGAAGTAAATGAATACCCGTGGCCTGAATAATCAGTAATTGCAGTTCCTTGTCCTTCGTTAAATTTCCAGTAGCCGAGCAGACCAGCCGATTCGGGATCAACACCGCAAAAACCATTCTGAATCTGGCCGGGAGTCAGAGCCGTCGACCATAATCTCACTTCGCTGATGTCGCCCGGAAGTGGCTGGGTAGGAGATATAAGAGATAGTGAATTGAAATTATAGGTAATACCGGTTGCCGGGAACGAACCGTCTGCCACACCATTTATATACATGGTGCAGGTACTGCCATCAAAAACGCAGGAAACGGTGTACCAGGTGTTGGTCGCGAACCGTGTGGCAGATGAAATTTTACCGCTATTATTGATCCATTGCAATTGATTGATATCATCTGAAAGCTCACCAAACCGGAATAAGTTGTAGGTATGTCCGCTGGTAGTTAAAGTATCCTGAAAAACTCCAACAGTACTGATATGATATCCGGAACCAAACTGCGCTATTTTTATTCTGAATTCAAAGGTAAACTTACTTAAGTTTACCATCTTCGGGAAAGAATTCCCCATATTAGCCGCATTTGTTGTATTGAAAACACTGGTGGTTATCACCTGGTTAAGTTTAATAAAGGCGACGCCAGAGCTTTTGAGTACAGCCAAATTACCTTTAGTCACATTGATGCTAACAGGTATCATATAACTACGTCCACTAGTTAGTTTACTCGTGGAAATTATAGTTAACGCCAGCGCATTAGAAACATTCGTTCCTGTCTTGATTACAGCCGAGGTTGAAGACAAACTGTAACTACCAGCCGGTGGTGCATAAAAATTAGTACCATTGGTTTTATTGTATGCTGTAATTAAGGTCGTGTCTGTTTTAAATGTGACGCTAATATCCTGGCTGACAATACCAGTTGCTGTAGCAGTAAGGGCTGTACTCGAACCGGCACCTTCTACCGTGAAATTAAGCACGTTGGTTACGTCTGCTCCGGTGATTAATACAACATCTTTGTAAGCAGGTTCTTTTTTACATCCAGTAAATATGGATAGCATTACAGCAACTGTCAAGCCCATGACGGAAAGGCAGAGCGACGCATTTTTTTTATTTATAATATTTTTACTTTTCATGACAATTAATTTTGAATTATTTCTTTGCAGGGTTACAAGCCTGAATAGCCGCCCTGATAAAGCCGTAAGGCACAGCATTATAATAATCGCGCTGACCGTAAAAGACGCCAAAGCCGCCTTTACGCCCCTGGGTCGGGTTCCATTGGCTGAAACCCAGTAAAGACTTTACCACGTTACCGTTGATATCTGTAAAGTCGACACCGCCGGTTGCATAATAGTCTCCAAAGGTTTCTGCCGGAAAATATTGACCGGGTTTATAAGTACTGCTTATATTATCGTAAGCGCTTTGCAAACTTGCCGCCGAACCGACACCATATGCCTGTTGTACCACAAAATCGACATAGGGGGCCAGCACTGCCGGCGGTGTATCGCCATAGTAATCAATATCGAGGAGTTTACCCGTTCCTGATTTTGGACCAAGAAACTGGGACAGCCTTGCCATCAGTTTAATAAAGTTATTCTGGTCGGCAAAAAAGCCGCCATTAGGCTCATAGTCAACGTCCAGGCCATCCAGGTCGTTGTCATAGGTTTCCTTTACTAATTTATCAGCAAATTCAATGATTCCATTATCGTCATGGGAATAAGCAGTAAAACGGTCATCAGTGATCAGGGTGACATTTAGCATCGTCGTTCCTTTTACACGCTGATTAAAACGCATTTCCTTATAATCGTTAGTATTTAATACAGAATCCGGCATACCTCCCCAAAGGCTGATAATATCCACGCTGTCTGGCACGCCGGCGAAGCGTTCACCAAGTGATGCTGAGAGTCCTCCTTTAACACCGTAGTCAGCCAGCCAGAAGAAAAACCTTGCATGGTTTGATGCTTTATATGCTCTTAGTTTAATGTAATAGTCGTTGCTGTAAATCGTTGGCTTCTGCAGTTGCAGCGGTACTGGTGTATTTTGTTTTTTGCAGGCCGGTAGCGAATACATTAACAAAAGCATAAAGCTGATCTGCGCATATAGTTTAAATATTCTTGTCATTTCTATTAATTTTAAATAGCTTATCATTTTACTTTTTATCCCACCATAGTTTTGTACCGCCATTATCGGGGCCGTTAAGCAAAGCCACGCCCGTTTTTACACCGGCGGCATTGGTGTTGTATTCTGATTGCGGATAGGGCAATCGCCGGATCTGAACAGTAGTGCTGATGGCACCCTGACTGTCGTTTTGTATCACAGGGAAAATTTTCGGATAGCCGGTTCGCCTGAATTCGCTCCAGGCCTCCTGCCCGTCCGGGAACAAAGCGATCCACTTCTGCGTTATGATGCGTTCAAGGCTCGTTTCGAAGGGGGCAGAATCGTTCCACTGAATAGTAATTGTGCTCATTCCCGTTGTAAAACTGTTAGAACTATTTACCACGTCCGTGTAAGGCGCAGCGACGCTTGTGGCATCGTTGAAATAGTTAGACGCGTTACCAGCTCCTGATTCTGAGAAGGCCTGGCTGATACCCGAATTATAAAGCGCCTTCGCTGTGCCATTCATGTTCCAGCCGCGCAGCGCGCCCTCAGTTCTTAAGAAATAGACTTCCGAAGCGTTCATCCAGGGTAAGGACGTACCCGGCTGCACATTGAGTGCAGAATTATTAGTGTAGTATGGCGTTCGGTCGGAAATAAAAATTCCGGTTCGGATGCCATGGTAATTACCATCAGGAGCAGACTGAAAATAGCGGGATATTCGTGGATCATTATAACCTTTTAAAAATGATTCCATGGTTGCCCCCATCCTCACATCGTTAAAGCTATGCGTGATAATATCAAGCGGGTTGTGAATCAATATCCCCTGGTAGGATACAAAAGCGGCATTGTCGGCAGTTGCCGTCATCACGCCATATTGATCCTTTATCGCGTCCTCCGCATTTTGTTGCGCAAGTGATGGATTTGCATAGACGATCCTCATAGCCAGCCTTAACCTTAAAGAGTTGGCTAACTTGATCCATTCTGTGTAATTTCCGGCATATATAGCGTCATATTTTGCTAAAGGAGTTGCACCGGAATTCTTTTGTACAAAATTTTCCAGAATCGATCTGGCTGTGTCTAATTCGGCAAAAAATGATTGATAAATTTGTTGCTGGCTATCATAGTTGGTGAATAATCCGGTTGTGCCAGCCTTTAGATAAGGCAAGGGGCCATACATATCAGTAATTCGTTGCATCGCAACCACTTTCATGATCGTAGCCACAGCAAAGACATCAGGATTCGTAGCTCTTACATTTTTTTTAATGAAAAGCCATGGCGCCATGATGTTGAGATTTGCATTGTTGAAGGCGGCGGCGTACCAACCAGGTATTAAATTGTAGGTCGTACTGTTAGAACCGCCAAACCAATTATTGCTCGCACCTTGCTGGCCCGAAAATATGTCACCGGCAAGGTTCTCTTCAATTTGGTATTCTTCGTCCCCGTAGTTGGGTTGATTTGCTACCGGGAAGACGCACTTTTCCATTTGTACTATAAAAGCAGAAACGTAGGTATTATCGTAATTAAGCTGGCCACGGGTAAGTGTATTAGGATTAGTATTAATTTTATCGAAGTTTTTTGTGCAGGATACCGCGCAAAAACCTGCCAATAGCCAAATCAATAGTCCTGGCATTTGAAGTAATATCTTTTTCATATTTATATATGTGAATTAAAATTGAACCGATACGTTAAATCCGACACTTCTGTAACTCGGCTGCCGGAAGTAATCAATACCTTGATAGAAGGTGCCGGTTGAGGCAGTAGATTCCGGGTCGAACGGCGCTTTATTATAAAACATAAAGAGGTTGGAGCCGGTTAATGATAATGTAGCCCCTTTGATTGCATTGTTAAAATAGTTGGCAGGTATCTTGTAACTAAAAACGGCCTGGCCAAGACGTACATTCGTCGCACTATACACATAAGCTGATCCTATTCCGGTTTGGCCACCACCAACAATACTATAATAGGATTGCGCCGGGATCAGGCCGCCATTTATCAGCACCCCGCCTGCATCTCTGGCCTTGGCGGAAGCTTCAGATACACCATAACGATCCAGCTCTGCCTGTGTTATTGAAACACCTACCCCACCAATTCGTGCAGTCACTAAGAAACTCATAGAGAAGTTTCCATAAGAAAATTGGTTTGAGAAGCCAATAGTATAACGAGGGTCGGTGTTACCTGCATAAATGTAACTATTGTTGTTAGCAGTTACCACGCGTGTTCGCGGATCTACTTTAATGTAACCATGTTCATCGGTGACCAGCGAGTTAACATAGATGTCACCGGTTGAACCCCCTTCGGTGAGTATCTGTTCATAGCTGGTTGTGCTGCCTACGACTATGCTGCGAAGATTATAAACGGTTTGTGTATTAGGGTCATAGTAATTGTCCAGCATTTTTACAATTTTATTCCTGTTTAAAGAAAAAACGGCTCCTGGTGACCATTTGAGCTGTCCAAAAACTACATTTGCATTTAATGATGCTTCGATACCTTTATTGTCGATTTGCCCTGCATTAACCTCTAAGCCGCTATAGCCACTGCTTGTACTTACCGTCGGGTAAAATATCTGATTGTAGGTCGAGGATTTATAGGCAGTAAAATCAAAGCTGATCAGATTATTGAAAAACTTGGAATTCAAACCTACTTCCAATGATCTCGTGCGCTCGGGAGCAAGTGTTTTATTGGGATAGTCAGTTAAGGTCTGCACTGAGCCGCTGACTATCGGATAGCCTTTGCCAATACCCAAATATGGGTTGGGCGGCGAACCAACTTCGCTGTAAGCCCCCCGGACTTTAAGATACGACAAGGCATTGGATTGGATATGGAAAGCATCGGTCAGGATGCCTGATAAGCCTATAGAAGGATAAAATATAACCTTATGCGTAGTACCTGCTAAAGCAGTGTTCCAATCATTTCGGCTTGTTATATCCAAATATAAAAACGTTTTATAATTAAACTGGGCGGTACCAAATACTGCCTGTGCCTGTTGGTGTTGAATGTTTTGGACCGGTGCCGCACTTCCCTGGTTGACGTTAGCATAGGTGAATTGGTTAGGGATAACAAGCAGCGGCCCGCCGTATCCTGACAATTCCATTTGCTGGTCATCATAACTTGCCCCAAAAAAAACATTCGTACCAAATGATTTATATTTTGCTTTTATATTGGCAATTATATCCGCATAAGTCTGGTTCAAAATATTAACACTTCTGTTATATTCTCCGTCTTCAGATCCATTTGTAAGCGCAGTTAATGTCGAAGCGTAATATTTCGTTTCATTGACGATATTCGAGTTATCGCGCCGCACACGTGCAGTGACATTAAACCATTTGGAGAAGTCGAATTTAGCGGACGCATTTAATATATACCGCTGCGTAGCGTGCGTGTTCAGGTCCCTGTTAACGATCCAATAAGGGTTTTGCATGGCAAGGCCCTGATCGCCGAAAGGCCAAAACTGTGTTTTAAAGTTTCTGGACGCATCATATCGTTCATATACCTGGTATTTAGCGATATCATCACTTACCGGAAATAAGTAGATTGACACTAAGGGGTTGTTGTAAAGCCCCTGCGAAACCATATTCTGATCGGACTCCTTTATGTAGGAAGCACCAGCGTCGATGGTTAACTTATCATTCAGGTAGGTGGATGTGTTCCGCAGCGTCAGATTTAACCTGTTCAAGTCATTGTTGGGTATTATACCAGTGCCATTTGCATTTGATGCGGAGATATAAGTCTGGTTTTTTTCAGTACCTGTTGAAAGGCTGATACTATTACTCAGAAAAACTCCTGTCTGATAAAAATTCGAGGGTTTATAAGCCGATGGTGCCGAAAGTTTTTGCCCCCAGCTTGTATAGGAGCCCGGAGCCGAGCCATAGGTATTTTGAAACTGTGGCAACACAAATGGACTGGAAAAACTGGTATTGTTACTGAGGCTGATACTGGTTTTACCTGCCTTTCCTTTTTTTGTTGTTACCAGTATTACACCGCTTGCTGCATGCGCTCCATATAATGCTGCGGCTGCGGGGCCTGTTAAAACTGAAATAGATTCAATATCGTCAGGATTGAGCTGAGAAATTCCATCGCCGGTAGCACCCGAACCTGAATAAATACCTAATGCATCGCCAGCCCCGTTATAGTTAATTAATGGTACACCGTCGATTACATAAAGTGCATTGTTTTTTAGGTTGTCAATTGATTTTGTACCCCGCAATATCACGCGGGCTGAGCCGCCAAGTCCGGAGGAACTGGTATTGATTGTTGCGCCCGCTACCTTACCGGCTAAATCATTTACGAAGTTGCCATTTTTTACCGTACTGACATCGCTACCCGAAATTTGCTGCACATTGTAGGTGAGTGACCGCGTTTCCCGTTTAATACCCAAGGCAGTCACTACCACCGTATTAAGCTCGCTTTTAGCTTCTTTAAGGATAATGGTGATACTCGTTTGATCAGTTATGGTTACTTCTAAAGGTTCAAAACTTATAAATGAAGCGGTCAGGACATCACCTGCATTAACAGCCAGCGTAAATAAACCATCCTTATCGGTCGCGGTGCCTTTATTGGAATTTTTTATGCGGATAACAACTCCGGTAAGCGGCAAGCCTTTTTCGTCAGTTACTTTTCCTTTCAACAAATAAGACTGCCTTGAATTGACATTTCCGTTAGGGAAACTTTCAACCTGATCAGCCCGGGTAATCAGAATGGTCTTATCTGTGATCTGATAAACGACGGGTTGATTTTTAAAACAAACTTTAAGCGTTTCATCAATTGATGCATCTTTTAGATGTACACTTATTTTTTTTGTAAGATCGGCCTCATTATCATAAAGAAAACGATACCCTGTTTGCTGTTTAATAATGTCAAGTACTTTACTTATCTGGACATCCTGCTGGTCAATGCTGACTTTCTGCGCGTAGGTTTTGCCGCTGACTTGCAGAAATAACATGATCATTAATAAAGTGGTTAATTTCATTACACGAATAGTTTTGGAACTGTGCATCTTTTTGAAAAGCACAGAGAGAGAGGTGTAAAATTTCATTACATTTGTTAAAAGGTTAATTAAAAATAATCTAGAAATTGTTTGGTGATTTTATCGCTGAGTTAGCCTGATAGACGCAGAAGTGGTAACGACACTTCTGCGCTTTTTTTGGCAACAGGATAAGAATTTTATTTCGTCAGGCTTTCTTCATAATTATAAGTGTTATTGGTTATTTAGTGAATAATTGATTACTTATTGGATACTATTATTATTTTTCGGGTATTAGTTTCCAGAATTCTGCAATTAATTTTAAAAAAGGCAAGCATTTCAAATACTTTATTGATATCTGACTCCCTTAATATCTCCCCGGAAAATTTTTTATTCTTTAAATTGCCTTGATATTTTATTTCAATAGCATACCATCGGGATATCTGCCGCATTACTTCCGAAATTTCGGTATCATGAAAACGAAAAACGCCGTCTTTCCAGCCAATGGCCTCTTTTAAATCGGCATTGTGAATAACGGTTATCCCGGTTATGTCCTTGCGGATTTGAGATTGTTCACCTGGAACGAGTACAATGCTATTTTCTCCGGAGTATATTTTTACACTTCCTTCGAGTAAAGTCGTCTTCAGGGATGATTCATCAGTATAACTATTTACATTAAAATGAGTCCCGATATCTTCGATCAGGTTTCCGTTTGCCATTACTTTAAAAGGCATTTTTGCGTTGTGGTTTACTTCAAAATAGGCTTCCCCTGTGATTTCCACAACTCTTTCTTTTCCGGAAAATACGGTTGGGTATCTTATAGATGAAGCCGCATTAAGCCATACGTTGGTACCGTCCGATAAAGTAAGGTGGTATTCTCCCCCTTTCGGTGTAGACATAACATTATAATCCGTTTCACTATTTTGTGATTTATTAGAATTATAAACGATTTTTCCATCAGCTGTTTTATTGATTACGGCATTGGCCTGGGTGGCTAAAACGCCATTTTTAGCATTGGTTAAGATTATTTTCTTCCCATTAGCCAAGGTCAGCACAGCCTTGTTGCCGCCAGGTTTTACACCAGATTTTACCGTTAGGGGACGCGGTGGGTGATGGCTAAAGTAGGGCATTATATAAAATAATGCGGCACCAAATATCACAAAGAGAATTGCTGCAATTGAGATACTTTTTGCTAATGAGAAAGAAATGATTTTACGATCGGGGGATGCTTCTGAGTAGATTCTTAAGTTAATACGCCGGAACAATTTTTCTTTTGCACGTAATTTCTCACCCTCCGACAAACCATCACTATACTTCGCGCTTGAAGCCGGATTATCATACCACTGGTCTATTTCCTGAATTTCTGCCTCTGTAGCTTCACCCTTCGTAAATTTGGTAATAAGCTTCAAAATATGCTCTATATACCGTTCCTGATCCATGCTCATATATCAGTACTCGAAGATAGCGCTCAAAGGTTCTACTCTAAAAATAAAAAAATCAACTATTTTATCATAATTAGTTGATTATCAATAAAATAAAATTTGTTTAAAGGGGTGGGTTTTAACCTTTGATTTGATGCCAGAAAAAAACACAAATAATTATCAGGTCAAATTGATCTCTATTCAACTCTTTTCTTAAAATTTGGGTCGCTTTGTGTAAATGTTTTTTTACCGTACTAACGGTAATGCCCAATTTATCTGCAATATATTGATGGGAAAGATGCTCAAAACGGCTTTTAATGAAAACCTCCCGGCACTTGGCAGGCAACTTGTCTATTATTTCCAGGATATCATTATTTAATTGTTTTAAGCTTAGCTGCTCATCGGGCTGCGGATCACAGATCAAAGTTTCCTTAATAATGTTATCAATGTGTTTATAGTGTAATTGCTGGGTGCGATAGGCATCAATTACTTTGTACTTAAGCGCAGTTTTGAGGTAGGCAATTAACGTGGTTTTAAGTGAAATCTCCTTTCTTCTGACATATAAGCTCACAAATACTTCCTGTACAACCTCTTCTGCATCTTCATGAGAATGCAAACGCTGATATGCAGCATCTGCTAATTCTTCCCAGCATCGATTATAAATTTCTGTAAACGCAGCATGATCGCCGGCTTTAAAAAAGTTGAGTAATTGTTTTTCGCTATATGTTTGGTATACCGACACGGTCCAATTGGTATTAATTAGCTAATATAATTAAATGTTATAGAACTATTAAATTAAAACCGTAATAAATACATTTTTAATGTGTAGACATACCAGGCAACCAGTACTTTTCATGCAGTGCGGATCAAGGTGAACAGAAGGGTTAATTGGTCATGCAAATTAAGTGCATTGATGTGACTAACTCTCATGCACCATACTCATTAAGCTGTTACCTGTATTAAAGGTTTAATTAACGGATGATAAAAGGCAAATTTGTTCAACCACCATACCATCTTACAGCAGCAGTACGATGGACCCCCATCCCTGAAACGACGTGGATAGTTAAGCCAGTGACATGGCGATGGGCGCTGTGAAGTTTCAATTACCGAAAGGTTATACCTGGGATTACACACATAAATTGCTGTAAAATCCCCGGGTAAAGAACATTCTCCACATTCAATTATAACATTGATGGCAATTATCGTTATATTCGTTATTTAAACGAATATGTCGCGTTACAATGAACTCAGCGATGAAGAATTGATCGGCCTGTTAAGGAAGGACGATCACGCTGCATTTACAGAAATTTATAACCGGTACTGGAATAAATTGATGGCCATTGCTTATAACCATACCAAAGACAAATCATCGGCAAAGGAAATTGTTCAGGAGCTTTTTGTAGGTCTTTGGAACAGGAAGAACGCCTTGTCTATAAAATCATTAAACGGCTACCTCGCTACAGCCGTTAAATTTTCTGTATACAAACAAATTGAACGGGAAAGAAAACACCGGGAGATCGCGCAAAGAGAATATCCACAGAAAGCTTTTACCAATGACGACCATATCGTCGAATTAAAATTCCTGCAAGAATACATTAACGGCCAGGTAGAATTATTACCGGAGAAATGCCGTTTGGTTTTCAATTATAGCCGTGTGAAAGGGTTGAGCAATGCCGAAATCGCGAAGGAAATGAATATTTCAGAAAAGACGGTAGAAGGGCACCTGACCAAAGGGTTGAAAAAAATCCAGGTAAACCTTAAAAATTCCGGTATTGCAGTAATATTGGGCACCTGCGCTTTAGAGGCTGTTCATACATTATTTTAAAAATAACTTAACATTTACTTCACAACAGCAAGGGTAGGCTGTACACTTGTGGTACTTCATGGTATATTATCCCAAAACGGGTACCATGGAACAAGAGGAATTACAAGAACTGGTTAGAAAATACTTTAAAGGGACTGCTACCGATGCTGAAAATATGCAACTGTCCAATTGGTATGAGGGCCAAAATATTTCAGAAACTGAATGGTTAGCAGATATTTCTAATGAAGAAAACGTACTCAAGGAGCAAATGTTTGCTGATATACAAAAGCAAATTGAGACGAACAAAACTCATACCGTAAGACCGCTTTGGTCACGTATCGCCGCCGCGGCTTCCATATTAATAATTTTATCATTCGGCGGCTATCTCCTTTTACGTAACTCACCAAAACAACAATTTACCAAAAATACGCAAATCGATATTTCCCCCGGTAATAGCCAGGCCACTTTAACACTGGCTAATGGTAAAAAAATTGTTGTTAATAAAGGGCTCAAAGGCATCCTGGCAAATCAAGGTAATACCTCGGTTACTGTTAAGAACGCCCTGGAGTATCATTCCGCCGGTAAAAACACTGAAAAAGCAGTGGTATATAATACACTGTCAACGTCGAATGGGGAACAATCACCTTTCCCGCTCATTTTGGCAGATGGCACCAAGGTATGGCTAAACTCCCATTCGTCGATTACGTTCCCAGTTGCTTTTACAGGCGATAGCAGGACAGTCCAGGTTACAGGCGAAGTTTATTTTGAGGTTGTTCATAATATTTTGAAGCCTTTTAGAGTAAGCGTGAAAGGCCAAACGATTGAAGATATAGGCACCTGGTTTAACGTCAACGCGTATGATGATGAACCTGAAATCAAGACAACACTCTTAGAAGGAAAAATTAGTATATCCAGCCATGGAGTTAAAGCTGTTTTGAGACCGGGGCAACAAGCCCGGACAGGTTCAGACGGCGCAATTAAAGTGTCTGACAATACGGATCCTGAAGAAGCAGTTGCTTGGAAAAATGGTTATTTTCAGTTTAGTAACGCGGATCTGTTCACCGTCATGCGTCAGTTGTCGCGTTGGTACAATGTCGACGTGGCCTATGAAGGTGATATTCCTAAGCGGATCTTCTCGGGGAAAATTCACCGTAACCTGAATGCTTCCGAAGCATTACAAATGCTCCAATACTTTAAGGTAAATTATAAGGTAACCGGCAGAAAAATAATCATATCAAAATAGGCACTATAAATTAACAGGATCATTGAACATCATACCCCCCGGACAAATGAAAAAATAATTACATAACATCAATTGGGTCAACACAGATATGCCTTACAAGCATAAAAAAACCGCGGCGGTGTTCGAAGCACAACCACGGTAAATATTTGGATTAACCCGTTCCTTCCGGAAGCCGGAGGGATAAACAAATTGCGACATGAGTTTAAAAGTATTAACCCAAACAGTACAAATGTAATGAAATTTAGTGCTATACGTCCCCCTATGCAATATTGTATAGGACAATCTCTCAGAAAACTCTTATTGGTTATGAAGCTCACGACGTTTTTGCTTGTCATAGCCCTGGTCCAGACAAGCGCCAAAGGATTCAGCCAGGTTACTCTTCATGAAAATAATGCGCCCCTGGAAAGCGTCCTGAAATCGATAGAGAAACAATCCGGCTATACATTTTTAGTGGATGTAGAAAATGTAAAATCGGAAAGGATTTCAGTGGATATAAAAAATGCAAGCGTAGCAGCATGTTTAGAAGCTTGTTTTAAGGATCAGAATATAACGTTCAGGATAGTGAAAAACAATGTATTCATTACCAGGTCCGACCCATCATTCCTTGAAAAGCTCAAAGACAAGGCTGCCCGGCTATTAACGCTGCCAGCAAATTTCAATGGCTTGGTTACAGACAGCCTCGGTCAACCATTGATAGGTGCAACAGTTGTGCTGAAAGATACAAAATATCGCGCTGTAACAGATAATTCAGGTAAATTCGTTTTTGCGGATGTGCCTCAAGGCAAGTATACTGTGCTCGTAACCTATATTGGATTTTTACCGTCACAACGAAACATTGAAATTGTTGGCAAGGACCTGGACCTGAGATTTACCATGTTTGCAGCCAGTTCTGCGCTTGATCAGGTTCAGGTGATCGCTTATGGCACAACCACAGCCCGCTACAGCGTTGGGTCGCAAGCTAAGGTAACCAGCGAGGAAATTACATCACAACCTGTTATGAATCCCTTGTCGGCATTGGAAGGAAGGGTGCCGGGCTTACTGGTTACGGCCAATAGTGGTACGCCGGGCTCATCGGTCAAAATTACGATCCGTGGACAAAATACAGTGGGATCAACACCTAATACTAAAATAATACCTGATAATCCCTTATTTATTATTGATGGCATCCCATTCGCCCCTCAAAATGCAGCTGTTAACAAGGTTCAGGCTGTAAATGATGTAAATGGCGTAGGTCAGGTCGGAAACGGGCTGAGTCCTTTTGAAACCATTGACCCTGCCAGCATTGAAAGCATCGAAGTGCTAAAGGATGCAGATGCTACCTCTATTTATGGGGCTCGTGGCGCCAATGGCGTTATTCTCATCACCACCAAGCAGGGCAAAGCAGGCAAAACAAAACTAACAGGGAACTTTTACACAGGAGTCAGCACGATGACACATACCATGGCTCTTTTGAACACGCCGCAATACCTGCAGATGCGTACCGATGCTTTTCATAACGATGGAATTATCCCGACAACCAAAGCCGGATCAACATATGCGCCCGATTTGCTGAGTTATGATACCAATAGCAATACGAATTATTTACGGCAGCTGTTTGGTAAACAATCGAGTACTCAGAATGCCGGTTTGGCCTTATCCGGGGGCGACAACCGTACTACATTTTA
This sequence comes from Bacteroidota bacterium, assembly GCA_030775685.1. Lineage (GTDB taxonomy): Bacteria > Bacteroidota > Bacteroidia > Sphingobacteriales > Sphingobacteriaceae > Mucilaginibacter. Next base: position 231,841 of record JALYIP010000042.1, read on the forward strand.
TGCAGGGATGAACTATGGTCGTCAAACTTATTTATTTCCAGGCGATTTCGCCGAAAATAAATTAAATGGCAATATGAAAATTCATCATAATTCCTCTGACAGAAAATTCAATATCGATCTGTCCACCGGTTATAATTACGATACCAACAACGTACCGGGATCGCCTTTAATTTTATCAGCATTTAACCTGCCACCTGATTTTCCTTCATTGACCAACCCTGACGGTTCATTAAAATGGGATAATAATGGTGTGGCATATACCTCTTATATCAGTGGATTTTTCAATCCGCTCGCTTATTTAAAAAGAGCTGATTATACCCAACAGAACAGCTATTTATCGAGTATATTGATCAGCTATGAATTGCTTCCCGGCTTAAAACTGAAAACATTGGCCGGTTATAATAATTTAACCGTTGTTGAACGCTCGCAGTTTCCTCTTGTAGCGCAAAATCCCGCATCCACATCTTCAAAATCGGTCGCGACTAAAAGTGTCAACAATTTTTATACCTGGGATGTGGAGCCGCAGATCAGTTATGACAAGCAGTTTGGGAAGCATAAAATTGGATTATTAGTAGGTGGGACTTTACAAAAACAAGATAATAATTACCAAAGCATTACCGGCACTGGCTTTACGAATGACCTTCTATTATCTAATGTGAGTTTGGCAAGTACGATAACCAGTTCCGATGGTGACGTGCCCTACAAATACAACGCTGGGTTCGGCAGAATAAACTACCTGTATGATAACAAATATATCCTGGACCTTACCGGAAGGTTTGATGGCTCAAGCAGGTTTGCACCAGGGAAACAATGGGGAAAATTCGGTTCGGCAGCGGCAGGATGGATCTTTTCTCAAGAGGCGTTCTTTAAAAATGCGATACCTGTTGTAAGTTTCGGCAAGCTTAGGGCAAGTTATGGCACAACCGGCAATGACAATGTGGGCAATTACCTTTTCACCTCAAACTGGTCTGCCCTGAGCTCTGGTGTTTTATATAACGGTGGCATCGGTTATATTCCCGGAAATCTTCAGAATCCTGATTTTAGTTGGAGCACAACCACGAAATTGGAGTCGGGGATTGAATTAGGCTTTTTAAATGATCGGATCGTGCTTACGACTTCCTGGTTCCGTAACCGGAGCAGCAATCAACTGATTCAATACCAGCTCCCTTCTCAAACTGGCTTCGCCAATGTAACAGAGAATTTTCAGGCGGTCGTTCAAAATACCGGTTGGGAATTTATGCTATCGGGAACCGTTTTGAAAACGAACGAATTTACCTGGAAAACTGCTTTCAATATAACCGTTCCTCAAAATAAATTAATTGACTTTCCCGGCTTAGCCAGTTCGTCTTATGGCCAGACACTTGTGATAGGTGAACCTGTTTCCATCGTCAGAGGATACAAATACGCCGGGGTAAATCCCACAACGGGTGTTTACCAGTTTCAAACAGCGAACGGAACGATCACATCGAATCCTTCAGCCGCGAACGGGGACAATAAGTTTATCATCGGGAACACCGACCCTAAACTCTACGGTGGTTTGCGAAATACGTTTTCTTATAAAGGGTTCCAACTGGATGTATTCTTTGAATTCCGTAAGCAAATGGGCATGAATTATCTGGGGGCTGTTACCAATGCTATCGGGACTCAATCGAACGTACCGGTAGATGCGCTAGACGTATGGCGAAACCCGGGTGACCAGGCAACGTATCAGCGGCTTACTTCCCAAACTTCCGGAACAGCGGCCGCAACGGCTTTCGGATTTTACAGGCAATCTGATGCCGTGTATTCAGATGCTTCTTATATCCGTCTGAAAACGGCGGGCTTTTCTTATAATTTAAAAAGTACACTTGTTAAAAAAATAGGGATGAACACCTGCCGCATTTATGTTAACGGGCAAAACTTACTGTTAATTACAAAATACAAAGGTAATGATCCGGAAACGCAGAATTATTATGGGATTCCGCCGGTGCGCACCATCGCCGCAGGTTTAGATTTTGGACTTTAATTTTTTGAACAATGAAAAGAAAACTTACTTTAAAATATGTCAGCCTTTTTACTATGGTATTATGCGCTGCATTCATGATGGCCTCCTGCCGGAAATTTATCGAGGTGCCCCCCCCGATCAACTCCATTGTAACGAGCCAGGTATTTGCCGACAGTGCTGATGCTACTGCCGCCATCAACGGTATTTATATCAACATGATCAACCGCGCCGGCTCTTTGAACATCGCCAATAGCGGGGTCTCCGTTTTCGGAAGCCTTTCAGCAGATGAAACGTATTATAGTCTAAATGTGGCGAGCTATAATGAATTTTACATCAACGCCATTACGGTAACAAACGCCAATAACGCAAGCCTTTGGGCCAAAGCATATACTTATATCTACCAGGCCAATGCCTGCATTGAAGGGGTAGCGAACAGCACAACCTTGAGTACGACATTAAAAAACAGAATTACGGGCGAAGCCAAATTCCTCAGGTCTTTTATGTATTTTTATCTGGTCAATTTATACGGTCGCGTACCCCTGGCGCTTACTACAGATTATAAGGTAACGGATATATTGCCCAGAGCTGCTGTAGCGGATATTTATACCCAGATAAATGCCGATTTAACCGCTGCCCAGGCTTTACTGGGAAATGACCCTGTTCCCATTAACAAGGTGCGCGTAAACCGGTTTTCGGTCGCCGCATTTTTTGCCAGGGTACAACTTTATCAGCAGCAATGGGCTGCCGCCGAAGCCTCCGCAACCAGCGTGATTAACGCAGCCTATAAACTTGAACCGAACCTTAATAATGTATTTCTTAATGGCAACCAGGAGCAGATATGGCAAATGACGCCCATCGCCGCTGGCGACGAAACTACTGAAGGGCAGTTATATATTCCTTCATCAGCCACTACAGTACCGCAGTTTGTTGTCACCAGCAGCCTGCTTAACACCTTTGAAGCAAACGACCAACGCCAAGCGCTGTGGCTGAATACTTCGACCGTTGCGGGTACCAAATATGTTTATCCGTATAAATATAAGTTGGGATTTGACAATAGTACAACACCCAAAGAGGCTTATTCGATGTTGCGCCTGGGCGAACAATACCTGATCAGGGCCGAGGCCAGGGCGCAACAAAATAATCTTGCAGGCGCCATTGCGGATATAAATGCCATTCGTAGCAGGGCAGGCTTGCCCAATGCCACCGCAATTAACCAAACTGCTGTTTTGGCGGCTGTACAACATGAAAGGCAAACGGAACTGTTCTGTGAATGGGGGCAACGCTGGCTGGATCTGAAAAGGACTAACACGATTGATGCGGTTTTAAGCGTCGGTAAAACAGGATGGCAACCGGCTGCGGCATTATTTCCGGTACCCTATACACAAATCCAACTTAATCCATTTTTAACGCAGAACCCGGGATATTAATTACTGGATTCCAAAATCTAAACAGATGAAATATTATAAAACAATCTCATACCTTATATGGGGACTGGTCAGTCTCACCCTATTCCCCAGCAATGCGGCTGCACAAGTGCAGCCCCCGCAGAATTTTAAAACCTTTCCAAGCCTTGTTAAACAGGGAGATATGATTAAATCCGTTTATAAAACGGCAGGAACAGCGCCTTCTGTCACGGGTGTAATTTACTTATTTAAAGATTTTAAATGGGAAGGACATGACGTGCCACTTACCAAAACAGATACAGGTTATATTTCCACTTATGCGATTCCGGAGGGAACTTCGCTGATCTGTTATCGCTTTTGGCTGGGCGACAGCGTGGATGTAGGCGTCCGTTATCCTTATGCCGCTTTGGTTCATGACAGGGCGGGCAAAGATATTGCTCCCGGGGGCTATACAGAATGGGGCATACTCCGGTCAAAGGGTTTTGATGGCTACATGATGCCGTTAGTATCAAAAACCGCCGAGATCGAGCCAAAAACCTTAGTGGGACTCTGGCTTCCCAGGGAAATTGGCAATATGGTTGCCCTGAGGCACTTGTTTTTTGATATGTCCAGGGGGATAAAGTCATATTATAAAAATGCTAAGGCAGATGCTGTTATCCATGTCCTGGGCAATCAAATACTGAAATTACCCGATGTCAATGAAAGGGAAATGATCAGTGTTGAAAGGACCTATCGTCGTATTATTAATCAGCCTGTCGCTGCAGATTCGGTAAAGGCACTCCTTTTAAACAGATATCCAGCCGGCCTATTCCGCCGGCTGTCAAAAGCCGACAGTATCTATTATGTAAGAAAACCGGAAGACCGGGTTATTAAATTCAGGGAATTAATGCAGGAATATCCCTTTGCAAAATTCCCTGTTACGGATTACATGGATCCAGCGATAAGTGACCCGCAATTTTTTTATAGCGCTTTCAATAATGTGTTGACCTACCTTTTCGCGCAAAAACAACTTGAGGAACTGAAAAATTTAATTACGGAGGCACCTTACCCGTTACTGAACAATGCATACAGTCATTTCGTTGATTATCCCTTTCGTATGGTAACACCGGTGATCACCGTTAATCAGCAACTTGACCTATCTACGTTGATCATCAATACTATACTTCAGCGGATGCAGGCCCGGGATGAGCAATCAGGACGGGGATATTTTTCATTGGCTGAGTGGCCCAAAATCGTACTCGGCGAGAGCAAATATTCAATTGCTTACCATGCAAATTTACTTTATAAGGCAGCAAAATATGCAGATGCTTTGAAATTTGCCGGCATGGTGAAGTCTTACTTAAAATATTCTTCAATAGATTTTAATACCTTATATGCACGCTTGTTAGATCATTCTCATAAAAACGCAGAAGCAGAGGAATATATGGAAATGAGTGTGAGAGCAAATAAAGCCAGCCCGGATCTTATTCTCCTATTAAAGAATTACTATATTAAAAAACAAGGATCGGATAAAGGATTTAAAGATTATTACTCCGGTTTAGTACCCGTTGAACAAACAGAAGCACTACATGAGCGCCTAAAAAAGTCATTAATACATGTCCCTGCACCCGCTTTTATTTTGAAAAATCTTAAAGGCGAACCCGTTGAATTATCAAAGCAAAAAGGCAAAATAGTTGTCCTCGATTTTTGGGCGACGTGGTGTTTTCCCTGCAAGAACGCAATGCCCGGAATGCAGACACTTGTGCAAAAGTATAGCCCTGATGATAAGATACAGTTCTATTTCATCTCCACGATGGAAGAATCGGCCAATTATAAAAAAATGGCTGCTGACTTCATCAGGGAAAAAAAATATGATTTCAACGTGCTTTTTGATGAAGTTGATCCTAAAACCGGAAAAATGGAAATAGCATTCAACAGCTACGCCAAACCATTACATTTCCACGGAATCCCTCAAAAAGTGATTATCGATCAGGATGGATATATCCGGTGGACTGCGGACGGATTTAACGGTGATCTGGTTGGATTAACAAGAGAGGTTGATTATGTCATATCATTAATTAAACAAGAGAAATAACGGCGTCGGCCATAGCAGCAGTACTGAAAATGTTCATCAATGGGTGCATTGCATTAAGAATCGCTTGTTCGACCGGTAAGACATGGTCAGTTGCAGGCGATTCGGGCGGGATTAAAAAAAATAAGATCATCTACTGGTATAAGGCAGTAGTGATAAAGATTTAACGATTCTAACACAGGTGATAAAAACAAAAAATCAATTACCAGAAAATCAAAAAATGAAAACAATAATTAAAACTGTTTTGGCGATCAGCTTAGGGATGTCTCTGTTTGCCTGTAAACAATCGGGCATGGTTTATCCTGCATCAGGTGCTATTAACGTGATCAATGTTGTTGTGGGCGGAACCAGCCTTTATTTAAACAACGCAACTACCGGGGCTGTCAAAAATAACAGTGCCGCGACATTTCCGCTGTTAGCCGGGCAGGTCCAGGTCAACCTTTCTACTTTAGCTACCACCACGGTTCCGTCAGTAACTTATTATAACCAGTTGATCTCAATGACAGGAACTGGTAATATTTCACTCTTTTTGTCCGGGGCTTCGCCTGCAAATGTAGATACTACACGGATCAATGAGACCTATAAGAATTATGCAGACAGTCTGTGCGGGGTAAGATTCATAAACCTTGCGCCGGGAAGCCAAACGATCAGTGTAAATCTAAAAGGAAATACAAATGGATCGGAAGTCACCAGCCTGGCTTATAGATCCTATAGCAGTTTTATACAATATCCTGCCAAATTGGCCAACCAGTCTTATGTGTTTGAGATCCGAGACGCGGCTACAGGGAGCCTGATCATTAGTTACACACTGGCAACGCCTTATTTTCATAATGTCACCATCGCGTTACGGGGTTTGATCGGCGGATCACCTGCTGCCGGAATAACATTAGTAAGCCATCCATAATTAGTTCTATAATTATTAAAGGTTAAGGCGACGATGTTTATTAGTTAATTTACGCTATTCGTTCTTTAAGGTCAGTTAATAGTGAAAGCGTCTCCCCTGGCGTAGGGAGATAGCTTTTGCAATGAATAAAAACAACAAACAAATTCATGAAAGAGAATTATATATTAACCGTTAAGGCAGAAGAAAGACCGGGCCTGATCCATCTGGTAACCGGAGTTATCGAAAAAAAACTCGTTCCAATCAAAAGCTTAAGCTATGCGACAACCGATATTCATGATATTATCTTAATTACGATAGCGGTTATCGGCAATGAAAGTGATTTAACCCAAGTGGCGTTGAAAATTGAAAATATCGTAGAAGTGTTTAAAGTAGAAGTCTCCCTGTATAACAGTACAGTTTGCCTGCGCGCTGCTTATTTTAAAATGGCCAAAATATTTTTGGATACCCCAAAAGTATCCGCGTTGCACCAATATAACGCTTTAATTATTAACTGGTATCCTGATGCGTTTTTGGTTTCCAAGTACGGAACTGATGAAACGATTACTAAATTATATAATGCGCTCGAAGGTCCGCATTTGCTTGGTTTCAGCCAAACCGGGCTAATATCCGAAACCGGTTTAATAGCACATGATGACATCGAACGAATTATTTGGCTGGCCGCCTAACGGCCCATCTTAAATCTAATTAAGCTATAAGTTAAACAGACACAAATCATGCAATATTTATCATATTTAAAATTACTTTTTACTTCGCTGATATTATTGAGCGTTCTTTCGATGCGTGCACAACAGCAGTACTTACGGGGGGACACTGCACGCGTTGATTTTATGATGAAGATTGTTCAAAAACACCCCCGCATTCAAATCCCTGAACCACCTTATAATTACACTGTAGAGGATATAAAGTTTAACGACGCTACGACCGGCCTCCATTATGGTGCAACGCTAACAAAGCCTATTGGTAAATCTGGTTTTCCAACCGTAGTATTGCTATCAGGTACCGGCGCTCAGGACAGGGATTACAAAGTTGCAGGCCATAAATTTTTCTGGGTACTGGCAGATTACCTCAGCAATCATGGCATTGGTGTTTTACGGCTGGACGACCGTGGAACAGGCGAAACGAATGGTGTTTATAGCATGTGTACCAGTCTTGACTTTGCCAAAGATGCCCTTGCTGGTGTAAAATGGCTTTATACAAGAAGCGATATTGATACTTCCAGAATTGGCCTCATTGGACATAGTGAAGGTGGAATTCTGGCGCCCATGGTATATAAAATGGCCCCGTCAGCAGTAAAGTTTATGGTGTTAGTGTCAGGGCCGACAGTAGGATTACGAGTGGTTAACAGCTTACAAACCAGGGCGTCCCGTAAGCAATTCTTTAAACAAAATGATACATTGACAAATGCTTATATGCGTTTGCATAATTATGTGGTAGACAGGATTCCGCAAGAGGCACACAATTACAATGAATTAAAAAAACTGATGAATAAGGCGGCAGATATTTTTTACAGGGAAGAAGATCCTGCTATAGCTGCAAAACTAGGTGTGAGCAGTGGAGAAAACGGTGGCGAAATGCTGGGGCGTTATTTCAGCACATTCCTAAACCCCTGGTGGCAATTTATACTTCCTTATGATCCGGTTAAAGACATTCGTCAGGTAAAGTGCCCGGTACTCGGTATTTATGGTGACAAAGACCAGCAGATACCTTCGAATGAATGTTATCAGCTTTTGAAATCCAATTTGCCTTCCAATAGGTATTCTAAAGTGATGATGTATAAAGACATGAACCACTTTATGCAGCCAGACACCATGGGAAATCGACAAGATTATCAGGAAATTCCGGTTACTATTAAGCCTGAGGTACTGAAGGGAATAACCAAATGGATCAACACGTTGCCCAAGTCTTCAGCGATTTAATCAAGTCACGGAGACAGATCACTCAAGTGCGGTTGTGCAAAAAAATATAAAAGCACTTCGAATAATTAAACTGGCGATATTGAAAGCGACCATTAGGTGAATGACCTGGCTACATTGACAAAAAATTCTATAATTTATTTTTAAGCATAAAGTGGTTTATTGGCAATTATGAATTACTTATCAATTATTTATGATTAAAATTTATATCCTTTGCGCTCTTTTTAAAATTTTCTTATTCCGAAGTCAGGTTATGAAGAGATGTCCGCTGGCTTGGCCCTTTACAAAAAATCTATTTATGTTTTTTACATTTACTGATTAGCGTAACAATGTTACATCTCCAACAAAATTGCTTTGACCGTACAAGAACTTTTTTATCGCTTTCAGGTTCACCAGGACGAATCGGCATTTCTTGACTGGTATGTGGCATAAAATTAGCAACCGAACCTAAACACCTGCGATTACTTTAGCATTGTTAATTCTACGAATTTCTTTCTGCTTTTTAGATTGTCTTTCATCTTCAGGCAGCCGAACATAGTTTGATAAATCCTTTACCATGATCCTTGCAAAAACAGCTCCTTCTGAATAATTGTTCATAATGTCATCTTAAGGTATGATTTTCAATCGAAAATCATACCTTATATCATATTATTGTAGCTGTTAAAAGAGCGTAACCATATTTAATCCTGTTTTCTCAATGGACGTTCTAACTTATATTATAGCCCCTTCATTATTTCGAATTGTTTTCCGGACATTTTCTCTGATAGAATTTTGTGTAATTGCGAAAGTTCAGACTTTTAGTTGAAGTGTCAATTTTCCGTGATGGCTAAGCTACTGAGGTGAGCCAGGTTCAAGTTCGAATCACACAATAGACGATCTAATACATTATTAAGACGGTTCATCAATCTTCGACTTGCTATTCCGTTGAGATTACCCGATATTTAGCAAAAGGTGAAGAGTAATAAACTAAACGATAAGTGGGCGCGGATCATCGGTATCCCGTTGATAGCAATTCTGATCATACTGCTTAGCGGCGATGATTTAAATGCTCAGTTATCTACGCGGGTAGTTATTCTTAAGACCATAAAAAACATTTTCTATGTAGCGTTTTACTGGGAATTTACCCGCATGATCTTTATTTACATGCGTAACAGGTTACCGGATTTGAAGGATACACCTAAACGACTGGTTGCCCAGGTAATCGTTCTTTTATTATTCATCATTGTCGCTGCTTCTTTAATCGCACTTATCCAGCAATGCTATCCGTTAGGAGACAAAGAAACTTTTTTTTCGGAATACCTGGATACGCTTAAAAAGAGCCTGATGCTTTTGGGTATGGTCACCATTTGTTATGAATGCGCCTACTTTTTCGGGAAGTGGGAAAACAGCCTCTATGAATCTGAACTATTGAAAAAGGAAAGCCTGATCTCCCAGTTTGAACTGTTAAAAAACCAGGTCAGTCCTCATTTCTTGTTTAATAGCCTGAATGCGCTGATCACACTGGTGCCGGAGGACCCTGCACTGGCGGTATTATTTATCCAGCGTCTGTCGAGCGTTTACCGGCACGTGCTGACCTATAATGAAAAGAATATAATCGGCCTGGCGGAAGAACTGGACATCTTAAAAGATTATATTTTTTTAAATCAAATGCGTTTCGGTGATAACCTTAAAATTGATTATGAGTTGTTGGCAGCGGACGAGCAAACTAAAGTAGTTCCTTTTACCTTACAAATGCTGGTTGAAAATGCCATCAAACACAATGTTATCTCCAGACGGAAACCGCTGACCATTACCATCAGCCAGAAAAAGGATCATATCGTGGTTATAAACAACCTACAAAGGCGTACTTCCTGCGTTGATTCGACGCAAACCGGTTTGCAAAATATTATCAATCGTTACCAGCTATTGACCAACAGTTTGGTTGAAGTTATTGCAACCCCAACCACGTTTAGCGTTTCACTACCCTTATTTTTTGAAAATTCATGAGCCTGACCGTACTGATTATTGAAGATGAGGCACCGGCAGTACGCAGACTGGAATCATTACTATTGAATTATGATCCGGCTATACGTATCACCGCAGTCATTGACAGTATAGAAGATGCAGTCCTGTGGTTCAAGAACTGCCCCCACCCCGACCTGGTATTCATGGACATCATGCTGGCCGATGGGCAGTCCTTTGAAATATTTGAGCAGGTAGATCTTCGGATCCCTGTCATCTTTACCACGGCTTATGATGCGTTCGCCATCAAGGCGTTTAAGGTGAACAGTATTGACTACCTGTTAAAACCTATTGAGCCGGATAAGCTGGAATTTTCGCTGACAAAATACAAATCGCTGCTCCCCTCCCTTGATAAAGTGAAACAGGTCATGGAATCGCTGCTGGATGGCAAATTCACACCCAAGGCCGCCCCATCGTATAAGACCAGGTTCCTGGTGAAGGTCGGCGATAAATTTATCCCGGTCCAGATCAGCGACGTTTCCTATTTCAGTTTTGAGGATAAGATTACATTTTTGCATACTGCTGAAGGTAAAAGATACATGCTTGAGCACACATTGGATGAACTGGAAGCGCTGACCGACCCACATTATTTTTTCCGGTTAAACCGGCAGGTTATCGTATCATTTGAAACCATTAAAACAGTGCACAATTACTTTAACGGTAAGCTGAAAGTATACCTGAACAATGCGCTGCCGGAGGGTACCGTAGTCAGTAAAGACAAGGCGCAATTGCTTAAATCATGGCTGAACAGGTAACTCCCGTTTTTCTTTAGCAGCATAATGCTACGGTTCATCCGCATTTATAGTCGGTTCATTTTACTTCGGGCTTTTGCAGATTTTTAGGCAACTATTATTGTTTAAAAAAAACGAAAAAATGAAAACCAAGATCAACTCCTTCACACGCTACTTTATTGCCATCCCCTTATTAAGCGCTTTTCAAATAGGCCCATCGGCAACGTTAGTGGGTACCTGGAAACTGACCAGCCTTACCGCAATTTATCCTAAAAACATGACCAGCAAAGCCAGATCAACTGCAGAAGCGGACATCAAAAGCACCAGCGAGCGCCTGAAACAAACCACCTTCGTTTTTTCCAAAGACGGCCATCTTTCCTTCGCTAAACATACCGGCACTTACGTTATTGGCAAAGACGGCAAAACTGTGGACTTTGTTAACTATGCGAAAGAAAAATCAACAGGGCTTATTGTAAAACTCACCACCCATGATTTGGAATTCACACGGGAAGATGACGGACTGACCCAGGTTTTCCATTTAGTTAAATAGTTCCTTAAACAAGTCACAAAACAATTAAAATGCTTAAAATCAAGTACAGAATAGCTTGGCTATTGCTTATCCTGCCGGAAATAGCAATAGCGCAAACCAAACACTTCATCATTTCCGGTACCATAAAAGATAAAGCTACCGGGGAAACTTTGCCGGGGGCAACCGTAAGTTTTCCTGAACTTCCCGGCACCGGGGTATCGGCCAATACGTATGGTTTCTATTCGGTAAGCATACCTGAAGGAAAATACACGCTGATCGCTTCTTACACTGGCTACCGTTCTGATAGGTTGAATGTTGACCTGAAAGGTAACCTACAGTACGCCATTTTGTTGACTGCAAATACCGGTCAGCTTAAAGAAGTGAAGATCGTAGCCGGTTCTTCCGGCCGCAGCAGTAATGTATTGACCGCTCCTCCGGGCGTCCAGCGTTTAAATATCGCTGATATCCAAAATGTGCCGGTTCTTTTGGGTGAAAAGGATGTGTTAAAATCTATCCAGTTATTGCCGGGTATTGTTCAGGCAGGCGACGGCAAATCCGGGTTCTTCGTCCGGGGCGGCGATGCCGATCAGAACCTGTTGCTACTGGACGAAGCGACGGTATATAACGCTTCCCACCTGCTGGGATTCTTTTCGGTTTTCAATTCAGACGCGATCAAAGACATACAGGTTTATAAGGCGGGCATGCCTGCTGATTATGGCGGGCGTTTGTCCTCGGTCGAGGATGTACAGATGAATGATGGTAATAACCAAAAGTTCGGCGTAAACGGAGGAATAGGCCTGATCGCTTCCCGGCTCACCCTGCAAGGGCCTTTATTTAACCACAAAGGATCGTTTATCATCAGCGGCCGGAGAACGTATGCCGATGCCTTTACTAAACTCGTTCCGGATAGCAACGTAAAAAAGACGAGTCTTTATTTTTATGATTTTAATTTAAAAGCTAATTATCAAATTGATTCCATCAACCGGGTTTATCTGTCGGGTTATTTCGGTAAGGATTTTTTTCAGGTGCGCGGGGCGGATGGCATCAACTATGGTAATAACACCGCTACACTTCGCTGGAATCATATTTTCAATTGTAATTTGTTCTCCAACACCTCGCTCATCTATAACCAATTTAATTATAATACGAGTTATCTAAGCTTTACCAATAATATCCTGGTCAGTTCCAGCATTACCGACTACCAGTTAAAGCAGGATTTTAGTGATTATATTGATGACAAAAATAAACTGGATTTTGGTTTTGATGGTATTTACCATGATACCCAGCCGGGTGCGGCGCGATCCAGTAGCAGTTCCAATTACAACAGCGTTGTCCTTGAGAAGAAATATAGCTTGGAAACGGCGGTGTATGTATCACATGAATGGACAGCAAGCGACAAACTAAAGATCACTTACGGCTTACGCCTTAGTGATCTGGCCGTTTTCGGTCCCGGAAATTTTTATACTTATAACGCAGAGGGCAACATTTTGACTACCACCTATTATGGCAGCGGCAAGGTGGTAAAAAATTACCTGACACCGGAACCGCGCTTCGCAGCCAGTTACCGCCTCAATGACAGCAGTTCTGTAAAGTTATCTTATGATCGCAATGTACAGAATATCCATCTGCTTAACAATTCCTCTGCGGCTTCTCCAACCAATGTTTATCTCCCGAGTTCGAACTTTTTAAAGCCGGAACTGGCAGATCAGGTTTCCTTCGGCTATTACCGAACTTTTCACCAGAACGAAATCGAGTTCAGCACAGAAATCTATTACAAAAAGTTATACAACCAAACCGATTACAAGAATGGTGCTAACCTGGTAGGTAACAATAATGTTGAGGCAGACCTCCTTTTTGGCAGCGGTCGCACATATGGTTGGGAAACCTATTTGAAGAAAAAGCATGGACGCTTCACGGGTTGGGCCAGTTTAGCATTATCGAAAACGGAGCGAACGATTGCGGGTATCAACAACGGAAATTATTATCCTGCATCTCAGGATCAACCTGTTCACCTATCACTCGTCGGCTTATACCAGGCCAGTAAAAAATGGGTTTTCTCTGCAGATTTTGTTTATGCGACAGGCACACCTGTCACCTATCCTGATGGCAAATTATCTATAGACGGCGCACCTGTCTATACTTATGGGCCGAGGAACAGCCAGCGGCTGCCCGCCTATAACCGGCTTGACCTGGGTGCAACGCTCTATGTTAAAAAGACGAGTAAATATGAAAGCAGCTGGAACTTCTCTGTTTATAACGTTTACGGACAATCAAATCCTTACACCATTGTGTTCCAGGCTGATCCTTTGAACAGCAATAAAACCCAGGTGCAGCAAACGACGCTGTTCAAAATGATCCCATCAGTCACTTATAACTTCAAATTTTAAAACATGAAAAGCGAAACCATCATTATCATCATAACAGGGATTATGATTACTTTTTTTCTTTCCTGTACCAAGACCATTACCCCTTCGCTCAATAACGAATCACAACTGGTGATTGTCGGTACAGTCAGCGACACGACCGGGCCTTATCACGTGTATATCAGTAAAACAGCCAACTTTTACAGCGGGAATATTTACCCTACAGTTTCAGGAGCTACAGTTCACATAACAGACATCACGGCTGGTGTGAACGATATTTTGACAGAATCTGCTGCAGGTGATTATGTAACTCATACGCTGACCGGCGTTCCCGGCCATACTTACCAGATGCAGGTCTACCTGAATGGGCAAACTTACACCGCGATTTCTACTATGCCCCAACCCGTTCGGCTGGATTCAGTCACAGTGGATTATTCGCAGAACAATGACTTACGTCCCGTAGTCAATTACCAGGATCCGGAAATCAAAAATTACTACAAGTACGATTCGTGGTGCAATGGCATCCAGGTGAAGCATTTTGAGACTTTCGATGATCGCCTTTCTAATGGCAGATATTTGCACAGGGCCCTGGATGCGGATACCGGAAAATTTCACCGCGGTGATCTGGTAAGAGTGGACTTGGTTGGTATCGATTATGGTGCGTTTTCCTTCCTTAGTGAGGCGGAATCAGTTGCATTTAATAACGGTAGCCTGGCAGCGCCAGCAACGCCGGTTTCAAATATTTCCGGTGGCTGTGTTGGGTATTTTAGCGTACAGACCGTTAGCACCAGGCAAAGTATTATAAAGTGACCTTAATACCAATGTGTACAGTATGGCGCCTATCTCACGCAATAAACAAGATTATAAAATATTTTCCATGCTATTTTTAGATTATGTTGTTCAGGTTCCGGTTTATGACTGGAAAGACACAACAGGTAAACTGGTTGTACCCATCAACTCAAAAATTGCTAAAGAATTTTTCAGCACGTTGAACATATTTAAATCTCGTAGGATTTCTCCTGAAGGGAAATATTGTTCCTAGCCCACAGAAGAAGCTTTTCGAACGCCTTTTTTGCAGAATTTACGGCAAATAGCGACTTCATGAATTTAAATAATTCATTGATTTACAAATTTTTAAAGATTTTACATTACACAGGTTTTAAGATACTTAACATTATGAAAATTTCCTTGTCGCAACACGGATTTGAATTTTCAAAAGAAAAAGCCCCAAAACCATATCCGGCTATTTTATTGACTTGAATACAATAGGATTCACTGGTTATCTCGAAAGTCCTGAGGCTTTTTTACGTTTATTACTGGTTTGATTGTGGATATTCAAAAGGTTTTACAGAGAGGTGGAAACAATTACCCGCAGGAGTGGTAGAATTATCTGCAAATTTCTGCTTAAATTGGCTCTTATTATCTATTGTTAAATATGAAGGCATTATTTTCAGTTATCTTTTTGACTACTGTTGCTCATTGGTGTTTCGCGCAACAAGCATATGCACCCGCCGCGCCTTTGCCTGCCAAAAACCTGGCCATTTACGGAAGAGGTTTATATCCCGGCGACGATACAACTTATACGCTGTTGAAAAACAGCGGATTTAATACGATGCTGTTATCCAGTTTTTATATTCATGCAGATGGCGACCTGTATTCCGGCGATTCTCATCAACCCATTATTCATAACGGCAAATGGGTGGGAGATTCTTCATATGTGCGAAGGGTGATTGATCTCAAAAAAAACACTTCCATCTCGCGGATTGAAATTCTACTGGAAGGGCGCTGGTATGGGCAGCCGCCAAACACTTATGATTTTATCCGCGACTGGTATGACCCCTCTAAAACGGTGCCTGGTATTGTGACCGGTATTGGTGAGCAAAGCACGTTATACAACATCTGTAAGGTATTAAAAGAAGTGCTGGGCGCCGACGCATTTTGTATTGATGACGAGTCGGTTTATGACAGCCCTTCTATTATTGCGATGGGCAAAATTGCGGCAAAACTAAATATGCACATGACACTATGCCCTTTTACAGGATACGCTTATTGGGGTGATATTCTAAAATCGTCCGATGTAAATGTGGTTGATGCCTTGTATTTGCAGTGTTATGATGGCGGCGCAAAAAACGAAATAAAAGATTGGGTACAAGCGTTGAAATGTAAGCAACCAATATACCCGATATTTATGGTACGTGGTTCATTTAGCACATGCAGCGCTTATAAAGGAAGTAAATCAGCAGCCGAAATAAAGAGCCAGCTAAAAGGCTTTAAAAGGGACTATCCGGAAATAAGCGGCGCAGCGATATGGCAGGTACAGGATCTTAAAAATTTCGTTACCATGGGATGTGCTGTCAAGGAACCGAATTCGGGAAGTGCGAAAAGTGTAGCCGAATTTTTGAGTCAGTTGAAAAAGGTGTTGAAAAGCGGGTTGTAATATACGCCTGCCGGTTCAAGTGCCGCTCGCCTGAATAGCAGACGGATAGGTGGCTACGAATTTCTCTGACCGGCCAAAAATAGCATGGTTACTATTTACGCTATGCAATGCACCACAGCCGGTGCCTGGTTCACGTTTGTTGCAGGGCATATTTACATCATAAAAATAGGTACATCGCGTGCGCTGGTTCAGGTTTCCGCCGCTTTTATGGAGATTTAATGGTAAAGATTTATAGGGTACCGTCAGCAAACAACCGAACCTGCTCCACGGCTTTTATCACCATGCACTTCCCGGATGGCAGCTACAATATTGGGATAGGCACAACAGCGGAAGATATTGCCTGACATGTGTTCACGGATCTCTGCATCCGAAAGTCCTGCAGATTTGCTTTTTTTGCGAATGTTGGCAACGACTATTTTTGAGTTATTATAGATAGACCACTCCCGTAAGTTCTTCTGCTAAATCCCAAAGTCTAGTTGCGATTGCTTCATCAAGCGCATTTTCTTTTATTGCAGACAAGGTTGGGTATCCGCGAAACCCGCCTTCTTCCGGCTCATATAAATTACCGCCAAGCGCGTCAGGAGATACAGCTGCATAAAGTAAAGATAAGGCGCCCTGCCACGGTTCCATGAATTCCCCGATGCGCTCTTTTCCGGTTGCAATTTCCTGGTCGGTCATGTGTCGCACCAGTTCCGTTTTATTGGCGCCCGGCTGCGCAGCTACGGACAAAACACCGTCTTCGCGTTGTTTGATCCTCCTGTCAAGTTCTATGGCAAACATCAGGTTAGCCAATTTACTTTGGCGGTATTCCCTCATGGGGTTATAACTGTTTTCGGACCGCAGGTTGTCAAAATCAATATGGGCACCCTGATAGCCATTGCTGCTAACCGTAACTATTCGCGCACCCGGCGTGGCTTTTAATAGTGGATATAAACAAGCGGTAAGCGCAAAATGGCCCAAAAAGTTAATCCCAAATTGCTCTTCATAGCCATCTGCTGTCTTAGGCCTGTCCGGCGCATTTTCACCGGTGTTCGCAACGCCGGCATTGTTGATCAGTACACTTAATTGTTTATGGCTTTGCAAAAATTGAGCTGCAAACGCCCTGACATCATTAAGGTCGCTTAAATTAAGTTTCAAAATTTCAAGCGTGCCCTTTCCCTTAAGCGCTTCCAGTTGCTTTTGTGCAGCTTTGGCCTTGTCCATGTTCCGGCAAGCCAGCACCACATGGGCCCCTGCCTGGTATAAGGCAAGCGCAGTTTCGTACCCAATACCGGTATTTGCGCCGGTTACAATAATAGTTTTACCCCTTTGATCAGGTATATTTGATTTCGTCCACATACCGTTTTTTTTAAAGCAAAGGTCAGTAAAGTAAAACCAGGCAGGCTATTGAAAAGAAACCATTAGCTATCAAAATCAATCATTAACTGCCTTTCTAAAATCCGTGGCATTGATATGCGACTTGTTTTTAAAAAAAGCGGAAAACTGATTAGGCTCGCGATAGCCCAGGCTATAGGCGATTTCCGAAATCGTCCAACTTGTGGTTTTTAACAGCACTTTTGCTTCCTGTATCATACGGTCGTTGATCCATTGGGTAGTTGTGCGCCCGGTAAGTGTCGTTAACACTTTGTTTAAATGGTTCACATGAACATGGAGCCGGCCGGCAAATGCAGACGGGGTGTTAAGGTTTACGGGCTGGTAATTGAGTTCGATTGGGAACTGGCGCTCCAATAATTCTGTGAAAGCGTCTTTAAGCCTTTGGGCAGCGTTAGGTCCATAAGTTTTACCGTTTAATAAATGGCCTTTTTGGGCTTCGTGAACCACTTCCATCAGTAAATGGCCCAACAGGTCATATTTAAATGGATAATTACCATGCAGGGTATTATACATTTTGGAAAATAGCGCAGTATAGATTTCAGGTTCATGCGCGCTCAAAGGAATTACGGCCTCGTCTATAAGCTGAAAAACCGGGTGATCCTTTATTTTCCCCAACAGGTTAAAATAGGGTTCGGTGAAGATGCACATATAGCCGGTTTGCCGTTCACTCACCGTTTCCCAAAAATAGGGAACGTTGGGATTTGTAAATATTAATGCTGTTCCGTTGATATTTTTACACTGGTCAGCATAATGGATTTTATTCTCGCCGGTAATTAAGGTGATCTTGTAAAAGCTCCGCCTGGTATAATTTGGTTTTCTGTTTGGCGGCAGATGAATATCATCTATTTTGAAGATATTGATATGGCCGGCACGGTTACTTGTCGCATCGCGTGTTGTGTTGTCGATATGCTCGTAAAGCGTTTTTAATTCAACAATTCCAGCCATAAGCAAAAGTAATAAAATCAAATAATGGAAATCTTTAATGATGTATCTTTTCTCTCCACTAAATTGCTAAAAAAAAACTTGTTGTTACAAACAAAACCCATAATTTGGTAGTCGTAACTACTAAATTTAATATCAAATCCAACGCAACTCAGCTTTGTTTCACTCCAGGTAAGTGATCTCGAAGCATCCTGTAAGTTTTATACCGAAATTTTAAATTTTAGCCGATTTTACAATCCCCGCCTTGTTTTTTAAAACTGTTGTAAAAGATTAAATAGTATTCGATGATTTGCTTATGAGATTAATTACGTAATCGGCCGGTTGACAGGCGGCCGGGATGGGTGACGCTCAATTTGGATAGAAGTTGCAGCGATTTGGATACATTTTGATTTGGTTTATTGGAGACCTTTGATTCTAATGATCGGGACTACATTTAAAACGGTTGAGCTTGATCACACGAAATTTCATTGAAAGCCTATCTAAAAAAAGAAAATGAAAATGGTCTCAGAAGAAAATGTAAAGAAGGAAAAAGAAATCCTTCATTCTATTGTAGGTAGCTATGTTTGATCGGGTATTCAGCACCTTCAAGTCATATAAGGTTGAGTTTTTTGAAACGGATATTAGATTGAATGATAAATAGGAATTGTATGCACCGTTCAAAAAATAAACATTGTTTTGAAGAGCGGCGAGTACGGATCGTAGAAAAAGTCAGCGGCGAAGCTTTCGGTGCATTTGCCCGCAGGCGGCTGTTACTGTCGCCGGGGATGAACCATACGCTGGACAACGACGATGCGACAACGATTAAACCGAATCGGGTGATACCTTATAACCCCCGAGCAAAAGCATACGTCGAGGTTTACCGCAAGGCGGGATTTGACGTGAACCACGCAGCGGCTGGATACAGCATCCACGTAATTTACCGCCATATGGCGGTAGCGGTATCAATACCACGGTTAATAACCTCATCAAATGGGAAGCAAACTTTATCAGCAAGCGGTTTGGCGGTCAGCAATCTACGACCTGATGCATCAAACCAGCCGCTTTCTGCATGACCGGGATAACCAGGCATTTGGGTTGTATCGGGATAGCTTGCAGAGTAGGGCTTTTTGGGCATGGGATAGCGGTGACTATGGGGTCAGCGCCCAGGTTATCGGATTCCCAAAAGAAAGGGTTGCCATCATCGTGCTGTCCAACATGGGCAACGGAGACGCCGCAGACAAAGCAAATCAAATTGCCGCATTTTAATCGCCGGGGACTGCTATAAATATTGATGAATGAACAGGGGGCAAAGCGAGTTGGTCAATGGAGCCGGCGGCGGAATTGGCAACCTCGCAGTGCAATTTGCTAAAGCGAAAGGTGCATATGTGATCGGTACAGCTACCCGGCGCAATTTTAATTTTTTAAAGCAACTGGGCGCAGATGAAGTAATTGATTATCTAAATGAAAATTTTGGAGGGTTACTGCAGGCCATCGACGTTGTTTTTGATGCCTCGCCAGTATCCGATGAAGCTGCCCGGGCCTTCATGGCGGGTGCATTAAAAGATGGCGGCAGGTTTGTTTCTGTCCAGATCGCTTCTCCTTTCAGCGAAGAATTTCCCGGTCTACTTATAAAAAAAATGTCGAACCAAAAATGATAAGGAGAGATTTGGATGTTGCGCAATCACTTATCGATATTGCAAAACTAATTGAAGCAGGTAAAGTAAGCATTGTTATCAGCAAGATTTAACCAGTCTAAATCATGGTTATTTTCTCAATTAGCTTACAAAAAAACGCAATTAGCTTATAATTGCTAAGTCATAGCTATTGACCTTTGCTGTATACAAAGAACATATAATTATGAAACAACAAAACGCAATTATCAGTCATAAGCGAATTGCCTTAGTTACCGGGGCCAATCAAGGGGTCGGTCTGCAGGTTGCCAAGGAACTGGTAGCAAATGGAGTAACTGTGCTGCTCGGATCACGCAACTTTGAAAAAGGTGAGGCGGCTGCCAGAGAAATCGGCACGGGCGCCATTGCAATTCAATTGGACGTAACGGACCAGGCATCGATCAACACTGCTGCCGGACGCATTGAAAAAGAATTTGGACGTCTTGACCTGCTGGTTAATAACGCGGCTATTTCAAATGCCAGGAAAAATAAAGTGTCCCTTGAAGAATCTTTTAAGTTGACACTTGCGAGTATTATATCCATAGATGAACTTAAAACCGTATGGGAAACCAATGTATTTGGTGTTCTTGCCGTATACCAGGCCATGCTGCCATTGTTACGTAAATCTTCGGATGCCCGTATCGTTAATGTATCCAGCGGTGTCGGTTCGCTGACCAGGAATGCTGATCCGGCTTTTCCTTATCACAAAATATACAATGCGGGTTACCCTGCATCAAAGGCAGCACTTAATGCTATAACACTTGCCATTATGGTGGAATTGGAGGATACACCGATCAAAATTAATCTGGTATCTCCGGGCTTTACCAAAACAAACCTTAACGGCTTTGCGGGTACAGAAAGTGTTGAAGACGGTTCCCGCGAAGTGGTACGTATTGCATTATTAGGCCCTGATGGTCCAAGCGGTACGTTTACCCTTTGGGAAAACACAAATATTCCGTGGTGATCGATCTAAGCCGTCAGACTCTTGGCTTGACGGCTTAGTAGCTTTCCTAAATGGTATTGTTAACTTAGTATTTTGAGAAATGAAAAAAGAAGCAGACATTCCGTATAGATATGAGTCCCTGTCCGACCTTCACCGCATGTTGGGTTTGCCAAAGCCTCTGCACCCCTTGATCAGTTTAATATTTAATACGGACGGCAAACTTCCATCCGGTAATAACTTACCGGATCAGTTCATTTTGTCTTTTTATAAGATATCGTATAAACCTAACCTGCAGGGAAAAATGAGATATGGCCAGCATTATTATGATCATGATGAGGGTGGACTGTTTTTTATCTCCCCGAATCAGGTAACAGGAACGAGTGAAAAAAATATAGATTTTACTGGTTTTACTTTGTTCATCCATCCCGATTTCCTGCTGGGGTACCCACTGGCAAAGAGGATCAAACAATACGGCATTTTCTCTTATGCCGCCACCGAAGTGTTGCACCTTTCCGACGCGGAAAAGACGACCATACTTACAGTTGTTAAAATTATCGATGAGGAATTGAAAAGCCGGATTGATGACCTCAGTCAGGACGTAATCATCTCTCAGCTCGAATTATTATTGAACTACGGTAACCGTTTTCATAAGCGCCAGTTCGTTACCCGCAAAGCCGTAAATAATGATCTGCTGCAAAAGATGGAGGAAATTTTAGACGAGTATTTTACAAGTGATAAATCGTCACGACATGGCATTCCGACAGTTCAATACCTTTCGGACGAACTGCATATTTCCCCAAGCTACTTGAGCGATATGTTACGCTCATTTACCGGACAAAACGCACAGCAGCACATTCACCATAAATTAATCGAAAAGGCAAAAGAAAGGTTATCTACGACTAACTTATCTATTAGTGAAATTGCCTATGAGCTGGGCTTTGAGCATCCCCAATCGTTGAGTGCATTATTCAAAACAAAGACAACTCTTTCTCCACTGGAATTCAGGCGTTCTTTTAACTAACCTTAGGTGAAAGAAAAACGCTACACCTTAAGTATGGGGCTGCCAATTTCTATAAATCATGAAAAAAAGATCGAAATTGAGCGCGCAGGGCGAATTGAAAATCAAAGGTCACTTATTCAGGAAATGTAAAAAGACTTCATTTTAATAAGCTTGGTCAG
The DNA here is from genome assembly GCA_030775685.1 of Bacteroidota bacterium. Lineage (GTDB taxonomy): Bacteria > Bacteroidota > Bacteroidia > Sphingobacteriales > Sphingobacteriaceae > Mucilaginibacter. The sequence goes on from JALYIP010000042.1 coordinate 254,264, forward strand.
ATCAAAGGGCTTTAATTGTTCCCTAATTATACTTTGCCAAACTTTCCGCCTGCCATTTTAAAAAATATTTTCAATACCAGGAATGGTCATTTACCGATTATGATATCCGGCCGCAATTTGAAATTGGCCATACTGTTTATTCCTCAGGTCCCAACCGTACCTGCATCAGAAATCGCTGGTAAAGTTCTATATCAAACTAAAGACATGGAAAAATCGGACAGAACCCTATCAATTATTAACAAAAATTTAACTAATAATTTTTAAATTAATTTTTAAATTTACAAAACCAATAAAACCTGATATTGAAAAGACGCAATCACTATTTAAAACTGTTTGATTCATTTTTACATGTCAGCTAATATCCCGAATAATCTCCAGGTAAGGCAAAACTCACCGAAATGTCCACGTTGTAACCAAAACCTGGACAGGATCAGGCGTACCAATTTCATGAAAACCATTTTGTTTTGGCTACCCTTAAAACGATATTATTGCTACGCCTGCATGAAAAGCCGCTGGCGGCTCAGCTAGCAATGCTTATTATGGTGCAGCAATGAAACTACAAAAGGCCTGCAGGCTTGCCAGGCCACAGTTCCATAAGGAAATATTTAAGGACCTATGTATAACCGGTCAAAACTCCTGATTCACAACTAGGTTCGCATCTATAAACCAGTCACTTACAGTCAAAGTGTATGCAAAGTATCGGGGACAACAACCTTATAGATAATTTTATTGCAGGCATAACCAAGCCAACTATTATTGCCCCTTCGTCAATAAACTTAAGGACATACGGCAGTGAAGCTGTCAGGCAGATTGCCTACCTTTAGCTTCGATGAAGAAACACATCGTTATTATCGAAGATGACCGCTCATTGCAGGAAACAATGCAGGTGATGCTGGAAGATGCCGGATATAAGGTAACGACATTCGGTTCGCCGGGAACGGTAGAGGAACTGGCAGGCCTGAAGGCAGATTTGTTCATCATTGATGAACGGCTCCCCTTCGTCAGTGGTCATATTCTATGCATCATGCTGCATGGTAATGCGCTTTCCAAAGCGGTGCCCCAGGTACTGATTTCGGCCAGCCCGATGCTGGCTAAGTTCGCGGAGCTCGGAGAGGTGGACGCCAGCTTGAGAAAACCTTTTGGGATGGAGGACTTGCTGGCGGTGGCGGAGAGGCTCCTGTTATAAGCAAAGGGTGAAGGTCGTGCCTTTGCCGGGTTTACTGCTGGCTGCGATGCTGCCGCCCATCACTTCGACCTGGCTTTTTACGAGGAATAAACCGATGCCGCGGGCATCGTCATTTCCGTGAAAGGTGCTGTACATGCCGAATAATTTTTCGCCGTTCCGGTCAATATCGATGCCACGACCGTTATCACGGACAGTTAATTTGATTTTATCCTTGTTGGCCCATGCTTTGATTTCGATACAAAGAGGTCTTTGCTGGTCGCGGTATTTGATGGCATTGGTGAGCAGGTTCAGCAAAATACTGTCCAGGTAGGCCTGGTCATAGCTGAGATGCATAGACTTGGGGATAGCTATTAGGAGTGTCCCGCCAGCCTTTTTCAGGGAAAGGGCCAATACCGCACTGATCTTGTTTACCTCGGTGAGCAGGTGAAGCTTTTTGATGATGCGGGTGCCGGAAGCCTGTACGTCGACCACCTCGTTCAGGTGCGCCAGGGTATCCTGGAGATTTGCGGCATTGATGGCGAGCAGCCCGGTAAGTTGCTCTTTTTCGGCCGGGTCGGTTTCAGTGGCCAGCATTTGGATGATGAGCTGGATATTGCCGGCATGGGTGCGGAGGTTGTGCGAAACGATGTGGGCAAAGTTCAGCAGCCGGCTGTTTTGCCTGCTGATCAGCTCCATCGTTTTAAGCCGCTCATATTCCATCCGTTTACGTTCGGAAATATCCTTTAACTGGGAAACAAAGTAAAGGGGGCAGCCGGCCTGGTCCCGTACCAGGCTGACATGCAGGGAGGCCCAGATCAGGCTCCCATCTTTATGCAGGTAGCGCTTGTCCATTTGGTAGGAACCGGTTTCGCCGTTGATCAGCTGCTGCATTTGCTTCAGGTCACTTTGCAGGTCATCGGGGTACGTGAGCTGTTGAAAGGTGCGTGCCAAAAACTCTTCACTGGAATAACCGAGCATTTGGATGAGGGTCGGGTTGACGCGGATCCATTCTCCTTTGAGAGAAACGAGCGCCATACCGATAGGCGCGAACTCGAAGGCCTGGTGAAACTGCCTTTCTTGCTGGGAAACTTGCTGAAACAGGCCTACCTGTTCGGTGATGTCCTCGAGGGTTCCGTAGATGACCTTGCGCCCGTCCGTATGCTTATCGGCACGGACGCGGATCCTTACCCATTTCCTCTTGCCGTCTTTTGCGGTCAATCGCAAGTCGGCGGATTGGGATCCGCCTCCTTCAGCGGCGTAATCCAGCATCGCACGGAGGCGTTCGGGTTCGTCGTAAAATGCAAGCGATTCTTCCAGGCCCGGGTTAGCATCCGCGTTAACGCCATAGATTCCGCGGACAACCATGTTCCAGTAAACTTCACCTGAAACAAGGTTACGTTCCCAGATGCCCAGGCCGGCAAGCGCTGTTACTTTTTTATAGCGTTCAAGTTTTGTTTGCATAGCTCCTGTGTACCTCTAACGTGATTTGAGCAGAATTGTTCGGCCTTGGGTCCTGAGACCGCATGAAAGGGATGTCGGAAGCGGAAATTGATGCTAATTACAGGTTCATCTAACGTTACCCTTACTGCGCCGATCATTAAAACGGCATTATATGCTGTTCTGAAACAATTAACTTTCCTCGTGAATACTTCTCCAATTCACAATTATGACCTTTCATTCTTTAAATAAAAATAGCTGAGCGAGGCCAGGCTGAGCAGGCCCAGGAAAAAACCTGCCAGAACATCCGTTAACCAATGGGCGCCCAAATAGATGCGGGAAACCGGAACAGTAAAAAGGAAAAAAACAGAGATGATAGCAACCAGGATGCGTAAGGTTTTTGGCAAATGAGCTAACCGGTACATGAGCAATACGAGAAAGCCGAAAAATACCGTGTAAAATAATACGTGACCGCTGGGGAAACTTTGCTGCTGTGTTTTTTCAATAACCCTTACCAATGTTGGAACAGGACGTGGCCGGTTGACCAATAGCTTAACCAGGGTGCTGACCAGGCCTGAAAGCGCAGTCAGCAATACGAACAAAGCTTCTTTCTTATAGCCAAATAACAGGAACAGCAAAGCTGTCGCTGCAATGAGTATGGCCGAACCCGGCATATAACCAAACCAGCTGATCAGCTTCATGACATGGTCAAGGAGCTGGTTATGGTGTTCCTGCACTTCCTCCGAAAATTCGCGGTCGATCAGCGACAATGGGTCCAGCAGGACAAATGCAGTGAGTAAAAGGAAACCCGCAGCAATTGCCCCGGAAAAATACCAGATAATGTTTTTTCTCAAAGCTTAATCTTTTTTAACAAACCTCCATAAGACGGCAAGTCTTTTAACTGCTGAATAACCGTCGCGGTTACCGTATTTTTTCTTTAATAGTTTTCAGCACTTCGTTTATCGCCAAGTCATTAGCCTTGTTCATAAATAGGTGGGGATTGTCCAGCAAGTCGTCCAATATGGAAGTGCCGTTTATCCGTTTCCGGGTAATGTAATAGATGGCGTAAGCTGTACCAGCGCTTATTAAAAAAGTCTTGATTGTTCCCATAAAATGTTTTTTTTAATTTATCAATGATGGTGCCACCAAATACACCTGCCATATATTACATTTAAATCACTAAATAAGCATACTTTACTATGGTTATTTGCCTTTTCCTGGACCATTACCTGAACAGTTCTTAAAATTAGTTTAAGGTCAGAATTAAGACTCATATTTTGCAGGTAAAGCAAATCATGCTGCATTCTTTTGCACATTTCATCCACGTTTTCCGCATAACCATAGTGGACCTGCCCTATGGATGTGTTTCGTTTAAATAAGGCGTAAAGCCTGTCCTTTTCGTGTGTTTATTATTATTTCATATCCCCCTGCAACCTTATTTGATCTTATTTTCGATCCTTTTATACGGAGGGGTCTTTTGCACAATATTTTGCAGGTGCCGCCGTTTTTAGAAAAAACTGCGGCAGTTTCTATCTGGTGATTACGCCATACCATATCTACGATGAAACCTCCGCGGGCCACCAAACCTTTAATATGGCCATTTTTCCAGTCGGATGGTAAAGCCGGTAAAAGATGAATATTACTATCCTGGCTTTGCATTAACATTTCCGCGAAGCCCGCTGTGCCACCAAAATTGCCGTCAATTTGAAAAGGCGGATGTGCATCAAACATATTTGGGTACAGTCCCCCGCCTTCGCTATAATTATACCCGCCTTCATGGGTCAATCTTAGCAAATCCTTATAAAGCCTGTAAGCATGATCGCCGTCCTGAAGTCGCGCCCAGAGATTCACCTTCCAAGCGAGACTCCATCCGGTACTTTCGTCCCCCCTTAAGTCCAGGGATTTTTTTGCCGCATCAGCCAATTCTGGTGTTTTAGCTACAGAAATCTGGTTTGCAGGATAAACGGAATACAAGTGAGAAACGTGGCGATGATGAGGGTCAGGTGACGGATAGTCATTAAACCATTCCTGTAACTGGCCCATGCTTCCGATCTGGTAAGGCAGCAGTTTACGTTCGGCGCTAAGTAACGAATCACGGAATCCGGAATCAATATTCAAAAGTTTGCTTGCATCGATCAGGTTACTAAAAAGATCCCTGATGATCCCGATGTCCATGGTTGTAGAAACGGATACCTCTCCCACTTTATCAGTATTATAAATAAACTCATTTTCGGGAGACATGGATGGCGCGGTAACAAGGTGACCGTGACCGTCAGGAACCAGCCAGGCAAGCGTAAATAAAGCTGCGCTTTTCATAATCGGATAAGCCGTTTGAGATAAAAATCGCCGGTCACCGGTAAACAAATAATGTTCCCATAAATGTCGGGTGAGCCAGTTTCCGCCCATTGGCCAGTTGGCCCATTTTGGGTCGCCGTGCCCCTCATCGCCTACCGGGTTTGCCAGGGCCCAGATATCCGTATTATGATGCGTTACCCATCCTGGTGCGTGATAATATTCCTTTGCGATTACGGCGCCGGTTACCGAAAGTTCTTTTATCAAATCAAACAAAGGCTGGTGCATTTCTGACAGGTTACAATCCTCCGCCATCCAGTAGTTCATCTGCAGATTGATGTTGCTGGTATAGTTAGCGCTCCACGGGGCTCTCAACTCCTTATTCCAGATACCCTGCAGGTTCGCCGGTACACCTTTTGTTCTGGAACAGCTGATGAGCAGGTAACGGCCATACTGAAAGTATAAGGCTTCCAACCCGGGATCATTTGCATTTTTAGCATATGCCTGCAGCCGCTCGTCTGTCGGCAGCGCTGTCCTGCTGCCCTTATTATTATTTAAAGTAACGGATACCCGGTTGAAATAATGCTGAAAATCGGCAGTATGCGCTTTTAACAGCCTGGCATAAGGCTTCTTTACTGCCCCTTCCAGATAATTAAGCGCCGCAAGGTGTTCATCTTTCAAAGGACATTTATTATACCCGTTAAAGCTTGTCGCAGCTGAAATATACAGCGTAACAACAGTAGCTGACCGGATAGCGATACCACTCGTGTCTGCCGTGATTTTTCCATCTTCGGTGAGCGCACGCACAAGTACCTCATACCGCATACCCCTGCAGCTGTCCCGGTCATCGTATATTACCGGTTCTTTCTTATAATCAACGTAGTCCGGATCCACGTGCACAGGCGCCTTGCCGCTGAGCGAAAGCACATTCCCGGCCAAAAGCTTTTTTTTATAGGAAAGCTGGCTTGTCGTATTTATTTTAAAATTCAGCTGCTTAGGCTTGTCCGAGGTGATCCGTACTACAATCACCTGGTCCGGCGCCGAAACAAAAACACGACGTTCGTACTTAATTCCGGAACTGCTATACTTTGTTTCAGCTATCGCTTTACTGATATCCAGTTCCCTGCTATAGGCTGTAGGTGCTTTTACTTTATAAAGCTGGCTGATATGCAGATCGGCCATCGGCAAAAAGCTTTCCGAATAATCGCCCTGCATTTTTTTTTCAAGCGTATCCGCTGCCCGGTAATCACCTTTAAAAACAGCTGCCCTGACTTTTGATAAATACTGAAACGCTTCAGGATTAACGTTTGGCTTCAAAGGGCCTCCTGACCACAACGTGGCTTCATTTAATTGAATTAATTCATCGTCGACCCGCCCAAATACCATCGCGCCCAACCGGCCATTTCCAATGGGGAGCGCCTCGGTCCAAGTTGCGGCAGGTATTTTATACCAAAGTCTATGATCCTGGGCATTCAGCCGAAAAGCGCTGAATTGAAACATCCCTGCGATCAACAAAAGATAAGTGCATTCACGGTTTATGCGGGACTTTAATAGGGTACTCCTTTTTTTCATCATTATTACTGCTTTAGATGGCTATTCAATCGGGCTATAGACAGCATCCGGGTGATACGGCACGCTAGCACCTTTGTGTTAAACCGGAATGTCGCTTATCGTTTTGTTAACGGACCGCAAAGAAATACTTGCCTGAGCCTACACGAATCAATGCTTTTCCGTTTTTTAGTCCCAGGAACTTCAAATCCTTCCTATTCTCTATGCCTCTGCCACCTTCGGTATATTTATTTTGTTTTCCGGCCGGCAGATAAATTACTGCGGTGGTATTTGCCGGTATCTCGGTTTCCATGGTGAAGTACTTCGCCGTTCTATGCCATTCATTTTTGATCATGCCATAAGGTGACAGGTAACTCGCTTTGGTTGCCGTAATATTTCCCACCACTTCCGGACAGATAATTATTTTTCTAAAAGCAATGGCGCTTTCTTCAGGTCTTATCCCGGCCAACCCGCTATAGAACCATTCCATTAAGTGGCCCAGCATCAAATGGTTATTCGATGAAATTCTGTTCCCTTGCCAAGATTCGGTTAGTGCGGTGGCCCCCTGCGCAAGCTGGAAACCGTAACCAGGGACATCCGTACGACTGTTCATATCAAAAATAATTGCTGACCGGCCGGCATCATCAAGCACTTTCAGCAGGTATCGAAAACCGATGTCACCTGCGGTTATACTGTTGTTATGGGATTGGATATCCTGGATGATATGATTGATCACTTCTGTTTTACAGGCAGGATTGGCCAGACCCATATATACAGATATGGCGTTAGCCGTCTGGCTGCCGGTACCATATTGCCCGGCTTCACGGTTGAAGAAGGCTTTGTTATAGGCCAGTTTAACCCGGTCGCTCAAAAGTTTAAAATGCTTTTCGTCAACAGTTTTATGCAAAATTTGCGCTATTTCGGCCAGGACGCAAAGATCGTGGTAATAAATTGCCGTGGCAGTGATGCCCGAAGGCGTTAATTGCGATGGCCCCGGATCTTTAGGGCCAATATCATACCAGTCTCCCAGGCCAAAATTGAGGATATCACCTTGCGACTTTGAGGCCAGGTAAGAGGCGTAGCGACACATCATTTCATAGCTTTCCGACAGCACCTGTTTATCACCATACCATTTATAAAGGTAAAACGGCAACAGGATCGCGCTGCTGCCCCATTCAGGAGAATCACGAAACCCATTATCGAAACGTGCATAT
>JALYIP010000043.1 GCA_030775685.1 Bacteroidota bacterium
GCAAGTGCCACAGAAAATATACCGCCTCGATTCATCGGGGTAAGGGTGAAAACGTGAGGTAAGAGCTCACGGCTTTTCCGGGCAACCGGGATTGCGGTAAACCTCAGGAGTTGAAAAACCAAATAGGTCCTGGACGCGGAGCTGCTCGCTTCCTAATCTATCTGCGTAAGCAGGTAATTTGCCAGGATGGGTAGGTTGATTGAACCTGTTAGCGATGACAGGGCCAGATTAATGATAGAAGCCATTATTTATAATGGAACAGAACCCGGCTTATAGCTTTGCTGCTGATACACCCCTTTCGGTAAAACGGGAGGGGTTATTTTTTGACACGATTTTGGGATTGAAAGGATTGACAAAACGGTGCTGCAATATTAATCTCATCTTAATAAAACCAATCACCCCAAAATGTGTTTGCTTTTCTATACATTTACATATATTCGCAGCATCATATCTCCAAAAGAAAAACTTATAACAAACAATGGCCAAGATTTTAATTATAGATGACGAACGCGCTATACGCAGTACGCTGCGCGAAATTTTAGAATACGAAGACTACATTGTAGAAGATGTTGACAATGGAATTGACGGTTTAGAACTAATAAAAGCTAACGACTACGACCTTGTTCTTTGCGACATAAAAATGAACCGCATGGATGGCATGGAAGTGCTTACCGAGGGACTTTCCTATAAACCTGATCTCCCTTTTATAATGATCTCCGGCCATGGAACGGTGGAGACCGCCGTAGAAGCCAGTAAAAAAGGTGCATTCGATTTTATTTCAAAACCACCTGATCTTAACCGCCTGCTGATAACTGTTCGCAATGCGTTAGACAGGGGAAGCCTGGTAACGGAAGCCAAGGTTTTAAAAAGAAGAGTTTCAAAAGTTCGTCCTATTTTAGGCGAGTCCCAGGCGATTTTAAAGATAAAGGAAACTATTGACCGCGTTGCGCCTACCGATGCGCGTGTGCTGGTTACCGGGGCAAACGGAAGTGGTAAGGAATTGGTTGCCCGCTGGCTGCACGAGAAATCAAACCGTTCAAGTGCACCATTAATTGAGGTTAACTGCGCGGCAATCCCATCAGAACTTATTGAAAGTGAATTGTTTGGACACGAAAAAGGATCTTTTACCTCGGCTATAAAACAACGTATTGGAAAATTTGAATCAGCCAACGGCGGAACTCTTTTTCTTGACGAAATAGGTGATATGAGTCCGTCAACCCAGGCAAAAGTATTGCGGGCACTGCAGGAAAATAAAATAACACGTGTTGGTGGTGAAAAGGAAATTGAAGTTGACGTACGCGTTGTTGCTGCAACAAATAAGGACCTGCTGAAGGAAATTGATGCTGGCAACTTCCGGATGGACCTTTACCACCGCCTAAGCGTTATCCTGATCCATGTACCACCGCTTACCGACCGCAGGGATGATATCGGGCTGCTTACACAAAACTTCCTGGATGAGATCTGCAATGACTACGGCATGCCGGTTAAAAAGATTTCCGAGGCTGCTCTTGATGCACTTAAGGCATTGCCATGGACAGGCAACATCCGTGAGTTGCGCAACATGGTAGAACGCCTGATAATTCTAAGTGATAGGACCATTACAGATGGCGACGTTAAGGCTTTTGCCAATCCGTCATCTCCGGTAGCGGCAAGCAATGATGCTGCCGCGGCACAAACAGATTTTGATCAATTCACCAATTTCCAGGAGTATAAGGATTTTGCTGAACGCGAATACATCAAATTCAAGCTGGAGAAAAACAACTGGAACGTGTCAAAAACTGCCGACGATATTGATATTCAAAGAAGCCATCTTTACAGCAAAATTGAAAAATTCGGTTTGAAGAGGGGAGAGTAAATTTGTGAGTGGTTGATTAAGTGAGATTGAGTTGATTAGGTTAATAACTAAGCAACAGTGAGGCTAACTTAATCAACCACTCTCTTAATCAACCTAATCAACTAAAACTTTGTTTTCCTTCCATAAAAAACATACCTTTCGTTTACTAACCTAATAGTAAACCGTAATGGCTTCACCAGCAAAAACTCAACAACCTGCAGACGATTTTGACGCTGCCCCTACCCGATTATTTTCGTTAGATGCCCTCCGTGGTTTTGATATGTTTTGGATAATGGGCGCCGACGAGATCTGGCACAGCATAAAGCATGCTACGCATGGGCAATCAGCCTTTTGGAACACGATGGCGGAACAGTTTACCCACCCAGACTGGAACGGTTTTCACGTTTACGATCTGATCTTTCCGCTTTTCCTTTTTATGGCTGGAGTATCAACTCCATTTTCGGTGGGCCGTGAACTGGAAAAAGGGAAAAGCCGCGAGCAATTATTGCTTAGAGTTATGAAAAGAACCCTAATATTAATTCTATTAGGGTTTCTCGTAAACAACGGGCTCCAGTTGCGACCGATCGCTGAATTCCGCTTTCCCAGCGTGCTTGGCCGCATAGGGGTAGCCTACATGTTTGCAAATATCATCTACCTCTACGCAAAGGAGTGGACGCTTATATTTTGGTTCTTCTTTTTTATTGTTGGCTATTACCTGCTGCTAAAATTCACATCAGCACCGGGTTTTCATTCAGGCGACCTAACCCCTATGGGTAATTTTGCTTCTTACATGGATCGGATTACATTGTCTGGGCGGTTGTATGTCCCATACCCGGATGGCAGGCCCAATATGCACGACCCGGAAGGTTTGTTTTCTACAATTCCGGCTATAAGTACCGGCTTGTTAGGCATTATGGCCGGATTAACCTTGAAAAACAAAACGCTTTCGCAAAACGCCAAAACTTTGCGACTTGCAATTGCAGGCCTTATATTCCTGGTAGTAGCGCAAATTTGGAACCTTGATTTTCCGATTAATAAAAATCTTTGGTCAAGCTCATTCGTGATGCATGTTGGCGGGATAAGCTTGTTACTAATGGCACTATTTTATTATGTGATAGATGTTTTAGGATATAAAAAATGGGCGTTTTTCTTTAAGGTGATCGGCATGAACTCCATCCTGATCTACATATCCGGGCACTTCATAAAATGGCAGTATGCCAATGATGGCTTTTTTAAATGGCTGGGCCAGTTAGCCGGTGATCCATGGGGTGCCGTATTGATGGCTATAACCTTACTGATAGTAAAATGGATGTTTCTTTACTATCTATATCAAAAGAAAACGTTTTTGCGGGTGTAGAGATTGCCTTGCCTCTATTGTGCATTCTTTATTCCCGACCGTTAATTTTCACACGGAGGTCACAAAGAATGCACAAAGGTCGCTGATGTCGGTAATTATGTTACTTTTCTAATATAGCCTTAAGAGATGCAGGCGAGTAGTTCACGGATTTTAAAGTTTTATTATCCACAGTACGATAAACCAAAAACAATCCGTCTATCTCCTTATGATAAGAGTCCGTATCGGCGATATTTTTATAATGTGCTATAGTTTTCTCAGCCTCCTCAACAGTTTTACAAGCCTTGCTCATGTTTGAGCGATGAACCTCGTCAAACAATTCCTTGAACTTTTCAGCAAGTCCAAATTCCAGTATCGCACCCGATAGCACATATTGCAGATCGCAAAAGGCATCGGCAACTTCAACCAAATCATTATCATCAATAGCTTGCTGTAGTTCCTTTAGTTCTTCGGCCAAAAGGGAAATTCGTAAAGCTGCTCTTTCTTTAGAGGGTATTGCCGGCTGCGGCACAATAGGGTGTTTAAATGTTGTATGGAATTCTGCTACCTGGTTTAACGAGTTTGTATCTTTTATCATAATTATTCTGTTGCTTATTTGTTTAAAGCAGTGTTGCTAATATAGAAATATGTGCTTGTTTTGTACAAAACTTGTCAAAATAAAACGTTGTTATTAATACGGGCACAATTGTTGAATAAATAATTTATGCGAACATTAAACCGTTTGTAATAACGTTAGTCTATAAAGAAAACAGCAGCGAAAAACTGTTCAACTAATATCAACATGAAAAAGGCATTAAAATATTTTGTATTAACAGGCTTAAGCGGACTATTATGTCTGTTTCTAGCTTTTCCGGCAAATGCGCAGCACAGAGGTGGTGGCGGCGGCGGCGGTGGTCATTTTGGCGGCGGCGGCGGTGGTCATTTTGGCGGTGGTGGTGGCGGTCATGTTAGCAGCGGCCGCTCCGGCGGCTTTTCAGGTCGTTCATCGTTCTCAGCTCCCTCAAGTTCACAACGTTCATTCGCTCCCCGTGGTAGCGCAGCGGTAAGAGGCGGCTCGTTTCAGCGTGGTCAATCTTTTCAGGGCAATTCGCGCTTTAACGGCAGGGCTGGTGTAAGTGCAAACCGTGGCTTTACTGGTAACAGGGCCTACTCAGGCTCAAGAGGTTATGTTGGCGCACGTGGCTATGCGGGTTCTCGTGGTTATGCAGGTTCAAGAGGTTATGTTGGCGTACGTGGTTATCGCGGCGGCTACTACGGACACAATGGTTTCGGGTATGGTCGTGGTCATTATTACGGTCCAAGTTATTGGGGCGGTCGTAGCTATTGGGGCTATCGTGGTGGATTTTACTACCATGGCGGCTTTTTCGCCAGCCTTTACTATCCACGTATAGGCTTTAGCATAGGCTATTTACCTTACGGTTATTATCCATTCTATTGGGGCGACGCACAATATTATTATAGCAATGGCTTTTACTACCAACAGCAAAATAACCAATATACAGTAGTTGAACCACCATTGGGTGCTGAAATTTCACAATTGCCTGCAAATGCGCAGTCGATCATGATAAATGGCGCACAATATTACGAGTTGAATGGTGTTTACTATCAGCCTATAACAAAAGACGACGGTTCGCAAGTATACGTCATTGCAGGCAAGGATGGTCAGTTAGACACTGATCAACAAGGCCAGGTGCAGGGAGGAGATCAAGGTCAAACTGACCAGGCTCCATTACCAAAAACAGGTGATATTTATAACGACCTGCCACAAGGCACCCGTACTATTCATGTAAACGGTCAAACTTTATTTGTTTCTCCTGATGATGTGTATTACCAGGAAACAACTGATACCGGCGGTAACAGGGTGTACAAAGTTGTAAGCACTCCTGCAGACGAGCCTCAAAACTAAAAAAATATAAAATTCACTTTAAAGGGTAATCCGGCATGGGTTGCCCTTTTTGTTTGTTCACCCGCGTATTTTTCAGCTTCGCCTGCTTATATTTATCACATATGAAAGCAGTTGCTAAATTTACCTGATGGATAAAACCGAAAAACGAATCTGCTGGTACAGCTCATTGCTCATTGCTTTACTTATGAGCAGCCCCCGGTTCCTGGCGCTTCGTGAAAATGGTATTATTGCGCATTACTGGCATTTTAACCTCGCGGAACTTATTTTTCAGCTACTTTCCAGCACAGCTTTCTGCTACCTGCTATTTCATCTTAACCTTAACCGAACAAGTGCTTTGTTCATCTCGCATAATTCGAAAAAATACCTTACAACCTTTTTTTTGAACTTTGTGGTGCTATTCTTTTTTTGCTTAACGGCAGGAATAATTCAGCGGCACGTTTTTTTTAGTGGCCAGCTCCGAAATATTTATTGGTCGGGTTATTTTTCCAGGTATGTTTTGAGCGGGCTTTTGGCGGGCATCCTCATAAAGATCATTTTGTTATTACGCGAGAGTAAGCAAAAGGACAAAGAGAATGAACAATTAAAAACCGCTCATCTTGAAGCAGAGCTGGAGTTGCTCAAAGAACAGCTTAACCCTCATTTTCTATTTAACTCATTGAGCACGCTTTCGGGAATTGTTAGGGAAGACCCTGTTAAGGCTCAGCATTTCATCAATCATTTATCAAAAATCTTCAGGTATGCGCTGACTCAAGCTGGCAATCAACTGGTAAGCCTGGGCGACGAATTAAAGATGATCACTTCGTATGAACAATTGCTGGTTATGCGTTTTGAAAAAGCCTTCCAGTTAACCATCGATATCGATGAAAAATTCAACGATGTGCTTATCCCCCATTTAACGTTACAACCGCTAATAGAAAATGCCGCTAAACACAACGCTGCCACCGTGGCAAAACCGTTAAAAGTGAAAGTATATATAACTGACAACATGCTTGTTGTATGCAACAACCTCAACATAATTACAGAGCCGGAACATAGTACTGGCATAGGGCTCGCCAATTTGAACAGTCGCTTCAGTATATTGATGCACCATGAAATTGAGATAGAGCAAAGCGCTGAATACTTCATCGTAAAATTACCTCTTAATATATGAAGCAGTTGAAAGTAGTAGTAATTGAGGATGAGCCGGTTTCAGCACGTAATTTGGCGCATGTGCTGCAAACAATTGATGATAGTATACAGGTTATCAATATCCTTTCAGGCGTAAAGGACGCCGTTGAATGGTTTACGGAGAAGCAAACCGGCTACGATCTTATTTTTATGGATATCAGGTTAGCAGATGGTTTATCATTTGATATTTTCAAACAGGTCAAAATAACAAAGCCAGTTGTATTTGTCACAGCATATAACGACTACGCCATACAGGCCTTTAAAAATAACGGGATCGACTATATCCTTAAACCTTTTGACCAGCACGAGGTTAAGCAGGCTATCGATAAATTCAAAAACCTGGTAAATCAACCGGGGCAACAACCACGCGAAACAGATCTTTCTGAACTTATTGAGCAGCTAAGCGTAAATTCAAAAGCCTATAAGAAATCTTTTCTTGTACACTTCAGGGACAAACTCATCCCGGTCGAAACGGCAAAGATAGCGTGGTTTTATACAGCAAATGAATTGGTTTACGCGCAAACCACAGATGCCAGGCAATACGTTATCGATTTTACGATGGAGCAATTGGAAAAACAACTCGACCCCACTGTCTTCTTTAGGGCAAACAGGCAATTTCTGATCAATCGCAAGGAAATAACCGAAGTAGATTTTTACTTTAATGGCCGTTTATCAGTTAAAATAAAACCTGCGCCGCCTGAAAGCATCATTATAAGCAAGGCCCGTGTGCCTGAGTTTAAAACATGGATGAATAACTGATCACTTCGCCCCCGGTATTGTCAGCCTCACCTTATTTCCGGCAACCCATCCTGCTTTTTTGAGTCAATTTTACATCATCAAAAAATGATGATTATTAATTCACTTAAAAAATAAAAAGATGAAACATACAGCAGGGCCTTACAGGCTATGGATTCTCGGCTTTTTACTGCTTATTGTATTAGCAGAGATAGCATGGAGC
>JALYIP010000044.1 GCA_030775685.1 Bacteroidota bacterium
TAATTAGAGCAGCCACTTTAAAAAAGGGCCGCCCTAAACAGGCTAACATAAAGCCGCCTAAGACACAAATATAAAATAAATCATACGAATTACTTGTATATCAACACAGAATCTCGCAATGACGATATTTTTAACAATCTGTGTAATCATTCTCAAATCGGCGAAATCCTCATAAAAACATCCGAAATCGAAATCAAAATTCTATTTTTAAGCGATGAAAACTACGCGCAGCAATAAGTCTGCTTCAAATAATAAATCGGCCAGCGGACGATCAAAAGGCATCTTTAGGAGCGGGTGGTTAAAGCTGATCCTCAGGATTGTAAAGATCATTTTTATAGCATTTATAGGCGGGAGTTTGTTCTTCGTGATCTTGTTCCGGTTTGTTAATCCACCGGTTACCTGGCTGATGATCCAGCGCGGTTTTGAGCGCAAGGCAGATGGGAAAGATTGGAAGATAGACAAGCAATGGAAAAATTTTGATGAGATTTCACCGTCGATGATGCGCGCCGCAGTTGCTGCCGAGGATCAAACGTTTTTAGAAAATCACGGGTTCGACTTCCAGGCGATAGAAAAGGCCATAAAGAAAAACGCCAACAGCAAAAAGTTGATCGGCGGTAGCACTATATCTCAGCAAACGGCAAAAAATGTATTTCTGTGGCCGGGTAGATCCATAATCCGAAAAGGTTTCGAAGCATGGTTTACCATGTTGATGGAGCTTTTCTGGAGCAAAAAACGCATTATGGAAGTGTACCTGAACGTTATTGAAATGGGCGACGGTATTTATGGTGTTGAAGCGGCATCACAAGCCTATTTTCATATACCGGCATCGCAGTTAACCAATCACGAAGCAGCTGCTATAGCAGTTATATTTCCGAGTCCGCTTAAATGGTCGGCAACTAACCCTACAAGGTATTTAAGGCACCGGCAATATTTGATCATGAAGAATATGCGGAGGCTGGGGCCATTGGAGTTTTAGCCCCCTACCGCCTAAAGGGGGAATTATTATTTGGAGTTATATTGAGTAAGTTTATTTCAAATAATTAGTTACAAGACCTGTTTTTAAAAAAACGTCCCCGCATATCTCTTTTAAAAGATCTTGCGGGGACGTAATTAATACTATTTGGTTTAAACACCAGTGCCATTTATCAAAAGAAGCACCGTACGGTGATAGCCAATACTTATTGATTCCAGAAATAACGCCGAAGCATTATGGGTTTACGGAAAAAGTGCCGTTTGCACAAATGTACACGTTTGAAAACAGTACATATGGCCCGGTAGCGCTTCCTGATGTTGCGCATGTTGAATAAGAAAAGTGCAGCGTTCCACCCGGACCACGCATACCTACGTTGTAATGGCCTTCTACTATGTTTACATTTTGTGCTGACGAGAAGTTATAAGAAGCATTAGTTCCACCAGAATCTAATGCGACAAACTGTATTTGATAGGTACAACAACCAGTATTGTTTTGTAAAGCTACAGATACGGTTGGGTTAGTAGCAGTGGCTGCTTTAACAGGTGCTTTCACATCGGTTGTTGCATCATTTGTGGCTTTGACATTTGCTGTAAGCGTTTGCGCTTTAACTGAGATGCAATACATTAACATAATACTGCATAGTAAAATGAGTTTTTTCATATTTTTTATTGCTTAAGGGTTAATTAAGGCTAATATAATTATATACTATTGAAATAAAAAACTTTTTAATAAATTTTAATAAGTTTTTAAACCAAACCAACCGCTCACTCACTTCTGATATTTCCAGTTCCTTGATTTTCCCTCGCTGATCCATCCCAACGCTTGTTCCATCCTTTTTTGGCGGGTTACATCGCTTTTGGCTTCAATAAACCATTCCAGGTATTCCCTCTTTTTCGACGGGCTGAAATTGAAGAAATTTTCCAGTGCTTTCGGACTGCCGCTCAACAAATCGCTAAAATCTGCAGGCATGGCAATTTCAGGTTTTGGCGCTGCTGGCTTTTTGGGCTCTTTAACGCCGCTTTCATTTATAGCGATCATCTGGCGTACAAAGTCGGCCAGCGCTTTGGCTGGTGGAAGGTCTTCCATTTTTTCAATTCGCCCAAAACTACCGGCGGCAGCTTCTTCATCACTGCCCCTTAAAAAACCATTAGGATCATTTAACCTTGATGCTTTCCAAAACCCAAAGCCCAAATGCTGCTTGAACTCCGCCATATGGCAAACAGGGCCTTTATAGTCGAAAAATGGCATTCCCCATTTAACGGTTTCAGTTATTAATGGTGAAGCTTTATGTACAACTTCGCGTATATGCTCAAGAATGGGTTTGGCAAATGGGGCAGCTTTGGCGATGTACGCATCTACCCGGCTATCGTATTGTTCCATAGATTAAAAATAACGACAAATTGCTAATTTGCAACTGCATCATAATATTATTAGTTGAAAATCTGTTTTTTGCGTAACGTAATATTGTAAGTTATCGTCATATATAAAAACCTTAAATTTTCCCTCATGAAAAAATACCTGACTAAATTCTTTTACAGCGTATCAATTTTAATATTCATTAGTCTTCACGCAGTTTATGGCCAGGTTAAAAGTGAGTCTCCCGTAAAAATGGTTGAAGATGAGATTGTCCTATGGGATTATCACTCGAAAACTATTAATGAGGATTATACCATCTACGTTCACTTCCCACCAGGATATGATACCACTAAAACTAAATATCCAGTGTTGTATATGACAGATGGCGACTGGAACATGACCGTTGCTATGAATTGTTTTAATATGCTCAGGCAAGATTATGAGACCACCGAACCGCTTATTGTCGGTATTGGATATGGCGCCCGCACAAACATGCGCTCAAGGGATTTAAACCCGGCAACAGGCGGCCCCAATTTTTTGGCGTTTATTGAAAAGGAAGTAATACCGTTTGTACAAAGCAAATACCGGGTAACAGATAATAAAGCGTTATACGGTTACTCCTATGGTGGTATGTTTACTACTTCAGTTTTATTTGGGCATCCTGATCTGTTTAATATGATCTTTATTGGCGCACCAGGCAACAGTGGAAGAGAACTTATACCAGCTGCACAAAAATATTTTACCGATCACAAAGACCTTAACAGCAGAGTTTTTTTAGGCGTAGGCTCGTATGAGCATCTTACCGCGAATAACATTGAGCTGTTTAAAGCATACATGTTAAAGCAAAATTGTAAAAACCTCGACATCGCAACAGCAATTACACCAAATGCGGCTCACGGCGCCGCATTGGCCCAGGTAATGCAAAATGCTATTGCTTTTGCCTATTGTAAAAAGCACCGGCCAATTACCGTACCGGTTAAGGAATTGGAAAAATATACGGGCAATTACACACTTGCGGGTAAGCCTGAATTGAAGTTTAAATTTTATATAGCAGATAATAACCTTTATTTTAAAGAAGGAGATGAGTTGCCCACACAGCTTGTACCTTACACAAAAGATGGCTTTTTTATGTACGAGAATGAGAAAACGGATATCACTTTTAAAGAGAACAATGGTAAGATGTATATACTTGCCGGCTCACCTTGTGAAAAGCCGGACAGGTTGGATAAGGTTAATTAGTGATCAGAGCTTAGAGACCAGAGATTAGTTGATTTCAGATTTTGAAGTTTTCAAAACTTAAGTCTTTTACCTGCCGATTACAAAAATCAACCCAGCAAATTTTTTAGATCGGGATGATATTGGGAGGTTAAAAATTCGGTAATATCGAATTCTGCCAGTTCATATTTATAGAAAGGATCTTCTTTAATTATTTCTTCAACAATTGCTTTGCTTTCAGCCATGGCTAATATGATCCCGCCGGTGCGCGGCACCTTCCTGCCTGATGCTACAAAAATATCTTTATCGTAATATTTATGTAGGTATTTTACATGCGCCTCCATGTGCTTGTCAAGCTCTTCGAGGGGAACGATGTAGGTGAGGTTGATGATGAACATGATTGTTAGTGATTAGAGGGTGAGACCAGAGATTAGGTTGACTTCAGACTTATGAAGCCTGTTAAATTCCGTAAGCGTTTAACCGGCTTTTATTATGAACTATGAACCATCGACTATGAACAGCTACGCATTCACCAAATCCCCAAACAATTGTATATGCCAGCTATCCTTAAACGGCACTTCCCATTTGCTGTTGAGCTCGCTTAAATTTTGCACCATGTTGTTAAATACGATGGTATTGGTATTAATGTCGCGTTGTTTTAGTTTTTCTTCAAATTCATGACGGGGAGCAGATAATACTTCAGCGCCCTCGCGATAAGCCAGGTTAAAGCGGTCGAACAGGTTGATCTTAAAATGAGATTCTATCTGCTGCATAAAATGAACCGACTTATCGATGGAGCAGCCGCTGGCGCCTGCCTGGCTCTCATCCACTATTAAAATTAAAAAGCGGTTGTACCTTACTTCCGCAGTAGCTTTTAGCAGGTTGTTGTGGGCCGTCCAGCCGGTGGTGAAGTTATCCAGCAATACTTTTATCTCGCCTACTTCGTTATCAGTTAGTTTCCTATTGGCCTGGTAAACCCAAACTCTTGAATTTTCTGAAAATTGCATGCACAAAGCTATGCAATTTATTAACTTCGGATTTAATTTTGTTGTCATGTTTAAATCAGATATTTACGGAACAAAGAAAAATATCATGTTAGTGGCAATGCTACTGGCCGGTGTTATAAGCTATTGCTTTAAGCCCCGCGCAAGTGCTGAGGACTGGCAGTTATGGACCTACAAGTGCCTGATGCAGTCGTACGACGCGTCAACCGATTCTAAATTAAAGAAATTTGAGTTTACCGTTACTGCTGATGCGTTCATTCGCCTGCGCAAGATCTACCCCAAAGAGAAAGAGGAGTTTTATTCCTTTAACCTGCATAATTTAAAGGATATGGATTACAGCGGCAGCACCGCGAGGGGAGTACTGGAACTAAAGACCATGGCCGACGATATTATCTGCCAAACTAAAAATGACCGCAAAGGCGATGTTGATAGCATGACCACCGTGCTCAACATCCCCGTAAAAAATATGGAACCTGAACGCCTGGATAGTTTGAGGCAAGCTTTTGATTATTTTAAGGCAAAAGGTATGTAAATCTGTTCGCTCAAAAGGCACAGCTTAGCTAGTGCGGGAATGGAAAGGTGACTCGTCCGGAAAAAACTATACACTAAAAAAAGGTGTATGAAAAAGGAAAACGAGGGAATATTACGGGGAGTGCGGGATGACAAGCACAGCCATCTTCCGGCCGAATTACGGGAACAACTAAT
>JALYIP010000045.1 GCA_030775685.1 Bacteroidota bacterium
ACCATAGGAAGCTTTTAACGCAAAGAATATTAATTAAGATAGTCCCAGGAATGTTTTCCGCTTTGCTTTTTTCTCAAGCAGCAGTCTCTTTTTCGCGCTTCTGACGCTGTCCCTTCTTAGCGAGTCCTTCACAAATACTATGGCCTTTCGCTTAATGGCCGCGAGATCCGGTTGGATGAACACTGTGTCGGGCTTTACAGGAGCTAAACTACCTTTTGATGGGGATTTGACGATCCCAAAAGCAATTGCACCTATAAATATGATGATCAATCCCACCATTAATTTGCGTGGTACGGCAATGGTTGATGGTTGAGTGACTTGCTTTTGATACGCCAGGATTCGAGAATGCAGATCTTCATTTTCTGATCGTAATGCGGCAATTGCCTTCTTTGCGCCGTCGCGGTTTTCGGTACCGATATATGCACCAACTATTTCGTGAAGCGCTGTTCCGTCCTTGAAGCGGTCCTCCGGTTTCTTTTCAAGACATTTAGATACAAGTGAAAGCAACCACGCCGGCACCTGCATTTCACGCTCCTGCTGTTTTACCGACCATTCGTCCGGCAGGTTTTGTTTACGTAATTCCAAGACGTCCGGCACCGGCGATTCCATGTGCGAGAGCATCACATTGTTCCTGGCCGTTTCGCCATTATCCTGCAGCAGGAAGGGCACCCTGCCTGCCAGCAATTCATACACAATTACGCCATAACTATAAATATCCGTTTGGAAAAGCAGCTGCCCTTCGTTCTGCTCAGGCGCCATAAACTCTATTGCCCCGGCGTGGCGCATACTGCTCCTGCGTTGCTCGTCGGACATTGCCGAAAGGCCAAAATCCAACAACACATAGTTACCTGAATGAATATTAAATTTTACGTTATTGCTTTTGATATCGCCATGCTTAACCCCTACCTTATGGCAGTGCGAAAGCGCCGAAGCCAATTGATCGGCCAGCTTGATCACCTCTTTTATGGTGAACATGACTTCATGAGGTGGTTTCAACAGTTCGCCCAGGTCGGGTCCCTCAATAAACTCCATCTCGATAAACGGCAGCGAGCCGCTTCCAGTAATTCCGGAGTTCAGGATCTTAACCACATTCGGGTTGGGGATTTCGTTTACCTTTTTTAGTTTCTCAACTTCATTTATAAAATTGCGGTAATTATGGTCATCCATACTTTCGTTATGGATGGGCGTTGGCAATAGCTTAACGGCGCTGAAGATTGGCCCCATCCGTCTGCCTTTATAAACAGAGCCCTGTCCACCGGTGCGCAATGCACCCATGTTCTCCAGGCCCTCGGTTATTGTAAAGATCTTACTCATCCGGCTGTAGAATGATAGCTAAATTCAAACACTGCCGATTCGCCAAGAATAACCTGGTCGCCCTCGTTTAATTTGTGACCGATGTGCGTGGAGTGCAGCTTGATCAAATTTTCGTTTCCTATTGACTTGATCTTCACCTTATTGCCTGGCGGGATCCCACCCTCGTCAGCAAAAATCATAAAACCGGCATCTTCGTTATTCCATTCGATGTGGGCGTGCTGACGGCTTATAAACTTATTGCTTTCGTTCTTGCTATCACCCGGAAAGGCGATTTGGTTCAGCCTGAAAAAGCCATCGTTTACCTGTGCCTTGCTTTCACGCCCGATATTTAGCTTGCCGTCCGACGATGTAATTTCGTATTCCTCCTTCTCCGCCTCGCCATTCAAGATATGGATAAAAGCGTTGGCTGCCCGCTGGATCACATGATCCTTCGTGCGGATGAAAATTGCTGCATCCAGCGTGTCTGATCTAAAGGAATCCGGCGGAAACTCATCATCAAAATTAACTTCCAAAGCCCAGTTATCCGGCAGGTTAAGCGCAAAATCGTCAGCAATCCGCTGAATCTCGTCCTTAAACCTTTCCGGTTCATCTAAATAAACAGCGGCTTCATACAAATGCTTATCGGCAGCGCCCGCATTAATAAACAAATGGATGCCTTTTATGCGCCGGCCCTCTCCTCCTTCCGACTTTTGCAACTGGTCCTTAACCAGCCGCAGCAATGAATCGCGCAGGGCTTTTACATCCAGCGGACCCTTATTTTCATTTCTTTTAAACAGATCGAACATAAATCACAGGTAAATTATTTGTTATAACTATTCATCAGCCGTTTCGGTTTCAGCAGGCGGACGCATACTTTTAATATACCCGGCCTTCAACAACAACGGGATCACATGCTGCCCGGCAAGCCGCACCGCGTCCGACGATCCTTTTGTGGACTCGATACGAATACATACCACTAAATTACCATTTCCTTTTGCCATCGGCGCAAAGAAAACGTACCAGCCGTCGTTAATGCTGTTTCCCTTCCAGATCCGTTCCGGTGTACCCGTTTTACCCGCAACCTTTATCCCTAATATCGGTTCTTTCGGGGCGCTTTGCTCTATCATGTATTTGGTAAGCAAGGCTGTGTATTGCGGATCGTTAGCCAATTTGATGCTGCCCTTAACAGGCTGCGGTGTATTGTTCACCTTCAGCACAAACCGGTTAGCTATCAATGAGCCATTATTTGCCACTCCGGAAATCAACCTCGCCACGGCAGCCGGTGTGGCAATCAGCTCACCCTGCCCCCAGGCCATACCGGAAATCCCCTTTGCACGCGTTTTATGAATGTTGTTAGGATCGTATCGCGGCCGGGTATTGAACTCCGTTTTGCGCCAAAGTTCGCGCCATTTCTCTTCCTGGTCTAAATTTTCAGGTTTTTTATTGTAGAAGTAACCGCCTACGCCATGTAAAAACATCCCGGTTTTCAAATATAGCGTTGCCATATCCTCTTGCAGGTGCTGCTGGTTGGCCAGCTTTATAAAGTACACGTTATTTGATTTGGCGATAGCTCTTTCCAATGAGATCACACCCGTTTCATCGGGCTCTATCCCCTTGGTACGAATCCGTTCCTCGCTGCTCACATGATATTTAACGCTGTCGGCCGCCAATCCAAGTTTGTTGAACGATGCCATTGCGGTTAATACCTTTGCAGTTGAGCCCGGCTGTGTAGCGTAGGTAAAGCCCAAATCACTGGTGGTTATCCATTGCGACAGCTTGTTTTGCTCGTTTATAGGCATGGTAAGCTGGTCGTAATTATTTACCGGCGGCAAAGGGTAAACTGCGGATGCCAAAACATCGCCGCTGGTTGCCTGCATCACAACGACCGAAACCCGGTTATCCTGCAACGAAGTATCCTGTGCTATAGACTGCTGAATGCCTGTTTGCAAGCCGGCGTCAACAGTCAACTGCACGTCCCTGTTTCGTTTTTTAAAGGCTTCCACTTCCGGGCTGTTGATCCCGGCAATAAGCAAGGGCGCCAAAGCACTGTAATCCTTTTTACTTACCGACATTTCCTTAACACCCATTGGTAAAAAACGATCCTCGCGGAACCGGCTGGAATGTGCATTGAAGCTCACAGTAGGCATTTTAAAACCACGTAGCTCAGCCGCATGTTCATATTCGGCGAAATAACCATTGGTACTTCCGTTAAAAACACCGGTATTTTCATCGCCCACCCAAAAGAACATTTGGTCTTCAAACGGATAATATCGTGTTAAACGTTTGTGCATTGCAGAATCAAGATCAAAATGTGCCGCACCGGCGTCACCCAATAATTTTTCCTGCTTTTTGATCAGGGCTGGATTACTGGTTGCCAATATTCTTCCCTGCCTGTCGTAAAGGGTACCAGCCTGCAATTTATTCATCAATATGGCAATGCGTGGGTTGTAGCTAAACATCCGTGCACCACTCCTGTCTGCAACTAAGGCAGGTTTCACTATCCATTTTTCGCTGCTAAATAAATAGCTGGAAATATTTACGATCAACAATATAATACCGATAACAGCCGCCAGTAAGGCAGGCACTAAATTCCTGTCCTGTTGTTTGGTGATGTAGTTCATTTGTACAGGTGTACCTTTTACAACCGAAGCAGACAATAAAAATCCAGCCGCCAAAAAGTTTGCCACCAATGATGAGCCGCCATAGCTTTCAAACGGCAATGCTACTCCAGATAAAGGCAAAGCTCCCGTAGAGCCGCCCGCGATCAATAAAAACTGGATGAATGTACAGACGCCAATCCCGGTACATAAATAGAAAAGGAACGGTGTACCTGTTTGCCGCCCGATGATAATTGATCGATGAAGGTATAAAAGGAACAATAAGAAGATGCTGACGATGCCAGCCCAGCCAAAGCCCTCGCCGATGGCAGGCAGGATCATATCCGTATGCGCCTCGGGGATGGTTTTGGCAAAGCCCTCACCTACACCCTGCCCGGTTATTCCTCCACCGCTCATGGCCCAGAGTCCGTTCGCCACCTGGTCGCCGCCATACACTTCATTGTTCCACGCATCCTGCCAAATGGCTTTCCTGTCCACCAATCGCTGTACCGGGCCGGGGACTATTTTATTTAGATAAGGGATCTTATCGATAGTCAAAAAGCCAGAAATGATGAGCAAAGCCATAATAGCCGACTCGCTTAAAGTTCGCTTCCTAACAAAGAAGCTGAAGAGCAGCATGGCTAAAGTGAGGCCTGTGGAGATCCAAAGGTTTTTAAAGATCCAGGTTATCAGTACATAGAAAACAACTGATAAAGCCATGAACATGAAATCGCCACGCGAGAACGAGAAAAGGATTATAAATGTAAAGCAGATCACTATCGCCGGCCCCATATCGCCCAAAAGCAAAAACAACAGTAAGGTGGCTGCTATGGAGATCAACGCGAACGAAAAGAACGACCAACGTTTGCGCCAGCTTGCATATTCACTGATGAACCTTTCGTTGGTAGCAAAAAATCCCGCCAGGAAAATGATGACTAAATACTTTACGATCTCGCTCGGCTGAAAACCGAACAGGTTAACCTTTACACCACTACCCTCAGGGCCCGTGCCAAAACGAATGGTCAACACCAGCAAGGTCATCGCCAAAATGATCCATGGCCATCCGTTAGCGGCCTTTTGGTTGTTCTTAAAAATAAACATCCTGTAAATCCGCGAATCGGATGTAAAACGGCGCAGATTCAAAAAGAGCATGATGATGATCACGACAAATCCCATCCCCAAATAAACCAACGAGTCCTTTGCGAAAAAGCGGTCACGCAAGGGATCTTGCAGGTTCAGTAATGTAATGAATGAGATGCCGGTAAGCAGCATAATTAACGGCAAAATCACCTGGTCGGCAGTTGGGAATTTTGCGCTTAAAATAATATGAATAATAAAAAAGCAAACGAAGAACGATCCGGCGATAATCCAGTACCATTGGTTAAATTCATTCGGCGTGCGAATGATGAGCGCTTTTTCTTTTTTCAGGATGCTGAAATCCTTTGAGCTGATGAGCCTGATGGTATGCGGCGACTGGTGAAAGGTAAAAGATTCATCGTTGTCCAAATTCTCCGTCCCTTGTGATGTACCAAACTGGAAACCCGGCTGCAATGGCAAAACCGCAAAAGAACGGTTGGCAGGCAAATTTTTAAAGCTGAACTCGCCTTGTGCATTAGTACGCGCGTAGGCAGTTATTGATTGCAGGTGAGGCGTACCTTTTTCGTCGGCAACATAAACCAGCTTAAAGCCCTTACCTGTTTGAATATTTGATTTTACCTTGTCGTTTTCCTCGTCATTAAAAATACTGTCCTGCGGCACTATCATTTGCAAGCGTACAAGCACGCCTGCAACGGGCACAGTTTTATTCAAGATCTCCCCCGAAATGCTGTTGCCTTGTAGGCCAACATCCGTAACGGCAGGCAAATCCTGCGGACTTGTCCTCTCCTGCGTAAAGCGGACAGAATCATCCCCGGTATAGCCCAGCAATGTCCGCGAAACGGTTACACGGTCTTTAAATGATTTACCGCCCTCGGCGAAGGCATCATCGGCGTTGATATTATATTTCAGCTTGTTGATCTCGCCGATATTATCAAACTTACTGCCTACGGTTGTTTTCGTGGCAACCGTTTGTTCAATAAGGTCGATATCCTTTTGATCCTCAAAATAATAACCCTTTATAAGCAGGTTCTTTAAATTCCGGGCGGGATTCGGTGCATTCAGGTTCACCATGGTGCCATCCTTAAGCCGGCGGTCAACATCTTTAAAGTTTTGTTGCAGCACAACATAAAGACGGCCAAAAAGCAGGCCGAGCAAAATAGTGGTAAGTAAAAGAAAAATGCGTTCCTTTTTTCTCGATCCCATCCTTATTTGTGTTTTTGGGGTAAGGAATCCGCTTTGAATATCACAGGGGAATATTTACCGCTGATGTATTTTTTATCAGCCAAAACGACGTCACTTTGAACGCTTTGTTTACAATTCACAAATTGCACATTCTTTAATTCCAGCGAGTTATTAACCAGTGAGATCGCGGTATTGAAATTCTGAAATGAAAGGCTATCCAGCGTAATACTTTTTGCTTTGGCAGAGATTTGAAACGCGGGACCAGCGTAGCCGGAATCGCTTTGAAATACAATGTGTCCCTTGGATTTTATCAGCAATGTGTCTTTATTTATTTGGATAGCTTCGCTGATAATGACAGGCGATTTGTAGCCGGTATCCGAAAGGATCAACACCTTTCCCTTAACATTATCTATCTCCTTCTGCAATTTAATTTGCAACGGACTAACCGTTTTTTTTACTGCCACCGTCGGCTGTATAGACGTATTAGTATTATTAGTTTGATCTTTAAAATACAGGTAAACACTACTTGCCAAAAATACCAGCATTAAAATTACAAGCACAACAATAAGCCCGGTTCTACTTTTTGGCGCAGGGTCAGGCTCCGCGTCTTTAGCAAGCTGTTCTGTACCCCTGCTTGCAGGGCTAACCTGTACATTTTCCCGTTTAACACTTGTAGCCGTATGCTGCTGAGGTACTTTGTTATTGTGCACCAGAACCGCGGTAATATTATCCCTGCCACCATTTTTGTTGGCAGCATCTATCAGCTGTTTACCTTTTTCCTTTAACGATCCATCGTTGGTAAGAATGGTTGTTATCGCCACACTGCTTACCATATCGGTCAGCCCATCGCTGCAAAGCAACAGCACGTCGCCTGAAAGGAAAGGCGACTGCCCGGTTTCAATATAATCGGTATTCTTACTTAAATGCGCCTCAAAACCAAGCGCTTTGTTGATCTCATTCCGTTTAGGGTGATTCATGGCCTCATCCTCGGTCAGTCTTCCCGAATCCTCTAAAAAGCCCACAAATGATTGATCGTGCGAGATCTTTACCAGCGATTTATCGCGCAATAAATACAGCCGGGTATCACCAACATGAGCATAGTAAAACTGGTTATTGGTAATATCAGCAATGGCCAGGGTTGATACGCAGCTCATCTGCGCATACTCCTTGTTGCGTTGCTTTTCCTCTATAATGCGTTCGTTGGCTTCCTCAAAACAGTCAATCAGCATGGCAATTATCTCGCCCGACGGTTTTTCCAGTCGTTTAATAATCGCATCGCGTGCTATCCGGGCAGCAATCTCGCCGCCTGCATAGCCTCCTACACCATCAATTACGCAGGCAATTATAAAGCGGTCGCCCGCGCCTTGCCTTGCAATAAAGGCATCCTCGTTGTTTTCCCGCTGTTTGCCGGTATCTGTTATGCCAAAATATTGATCAGTCATTTTGTTTCCGGGATTTTTTAATTTCGATGAAATGCGCCGCTAATAAGCATGTACAAATTACCAATAGCGCAACCGACAAGATCTGCGACATAGCTTTACGATTTAAATAAATTAACGCCTACGATTCCGTTCAACAGCATTTTTGAGTTAACTGGCAACTCAACCCATGCCGGCGAATTGATATCACTCCGCGCCACATCCTGCTCATTCAAAATGGTCAACTCACCAAACGACGCCAAATAAAATTTACCGTCGCTTTTATTATACCTGATGCGCAGGTGCGGTGTATTCACCCATTCTGTCGGGATCTTAAATATGTTCGAATCTTCCCTTGTTTCCTCATCGCCCGAGACAATAATCTCGTCATCCTTCATAAAATATTCCACCTTTTTACCGGCAAATTGTTTTTCGGGCAGAATGGTTTCAAAGCGTGCATGGTGCTTTTTGCCTGATTTTACTTCACCCTTATCGTCATATTCCAAATCAACTACGTAAGGCAGTTCATAGTATCCCTCACTATAGTAATTGAACGATTTCATTACCTCCTCGCTCAAATCAAACGTTTGCGCAATGCCGGTTTGACGGGGAATAAAAGTAACCCTCAGATTTTCCTCTTTTTTATTGCTTCCGGGTAGCAGCTTACCGATAAAGCCGATGTCGCCTCGTTCATAGTCGGGGTGCGATACCAACCGGAATACCCATTTAGAGCTGGATGGCACAACGGTTTTACCTGCCGCCCTATACTGGCCCAGCAGATCGTAAAATTTCTTTACCGTTTCGTTCACAATCAGGCCAAAGAGTCCTTGTTTATTGTTCATAAACTCCTTATAGTCCTCAACATTAAAGCTGATAAGGTACTCGTGGTAAAACACAATCCGGTCGCCAAATGAAAGCTCACGTACCGAGTCGCTGAATTTTGCAACCACGTAGTTGTATACATCATCAGGGGTAAGTCCGGGTTGTTTTTTTGCCTTTGTATTGTTCGGGCTGGTTAAAAACCAGTCCTGGATGCCCATACGCTGCCAGATAGAAGCTTTTTGTTCCATTTATTTAATTACTGGTTGGTGGTTGAATCGTTTTTTGCACTATCTGCTTTTGCCTTTTGCTCCCTCATTATATCGCCTATTGTACTCTGTGTTGTTGAATCAGTTGCATGCTTTTTGTTTCTATAAGCTATTATCCGCGCTTCTTCCGCCTTCCTGAAGCTGTCGGCTATCCGGGCGGTATCCGCTGTTAGCGTAACGGGTTTAATAATTGTTTGTGCAGGGCGAAAAAGTGAATAGGCCGAATACGCCATAAAACCCGCCAACAGGATCATTAACCCCGCAAACGCATAGGTTGAGATCCGCATAGTACCCGGTTGATTTTGCAAGTTTGACTTTTGCACCATTATAGGCGCAGGCGGCACAGCTGCCGGCACTTCCTTTATTACCTCAACCCTAACTTCCTTTACGCTGCTATCGGCTATCACATCATGCAGTTCGGTGCCATTGGCATACCTGTTTTCAGGCGCCTTTTCAAGGCAGGTAGCAATCATTTCCAATAACCAACCCGGCACCTGCATTTCGCGTTCGGACCACTCCTTAGGCAAATGTTGTCTGCGCAGTTCCAACAG
The DNA here is from genome assembly GCA_030775685.1 of Bacteroidota bacterium. GTDB lineage: Bacteria > Bacteroidota > Bacteroidia > Sphingobacteriales > Sphingobacteriaceae > Mucilaginibacter. Next base: position 9,228 of record JALYIP010000045.1, read on the forward strand.
GTCAGGGACATCCGATTCCATGTGCGAGAGCATTACGGCATTGCGCGCAGTTTCACCATTATCCTTTAGCGGGAACGGCACTTGCCCGGCAAGCAATTCATACAAGATCACCCCAAAACTGTAAATATCAGTTTGGAATAACATTTTGCCCTCATTCTGCTCTGGCGCCATAAACTCTATGGCCCCCGCATGGCGCATGCTGCTTCTCCGCTGCTCGTCAGACATTACCGACAAACCAAAATCGAGCAGCACATAATTGCCCGAGCTGTTATTGAACTTTACGTTATTGCTTTTAATGTCGCCGTGCTTTACCCCAACCTTATGGCAATGTGAAAGCGCACAGGCTAGTTGATCGGCCAGCTTTATGGTTTCCTTTATGGTAAAGATCTTTTCGTGCGGTGGTTTAAGCAGGTCCTCCAGGTCTGGCCCCTCAATAAATTCCATCTCGATAAACGGGAACGATCCGCTTTCGGTTATCCCCGAGTTAAGGATCTTAACTACGTTTGGATTAGGGATCTCGTTTACCTTTTTTAGTTTCTCAACCTCGTTTAAAAAATTACGGTAATTTTTATCGTCGGCACTCTCGCTGTGGATAGGTGTCGGCAACAATTTCACCGCAGTTATTATCGGTCCTATCCGCCTGCCCTTATATACAGAACCTTGTCCCCCGGTGCGAAGCGCACCCATATTTTCAAGACCCTGTGTTATCGTAAATACTTTGCTCATCCCTTATTTTCAATCTTTTTAGCTGCCGTTAACCTGCATTTATTAACGCAAACAAATCTATTATGTTTAAATCCTTTTTTATCAGGAATTTTAACTGAAAAAGTAAACAAAAATTGTGAGAATTTCAACTACGGTTTTATTGTGGATGACGTATGTTTACAGCAGCTTATATTTGATTTACATTTACTACTTTGCTCAATTTATGCCGGTGCGCATGAACATATTTTCCTTGTAACCTCTAACAATGTTTTATGGCGATCAATAAAAGAACCATTTTCAGCTCAATAGTTTACCTGTTGGTAATCCTGGCATTAAGTGTTCCGGCTATTTGTGAGGCTCAAACCGGCAAGGCAGGCAAATGCATCATCGTATCCGACGTACATTTTAATCCTCTGTACGATGTAAGTTTAATAGACACCTTAAAGAAAACCACCTATAAACAATGGGAAGACATTTTTAAAAACTCAAAATTCAGCTGTGTAGTCGACAGTAATTTACGCGGAAAAGACTCAAATTATGGTTTATTGATACTGGCCATACAAAACATGGAAAAACACTTCGATAAAAATAACCCGGCTGCCTTTATCGTAATAACCGGCGATTTTTTATCGCACAGCAGCTATGAACCGGCGCAGGTTAAAAGTGATGGAAGTGAGCAGTTTTTCAAACAACAAACCATCTTCTTTATAGCAAAACTTTTCAAGGATCATTTTAAAAATACCACAATTGTCCCTGCATTGGGCAATAATGACACCTACAACTTTGATTATGACAAACAAAGCGACGCCTTTTTAACCGATTTTGGCACTGCCTGGGGATTGGATGCCATCCCAGGTTTTATTGCATCGCTTAAAAAGAACCAGGGGTGTTATACAATTGAAGCAAAAGGCTTCCCGGGTTTAAAGTTTGATGTTTTTAACAGCGCTTTGGTAAGTGATGGGGGTCATCGTTCAAACAGCAATGATGCTTATAAGGGAAAGACTTATGCTGAAGGTGATACCGCACTCAACTGGCTAAATGCCAAATTGCTAAAACAGCGCCCTAATGAAAAGGCATGGATCCTTTATCACATTCCGCCGGGCAAGGACCCATACCAGGTAGAGGGCAATAAAACCAGCAGTTATGCCGGCGATATCTTTTTGTGGGATACAGTTTACACCAAACGATTTGTAAATATGATGGCAGCCAATTCAGCCAAAATAAAATTTAACATAGCTGCCCATAGCCATCGCAATGATTTCAGGGTGATCTGTAATTCAGCGCTGAAGCCTGTTTCGTGCGTGCGGGTTATTCCGTCGGTAAGTTCATGTTATACCAATAACCCATCGTTTGAAATTGCAGAATTTGATGAACATTACACCATAAAAAACGAAACGACATGGTATCTTGATCTGGCGGATGTTGCCAAAGGATGGACCAACAGCTTTAATTTGCTTAAGCAGCTTCATTCAAACCCTGTTAACCCCGTTAATGTATCAAACTTCATCCATGGTGTTTATGGATTGGATGCCTACATAAATTTTTACAATGTTGGCGCAACATCGGCCATCAACAAAACAAAGGGTAAAACAGCAAACTTAAATGAGCAAAACCACGCTACCTACCAGGAGGCCGACACCTTGGTAGCAGGCAAAAATCCATAAAAAAGGGCTGCACCTACCAGAGTGCAACCCACATAAACCAACTTAAATTAATACTCTATTTCTTCAATTTTTACGGGACCTAATAAGCCCGAAGACTCTAGCCCATCCCTCGGGTTAGGAAGAACGGCGGCTGATGTTTTTCTTTCGGCTGCCGGCAACAGGCTATCGCCAACCAAACGGTTAACCCAGGTATTAACCACCTTTATTTCAAGCGTATTTACACCCGGTTTAAGCGCCTTGGTGATATCAACCTTGTATGGTGGGGTCCATGCGCCGCCAACCTCAATTCCGTTAACGGTAACCTTAGCAATAGCCCTGGCAACGCCCAGATCAATCACGTAATTTGCGCCTTTCACAATTTTACCAGGCTTAAAAGTGTTGTGGTAAACCGCAGTACCTGAGTAATATTTGATGCTGTCATTTGAGTTTAAGGACCAATCGGTTAATGTTGCAAACGCCACAGGTTTTGCAGGCCCGCGCATCTTACTGTCAAAACTTACCGTCCAGGGTTGTGTGATCTCTATAGTTTTTTGAGCAACCGGGAAATTCGTTTTTGTGGTATCGCCCTTCACACCGTTTTCCGCAAAAATTATAAATGCACTTTCAAACGGCGCCAGCGTTAAAGGAACCATTGTTGTAGTTGCTGTTTGCGTAAACAATGGCAGATCGCGAACCGAGCCATCAATGGCATTCCATAGCTCCGGTTTTTTTCCGGTCAACCGGAATGAGGTGGTAACATTAACGGTAGTATTTTTTTGGTTGGATATAAAGTAAACAGATCCCTCTGCCAGGTGCCTGTGAATGTATAATATCGAATCGCTGCCGGTTATTTTTACGTCAGGGATCTCCTTGATCAGGTCCATAGCTTCCTGCATGTCCATCCCGTTGATCACCATTCCCTTTCCAAAATGGTTAACCTTAAAGTTTGTTCCATCAATTTTACCCCACAGTTCATCGGCAATAGTTTGAACCTGCTTGTCTGATGCAGGATACCCCTGCAAGCTCGGCGATCTGCTTGGCTTCGGCCCCAAAACAACCGCGCCCTGTTGAACCAGGTCCTTTATTTTTGACAACAATTCCGGGCGAATGGTTTCCAGTTTTGGTAACACCAAAATGCTATAGGTTATCCCGTTCGGCAAGGTTAATTTACCATCCTTCACCGTGATCCGGCTTTTAAGAACCTCGCCATTGATGTAATCGTACGAGTAACCCTGCGGCAGTGGCGGATCGGTAATTCCGGTCATTTTTGGCGCGTCCTCGCCGATAAAATAAGCTGCATCTGCAACATACCTGCCCTGTTGCAGCATCATGTTACAACGCTTGATATATTTCAGGAAGATATCCATATCAAAAAACCAGGTATTTAACCTGTTAAACTCAACACCAAACCACGCGTCCTGGCCGGGTAGCTTATCGTCATTTGGTTGTTCTATGTAAACATGCAACAGGGTATTATTTATCCCTTCGGTAAAAAAGCGGTCGCCGCGTTTTTTAAACATGGCAGGGTACCTGAAAAAGGGACGGCCAGCCGCAGTAAATGATTCTGCCGACACCTTGGTTTTTCCATATATATGTGCTGATGACGATGCTGCCCGGTTCTCTATATCGCCCAAATCGCCCTCACTCCAAAACTCACCGCCAATCTCATCCGATTGCCCGCCATATTGTAAAAATTCTCCAGGATAACCCCAGTGTCCGTAATTTTCCAGCCAGGTAGTTAAGCCGTATTTATGGCTGATATCACGTAGGCCACCAACATATTTATAGGAAACATCATCAGCTATCAACCGCCTCAAATCCCATAAAAAACGATCAGAAACATCTTCACTTCCTACCACTTTCCCCTGTAAAACCGGGATGTAAGGTGTAGGGTCATAATTATAGGCTTGTTTAAATTCTGCCACCAGGTTGTCTGTCCAGTTCTGGCTCCCTGTTTCGTAACTGTCCTCTACGGCTACCTTCCAGGTTTTACGATCCTCGGCGGGAATGCGCTTCATGATCTCGCCTAAAAATGCATTAAAGTGTTCTTCAACATGGGCCGTGCTCATTTTATCTACCTCCAAACCGGTTCCGGCAGGCGGCGCGGGTGAATTATGAACATTGGTGGGCGACATGCCCGTTCTTTCAATCACCCAGTTACCGGCAGGCACATTCCAGTTCAACGTGCCGTCGGCAGCCATGTATTTTGAAATATCGATCACCTTCGCCGGGTCGATAGTATAATCAGATTTTTCTGCAACCTGCGGCTGCCATTGATAGTCCTTCCAAAACGGATGCGGGGTTGGCCACATTTTGGCAAGGGTTTTCTCGATATAATTTTCAACTACCGGGGTAGCAGATAGCTTGATCTCTGCAATGTCACTGTTTCCGGACACGCTGGTAAATACTATTCTGAAGCTATCAGACGTAGTTGCCGGAATGGTAAAAGCCGCCGGGCCAAATGGTATAAAGCCTACATTCAACGCGGCGTTAGAGCGATCAATAGAAAAATGTTTCAGAGTAGTGTATACACCATTTATCTTCGCCTGGATGTCGCCCTCTAAGGTGACCTGGTATTTAACCGGTGTGATTACTACGCTGCGAACGGTATAGAGTAATTTGGTATTTATGTCAAATGTATATTGCTGCCCCCTTGTTAGATGGATAGCTGTCGATTCGTTTTTATCCATTAAATTGCCAAGGGAGTCCATAACTGGCACGGAAGTCAATGATGGCTTCAAGCTGCTGATATCCCCATTAAAATCTTTATCCACCGGGTAGGCCAAAACCTTTACATCCTGGAATTGCTTTTGCGGCTGATCGAGTTTTTTATTGAATAACAACGGCCCCTTCACCATCACCTGCGATGAATTGAGGTACCGCATGGATTGCTCCGGCTTGATCCATGGACCACCGGACTGGCTCCAGCCCGGTCCGTTAAATAAACCAATCTGGATATTCAAGCGGGTAGCGGTTTTAAGCGCGGTGTGTAACACATCCCACCACTCGTCAGAGAACATTTTCACTTTTCCGTACGGAACATCGTCCAGCCCTATGTTCCCGATAAAGGCCCTGTTTATCCCTACCTTCTTCATGGCTTCCAGGTCCTTTACAACACCCCCCTTCGAAATATTATCTGAGATCCAATACCAATAAACGCTTGTTTGTATCGAATCCGGGATCTGCACGAATTTCGTTTCCAATGCCCTAAGGCCCGGATCGCCGGTTTGGGCTTTTGAAATCGCAGTTAAAACAAACAGAAAAAGAATGCAGAAATAGATCGGTTTTGCCTGGAGCATGTATTTATGTATAAAGGGCGTTAAGGGCTTACAGGGAAAATCCCGTTGCCTAACAAGGGTTATAATTACAATGGCAAGTATAAATTGAAGTATTTACAAAACCATCCCTATCCGTCACCTAACGCGTTGATACTTCACCGGAAGTTTTGAATCTTTGCTTTTTGTAAAACTAATTGTTATCCCGGCTTATAAAATGAGACTAAAAATAATAATGCTTATTGCCGTTTTGGGCCTGACCTCGTTCGCGCCAAACGAAAAAAGCTGGACCGCCATCGGCGACTCCATCACCTATCTTAACGATCATTTGGATGAAACCGGTAACCGGGTAACAAAAGGCTATATGACCAGGGTGACCGAAAAGCTACCAAATATCCATTACGTTAACCAGGGGCATAACGGCTGGTCGGCAGTGGGGATTGCAAGGGAAATTGAAAAGCTTGGGCTGCAAAAATCTGATATTTACTCGGTGTTTCTTGGCACTAATGATTGGTGGCAAGGCCTGCCTTTAGGCGCATTTGAGGATTACCGGCACAACGCTGGACTAAATACCGTGTTCGGCGCCTACCGCATCATCGTAGATAAAATCAAAGCGCTTAACCCGGATGCTAAGGTGATCCTGATCACCCCGATGCGGCGGCAGGACTTTGTTTATGTAGCCGACAACCATAACAATGCATTTGGTTCATACAAAGCAAAAAACGGGCAGATGCTGTCGCAGTTTGCCGATGCGGTAAAGCAAATTGGCGCATATGAGCATTACAGCGTGGTTGATCTTTACTACAAAAGCGGGATGAAGCTGAAGAATATGGTGAAATTTAAACACCTCAAAGATCCGGCAACCGGCAGGTATAAGAACTATAAATATCCCGGCTTTGAGGGGGTACCATTTAACCCGGATGCTGATGAATATCCTTACCCGCCTGAGGCCATAAATTATACGTTTGATGGCCTCCACCCATCTGACAAGGGCAACCAGGTAATCGCCGATATGCTGGTTAAGGTGTTAAAGTGAGGGGCAAATCAATTCATTAAATAACGCGATTTCGACATAGCAACGCCGGAAAAGCGTTCCATTTTTGCACATGGAACACCCGGAACACTATGAAACATACTGATTATAAGCTTGTTAATTTTTTGAGTTAATTAAAATTACTAATTAATCCTAATTTGAGTTTACATTTTTAAGGAATCCAGAGGCTAATCAGTCCTTTACCATCCGGCTGCCATAAATCGGACCAACGCTGTTTTGAGGTTTTGGAACAAATTTAATGGTTACCTTCGATTTGCCTTTGGTTAGTTCTATTGGAATTTCGTACGAAATATTATAAAACTTACTTTCCTTATACTTATCCAAATTTTCGGTAGTCAATTTTATACTGTCGACATAAATGTCGAACATCCTGCCCCTGTTATCTGTTCCCCAATAAGTATCAATAAGCGTGTTGTGCCCGGATGAAGAAACATTCATATCAAAACTCAGGTATCCCCCGTTTTCTGTAGCCCGCCACTTCTTTTGGTGATCCTCACCGGTAGTTTCATTCTCGCCTTTAAGGTTATGGTCCCGCTCGGGCTGCATTTCTCCTAAACGAATAATGTCGGTGGTATGATCTTCAATTTCCTTTTCCCGCCTTTTTTCCTCTTCATACTTAATTTTCTGCACGGACCACGCTTCCGGTGTAAAAACATCCCAGTAAACGGAATAATATTCATCCCGGGTTTCGTTGAATGGGATGAGCTTAACTTCCGTTGGCTGCGAAATATTGATGCTGTTAAATTCCAGATCGTTCTTGTAAACCATTTGCAGCCATTTATTTGGATCCCTTTCACTGGTAACAAAAACCGGGATCCCCTTTAAAGGATCAGGCTCGGTTTTACCTAATACACCGGCCAGCAATACCGGGCCATAAAATATGGCTTTGCGGTTCGTATTGTCGGGCAGGCCTTCGGTATAAATATTCTCAGGTGTGGTATATGTTATCCGGTCGTTGTTCGCCCATTTGCGATTAATTGAGAAATAGCCGTCCTGGTCAACGATTACCTGTTCTATTTTACCATTAATTTTCACTGAACAGTTTTCGGCCCATTTTGGCTTGCGTAGCCGTATGGTAAAAATGCCGGGCTTTGCTAAGGTAACGGTAAGGAGCGTTGCGTCTTCCGCAGGGAGTTTATTTGCCAGCGTTATTTTAGCGCCTTTTTCTGTCCAATTTAATGTTGATGGAATAAGGAGATTCACATACAAGCTACCATCAGCTCCGCGGAAATAAATGCTTTCATTGTACTTTACATGATTTTCCATCCCCGACCCAACACAGCAGGTAAAAGTTGTAAATGGTGTGCTGTATTCCTTTTTACCACCCATCCGCAACGGCACGAAATAGCACATCATTCCGTCCTCGTGATTTTGCGAGGCAAGAATATGATTGTATAACGCCTTTTCATAAAAGTCCATAAGTGATGCTGATGGACTTACTGAAAACAAGTGCCTTGTTAGCTTCAACATATTATAGGTGTTGCAGGTTTCGGTGGTATTTTCCGTAAGTCTGTCGTTTAACTTGCCGGGCTCACTCAAATACTCATAATTGCTGTTTCCCCCCGTTGCATAGGAATGATCCTTTGTAATGATATTCCAAAAATTTACGGAGATGTTCTTGTCATTTAAATCGCCGGTTAGTTCATATCTTCTTGCACTGGCAATTATTTTAGGAATTTGAGTATTCGAATGTTTTCCTGCTAAAATATCCTCACCACGGGCGATAGGATCCAGGATCCGTTTATCATAAAACTTAAGAGAAGTACGCAAATAGGACTCGTTCCCCGTTATTGCATATAAGTTTGCCATTGTTTCGGCCATCCCGCCGTATTCGCAAAGCAGCATTTTCTGCAATTGATCATCGTTCAGATTTTTAATCGTTTCGCCTGTCCAATCGCCCATACCTTCGCAAACCTTGAGCGCCTTTTTGTTACCACTATATAAATAAGCATCCAGCAATCCGGCCATAATTTTATGTACCGTATACCATGGGGACCATCCCCCGTTCAAATCAAAACCTCCTGAGCGAATGATCCCATTTTTCACTTCTGTCCAAATGGTATCTTCTTTTGGTATTGCCCCAATGTAACCGGTTTTACGGGCTGTTTGGCAAGTACTTAATTCATCTACAATGTAATTCACCCTTTTCAAAAACTCAGGGCTGCGGGAAGACGCATATTCCATTGAAATTGCTGACAAATAATGCCCCAGGGTATGCCCTGCCAACCCGGAAGATTCCCATCCCTCGTATAAGGCACCTTTTGGCTTTAACCCTGAATGGGACCGAAAGCCTGATAATAGACGGTCTGGCTCAATTGATAAAAGATAGGCCGAATCCTTTGCCATCGCTTTTTTAAAAGGGCCATCTAACAAACGCACGTCCTTTAAATCAAATGAATATGCTTTTATCGCAACTTTAGGCTTAATGGCGATCCTGTTATCATTCAGCTCCGGAACATACGATTGTGCAGATGCTTTTTGATTATTCAGTAACACTATACCACAAAACAGGAAAAAAAGATGGCTTTTCATTTTAAGAACATTGTTAATTGAGCGGATATTTATAAAACATAAAATTAAGGTTGCCCGGCAATTAAAATTGCTGAAAATTGGCTATTAGTACCCGGATTATACCTACTATGCAACGATTGATCGCGGCCAGGAAAAACAAAGGGAGAAAACCCTTCGCAACTATCCTTTTCATCGGCCCTCAGTTATTAGATTAGCTTAACTTTAATAATATTAAGTGAATAACGTTTTACCTCGATATTTATCTTATTACCCATTGCTTTAAGTGTTTGCTCCTTAGGGGAAATAGCTGCAGGTTTTTCAAATGAATTAACCGCGTCCAGATTATCGTTTTGCAATGTTGTAACCATTACTGTAGATTTTAGATGCTTACTGCCGTTCACAGTAAAACTTATCTTACGCCCCTCACCCAACGTGTTTACAAACTTAATGATCAGCTCATTTGATCTTTTATCAATCACCGCAGTTGCATAAGCGCCATTCTGCCCCGCTACCGTTGCATTGGTTAAGCTTAGGGGCACAACGTCGGTTCCCTTATTTAATGAGTATAGTTTTTGCACATAGTAACTGGGGGTACCGTATGACCCAAGGTTGTTAAACCAGATCAGGTCGGGTGTCCATTGCCAGCCATCCACATGTGCAAATAGCGGCGCGTACGATGCCATGCTTACAACATCGGCATTACGCTCCAGGCCGGTCATAAAAGCCGCTTCTGCCATTGCACATTGCCAGCTATTCCTGTCGGGGCTGGCAGCTGCCGTGTTATGAGCTGCATATTCACCGGCAAATATTTTGGGGCCTTTTCTGTCGTAATTATCGTAACGCTTTGCGTTATCTAAAAACCACTGTGGTGAACGATAATAGTGTTCATCAAGTATATCGGCATGCAATCCCCTGAATGTACTATTCAAAAAATCAAACTTCGGTCCATCCGGGTCCGGGCCCACGCTTGATACCAATTTCATATAGGGGTATTTATCTTTTATGGCTTTTACAAAAATCTTCCAGCGGGGTATGTATTCATCCCCCCATTGTTCGTTACCAACCCCCATCATTTTCAGGTTAAATGGCGCGGGATGGCCCAGGCTGGCGCGCAATTTACCCCAGGTAGTATTTATTGAGCCATTGGCAAATTCTATAAGGTCGAGCGCGTCCTGTACATAAGGATCCAGCTGATCCAATGGCACGGTTTGCGCCGTGTTAAACTGGCAGGCCATGCCGCAATTTAATATAGGCAAAGGCGTAGCGCCAATGTCTTCGGCCAATTGAAAATACTCCAGGAAGCCAAGTCCGAAACTCTGGTAATAATCGGGGGTCGACCGACTTTTAAACTCGGTGTTCCAACGATTTATAATCAATTCGCGCTTGTCAATATCGCCAATAGTTTTCTTCCATTGGTAACGGTTCAACAAATCGCGCCCTTCTACGATGCAGCCGCCGGGGAAGCGTATAAAACCAGGCTTCATATCGGCCAGCTTTTGTACCATATCGGCACGCAAGCCATTTGCCCTGTTTTTCCAGGTATGTTCCGGAAAAAGCGAAACCATATCCAGGTCTATCGACCCGGCATATTGGGCCCATACATTTAAGCGCGCCTTATAGGCCGAACCATGGGATTGAAGGCTAACCTGGCATTTTTTCCAATTGAGAGCATCAGGGGTTAGTGTTGCTTTACCTAAAACCTCTCCCTTCTCATCTACCAGTTCAACATACAGTTTCACTTTGCTGCCGCCATGTTGCCTTGCCAGTACCGAAAAGTTATAATTTTCACCGTTCTTAACTCCTATCCCCCTAAATCCCTCGTTCGACAGGCCATAATACCCATTATCCGACTTAACACTTAACGTAATAAAATGTGGGTTTTCAGGTCGTTCCGCGGCCCTGTTTATTACCTGAACTTCGCCGCCACCATTGTCCTTTTTAATTTCTGTCCACCCCATAAGGCTTGTGCCGAACTCAAACGACCGGTTCTTAACCAATTCCGCATATAAGCCACCGTCGGCTGCCATATTGATGTCCTCGAAAAATATCCCGTACATCGTGGGCTGAATATGAGCTTTTACCTTATTGAGATCAATAACATAAGTACCCGATTGTTTATTTTGCTGGGCATGGGCCAAAAGGCTGGTGCCCGCAATACAAATTGCTAAAAAATACTTTTTCATCTTATTATCTCGCTTTTTCCGACACTCTTAACAGGGCCGCGCCATGTGTATTAATTTTTTGTTGATATTGCTGATCAAATACCCCCAAATCCTGCTTCGCCCAAAGATCACGCACTGCTATTTTTCCCTTTAATCCGAGGGCTGAAAAATCAACACTCACATTTTGCTGCGCATCACCAAGATTAAAAAGAGCCACGTACAGATCTTTACTACCAGCCACATGTGAGTACCACGCCATTGCATTTGCAGTTTTGTAAAGTTGACGCGGGTTGGTTCCATGCTGATTAACGGCAAGCACTTCGCTATTGGTAAACAGCATTAATTCCTGTTCACGATTTTCGGGTAAATTGCCGCCAAGCATTAAGGGCGAGCGGTAAATACTCCAGAACGTCATGTGTGTATATTCCTCATCTTTAGTAAACCGGCTATAACGTTCCTTGCCAACCGGGCCCCGTTTGGAGAGCTTACCAATTTGGATCATATCGCAATCAGGCCAGTGGCCGGGACCACCGGCACCTTCCCAGTCCTTAGCATAGTCAAACATCTGCAAAACAGCCTTCCATTCGTCCCAAAAATCATCGGCCATGCGCCACATGTTTGCGTACTTCTTTATGTGGTCAGCTTTATTAACCGGCGTAGCTCCCGGCGATGTACTGAAAACTATTGGTCTTCCGCATTGGTCAATGGCCTTCTTATAACCTTCAATTTCGGCAGTGCTGTAGGGCCTTGAAAGGTCGTCTACCTTAATAAAATCAACGCCCCATTGCGCATACAGATTTAATAGGGAGTTCAGGTATTCCTGTGCGCCGGGCTTTGCCATATCCAGGCCATACATGTGGTTCATCCATGGGCATTTTGAACTGGTATCCGCTATCATATCGGCAGTAATGCCTTTTGTTCCCAATACCGGCGACTTTGCCCAAACCGCCTGCCGGGGAATTCCACGCATTACGTGTATCCCGAACTTGAGGCCAAGAGAATGCACATATGCAGCAAGCGGCTTAAACCCTCTTCCGCCAAAGGCTGACGGAAATTTATTAACCTGCGGCGTTAAACGCCCCCATTTATCCATCGCCAGCCATGGCACAAACGAGCCATCTTCAAGGTTTTTTTGAAAAGGATTGCCAATATTGCTGCCCGGTGGATTATCATACGACCATAAAAAATCAACTACAATATATTGCCAGCCGTATTGCTTAAGATTTTTTGCCATGTAACCGGCATTGGCCCTTACTTCATTCTCATGCACCGCCGAACCAAAACAATTATAGCTGTTCCAACCCATTGGCGGGGTTTGGGCAACGCTTTTATCCTGCGCATTTAGTGCTGCACAAAAATTAAACGTTAAGATGAAAATAAAAATATTGCGTATAGTTATACAAGACATTGCTTCATCGATTTAAATATTGTCCATAATAGGGTCACGGCCCATACTTCTCCAAAATTCCTCTTTATGAGTAAACTAATAAGATGCAGGGTAATTATCCTTACTTAATTGGTTTATAATAAGTGTTGAAATAACACTAATTATTTCAAATAAAAAAGTTTTTCTCAATATTTATTTAACCTCCGAAACCAGTTTATATAGAACTTGCTAACATTTAGTCAGGAAAACAAGTGCGGTCACGAGCTGCAATTTTCAATAAGCACACTAAGCTAATTAGCGTACAATGCGCTAAAATTAAAGATCCCTTACAAACCGAACCGATTTTGCAGCATCATCATTATAAGTCCTGCTTGGCAAGCAGCTGTAACACCTGGTTTTGTCATCAGTGGATGTATTGCCAAATAGATTCGATATAATAAAGGTATAATAGTTGGCGCGGAAAGTAACCATATTAGCAGGTAACGCAGTAGAAGTTAAAAACCATGCATAATAGCCAGGGTAAATATCGATACCCCTAGGATCAACGTAATAACCGGCAGGATAGCCATTGAAGCCACTTTCATTTGTACCCTGGGTGGACGAATCGTATGGCAGATACCAACCACTTGTAGACATAAGTTTAACAGCGACATTAACGTCACCAACGAAATTTCCGAGGCTATCTTGTTGTTGGCTGTAGTTGCTCAGCAATTTATTGAAATCATCTTTGGTAGGAATCCGCCATCCCCGGGGAAGAGCCAAATTCTCCACATCATCCAATGTATAATATTTTTTGTAGTTGTCGTTTGGATGAGGAAGCGTTAGGTCTTTTCCGCCCGGGCCATAATAATTAACAGTGGTCCATTGCTGTTTGCCTATGGTAACGATGGGATAAACTGTTCCGCTTATGGTAACGTTGACAGAATTTTTGTTATCCGCGTTTTTTTTACAAGCACTAATCAACAAAACAACGATGATAACTGCAAACAGGTGTAAGTTTCTCATAAGGTTTAAATCGTAATCAAAAGTAGTTAAATTAAGGGCGGCTTTCTTTATTATATCCCTGGCTATTCCTTCGTTTGTAAAAAACTTGTTCATCTTTTGCCTTTTGCCCTAATAGTTAACAATTTTCCACAATAAAAGCGTTTCTTCGCTATTGATTAAATAAGCTTGTACGCATGGCTTTATATTTAACTTATTTTAACTTTCAATCATTTGGTGTTTTGAATTTGCTTTCTTTAATTTATAAACTTAATGTCAGCAGTAGTAACTCAACCCCAAATCTCTAAGCTTTCGCTCATCGTCCTGCTTATTATTCTTTTACCCGCAGGACTTTCAGCTCAAAATCTTTTCCTCGAGAAAATAGATGTGTGCAATACTGCAAACTATTGCATGGACTGCGGCGACCCAAAAGCCACCTGCGACCAGATCATCCTGGATAATATCGCCGAAAAAACCCAGCGTAAATACAATTTGGGTGATTTCAATGGGTCATTAAGTTTCCAGGTCTTGGTTGATCCTACCGGGTTTGGCTGTGTGCTTAGCCACACCGACGTTACCAACAGCCCACTGACCGCCGATTTGATCAGGTATCTGAATGGCTTTGTATGGAAACCGGCCCGGGTGAACGGCAAAATTGTAACTTCATGTGTGATCGTGGTTTTTCATATTGCCTATGGCAGAATGTCGGCCCAGATCCAAAGAATAGACCTGACCCAATTAAAGCCGCCCGGCGATCCCATCGTTTATAATAAAACTGTTTATGCTAATCCATCGTTAAAAACATACGATTTCACGGTGTGGACCAAATATAACTCCCCGCTTCCGGATAATATAAGCCTGTCTTGCACAGTGGATAAATCTGATGTGCTGTGGTATGCAACCGCCAAAGGACTAACCCGGTTCGACGGTGAAAACTTCGGCCCTGTTAATGAATATAATTCGCCATTTACCGGGCAAACAGCCATAGGAGGAATAACCACAGATAAGGACAATAACAAATGGGTGTATGTTGACAATAAGATCTATAAGTGCACTGATGATAAATGGCAGATCTACGACTTTAAAAAGTTCCTGGACGCAGGCGTTACCCATATTTTAAACAGCAGTAACGGCAAGCTTCTTTTCACCACCAATGATGGCCTTGTGGCAGTTAGAAACGATAAGGTGGCATTATTAAATAAAAAAAACATACCACAGCTACCCTCAAACGATATCTCGTACGCTTATGTTGATATCCGCAAACGCTTATGGATAGGCACATCGAAGGGCAGCATCATGATTGATAAGGACTTTTTTGTAACGGCGTTTAATAAAACAAATACGCCGTTAAAAAACATGTGCATTTCAGGGGCAGTGGAGGATGAAAAGGGCAACCTTTATTTCTCATTGGTTGATTTCAATAAAATCGCTGCCGATGATGATAAAGAGGGCATTGCCGTGATGAATACCAAAGGTAACTGGTTTCATTATAACGATAAGAATTCCGGAATGCCGTCAAACCATGTTAATAATCTGTTATACGACAAGTTTGAACATGTTTTATGGATAGGTACCGATCAATCAGGTATTGTAAGGTTCGATTTAAAGGATGGTTGGGAAAACTACCACAACGCCAATTCTACTGCGCCCGGTTATGAAATTTTTCAGTTGGTACAAGACTCAAAGGGAGTTATTTATGCAACTACGGCTAACGGACTGTTAAGGATCAAAAAGAAAGCGGGATCGTGATCTGAACAAGCCTTTCATTAATGGCTTTTATCTCACGTTTGGTCCAGTGTCAATCGAACCTGCACCACAAGAATTTTAAGTCGTTAAAACAAAGTACTCGTCCGGGAATAATAAATTATTTATTATTTTGCTCGTATGGTACCACTCAAAATATCTAAACCTCAAGCCCGTAAAATCATTCTGCACGCGGCAGGTCTCGCTACCCGGGGACAGTTCGGAACGGGTTGCGAAGCGGTTTACCGGTTAATCGATCACCTGGGTTTTGTGCAGTTAGACACTAACTACGTGGTTGAGCGTGCGCACCACCATGTTATGGCTGCGCGCATCCCGGATTATCAACTAAACTGGTTGGATGAGTTAATAGCGGATGGTCGTATTTTTGAATATTTTACATCCGATGCGGGGTATATTCCGATGCACAACTTCCGCTTTTCCCTGCCAATAAAGGAAGCCTTTTCCGTCAACAGAAAACCGCTGGTGCCCGCCGAAGAACGACTGATGAAACAGGTATTGGACCGAATAGAACGAGAAGGTCCGCTGATGGTTGGTGATTTCGAAAATGACCGGCAGGAGGCGAGTACAGGCTGGTGGGATTGGCGGCCAGCCAAAATAGCGCTTGAACGCTTATACCTTGACGGCAAACTGATGATTACCCGAACCAAGAAATTCCAGAAAGTGTATGATCTTCCTATGAACCTGGTACCGGGAGATATCGATGTAGCGATGCCAACGCCCGAGGAATTCGCCCGCTACGTGATCCGGCGTACGTTGGGCGCGCTGGGCATTGCACAAGTCAAGGAATTAAGTTGGCGTGCCCGGTACGTGAAGGGTAACTTAGTAAAAAGGGAGCTTGAAAAAATGGTAGCGGCGGGCGAAGTGCTGACGGCTGTAGTAGACGGCGTAAAAACTTCGCCGTTTTATATGCTGCCCGATCAAAAAACGGACATCGAATTGTCGGGCGAGGCGTTTATCCTTTCTCCGTTTGATATCCTTAACGTCTTCCGGCACCGGTTAAGGGACTTTTTCGACTTCGACTACCAGGTGGAGTGTTTTGTACCGGCGGCTAAACGGAAATATGGTTATTTTTCGCTGCCTGTATTGGTGGGCGACACATTCGTTGCCAGGATGGATGCCAAGGCTGATAGAAAACAGAAGGTATTGATTGTCCATTACCTGCATTTTGAAACTATAGAACTAACTGAAACGATGATAGAAAAGATAGTAGATGCATTGAAGGCCTTTGTTCAATTTAACCAATGCCGTGATATTGTATTTAAGCGATCGAACCATGAAGCTTACCTGAATGCGATTACTACTGAATTCCGATAAAATCCTTTTTGTTGACAATAGCCATTACCTCCGAAATGTGGTTTTTAGTGTATTTCGTAGAAATTCGAAATGTTCGCTTATAGTCAGTCACCTTCATAGATCACGCCGGAGGTCGGTGTTTCCTTCAACTCTATTTTTTTAAGGCCGGGCATTGCCTGCTTAAAATGCAGCCATAGCCAGCGTACCACGTTTTCCGCTGTCGGGTTTTCTAATCCGGGAATATCGTTGAGCAGCGAATGATCAAGCCTGTCCAGCACCGGCTTACATATTGCCTTCACCTCGCCAAAGTCTATTACCCAACCCGCTTCTTCCAAAACCGGCCCCGAAATAAATACGGTAAGGTGATAGGTATGACCATGCATTGCCCTGCACTTGTGTCCTTCTGGTACTTTAGGTAAAAAATGCGCGGCGTCGAAGGTAAACTGTTTGTAAATAACCATTTTATGCGTTATGATAAATCCATGTAAAGTCATGAATTTTGGCAAAAATGCATTAACCGGTTTATTCAAAAAATGTCCTTGCTCACCCTCGTAAATTATTTTTAATAAACTTCGATTTTAATCGACATTGACGAATCACAGCAAATATTGTTAAAACCATAGAGAACACCCATTTTCTTTCAAGAACAGGTGGCTTGGTTATTGCCGGCTAAATGTCTGCCAATTTTTTTTCCAATTGACCTATCGTATCGATTTTAGACTAATAAATGATTTAAATTATTCAATACTTACAAAACGGTAAATTATATTGCTTTACCACTGGTGATAAAGCTAAACAGCCATTCCCTAATAACCATGTCCCAGCTCCGTGCTACCCTTTCATAACATTCCTTTGCAGGTACAAGCCCCTCGTGTGTAAACTGCACTATCGTTTTATCAGCCGTCAGGGCAATCTCAAAAACCAATTTTGTATTGGTCCATTCAGCCTTATCCCGTTCCAACCACGCAAGTTCACTGTCTGTTATTTGCCATACAATTCTTCTATTAGGTATAATCTCAATCAACTTTTGTTTTGAATAATGAACATCTCCATGACTGATGATAAATTCATCGTTCAATTTTTCACTTCTTCCTTTACATTCCTTATTCCACCATTTTGAAACATCTTTAATGCAGTTAAAAACTTCCTTTGGAGATTGTTGAACCACGATGGTTGAAGAGTAACTTTTCCTTTCCATTATTAATTTACCAAAATAACTTATTTCACTTTGCCATAGGTAACAAAGTTGAAGAGCATCTCTTTGATGGTAATATCACATATCTGAACTAATCTCTCATATTCATTCGCGAAAATAAAACCATCATAAGTAAATTTGACCATGGTATTGCTGCCTTGCGAAGTTAATTCAAAAATCATTTTCGTGCCCGTCCAGCTATAATTGTCTGTTTTACGTATGCTATCGGTTACAAGCCATGCTACTTTTTTGTTTGGTAAATATTCAATTACCCTGTTTTTCGAATAATGTGTATCTCCGGATTTAAATACAAATTCATCATTAAGCTTAGTGTTTTCTCCTTCAAATTCTTCGGGCCACCATTCTGAAACATTATTGATATCATTAAAAACGTCATTCGGGGATTTTATTACCACGATCAAAACGGTATAAATTTGACGTGTCATTTGGTTATTCTTTCTCATTTGGTTGGTTGTCTAAACACGCCTTGCCCCGTAGTAAAATAGGAAAATAAACTTGTTTTGATCCAATGGGTCCAACCTGGAGCACAGTCTTTGTAGCACTCAACTTCAGGCGTAAGCCCTTCATGTGTAAAATTCAGATCTGTTACTCCATTATTTTCAGTTAGATCAAAAATCAATTTGGTGTTAGCCCATTCCTTTTTGTCCGAATACCAGGGCATATTGCAATCGGTAATTAACCAAACAACTCTTTTACCGGGAATTAATTCCGCTACGGTAAAGTCAAAGAAAGAGTCTCCGCCCATCTTTACTATAAATTGATCATTTTGTTTTTCGGAGCTACCGCTAAAAGCTATCCCCCACCACCCGGGGACATTGCTGATCTTTTTGATCGCCTCGCCTACGCTGATTTCAGCAGAAATACTGCTTGTGAAATTTTTCTTTTCCATTTTGATTGATTTAATATCTAAACAAAGGTCGGGCGACAGTGGGATTAAGTATTGTACAAATCGGAAGTCAAAACGTATAGTGTTTGGTAGCGAGTTCGTTCGTGCTGTTCTGAAGATCGGTCGGGGTGGATCCGGTGAACCTTTTAAATGCCCTGATAAAATGGGATTGATCGTGGTAATAATGGTAAATGTGTTCCTTTAGGCTTTGATTGTTAGTACCGGCAGCGTATGCCTGGTAAAATTGCTTGAACCGGACTATTTCAGAAAGGTTTTTGGGTCCGGTACCCATATGTTCCAAAAATTTCATATGAAGCCAGCGCGAACTGTAGCCGGTTTCCTTTTCAAGTTGTGCCACGCTTATGAGACCCCGGGAGGCAGATATCCGATTGATACAATAATCGTATATCAGATCGGGCGTAGCTTTTTCCAACCTCTTGATGAGAAAATTCTGCAGGATCTGCAATTTCAACATCACGGAGCTTGTTTCAGCAAGTTGTGATTGAAGTTCCTCTGCATAGTTGCCGATCAGCTCGGCAAGCTCTATAATTTGATTTTTGACCTCAGCGAACGATAAATGGAAAAATCGATACGCTCCGAGCGGGTTGAATTCAATGATTATCGTACCCGTCTGTGCATCTTCATACGAATCAAGGATGACAGGCGAATCGATCAGGCCCGTTAAACTTAGTTTGTTTTCAGCTTGAATAAAGGTCTTGTCGTAAATGCCGGCCACAATGCCGTTGCGATAAGTAAGTGTTAATTTAAAATTTGCATTGGGGACAATCAGTTTTCTATCCGCGGCAGGAAGACGGCCCCCGCTTTCGAACACACACATTTTCTCGATGTAGGGGCGTAGCAAAGGATGTGGCGTAACAGGAATGAATCTGAAGTCTGTCATTTGTTTCTCCCAACCAGGTATCAACGTTGTTTAAAGATATGGCTTAGAAATTTCTTTTCCCAATTTTTATTGCAAAGCTATAGGTCATATAGCTTTATGTTAGTATTAAGGCTCCCACTCATTAACTTTACTGCTTTGTATGTTTGAAATACCACATTATATTACCATCCATCATAATAGCTGCCAACAATTAAGCTTTCCTTAAAACCGGGCGCCTGTTTTTTTGTTGATACGCAACATGGAAGAAAATAAACAGAAAACAAAGTACAGCGACCAGGAATTGGCGGAATTTAGGTTATTGATCGAAGAAAAGATCCGGATAGCGCGCGCGGAACTTTACGAACTGGCTTCAACTTTAAGCCAGGCAGGTAGTAACGGCGATGATGCGGCTATTGCCGGTAAGACTTTGGAAGACGGTTCAGCAACTTTAGAAAAGGAACAAACAAATCAACTGGCGGCACGACAGAAGAAATTCATTGAACAGCTCGAATCGGCACTTGACCGGATCCGGAACAAAACCTACGGGATCTGCCGCACTACGGGCAAAATAATTCCGGCTGAAAGGCTGCGTGCTGTTCCGCATACCACCCAAAGCATGGAAGCCAAGCTCAAACAAGCCTGATATGAGTTCGGCATTCGTAAGGGAAGGAGAGCAAGGCCAGTTAAAGGATGTAGCGCCCAACATTGGTGCGCTGCTGTTCTTCCTGAGAGTGGAAAACAACGGCACGGTAATACGTGATGAGAAAAACTATCTCAGCGAAAAGCACGGCCGCGAGGTTTACGGAATGAGCGACGGGCTAACCTATGCACTTGATGACGAGCAGCACTGGTATATTATTTTAGACCAATGAGCGGACAATTTTATGGCGGTACCAGCGGCTTGCAAATTGCTTTGCCTAAACGGGATTTCCCGCCGGAGCACCAGCACCTGTCCCGGCTGGGCTTTTACGCGCAACACGAAGACAGCATTGAAATTAACAGTTCATTTTACAAACTACCGCAGGCAAAAACGGTAGCCCGGTGGGTTTCTGAGGTCCCGGTAAATTTCCGGTTTACATTTAAACTCTGGAAGCATATCACCCATCAAAGGAACCTGGTATTTAATTCGATCGACATAGATCGCTTTATGGAGGTACTGACAGCAGCAAATGAACATAGGGGCTGCTTATTGGTACAATTTCCACCAAGCCTGCACGCCGGTGCACAGTCGCAGCTCCATGAACTTTTGCGCATACTGGATAGCACTGATTGGCCGGTAGCGGTTGAGTTCCGTCACCCGTCCTGGTACAAGGATAGTGTATTTGAGCTATTGAACAGTTACCGGGCTGCAATGGTAATCCAGGATATGCCCAAATCCGCCGCCCCGTTGGAGCTCACTGCTGACGACCTGGTTTACCTGCGTTTTCATGGCCCCTCTGGCAATTATAAGGGCAGTTACAGCGATAGCTTTCTTTACGAATACGCGAATTACATCCACGAATGGCTGGCAGAGGATAAAAAGGTCTTTGCATATTTTAACAATACTGCCGGTTCCGCCCTTCAAAACCTGCATTTGCTAAAAGATTACATCGATCAGCTATCCCGCGGCTGAAACGGCAGGATTCACGGTGTATTTTCACTCGATGATGCAATAACCAATATTTAAAAAATGGGCTGCAATTAATCGATTTAAAAATGAATAGCACCAGCTATCGAACAAATCCGATCATTCCTTATCCTGTTTTGACTCCGAACAGATATCCAACCAATGCAGTGATTCCCATTGCTACGGTTCCCCAAAAGCAAATTCTTATTATTCCTTTTAGAACATTGGATCCGCCGGCTTTCGCGGCAACACCACCGGACAAAGCAAGGAATAGCGTTGCAGATCCATATAGCAGATAAACCATTAGTCCTACCGGCGCAAACAAGGAGACCAAAAAAGGCAGCAACCCTCCCGAAATAAAAGATGCCCCTGACGCCAATGCAGCCTGCAGGGGTTTGGGTTTTGAGAATTCATTGATACCCAACTCGTCTTTAGCATGCGCCTCCAGGGCATTGTGTTTGGTAAGTTGCTGAGCCACCTGCAGTGCGAGTTTACTGTCCAAACCGCGTTTTTGATAAACCTTGGCAAGTTCCTTCAGCTCAATCTCCGGCATAGTTTCGAGTTCCTTTTTTTCTCTTTCCAGGTCTGCGGTTTCGATATCGGATTGTGAGCTGACAGAGACATATTCACCGGCCGCCATGGATAACGCACCTGCTACTAATCCTGCCAGCGCCGCCAGGATGATAGGGCTTCTGGTATTGCTGGCAGCTGCAACGCCGATAGCTATACTTGTCGTTGAAAGTATGCCATCGTTCGCTCCCAAAACAGCCGCTCGCAGCCATCCGCTTCTATTAGTATAATGCTTTTCAAGTTCCATATAATTTTGTCAGTAAGTTTCACAGATTACATTAGCAAAAAGAAATTGTTTCAATTATATATCATTGATAATTAGACTTTTTATGAATAATAAATAATTGCAAAACAGTTGGCAATCTTCAACTTTTAATCAGGATTTATTTATACAAAACCGATTGAATCAGGTTAAAACAATCTCATTTTATTCTTACCCAAAGCAAAAAGGCATCATCCAATATATTACCACGCATTACAATAACGGTGAAAACAATCGGCAGAGTTTTTCAGGCAACTGGCGAAATAAGGTGCGCCTGGCCCAGGCTTGCGGGTTAATTTTAACGGCATGCTGCAGGTCATCTTCAAACGCGCGCTTTAATTGTTGCGCCAGGGTGGTATCATAGATCATCGCGTTGACTTCGAAGTTGAGCTCAAAACTACGGTGGTCCATATTTGCAGTGCCAATTATGGCCAGCTGCCCGTCAGAGACAACAGTTTTTGCATGTACAAATCCCTTTTTGTACAAATACACTTCTACTCCAGCTTGTAGTATCTCGTTGTAATAAGATCTTGCTGCTGCATTCACCAGCGCGGAATCTGATTTCCGGGGAACCAGCAATTTGATCTTCACACCGCTCATTGCAGCTGCGCAAATGGCATTTAGGATCGTTTCACCGGGAATAAAATAAGGAGATGTGATCAGCAATTCCTCTTTGGCCAGGCTGATCGTTTGCATCAACGCGTACATAATGACCGGCGTATCCGAGTCAGGGCCGCTGGCGGCGATCTGTACAATCGCCTTTGATTTTGTTTTTTTAGAGCAAAAATATTCGGGATTGACCGGCAGCCGTTTCCCGCTGCAAAAGTTCCAGTCGCAAATGAACAGGTACTGCAAATAATAAACGCCTGGCCCTTTGATCATCACATGCGTGTCGCGCCAGTAAGGTTTGGCAGGGTTAATATAGCGATCGCTGATATTAATACCGCCGACAAAGCCGGTACAGCCGTCGATGACGATGATCTTGCGGTGGTTACGGTAATTAGTACGGTTAGATAAGGCGATGAACCAGATCTTATAAAAAGGAAATGCTTCCACCCCGCCGGTCTTCAGCTCGTTTACGAATCCTTTTCGGATATCCCGGCTGCCAAAGTCGTCATAAATAAAACGTACCGTCACTCCTGCTGCTGCCTTTCTGATCAGGATCTCCTTGATCTGGTTACCAATATGGTCATTTTCGAAAATATAATACTCGATGTGAATATGGTGCTGAGCGGCTTCCAGTGCGGCAATCACTTCGGGAAATTTGTTTTCGCCGTTGATCAGCAATTTAACCTCGTTATCTGCGGTCAGCGGGCTATTGTCGTGTAGCAGCAGGCGCGCAAGTTCCTTGTGGCTTTTAACTTCGGGTTCGCTGCTTTCCCAGGTCTTTTCAGATTCATGGATAATCTTTTCCCGGATTTCTGCCAGCAGATTTTTATCAGAAATGATCTTTTTACTGTAAAGTTTGTTCTTACGGTAATTCGCGCCAACCGCAAAATAAATTGCCATGCCGATGCCCGGAAGTAACAGGGTTACCAGCAGGTAGGCAAATGCCTTACTGGCTGAATTGATATCATATAAGATCCTCAGGCAAACGAAGATCACCAGCGACCCGTAGGCCATCCCGAATAAAAGATACCAGTTCATCGGCCCATCATCCTTTCCAGGTATTGTTTTACAGAATGCCTGTTCCAGCCTGCCAGCCGGCCTTTTTGTATGATCATATTTTCATTTCCTTTAGCCGCCAATGGATAGCTTAATACAAAAGGTGCGTCTTTTGTTTGCCAGCCCTGGATTTGTCCAAAGCGTATTACATTGAAATATAATTGCCCGCCGGTTTGTGAGAGCGTATAATAACCATCAGCAAACTGCACCAAATACGGTTCTTTGCGTTTTAGTAAAGCCAAGTTTTGCGGGTGAAATTCATAACTGACCGGCCCCTTATCAAAAACAGATTGATAACCGGTATAATAGCCGTTATCCCTGCGAATAATATTATACCAGAGCAGCGTGTTAAATGGAGCCGGGGTTGTCATCGTGGCTGCGGGATCGAGACGGCTCTTGGCGTATACAGCCACGCAAACATAAAACAAGGACACCAGCATCCCCCCGGAGGCCCATTGCCTACGGAACGAGCCACCGCTTTTTCGGAACAGCAGCACCAGCGTGGCGGTCAGGAGCGGAATGGTAAAAAGCGGATCGACCACGAAAAGCAGGTGAAAAGAAAAGCGTTGATGACTGAACGGCTCCAGCAGGCCCGTGCCATAGCCGGTACAGGTATCCAGCAGGTCATGGAGGCCGATTTCCAGGCAAAAGAACACCGCGAAAGCACCGTAACTGATCCGTGGAAACCATTTGCTAAAAACATAAGCGAGTAATAACCCCGCCAAAAGTGCGAAACAAAGGGAATGAGTAATACCGCGATGTGCCAACAGCGCCTGGTCGCCGGGTAAAAACAGGCCGGTAATCGTATCAGCATCGGGCAGGTTAGCCGCCAGCGCGCCAAACAGCATTGCCTTTTTACCAAATTTTTGGCCTAACAGAATTTCCCCGGTACAGGCGCCAAGGGTCAGGTGTGTCAATGGGTCCATCAGGTCATCATTTTCTTATTCATGATAATAGGATTTTTACCGATTTGTTTGCTTATTGGCAAGTAACCCACCGTGGAAACATGATACTGCGTTGCTCAACAACTTTATAAGTATAAGCAAACATTTTCTATAAATCGGCATCAATCAATTTTAAGGGGTATGCACAGTGTATTACGGATCTTCCGCTATCCAGCAGGGTTCAAATAACAGTATTTCTATTCATTTGTAAATATTCGCTTATTTGCCGAACTTCCTATTTATTTACTAACATCTTCAAAAGCATGAAAGAAGCGAAAATCCAAACCTTACATCCCGATACCGATAAAACCAACAAGCTTATTTCTTTGGAAAAATATGATATAATCAGGTCTGCTATTTTGGATATCCTGCAACACCGCCCCTTAAATCATACAGAGCTTATGGAAGCAATCTACCAGCGGGTAAACGGGCATTTTTCAGGAAATTCGCATTGGTACGGTGAAACAGTTAAACTCGATCTGGAGGCCAGGCGCCTCATACAACGAAGCAAAACAAAGCCCCCTTTGTACAGTTTGGTTTTACAGGATGATGCTGGCTAAAAAGAACAAGAACAAAAAAGCCTCTCAGATTTCTCTAAGAGGCTTTTGTCTGTTGTGGTATCAGCTGGGATCGAACCAGCGACACAAGGATTTTCAGTCTTTTTCTGTGGTTGTCAGAAACGGCACAAAAACCGCTCTGATTGCTTTTTATAAGCGATTTTACAAAAAAATTTGCTGATACGCAAATCTTTTGTGCCCTTTTTGTGCCCTTTTTATCTCAAAAAACACTTATACTTTTTTGTGCCCTTTACATGAGATCCTGGACGTGCTAAATCAAGCTTTCTTTTATTGTTTTAAAACTTATTAAAGCGCTTTCAATATCTTAAATTATATCATTAATTAAATCATCGGTTTCAGGAAGATTATCGAGATCTGTTAAATTAACTTCCTTTAACCAGTATATGGTTCAATAACACTGCAGGATAAAATGTGTGAATGATGTAATCAAATCACATAGTTGTGTAAGGGTTGTAAGCGTCCGGGTACTCAACTTTACAACATGTAATTTATCAATGAATTCCGATATCAAATTGAGATAACAGTAAATGAATATTGAAGATTTGATCTTAAAGGTTAGCGATACAATAATCACTAATAATTGGAAGGTATTAACAGAGATAGTAGAAACGTCCAACGACTTGCCGATTTAGGTTAAACCAGTAATTGAAGATAATTGAATCCACTCTTTTAATTAACTCAAATGCACGCAAATAATTTTAATGTACAAGGACTAACTGTGTATATTATGGAGATGTTGACCACCCTATTTCGGGCCAAATTGACCCAGGGGTTAGCTGACTTTTGGGTTGCAGCAAATGCTATAAAAGCATGTACAAAAATAGTTATTTAAAAGGTAATTTCATTAATGGCTGTTTTCCGGTTCAACATTACGTTTTCTTCTCATAGATTCACCCTTTAACTCGATGCGGTGTGCATCATGGACGATTCGGTCAAGGATCGCATCAGCAACCGTTTTTTCACCGATCACTTCAAACCATTTGCTGACCGGCAACTGCGAAGTGATGATCAGCGAGGTCTTACCGTGCCTGTCCTCAATTATTTCCATTAGTGCAGCCCTGCTTTGTGCATCAAAAGGCTGGATACCAAAGTCGTCGAGTATGAGCAATTGCTGTCTTTCGATCTTAGCCAGCTCTTTCATATAGGAGCCGTCCGCCTTGGCCATCTTCAGTTTAGCGAACAGTTTGGGTGTACTGGTGTACAATACCCGGTAGCCCAATACACAGGCCTGGTAGCCTACAGCAGAAGCAATATAGCTTTTACCGATACCAGTACTCCCGGTGATCAGCAGGTTCTCGAAGCGATCAACAAACGTACAGTCCGCCAAGCGCATGATCTGGTTGCGGTCGATACTTCGGTCGGCATGGTAGTGAACGTCCTCTATAGCGGCTTTATAGCGGAATCTGGCATAAAGGATCGTGCGTTCGATACGCCTGTTCTGCCGGTCGTCCCATTCTGCATCTACCAGGTGGGCCAGCAGTTCATCTGCCGTGTAATCGTTTGTTTTACCGGTTTCCATGCTGCTTTTAAAGGCATGGAACATGCCGAAGAACTTCATCTTCCGCAATTTGTCTAAGGTACTTGTGTTCATGTTATTGTTGTTTTAATGGTTATTTGTAATAGTCTTTTCCCCGGATATTACCATGATCAGGCATAGGTAGCTCATCGGCAAATATGCTTTCCTCATAGTTGTCCATCTTGTTTTCCAATATGGTTTGTATCGTTTTATAGCTATAAAGGCCGTAACTGAGCCCTCGCTGACAGGCCATTATTAACCTATCGTCCCCTGCTTTTTTTGCAAAGCCAAGTATCCCAAGGCAAGATTTGTAAGCCTGTTCGGGGTGTTGTTTACGTTCCAGTATCTGATGAATATATAGCCTGACATCCTCATGGATGGATGTCGCCCAATTGAGGAACATGTCTGGCGTCCAGTCACTTTTAAAGCGGTGAGCGCTGGCCATGTGTTCTTTGTCGGTCGTATAACCGTAGGGGTTCTTTTCGCGCGGGTGTAAAGCGATACGCTCATAATTGTAGTAGACCTCTACAATGGTGCGGGAGTATAAAAGCTTGACCTTTTTGCCGATGAAGCGGTAAGGCACGCTGTAGTAGTGTTTATCCGGACCGAGATTGACATGGCCGTTCTTGATCACCCTGGCATAAAAGTGTTTTTTGAACTGGTAACGCAGGACAGGCAGCGGTGACAAGGTCCCACGCTCTATCTCTTCAAACTGTAGTATCCTGCTGTAATTGCGGCCTTTAAGCAACTGGCTGTTATGGACTTCCAGGGCCTCCCAGATCGCTGTATTGAGTTCTGTTAAAGAATGGTAGATATGCTTGTTTAAAGGGGCGTATACCTTAGTATAAATGATTTTAACGGCCCCTTCTACTAATGCCTTGTCGCGCGGGCGGTACGCCCGCGCTGGTAGTATGGTAGTGCCATAATGATCGGCAAAGTCTTCAAATGTTTCGTTGAGGGTCGGTTCATAGCGACTGCTTTTGGTTACGGCCGCCTTCAGGTTATCCGGCACAATGGCGGCAGGAACGCCCCCGATGAAGTGCAGGGTATTCTCACAGGCCGCTATAAAGTCTTCCTTTTGCTGGCTCATAACAGCCTCTACATAGGTGAGCTGGCTGGCCCCAAGGATTGCTACAAAGACTTCTACTTCAATGATTTCGCCGGTTTCCTTGTCCGTATAGCTCATCTTTTCACCCGCATAATCGACGTACAGTTTGTCCCCGGCCTTGTGATCCATGTGCATGGTCGGATTGACCTTGGTCTTCCACTGGTTGTAATACGTGCAAAACTGGGTATACTTATAGCCCTCGGGGAACTCCTTGATATAGGCTTCCCACAAGATCTGCCGGTTCATACCAGTCTTTTTAAGCTCTTTATCGACGTGGGGGAAGCAGCGCAGCATGGATTGCATACGGCTGCTTGGCTGGTTGTTTTCCCTGGTCTTGCCGAAAAGGTCTTCCAGTTCCTTATCGTTCAGGTTATTAACTTCTTCAAAGGTAAAGCCGCTCTTCTTAAGGACGGCCAAGTACTTTCTTACGGTATTCCGGGATGAATCAATCTGGGCAGCTATAAATCGCGTGCTGCGACCCTGGCTGTTCATCCTTAAAATCTTTCTAATCTTACTCATGCTGATTGTCAAATTGGCCATCTTGGAACGGGTCTTTTGCCCTCAAAAGATGGTTGCTTCTACAGCATTTGCTACGCGTTTTGGTGGGTCAGTTTGCCCCGAAATACCATGGTCAGTTTGCCCCGAAACAGTGGGTCAGCTTGCGCCGAAATAGTGTGGTCTCATTCATCATAATCTCCAGCTTGGCATCATCGCCTGTATAATACTTGGTTGTAGCGAGATAAAGGTTAGGCAGGTTTTGCTTGTAATCTTTTACATGGTGCGTAAATACAAGTTCAAATTCAAAATCTTGGGTAATCTTGTCGGGTGGTATGATAATAAAATAAGACCCTTCGGAATGCTGGTAAACATCCCTTTTAGAAATATAACATTTTTCTTTTTCAGCGCGTAAATTGCCCAGTGTAAGCAACGCCGACAGCCTGGCATAGGATTCTTTGTCGGTTGGATAGGCTAACAAACTTGGACCATCGAGCAGGTCAAGGCGAACACCGGGAATCAGCCGGATATTGCGGTCTTTAGCAACTTGGTAAGCACGGACAACACCTGCAAAAGTGTTACGATCACTGATGCCAATCGCATCATATCCCAAATCGGCCGCCTGGTCGACGAGTTCTTCCGGGTGACTGCCGCCGCGCCGAAAGCTGAAATTGCTGGTCACCTGTAATTCGACGTAACTCATGCGAAAAAGCCATGTAGATACCAGTGTTGATTGTTTTCTGCATTATAGTGGCCTGAGCGAAAAAGCCAATAACGACGCCCTGCTTCATCTTCGGCGATATAGTAGTCCCGGTGTTCACCCGGTTCGAGCCACCATTCACGTTCGATGCGCTCGGGGCCGTCGGCACCAACGATAATATGCTGCTCACCTTTCCAGATAAATAACTTGGGCGGGTAATCCGGTGTTAGCGCCATCGCTTCAATACGTTCCGGATTATCCAGTATTTGCATAGGCCGCGGTTTATCCGTGCGCCAATCACTTTCGGGCTTCTTTTTTAAGTTGGTGTTTGGTTCCGGCGTGCGCTCAGGCCAGTAATGTTCCCCTGGAAGGTAACGATTAATATGAGCTGTGCCGATCCGGCCTGCTACCCGGTCAAGCAGTTCGGCTACTTCTTCACTATCCGCACCGCCTCCGGCTGACCAAATTTCACTTTGCTTATCGTTGACAGGTTCCGTCTTCAGTGCATCCAACACAAATAATTCAATTCCAAGTCCCGGCGCGATGGTTTCCAGCTTAATAAAAAATAATTTGAATAAGTGTTGTATTCGGTTACTGGGATGATTGGTGCCTATGCTAATATTCCCGTTCTTGCCATCTACCCGGTACCAGGTTAATATAGCGGATCGGACACCCAAACCTTCACTGTAAAGCCTTTTGCAAAGCCTTTCGAGCAAATCATTTAATCCTATTTCTATAGCCGTTCGGGTACGGACAGGTTCCAGGCAATCGAGGCGTACGCTGTACGGCACTGGTTCTTTAAGCGGAAATAAATATTCTACCTCCTGACCGAGTGCTTGTTGCAGCCGCAGTACCATATCTTTACCAAAACGCCTGCGCAAGACGGCGTTTGGCATGTAAATAAAACTATTGATCTGATGCAGGCCCAAGTTTCGCAGCTTCAATAGCTGGTTCATCGGCAAACGTAGCGCTGATGGTGGTAACGGCATCAGCGCATTCCTGTGTTCGCCTTCAGGTACGATAAGGCCGGAGGTCGCGCAACGGGCAACGCCCCAGGCGGTGCCGATAGTGTCGGCAATCGCCGGGCGAACGTTATAGCCAATCGCTTTTAAGCGCGAAACAATTTCTTGTAAATAAGCTTTTTCCCCGCCTTTCAAATGTGTACAGCCGGTTACATCCAGTAATAAACCGTCAGGCGGATCAAGCTGTACGAGCGGCGTGTAACGCAGGCACCATTCCGCGAGGCCGGTTAGTAATTTCAGGTTGCGGCCCGGTTTACCGTCGAAAACCTGGAGGTCCGGCGCAATCACCCGTGCATCGGCAACGGTCATACCTTCCGTTACTCCGTACTTACGGGCTTCATCTGTCAACGCGGTAATGAGCATACGTCCATGGTCGGGTTCGGCGAAGACATAGGCTTTCCCTTTCAGCCCGGTTTGGCGGATTGCCTTCCAGTCTGTGAGTAAATGCCTAAACCATATGGACGCAAAACGCTTAGGCATAACGACGCGCTTCTTCCGTAAGCTGCGGTATGGTGATCGTTTGAAAATCTTGTTTTTTCCATTCTACAGTCCAGTTTCCGGGCTTGCCATTGCGTACTTTAAGCAATTCAACCTGCCAGCGCGGATGACCGACGCCGGGCATACCTGTCCTCAGCTGACTACGCACAGGCCGGATTTGCCAGCGGTTAACACAGGCAGTAGTATTAACTTTTTTGACATCCTTTCGCAAAACAAAACCCGTTACGTGGCTTTTTTCAACGGCTAATTGCAAACGTTGGGATTCCGTAAAGCTGAGGTCTTTAGTTTCACAAATGACTGTTGCAACACCATCACATTTTAGTGCTTCCTCGGTAACCCAAAGCACATCTTTTTGTAGCGGCACATCTACGAAAATAACACGGTCGGGATCGACACCAAAAAGTTTCAGCGCGGGCGGGTAAATGCGGCGGGTATAGCTGATCCAAAGGCATGCCCCACCATTGCCCAAAAGTTTTTGAACGAGACCGGCAATAAATCCACCACTGGCGGCGGTATCCTCCGGACAGCTGCTTATAAATTCGTGGATTGCCCCGGTCGGGAACACACCGTCGGGAAAAGCGGCGGCTACCGGACCAAGGCCCAGGTCATTGTCAGCGCCGGGTTGCGGCGGACGGAAGCCCTCCCAGCGGATCATATCCTGCCTGAGTTTGCTGATGATTTCTTCTTTCGTTGCAGTCATGGTCATCGTTTAAAAGTCAAAGTGCATTTGATCAAAATTCAGCTTACGGCTGCTGTTATACTCCCGAATGGCGGCGGCAATGGATCTCACTTCATCCAGCGAAAACACCTCATCTTCGCTGAAACTGATAATATCTTCGGGTTCCAGCGGCTCATCCTCGATATTCACATAAATTACCGAATGATGATTGAATGTCCTGATCTGATAACGCATAAAACCAACGTTGTCAGCGACTTGGTCAAGCTGTTCGGCAGATAGAGTTACCTGCCGCGCATTGTGTTCGATTTGTAAATTGAATGGTACCATGTTTGCCAAATTTGAGGACTATAAAGTTATGCTAATATTTTTAGCATTTTCTATTACTTTTTTACAATTTTTTATTCACATTTGTTTTATTAAAATTTACTGAACATGGATTAAGGCATATTTAAGCGGGCCTCAAACGATTACAATTGATCGTAAACAGAGAGGGCAACTAAGCCTGCGGGTAATCCGAATTTGATGAAGCTACCGAAGCATTAATTTATGGTGGATTGGCCTTTCAATTATTGCGGGAAGGTTATGGCATGTTTCAGTTATTTCATGTCGAAGCGCCTGGCTACGAAGCGCCCAAAATGGAATTGTTAGGCAGGCTTTTATTTGACCGCGAGGAAAATTGGATTTACGGCGGGGATAAATTAACAATTGATGAACAGGAAGAAGCTGCGGGATTCATTACTGGTCACCGTGGCGCAATGGATAGGCTGATCAAAGACATTCTTTAAAACATATGCATACGGAATACTTAAAGCGGGTGGTCATATATCTACAGCAGGAATTGCCGGAATATCAGGAAATGTTGGCCGTGAAAGCTAATCAAATTGTTTTTACTGTACATCCCGGTGCTTCATTTGAACAGTTTTATCAAAAGCTTTTCGCTTCTGTATCTTCATGTACTGCCCGCATCCGTAACAGGGAGATTGATCTGGAATTTAAGGTATGGTCACCTACACAGGAACGCGATTTTAAAGTGCTCAAATAATTATAGTTTCTAAATCGCGGTGCAGGCTGACTGTGTTCGGCCTGGATGTCTATTTCCTAAAAAAAACAAGACGGCAGCTTATCTAAAATCATTCTAACACACAGCATTCGAATCACTTTCTATTAAAGCGTAAAGTAATTTTGCACGTTCACATAGGAATATCTGTCAAGGATTGAAACGGCATCCTTTTCATAGAAAAGATATAGTGTAAAGCCTGGCCGAAGGGACAGCAAATAGTTATTTTTGGTCGAGCGTGTTTAAAATACACATATCAATTTATAATTTTACTTTATGTTAGCAAAAGTTGGCAGCAAACAATTATTGCGATATTGTGTTTTAACTCAGCACTCTTTTCGTGCGAAATATGTAAGGGACTAATGTCTATGAACTCTATTATTAAACGGAATAACGTAAATGTTATCGGAAATGGCGAACAGGTCATTCTGTTTGCCCACGGCTTCGGCTGCGATCAGCGATCCTGGCAATTTGTTGTCGATGCTTTTACGGATGATTATAAAATAGTGCTTTTTGACTATGTTGGTTCAGGGCAATCTGATCTGAGTGAATACGATTCTATAAAATATGGTTCACTCGGTGGCTATGCGCAGGATGTACTTGATGTTTGCGAGGCCCTATCTTTAAATCAGGTAATCTTTATCGGACATTCTGTAAGCGCGATGATCGGCTTACTTGCTGCAATTCAAAAACCAGAATATTTTTCGAAGCTGGTCTTTATTGGTCCGTCACCAAGGTACCTGAATGATGAAGGTTATAAAGGTGGTTTTGACCGAAAAGACCTTGAAAGCCTTTTTGAATTTATGGACAGTAATTACCTTGGGTGGTCAAATACAATGGCGCCGGCTATCATGGGTAATTCTGAACGCCCGGAATTAGGAGAATTTTTAACTAACAGCTTTTGTGCAACTGACCCTGAAGTCGCTCGTGAGTTTGCGCGCGTCACTTTCTTTTCGGATAATCGTTCCGACCTTGGGAAGCTACAAATAGAAAGCCTAACGTTACAATGTACGGAGGATGTTATTGCCCCTCTGACCGTTGGTGAATTTGTTAAAGAGCATACGCCACTTAACAAACTTGTTATGCTGGAGGCGGCAGGCCATTGTCCGCACATCAGCGAACCGGAGAAAACTATTAAGGCTATAAAAGATTTTATATAAGTTGGCAGTGGGTAATCAATACAATGATAGAGTTGTTGCCCTCGCGATGGACCCTGAGCAACTATATCATCAGGCACCTTGTGGCTATATTACGTTTTTACCAGACGGACAGATCATTAAAGTTAATCAAACCTTGTTGAATTGGCTCGGGTATTCAGAGGATGAGCTTGTAGATAAAAAGAAATTTGGCGACCTGTTGTCTAAAGGCGGCCAAATTCATTATGAGATGTTCTTCAGACCGATGCTGAAGGTAAGCGGAACTGTCAAAGAATTGAGCTACGAGCTGCTAACGAAAGAGGGTACAGTAATTCACGTGCTTTTCGGCGCAATCGCTATGAAAGATGAAAAAAAGGAATTACTGGCTATCAATGGCATATTAACCGATAACAGGGATCGCCGGAAATATGAACAAGATCTCCTCGTTGCGAGAAAACGTGCAGAACTCGAAAAGAAAAGGTTAAACAATTTTTTCATGCAGATGCCCGCAGGTGTATGTGTGCTTGGGGGTGTCGAATTGGTTTTTGAATTAGTTAATCCATTGTACCAACTGCTTTTCCCTGATCGCGATCTTATAGGTAAAAAACTACTTGAAGCTCTGCCTGAAGTTAAGAATCAGCCGATATGGGATATTTTGACAGAGGTATATAATACAGGTGAAACTTTTGAGGGTAAAGAATTACTGATACCGCTGCGCCGCATTAAGGACGGCCCGATTGAAAACCGTTATTTTAATTTTATTTATCAGGCGCGAAAGAATGAGTTTGATGAAATCGACGGCCTGTTTGTTTTTGTTATTGAAGTTACAGATTTGGTAATCGCCCGTGAAGAAGTTCAGGAAAGTTACCGGGAACAGCAATCACTTAACGAAGAACTCGCAGCAACCAACGAAGAGTTAACAACCATCAATGAAGAACTTTCGAGTACTCAGAGTAGCCTTCATAATATGATCAAAAATTTTGAGGATAGCGAAAGCGAATTGCGTAAAACAAAAGCACTGCTTGAAGAGGAATTGGAAGTCAGCAGACTGGTGCAACAGCAAAAAGATGGCTTTATCGGCATGGCAAGTCATGAGTTAAAAACTCCGCTCACGTCACTAAATGCCATTTTACAAGTTTCGAATTTAAAGTTGAAGGATTCAACAGACCCCTTTTTATCTAATGCCATGGCCCGTGCAAATGTCCAGGTCAAGCGTATGACAGCCATGATCAACGGATTTTTGGATATATCCCGTTTTGAATCCGGTAAAATGTTACTCGATAGCAAAAAGTTTGACTTAGATGCCTTGCTCAGGGAAATGATGGATGAAATACAACTAACAACCCGAAGTCATATTTTTCAAATTGACACTTGCGAGAAGGCCACTGTACTGGCCGACCGCGATAAAATCGGTTCGGTCATTACTAATTTTCTCGGAAATGCTGTTAAATATTCAGCGGCAGGTTCAAACATATATGTGTCCTGCATTATTAAAAATTCTGATGTCGAAGTAAGTGTCAAAGATGAAGGCATTGGCGCTAAACCGGAAGATCTGGAAAAACTTTTCGACCGTTATTATCGTGTTGAATCCTCGCAAACACGCAACATTGCGGGATTCGGCATTGGTTTGTATGTAAGTTCTGAAATCATTAAGCAACATAACGGGCGTATTTGGGCAGACAGCGTGCTTGGTAAAGGGAGTACATTCCATTTTTCTTTACCATTGGATATTTAAGATAAGAAGGAATCAGGAAAAAAGCGCTTGCGCTTTTTGGACAGTTTGCATAAGATCAATGCCTTCACCAAGAACGCCGCTAAAAAGGTCGCCGGTTTCTTTTAACCTCGGTATCGCATTATGTATGGTAAAATCCCGCATAGTAAGTCCTGGCTTAACTTCATCCCAAGTTAACGGCATAGAAACTGTTGCACCAGGCTTTGGCCTTAAAGAATAAACTCCCGCAATTGTAGCGCCTGGGCGATTTTGCAGAAAGTCTAAATACATTTTACCATTACGGTTAGATATCATACGCTCCAAAGTAGTGAAATCAGGTATTTGCTTGTGAACCAACTTCACAATGATATTGGCAAAAAGCTGGCTTTGGTCATAGGTGTATTGCCCACCAAGCGGGATATAAATATGCATACCTGTAGAACCTGATGTTTTAGGATAACTGGGTACATCAATAGCATCAAGGACTTTTTTTACTTCCTGTGCTGCTTGTATTACCTGGTCAAAATGTTGTTTATCGGGATCAAGATCAATTACGCAATAATCCGGGTTGTCTGGCGACCCGACACGGCTAAACCAGGGATTCATTTCGATACACCCCAAAGAGGCCATCCAAAGCAATGTTGCCTCATTGTTCCCCAATAAGTAATCCTTATCCACACCTTCGCCGTTGGTGTGGGGCATAGTAATAGCCCACTCGGGTGCTTTATCCCTAACGTTTTTTTGATAGAAACTTTCGCCGTGTATGCCACCGGGAAAACGATTGAGCGACATCGGCCTGTCTTTGAGGTAAGGAACCATAAATTGCGCTACCTGATGATAATAATTAAACATATCGCGTTTCGTTACACCATCCTCCGGCCAATAGAGTTTATTTAAGTGGGTAAATTTCAACAAGTGCCCATCCACTTTCAATTCCTCTGTTTCCTTTTTGGAGGTTAGCAACAAATTTGCCGGTGATTTACCTGATTTTGGCTTGATAGCTTTTTTAGTTTCAGATTGTGGCTTTTGCACTCGAACTTCCACTAAATCAGCATTTAGGTTGGCCTCATCGATTACCTCGTCCGTATCAGCTTCAATTTCCATAACCACGTCTTTAGGATTTTTGTCGCTGCGCATACCTTTGAAAGATGCCTGCCGGAATTTGCCATCACTGGTTATCTCGGCAAATTCAACTTCACAAACCAGTTCAGGTTTTAGCCACGTTGCTTTTGCACCTAATCTTCGTGGCCTAA
The DNA here is from genome assembly GCA_030775685.1 of Bacteroidota bacterium. Classification (GTDB taxonomy): domain Bacteria; phylum Bacteroidota; class Bacteroidia; order Sphingobacteriales; family Sphingobacteriaceae; genus Mucilaginibacter. The sequence continues at coordinate 45,785 of JALYIP010000045.1, forward strand.
ACTGTGACGGTTCATCTACGTCGGGTTCAATGTCAAACGGGCTTTCGTTTGTTATTAGTGGCTTAAACTGCGCCATCATTTCTTTTTGCTTGGTATCGTTAAAACCTGTACCGACTTTTCCGATGTAGCGAAGCACTCCCTTTTGGTCGTAAACGCCAATGGCAAGCGCACTGAAATATTTACCTGTTCCTTCATTTTTGGTAAATCCGGCAATAACTACTTCCTGCCTGCGTTTGGCTTTAATTTTCAACCACTCCCGCGAACGAGCATCCGATGTATATAAACTATCGGCCCGCTTGGCAATGATGCCTTCCAGTTTCATCTTTTTGGCAGATTCAAAAAACTCTATGCCGTTAACCTCAAACGCCTGACTTAGGCGGATTAATTCGTTATCAGGCGGTAAAACAGCTTTTAGTATTTCGCGCCGCTGGTAAAGCGGCAAATCTGTGAGAAGTTTACCATCATACCAAAGAATGTCAAAAACGAAATACGCCAGTTTCGCATTTTTTGAATTGCGCCAGTTTTGCAACGCTCCGAAGTTGGCGTTTCCCTGCTCATTAAGTGCAACAATTTCGCCGTCTAATACCGCATTAAGCTGCCAGCTTTCTAATAAGTCATTGATTGGGCTGAACTGGTCAAACGGCAGATTGCTTCTTGAAAAAAGTCCGGCCTTGCCTTTGTCAACAATCGCGACTGCCCGGTAACCATCCCACTTAATTTCGTATATCCAACCGGGATCATCAAACGGCGCGTCAACAAGTGTTGCCTTCATCGGTTTTATATCGGAGGGGATTTTTGATTTGGGCGCATCTTTTAGTAAGGTTTTTAAATCAGCTACCGGCAATGTATCGACTGCTTCCCCGGTTTCCGCTTTTTCAATCTGCGCTTCAAGTGTTTCGTTTTTTTGGATGGACTTGTAACGTTGCGGTACATCTTCATCTGCCAACTCTATCCATACCGGCGCATGATCGCTTGCACCTTTCCAACCGCGCACCTCTTTATCAACTGTAGCAGCAGAAAGTCTTCCTGCTACTTTCTTATTTAGCAGAAAATGATCGAGCCTTAACCCAGCATTTCTGCCGTAAGCATCCCGCAAATAATCCCAAAACGTATAGATACGTTCATTTGGGTAAAGTGTACGTATGGCATCAGTCCAACCCTGATCTACAAGGTCTTTGTAAGCTTTGCGGGTTTCGGGCCTGAATAAAGCATTTTCAAGATATTTTTCGGGTTTGTAAGTATCTAACTCGGTTGGCATTACATTATAATCGCCAATAAGAATAACTGGCAGATCACGATTAACCAAATCCTGTGCATGCTCTGCTAATCGTTGGAACCAGCGCATTTTATAGTCGAACTTAGGCCCTGGAAATGGATTGCCATTCGGTAAATAGATGCAGCCTATTACGATGCCATTGATAAAAGCTTCAATATACCTGCTGTGGGTAAACTCATCGTCTTCACCAGGCAAATCGTTGCGTAATTCTCGGATTTCTGTTTTAGAAAGGATGGCAACTCCGTTCCAACTTTTCTGGCCATGCCATACCGCGTTGTAACCGGCTTCATTTAATGCCGTTTCGGGGAATTTATGGTTTTCAGATTTAAGTTCCTGTAAGCATACAATATCCGGCTGTGCTTCTTTTAGCCAGCGCAGCAAAATTTCCAAGCGACCATTGATGCCGTTGATATTGTAAGTAGCAATTTTCATAGCCAGAGACAACAAAGCCCCTTGCGGGGCTTCTATTTAAAATTTGTTTCGGCTTATTTCTTTCCGGTCAATTTGCTTTCAACGGCATCGCGCTGATTTGAACCGGCTGATTTTTTAGCAGCTTCTACCTTTTTAGCGGTCGTACCCTCTTTTTTTGCTTCGTAAGCTAATTCATGTGGCTGCTCCGATACGGAATGCCTTTCCACTTTTGTACCTTTTGTTGCCATGATTAAATCGTTTATTGATGAATTTTAAGTTATAACAACAAAAACACCCTCCTGTTTTATTCTTAACGATAAGATAAAAATCTGAAAAAGAGATAATACAATATAAACCAGTATCTTTACCAAAACAAAACAGTGTTTTATTTAAAGCACCTGCTGTAATTATTATGATTACAAGCTAAAAGTCGAAGGCACATAATCTAAGTGTCCAAACCCATAAGGCAAATCAGGCCATCAGGGATCAATCACCTCTGTACTTATTTTATGTTACGAAACTTTAAACGGTTGCGCTATGCCGCTCTTTAAAACTTTTAGTGTTTCACAAATTGCTGCTGTGAAATTAAAGAACATAATATCAGGCAATTGCTGTTAGCATGGTTTAATGAAGCTAAGGCTGACCGCGAGTTATGGTTATAGATTACCACAAAATATCAGCAGTTGAACACTTTTTCACCCTTTAAATAATAAGCTATGTCCGGAATTAACAAAGCAGTATTAGTCGGACACGCCGGCAAAGATCCCGATTTGCGCAGGTTAGCAGATGATGTAGCTGTAGTGAGCTTTCCACTTGCCACGTCAGAAATGATCAACAAAGATGGCCGGAAACAGGAAATAACCGAATGGCATAATATTGTTATGTGGCGTGGGTTAGCCGAAACCGCCGTTAAATTTATTAAGAAGGGTAGTTTAATATTTATTGAGGGCAAGGTTCGCACCAGGTCTTTTGAGGACAAGGAAGGTAATAAAAAATACACTACAGAAATTGTGGCCGATCATTTTACGATGCTGGGGAGAGGCAGCGATTTTGCTGAATTGCATGAAATGATAGTTGAAAAAACATAATATGGATGCAGAACTTTTTGTTGTCGGTATTGGCTTGTCTATTGGCGGAGTTGACCCGCTATGTGAAATTGTTTCTCTTTTGCCGGATAAAGCCAACGCAGCTTATTTGGTGATACAGCACCTGGATCGAACTTATCCAAGCGGACTTTGTGAGCGCATCCAAAATTTCACTAAGCTTAAAGTGAATGTGGCCACACAAGGGCAAGCCATCGAGCGTAACCAGATTTACGTATTGGCGGAAGGGCAAATGATGACTATAGAAAAAAATAATTTGATCGTGCGGACACGCAGGCACGACGAAACCATCAACAAAGCGGTAGACATTCTTTTCAATTCGATGGCAACGGAGATAGGGCATCGAGCCATTAGTATTATCCTTTCAGGCCTGGACGGTGACGGCTCTTTAGGAGCCGGACAAATAAATTTACAAGGTGGGATTACGATTGCTCAACTACCAATTTCAGCAAAGTTTCCTTCCATGCCTGAATCCGCTATTTCCAGCGGCCAGACACATTTCATTCTTACACCTGATAAAATCGCGGAAATGGTTAATGAATTAACGGCAACCCATTTTCAAGGCACGCCCTGAAATATTAATAAATAAAATAATTGCAAAAAATGCCTAATAACAAAGTACTATTTATTGATGATGACGAGGCAGTTTTAGCAATTGTTTCCATTGTATTGGAAGAAGAAGGAATTGAGGTTATCACTTCAACAACTCCGGCTATTATAGAGGAAATCTCCCGAATCAAACCAAACGTAATCTTACTGGATGAATGGATGGGAGATAAAAAAGGAAGCGAGGTCTGCATTGAAATAAAAAAAATTGAAGCACATGCTAACATTCCAATCATACTAATATCTGCTGTAAACGATTTAGCACAAATCGCCCAAGAATGTGCGGCCGACGCTTTTATAGAAAAGCCATTTGACGTTGAAAAATTGGTAAGCGTTGTAAAATCTTTCCTTTAGACAAATTAACCGCTGAAAGGCAACTGTATTTAACCTCTAAGCAGCATCAGGTATCGTGAACCAAAAGCACGAACCTTGCCCGAGAATACTGTCTACTCCAATTTCGCCGCCGTGCCGCCTAATAATTTCTGAACAAATATATAGGCCTAATCCAAGACCTGATTGGCTGAATTGTCCATTATCTATTTTCTTAAACCGTTTGAAGATGGATTGAATGTTATTACCTGCAATTCCAATGCCTTTGTCTGTAACAGATACTTTAATAAAATTTACCTCCTGCTCAACAGCGATCAATATGCTTTTGGAGTTAGGAGCATATTTAACCGCATTATTCAGCAGATTAATCATAACCTGGTCAATCTTATGCTGGTCAGCACAAAGTTTCAATGTCATATCTCCGGTCTTTTCTATAGTATGGGTTCCATTCATTGAAATGTGATTGCAACAGCCTTCAATAACTTCAGAAAAGGAGAATGTAGATTTATTAAGAACCAACTCTTCATTCGGTAAAACTGTGGTGATTAAAAGGTCGTCCACCAAAGAACCGAGTTTTTTGCTGTGCCTTTCGGCATTCTTTGCTAACTCAATGATCCGGTCATCATCTATTTGTTTTTCGTGAATAATTCGGTTCATTAATTGAAGTGTTGCTCGGAGGCTGGTAATCGGTGTCCTTAATTCGTGGCTGGCAAGATTTGTAAATTCGTCTTTTTGCTTCTGTAACTTTAACTCCAATTGCATTGATATTTCTTTCTGTTTTCTTACTGTAATATCATTTTGTACACCGATATGATGGGTTACTATTCCGTTGTTATCTTTTATGGGTGCAATGTATAGTTCGTTATAAAACATTGTACCATCCTTACGGTAATTTACCAGTTCTACATGGCATTCAGTTCCCGAAGAAATGGCCTCCTGTATTTTGTATCTTCCAATTTGCTCACGGTTATCTGCCTGCAAAAACCGGCAGTTCCTTCCTAAGATTTCTTCCTGAGTATAGCCAGTCATTTCTTCAAAAGCCGCATTGCAAAAAATTATAGGGTTATCCTCCTGCTGAAAATCAGTAATTACAATACCGCTAATTGATGCTCCTAATGCTGCAATGAGTAGTTGGGTTTGACCTTCCATACCCTCAAATATTGACGAACCTCTATATTCCATATCTCATTTCCAAAATGATTTATAGATATATACAGCTTAAAGATAGTTTTGTGTAAAAAAATTACTTAAAAATTAAAAAGGAAAGGAATAAGGCAATTCACCGTTTTTGATATGGGGCATAAGAAATGTAAAAAACAAATTAAAAGGCATAGCAAAGCACCCCAGCCTAAAGAGACCGGGGTGTCCCTGCTTAATAGCAGTACAAATTAAAATAGTAACTGACCGTAGTTCTGCGCCAAATGAAACGGGTAATTGGCAACAAGCATCTCCGTCTTTAACTTCTGCTTTCGGTTTTTTGAATTAACAGCTATGGGCTGAATAATAGCAAGTTCTACCCACCCATACTGTTTAACATACTTCGCTAAAATGCTGGACGGGTAAGCGGACAATAAGAATTTACCTTTTATTTTCGCCAGTAAAGAGAGCAAGTTCTCAAAATCCTGTTCAGAATAGCCATCATAATGCCCCATATCGGAATTGAAATACGGCGGGTCGCAGTAGAAAAAACTGTTTTCATGGTCACGGCTTTTGATAATTTTTAAAGCATCAGTACATTCCAACTGGCAGTTTTTTAACCTTTTGACCAGCCTTTTGGTGAAGTTGTCAATCTTGGTTTGAATCTTTCCGTTCATGGTATTACCTGTAATATCATACCCCCAGCCGCCATCTATCATAGAGGCGAAACTTTGGCAGCATAATACCCAGGTTGCCCAGGCCCGCTTAACTTCCGAAAACATATCGGTGTTATTATAAATTACCCATGCGTGGCGGTGCAGCTCCCGGCTGTGGAGAGTAGATTTAATTTGCTCATATAAAGCTTCATAATTTTGTTGTATGACCCGGTAAAGGTTTATCAGTTCGCCGTTGGTATCGTTTAGTACTTCCACTTCGGAAGGGTGTTTAGCAAAAAATATCGCGGCACCTCCTGAAAATGGTTCCGCATAAAGCATATGCCTCGGGATCATAGTAACAATCTTTTCAGCCAGATTTTGCTTGCCGCCGTAATAAGTGACAGGCGTTTTGATTTGGACATTACTCATAGAAAAGATTTAGATTTTTTATAGTACATCGGTTAAAGTGAGGTCGACGACCTGGTCATTGATCAGCAAGGATACCCGACACTTTACGCCTGGTGTACCCATACTTTGTACTTTGAAGATTTTGCCGTTATGGATAGCATGTGGCGAATCTTCCGGCACTTGAACCAGCGCGGTGCCGCTCGCCCTGATCCGGTCGACCTTAGCAAGAATGTGTTTCATGGTTTAAAAATTTGCGGTTGGAAAAAGCCAGGTCTAAGCCGCCCAGCCCGTTTGAGAAAACGGGGTTGGTGAAGGGCGGCTTTGTCCTGGCGCGGGTGCCTGAAGGTGTGCGGGCGTTCCCGGCGCAAGCGATCCCGGCGATAGCGGTACGCATGCGCAAAGGGTTAGCCCGCATTCCTGCAAGGCATGGGAGAAGAAACGTTTAAGAGAGTGTTTAACGGCCTATTTTACGGTTATCGTTCTGATCATTCTTTATTCCATTTATCCGAAACTCATTATACTTCTTACCGGTGAGAAAAGATAAAACCTCCAGTTCGTGCAGGTCTAAGCTTTGAGCAAGAATATGACGTGTGAGATAAGTTTCCTTTTCGGCAAGTTGTTCCGAATTTTCAGCGGCATTTATAAATGCCCGAAGCAGATCCGCCTGGGGTGACAAAGTCTGCTGCTGTAGACAGGTATAACTATAAGTACCACGATCCTCATAAGGTACACGAAAGTCTATCTTATAACTAACGTCGAATTGCTCGGCTATCTCGCTCAGGCTCCTGATCGGAGGTATCCAGCGGGAGTCAAAATGGAGTGCGTTATCATAAACCATAATCGAAAGAAACGGCGGTGTATGTTCCTCCATTTGGTTGAAATGATTTAATATTGCTTGTTCGTTATCGCCAGCAAACACAACCGTGTTCATACAATGGCCGGTAAGACTGCTCATCGTCCTCGCGTTACATTATTGGCCTCACTTTCCGCCTGTTCAAATGAATTGGAGATATCGTTTTCAGCGACTTCCTGGCGTTTAACGGTTGTGGTTTTAGCTTGTTCCCCATTGCTTCTCGCTGCTGCTTTTTCCGGCCATATTTCCTCATCCCTGACCTCTTTCATGTTTTTATCATAGATGTCAAAAGATTTCATAACCGGATTGGCAGCAACCAAAACTGGAATAGCTTTTTTACCCATGGTTAGTTCAGTCTGCCAGTAATTACCATTGCGCATAGCTTGAAGTCCCTCTGATTTGGTGGCTTCTTTATCCAGCCCCTTTAAAGGATACTTAGTTATGCCATTTTCAAACTGGTAGCCATATTCTGGCCTTAATACCTTGAGCGGGTGATTGCCATATGCATCCTTAACATCCATTTGCAACTTAAACCAGGCCTTGATCTTCTCTGATTTTTTCGCATCAGCTTCCGCGCCTTGTGGCCTTACGTAGATATCCTTTTCAAATGATTGGCCGGATAACAATTTATAAGCCTGTAAAGCCGTAATGCGATGATCCCTTTCAATGTCGAAGGTTTGCTCACGCGGCACAGATTCTCCGGTTTTATGCAGGGTAACATCAATAGTGTTTAAGAAATAGGCATCGCCGTCCTTTTGCCTGTTAAAGTTAAGGCCGTACTGAATGTAATCGCTTTTTGGAGCGTTGACATCCTTGCTTTCCAACGGCCTGAGAAGATTACTGATACCCAGGGTAAATTTGGGCAACTCGCGGCTGATCGCCGATTCCAATACCGCATTTAGCTTTTCGCCGAAACCAAGGCTGGTTTGCAGTTTTTGAAGGTATTCCAGGTTTTTTTCATTCCTTACCATAATAATTAAATTTTAGTGATTAAAAAAGTTTGTATTGATGACCGATGGCCGGAGGTTCGTAGCCATTTTCCCTCGCGAAGTGTTCGCCGAATTCTGTTACCAGTTCCGCTATATCCCGGTAAGCCGTATCCTCCAAAACTTCAGTATGAAAGAAATGTGAACGATAGCCTGTTTCGCTGATAATTGGGCTTTCTGAGCGAAACTCCATGTGGCTGACCAGTGGTTCATTTTCCGGATCGGGATGCTTATCCAGCCAATAATAGCGGTAAGCGACCTGTACATCCTGCCCGTAAACCTTGATTTCCAGGTCGACGTTCTGTTTAAACTGTTCAGGTATCATAGTTGGCAAGTTGTAATTCGATAAATGAAGACAGGCCACGCAGAGGCTTATGCGTTCGCATGCCTGCCCGCAATCCGGTTAGCCGCTCAAATCGACTTAGTGAAAAAACTTCGCTGTCTACCATAAAAGGCTTGTTGCAGTAGGTAATCTTTACCTGCTCGTTCATGATCTGGAAAGAAACAGAACGGCCCTTGTACCAGGTAGCTATTGCCGCATCTGCAATGCGGCCAACGAGGTTGGTATCAAAAATCAGGTGCCAGCGCGCCAAAGGAAAAGTCAATTTTAAAGCATCTACTTGTGACGAAGAGGGTAATAATCCTATTGCCGCGAAAGCAAGTTGTTCAGGAAATTTTAATAAAAATGCTCGTTGCGAAATAAAGCAAAGCAGTTCGGCTGCTGAATAACTGATATACAGGTCGCTAATCAGATTTGGATGGTCGGCATTTGCCAGCCAAAATTCCGAGGTGGACGGGACGCGATGCCATTCCGGTGCCCAACTTTCCACGACTTCGTTGCCATATTGAAATATTAACCGGCCATCGGCATATTGAAAAAATGGAGTGAAAAGCTTTATCACCTCCGGCTTGAGGCCAAACATGGGAGGTTATCTTGCGCGGGTTTTGTTATAGCCCCTTGTTTCTTCAGTTTGCTGTTCAGTAGCTTTGAACTTCTTGGCAAAATGTTTTTCCATTTCAGCATAAGCCTTTTTGAAAGCTGGTGTCTGCTCGTCGGCTTGTTCTTTTTTATCGCTGTTTAATAGATGCCTTAGTCCCCTGATCAACAAATAAGAAATTCCGCCGTCAAGCAATACGGATAATATTAAAGCTGCGCGGTCGGCGCGGATGCCTTTCGGATCGGTTGCCCGGTGCTGTAATTCGGTTCCATCCGGCAATCGCACATTAAAGCCTTTTTGAAAATCGTCCTTTTGCCAGTCTTTAAGTTTGTACCCATTAATTTTGTCAGGCGCAATAACCAGGCTGGGATCAAAAGAGATAAATTCCCTCGTATCAGGGTCATATTCAAAAACAACTTCTTTTTTCCCTGGCCCAGGAATGATCTTGTCAATACTTAGGGTCTTGCCAGTAATCAATGCCTGTGCTTCATCTTCGTCCAGTAGTGGTGGAATTAGTGGCTTTTTATAAATAGGGTGCAATTTAAAGCTTACCTGGCCATCCGGGTTCCTGTCCAGTGACAATTTTGCATCAAGCTGTTCGATGTGAACGCCGCTTGCATCAAGGTTTTTTAGGCTAATTAAGTTCGTTCGCCGACCGGCAAGTAAAGCTTCGACATCTTCCGGGCTAAGGATATAATTCCCGGTCTTATCAACCAGGCCGAGGCCTTCCATTTCTTGTTTTGGCAGTTCATTGACATAAAAAGGGTTTTTCATAATTCTACTTTTAGCGTTTTAATTGATAATTATTATTGACCTCTATTTCTGAAATTTCGGAGTTCATCACGTTTAGAGATTCAATGGTTAATACTTCAGGTTTTTGCTGTTTGGCTTCTAACAGATTTTTGTACAGCAGATCCTCCCGGCTTAAAATAAATTGCTGGCCGCTTCCGAGGTCTTCCATTTTCAGCCGACCGTTTTTTAGGTTTTCATTTACCTTAAAAATCGTCCCGTTATAACTGATATGATCGCTTTCGTTTAAAAGGTGGTTGGACACCTTTTTATCGTCGGCAAAAGCAGTTAATTCCATGTTTCGTTTTCTTTCCAGGTCAAGCAAGTAGGTATAAATCTTCTCCGCATCGGCAGCGGCACTGTGTATTTCAAAAGGATGATCTGTTAAAATACCTATCCAACTATCCACGTAAGCCGTGTGCTGGCTGGGGTCATGGCCGATTCGCAATTCATTGCCGATTAGCAGGGACGCAATTTCAGCCCGTAATTCTTCCCGCGCGTAATCTTTAGTACCGAACTTGTTTAACAGGCTGCGGTCAAGGCGGCTTTCATGGCCAGTCCAGTGGCCGAGTTCGTGAAGGGCGGTTGCATAATATTTGCCCGGCTCATCAAACTGTTGTTTAAGGGGTAAAGTGATATTGTCCTTGAAGGGGCTGTAAAAAGCGCGATTCCCCGGAATATGCTGAATATCTGCACCGGAACTTTTGATGAGTTGTTCTGCTCTTTCCAGCGGTTCCCAACCAAGGGAAGATATATCGGGTATGACCAGTTCGGGGATGCCGTTGACCTGCTCCGCGTTAAAAACGGCAAAACTGGTAATAATAGGCCGGTCGAGTTTTACCCTGACTTTAACCGTTTCTCCTTTTTCATCTTTAACAACTTTGCCCTGCTCATCACGTTTGGTTCGTTCGTCGTACATTTTAATATACTGAATAGCAGTTGATTTCGATCCTTTACTTACCTGCCAGCCGTTATCGTCGGCTTGTTTATAGGTCATCCAGCGGGGATCGTTCCTGCCGCTCATGATAAGAGATAATGTATTGATCCCCTGATAGCGGTTACCGGTGACGGCATTGTAAGGCAATTGAAAAGCTGGCAGGCCCTTGCTGTTCCAGGGCTTTTGCCAAGGTGCGGTACCGGCTTTTAAAGCTTCGATCAGTTTCTCGGCTACTTCCACATGAAGCGCCCTTTTTTCATCGGCCATGTTCAGCCTCCTTTCTTTCGTCAGGGTCACCGGGAAATTCATCGGCGTAGTCAACGCCGTAGATCAATGCTTCTTCGGGTGTCAGTTCCAGTTCCAGACCCTCCGCAATCAGTTGTAATTTTCTCTCCAGCGATCCGAGGTGCCGGTTATTATAATCATAGTTCATGGTGATTTATTTATGGGTTAAGGCGGCCTGGCAAACAAGCCGCATAAAAAAGCCAGCGGGGATAGTTCATGGCCATGATATTTAATCGAAAAATGCAGGTGTTCCCCGGTAACCCTGCCTGTCGCCCCGGTGATTCCGATAGCCTGACCTGCCACTATTTCTTCGTTCGGCAAAACGGAGATTACAGATAGATGCCCATAAATGCTCTCCATGTCGCCGCTATGGGTGATGATGATATAATTTCCGATGTAGGCGTTGTAGCCAATAATTTTGACAATACCATTCAGTATGCAGAAAACCGTATCGTGGCGGGCGGCAAGGTCAACGCCTTGATGAAATTGAATTTTGCCGGTTATGGGATGTATCCGCCAGCCAAACCGGGAGGTCATGCGCAAACTCTTTAGTGGTAAGCTAAAATTCACTTGGTCACTATCTATTTGGGGCCATGCTTTTGTTGCCGTTAAAAGCAATAGAAAAATCAGGCAGGTGTTTCTTTTTAAAATCATTAGGCTATAATTAGCGCCCCCGTCCAGGTTCATAGTCCGGATCAAGGTCGCGGTGCACATCAATATAATCTTGTACACTGACCACGGTAGCAAACATCAAATTCGCCCTGCTCATAGCTAAGTCGAGGGCCTCTTTTCGGTGGTTCAGTTCACCCGTTGCATCCAAAAGATATAATCCTAAAATATCAATCACATCCTGTCCATCAATTTCCTCGTGTAGATGGGCGCGTAACTTGTCAAGTATTTCTGCGCCTGGCACCAGCATTAGCAGGGCATCCGTACTATACAGGCCAATCATCTGATTTTTAAATTTGACCAGCACCTCGTCTTTTTCTACATCCAAATTGTATATGGTGCCCATGTGGCCTTGCATGTGGACTGGGTCATGAGTGAGGGTTGGGTGAACCATGACCACTTTATCAAGTAGTTCATACATAATCTTAATTTTTTGTTAACTAATCAATGTTTGTGAGCAGGCTTCATCGTGCCCTTTGCCGCGCCTGCTGGCTGCTGTGGCGGGATTTTCCGGAAGGTCATTGTCATGGCTTGCACCTCGTTAGTGATCCGCAAGTAGTTGCTGCGCAGTATGTCATCCTTTTTGCCCTTAAAATCATAAAATAGCGGTAAGTCCTGGTAGGCTTTTTCCTCCGCTTTTATGGCCTCCAGGTCGAGATTAATGCGGCAATTGATAGCGGAAGTTTCGTATTTCCCGGTATATTTTTCAACCGCATCGGAGGCTAAAAGCCCTACCATTTCCCCGGCTTTTAAGGAAGCTATTTTACCAACTGGGATCAGCGGTTCGAGTTTCTCGTTCAAGGATAGCGATGTTTTGTTGCGGTCAATACTCAGGCTTTCGCCCGTTTGTTTAACCTTACCAAATAACCGCTCCAGCCATTCCAGCGTATCTTTATTCCGAACAGAGCCCGATAATACGTTACCCATGACCGAGGTAATAGTTTCAGCGGTTTCTTTACCATATTGCTGCCTCAGCATCGGCAGCTCCTGCATTCCCAAAAGGACGGATACCAAATTGCTACGTGCCTGGCTAACGCATACATCCACCCGATGGCAGTACAAACTTGGGCTTTCATCAACTACGATCCCAACCGGGATATTACCTTTAGAGTTGACTTCCCGAAGGATACAATTCATCACTACCGAATAGCAGGCGGAATTGATACTTTGGGTACTTGGGTCGTTAGCCAGCACCAAAATTCCGGGATGTTTAGGGTCGCTTATTTTTAGGTCAAAATCATCACCGGAGAATACCCAGAAAGTTTCTTTTGTCGCCATACGGCTAATAAAGATCTTCAAGGTGCCGACTTGTCCTTCCAACTGCTCAAAGGCTTTTGCCCGGTAAGCAGTTACGAATGGTGATAGTAATGAGGCCAGTTCCGGCTCTGAAAAGAGCGTGGTAAACACTTCCTCGTAAGGCAGGTTTAAAAAAGCCAGCACATGAGGTAAAGTGGAATATTTACCATCCTCATATTTACTAAAAAAGTAGATGCAGGCCGCTAAAAAATTGACAGCACTTTGCGTAAAAAACTGATCGCTGCCACCGCTCTTATCGCCTTTTTTCAATGCTTCTACGAGTGCTTCCGCATTTTCAGATGCATCGGCAAGGGTTTTGAGATACTTCTTGTTAAAAGGGTTAACCCGCCTGCTTTTCGCCGGGTCATTCAGGTTCACCACATGAAAGGTGTAGCCTTTGCATTTCTCGTTTTGTTTAGCAAGCAGGTAATGGTAGTAAACTATCTTACCCAAATCCGGAAACTTAAGGTCGTAAACGCAAAGTGTGAACTCGTTGGCAATCATCTGCCGGATAACAGGCATTACAATCCCAAAGCTTTTACCGCTTCCCGGAACTCCTAACAGCAAAATTCCTCTGTACAAATTCTCTAAAACGAGGTAACCTTTTCGGACTTTATTTTTGAAATAGAACAGGGTCGGAATGTTCACGGCATTTGTTGCCAGCAGTGGCTCAGTTCGCTGCATAAAAGATTCTTCCTCTACATTCCACCGGTCTTTGCCAAGCCTGGCGCTGATCATTTTGGAAACGTTATCCATTGATGTGTGGATCAGAACAGTTCCGGTAAATGCAAAGGCGATGTAGGCGATCTCATACCAGTTTAAACCATAAAAAACAGGCAAACCCGGATGCCCGTAAAACCATAGGCCTCCGAAAAACAACATTAAACCTGAACTTAAAGGATAGGCAACCGAATTTTTAGGATTAAAATCCTGCTGCTTTTTGCTGAGCGTTCCAACGGATACCAGGCAGATCAGGATCAGGGTAAAAAGCTTGCTGTATAGCGGTTGCTGGTAAATCTTCAGGCGGTGCAGCCTGTCAATAAAAAAAGCCAGGCCTTTGTAGGCATGGCTTTGTAGCAATTGGGGGCCGTAGATAAAACAAAATATTTCGAGTGCTACGGACAAATAGATGGCGGCCTGCAAAAACCTATGCTGGCTTTGCTGCTCTTTGCTTTCTTCCATAAGTAATTTGATTTTTTAAGGTTGTCAGGACGGCTTCGCCGTTCTTCCATAGCCTCATAAATTATCGGCCTTTAAAAGATCTCCGTATTTGATTTGCAGCGTTAATGTTCTGCCGGAAACCTGCTTTTCGGATAGTTCTACATTAAGGATTTTATTATCCGGGAACGTGACCTTTTTGAATACATAAATATTATGGTACTCCTTTTTAAAGGAGGGCTGCTGGTAAAGCTGCCATTCAGGTTTTATTTCCAAAGATTGTACGTTGGTCGCCTTAGTGATCTTTTTATCCTCGATCTTAAACCGCAGTTCGTCAATGTCATAAGCAAGGTTGGTTTTGTTCCGAAAAGACACATCTAAAAAAACGTGGTCGCCGACCGTATATACATGATTGAGGATCGCAGTCAGCCCGTACGCCTTTGCATTCCGGATGTCAGATTTTTTACCCCTGTGTAAAACATCCATTGCATATGCTTTCATTTGAGGGGTGGTCAGCGATATTCCGGGAAATTCGAGCGGCCGGCATTGTTCGGGCTGGATTGCGATTGCTGATGGCATTTGCTGGCCAGGCGAATTGGTAAATACCAGTCGGTACTGTGCAATAAAGCTTTCGCCTACTATAGTGATTACTCCGAGGCCTGTGCAATCCTTTTGTAAGTTCCGCAGCGAATCCGGCACCAGCTTGATGCGTAGCAGGTTTTTCACAGGCATGTCGCCTACAATACTATGGCTGGATATATCTGCGTATTGAATGGGTTCCGGGGATATCAGATGGATGTCGGATTGTGCGCCGATCTGTATTTCAGGTAACGAATCAATAGTTGTTCTGCCCGAATTTTGGGCAAAAAGGATTTGTGCCGCGCCTAACAGGGCGGTTAACAATAAAAGTATTTTTTTCATCGTGTTATTGGTTTTGCTGGTGGTTACGGAGGGTTTCTGGGTCGATCAGGTAAATGATTGTGTTGTATTTCAGCTTGGCTTTATTTTGTCTTATCAACTTACTCACGGCAGTGGTAGTGGATTCAAACATGCGCTGCATGATGCTCATTACCATTTGGTTATTATTATCTGCTGATTGTTGCAAAGTCACGCCCTGGCTTGCGCCGCTGCCGAGATCTTTTGTAAAGTCACGAAAAGCGGATGCCGGAACATACAAGCCGGGCAGGCCATCATTATCATAAATGGATAATTTGACCGGAAGCAGCTGGTCGTCCTGCATAATGGAATTGATGGTTAATAACACTCGTTGTCCCGTGAAGCCGGATATTTCAGCATACAGATAAGTTCCTTGTTTTATTAGGAAATGGCCAGCCATCATATCTTCCAATAAACGTATGCGTAAACGCGACCCAGCATAACCGGTGATATTCTGATCGACAATGGCGCGAATGAGCCCATTGTGCTGCTCAGGCATAATCGTATTAAAAGCTGGCGTTGAGTTACTGGCTTTCGTTACTTGTAGGTTTTTTTCCTGTGGTGTGGCAGCAGCTTGTTTATCGGCTAAAGCTTTTTTCTGCTGTGCTTTATAGTCCGGGTCATGCGATTTTTCCATGCTGTCTATGAGCGACATTTGCTGGCGGAATAATTGCATTGGATCGGCATTCTGCGGGTTGGCGCGATTGCTGGTTTGCCCTAGTTGACTACGCATCCGATTGAGCGCTTCTGCCAAAGCCTGATCTGAAGGGCTATGTTTAGCGGGTTTTGTTGCATTCACCGTCGCATCAGGAAAACCGGAATAATTAGTAGACGACTGGGATTTATTGCTTTTATACTTAGCGGCAACTGCTTTCTTTAATGAGTCCAGCTTCCTTTTTTCGGCATTGTTGTACAGACTTGGCGCTGCTGAGGTAGCGGTCGTATCATCCTGTAATTGGTTGATTGCCGTGTAGCCATCGGCTTTTTTGTACTGGTCGCGGTAAGCATCCAGTTTATCGGATAAGGTACTTTTCTTAACGCGGTCGGAAACATCCGCCACGTTATCCTGTAAGGTGTCCTTTCCTTTGGCAACCGCTTTCGGCTTGCCGAAGCTGCTTTTATAAGTATAAAAAAGCAGGAGAAAAAAAGGCAGCAGGATGAGCGGCAGGACATACCTGGGGCTTTTAAAATTTACTTTCATGAGTTAATGATTAAGTTATTAATGATTGGGCCGGGATCTTTTGAGCACGGTGCGCAGGCTCTCCATCTGCGTAAGTGCTTGATTTAGGTTCAAGCTATCGGCATTGGTAAGAGTGTCTTTTTTTAACAGCAGATCCACCTGTTGCTGGGTGGCCCATAAAGTTTGTAACGCACTTGCGGTGCTAATGATCTGGCCAAAGCCGGAATCAGTATTTTGGACCGATGCTTTAACCTGTAGGATTGGCCTTTGCCGCTCCCGCATGACTGTAAAGGCCAGTACGCCTGAAAATAGCATAGTAATAATCATAGCGGTAAAAACCTGCCGGGGGTATTTTTCCATCAGTTGGCGGCTTTTTGAACCGGCGCGCTCGAAATAGATACCGAATTCCTTTGTCAGTTCGCTCCCCAATGTTTTACCGGGGTCACGGTTGGAAGTTATTTTTCTGAACATTGTCGAGGTCTTTGTTTTCAAGAGTTTTCCATTGAGTAATCAAGACGGCGTTGGGGTTATTGTCCGAGCGAACGTCGAGGTCTTTGAGATAGCCCTCCGTAACAAGCGAACGGGTCAGGGAGCTACTTCTGCGGTCTATTTTTTGTTTACCATAGTACCTGAAATACTTATGCGGCATGTCTAAATAAACCGAGTCCATCGTTATAGTCAGCACGGCACTGGAGGATAGAATAGAATTAAAAAATCCTTTCTCCTTCAGGTTATTGTATTGTAAGGCACCGCTTTCGTCGACGAGGTACATAGCCTGCTTCATTTGGTTTTCGATGTATTTATCGTCAGGGGTCAGCGTGAAAAACAGGCTGTGAAAACGGACAATGTCGGAACGGTATTCCGCTGCGCGATTCATCTGCACATCTGTTTGCCTTCCCAGTACTGGCGTGCTGTTGGCATCCAACACATAGATACTCTTCCGGGCAATAGAGACCTGTTTATAGGCAAAAAAGCTGACTATTCCCACCATCGCCAGGGCGCATATAAAGCTACCTGCGGATAAAAAGGTGGCCAACCTGATCTTTGATTCAATGTTTTTTATAATCATAATAGGCTTGGAAATAATAAAAGCCGCCTTGTGGGGGCAGCTTTTATTGGTTAAATGAGTATTTGTTAAATCTTGGCGATCATGCGGGTAACTGTCGCACCGAGGCTGGATGCGCCACGTCCCATTGTTGAGGCTGCCGAAGTGATGCCTGATGTTGACACAATCCAGGTAGATATGCTGGGAACGGTCAGCATCGTCAGTCCCCCAATCAAAAAGGTAACGATGACCATTCCAAAAGATAAAATACCGTTGGAAGCGAACCAGCCCAGCTTTTCCATCGAATTGCCCGAAGTATCCAGCAACTGTTGAAAGCGCGTAATTTCCGCTTCCATTGCAAACTGCTGGAATTGTGTAGCTATATAGAGTACGAGGTAAGCGATACCGCTATACAGGTTGACTGATATAAACCGGGCGACCCAGGTGGTGAACGAGTCCCGGAAAGCGGGCATAATACTGACTGCTACGGAAAACGGCCCGAGGATGATCAGTATCGTGGAAAATATGATCTGTATAAAAAATATGATATAAACACATATTCGTAATATCCAGATGGCACAGGTTTCTAATAATGACGTGACCAATAGCTGAAGCCCTACCTGTAGCCGGTTCCTTAACTCAATAATGGGGTTCCATATTTGTGCAAACCCATCTTTTACAGTGGAGGAAACTGATTCCCAAGCCTTGCCGTACCAGGTGGTTGCCTCATTACTGGCAACCTCCGTTTGCGCCTGCATACTCATTAAGGAATCGGCTACTGTTACCATCAACTGCGCCCGTTGTACCCGGAGATCGTTCAGCTGGGTTTCGCTGCCGTTGAACAAAGCGCTGCTTTTGCTTTCAATGATGTCCGTCGGAAAAGCAACCACTTTGGTGAAAGTTCCCCACCATAAAATAACCATGACTAATCCGAAAGGCCGAAGCAGTGGCATGATTTCCAGTTGCTTATCACCCGACATCATTTCGTATGCCTTTAGTGAAAAAAAGATGATCATAAATATGGCTGCAAGTGCCTGGGCATCGGCAATGAAAGTATCATACTGGCCCCAAATACTGGCTTTCATGGCCTGCAAAAAGTGCATGATACCATCCTCATAAACACCGTTGCCTTGTAAAAAATTAAAGGTGTCCTTAAACGAATCAGATACACTGACCGGCTGGACTTGTAATAACATACCGAGCATAAATGAGTGTTTAAAGTTTGTAATTGGCTAATATTTCATCCGCGATCTGCTGGTCTGATTTGTAACCGGCCGGAATGGTGACCGGAGTTGTGGCAGGAGATTTCAGGCTTTTAGCCCTTTCGCTTAACGCAAGGAAGGTACCAGCTTGCTGCTTTTTAGTCCCCCATGCCACATTCAGCCTCCGGTATTCTGCCAGCAAACGGTAATAGGTTAAAATGCGTGAACCCCGGTCAAGTGTTGTTGTTCGCGCTGTATTGAGCCGCTCGCTAAGGCTGTGCGATTGTTCGAGGTACCAGGCATATGTTCCACTGCTGACAAGGTAACTTTGTACTTTGGCGGATACGCCGCTTAATAACTGGCTATCCTGCTGGTTGAGCAAATCTTTGAATTCCTTACTGTAATATAATAACCATAAAGGGTCGGCGGAGGATACCAGCCCTGAATAATTGACTGCCTCGGATATGGCAGTATTACGCAAAGTGTCGGCCTGTAATTTATAAGCATTGTCCGTATTCTGCATGGCGGCGGCAAGGGCCAGCCTTTGGGTTTGGGGGCCGGACGGACCAAGCGGACGGAGATCGGTTTTATGATAGTTCGGGAACCACGCCCAGGTCAACCAATATAGCGGGTTGAGCCAAAGAAAACCATGAGTCGGGGTGAAATCATTTTGATTCCATTGCTTAAAAACCATGCGCTCCTGCTGGTAACGGACTGATTGGTCGTTGACATACATTTGGGCAAAGGTGTATTTGCCCAGGCACAGCAATAGTATTGCTATGATGGCTGCTTTTTTAATCATAAAATTATTGTTTTAGTAATTGATACTGGAGTAATAGCTGGTCAGCCAGGTGGGTGTCCTGATTGATAAATCCCTGGAAGGGATCAGCGGATTTGATCACGCCGTTCAGCTTCGCGAAATACATGGTTTTGTAAATGCTGTAAGAAAGCGCCCGCATAACCTGCAAATCAAGGATCACCTTGCGCAATAAAAAGTCGCGCTTTTCATAATCCATCAACACGTTGTCCCCCTCCTTTAAAATAAAGGATGACACTTCGGATACCAGATTGATGCCCCGCGTTTTCATTTGCTCGGCATTCTGCTGGGCGAATAATAAGAGTAAGGGATCGGCTTTGGCGAGGTTTGTGATCTGGCTACATTGCGTCGTGATATCGCTGATGATTTCCGCGACCTGCTTAACGGCCAGCCCGTCTTTGAGTGTGCCGTCAACAGTGGCGAGAGACTGGTGGATCATATCCTGTACCAGTACAACCGAACTAACGTTAAGATTAATATTGTCCAAGTCTTGCTTAATCTTATTCAAAGAATTTTGGTGGGTATTTTCTGCGGCTTCCCTCGTCAGTCCGTTTTCGTTGACGATGGCAAAATGTTGTGCATCAAAAATGATCGTTTGGGCGTAGGATTTCAGGCTGCCTGTAATGAACAGGGTTAAGCCCATCAATAAAAATTTTTTCATGGTTTTTCATTTAAGGGCTTTGGCGTTCCGCATAATGTCATCCACCAGACTTTTATCCTGGTTGATAAAACTGCCGAACGGGTTGCCCGATTTGGAATGGAGTTGATTGTTAAAATTGATAATGGAGTTTAGAAGGCCGCGCGATGCGCCGTCGATGCGGCGTAATTCGCTAACCACATAGCTGAAAAGCATCTTGCGGTCACTGGCCTTCATTTGGTTTACGTCGCCAATACTTAAAATCAGCCCGGCGCAATATTCAGTTAAAAGGGTTGCCTGATCAGCAAGGTCAGCTTCAGAATTAACGGCCAGCAGGATCAAAATGGGATTTCCCTCGCATTGCGCTATAATTAGTTTTTGCTGGCTGACAATTTCGTTGACCAATGGAGCGGCTTCCAGCCCGATCTCACCTGCATCAATCACCAAGCCGAGTGTATGAAAGCGGCTTTGGATATTGCGGTAGGTCGTTTTCAGGGTGGTCATTTGCGATTTGTTGACGTCCTCGTTGGCTGTTACCGTTGCCTGATTCGTTCGGGCACTTGTTTGGCGGTCATGTTCAGACTGGCTTTCGGTAACCAACTGGTCAATCAGTTCGACGTTGGTCTGTGCGTAACCCATTTTTACCAGTAGCAAGAGGCCGAGGCTTACATAAATTAGCTTCTTCATTGCTTCAGGGTTTTGGAGTTTTGAATGATGTTGTCGCCGATCTGCCGGTCAATATTGATAAAGCCGGAGTACGGATTCAGCGATTTCAGGATGCCGCGCATTTTAGCATAATACATTGTACGGTACATGCCATAGGCCACGCCCCTGATAATGGATAATTCGCTGACTATGCGGTTTAGAAGCTTGGCTCTTTCACCGCTGTCCATTAAATTACTCTGCCCGCCTTGTAAGATAAAAGTGCTTACCTCGGCTGAAAGTGCAGTCGCCCTAGTCTTAAATTCCGTAGCCCCCTGCTGGGCAAACAGCAATAACACCGGATCACTTTGTGCGAGGGTGGCCGCTTTATTGACATCAGTTACAATGTCGCTGCTGATCTCGGCAATATCCTTAATGCCCAATAGGTTCGACATGATGGATGACACCTGACTTAATCCTTTGTAAATATCCTTTTGTAAGGAATTAACAGCAGTTAACTGGCCGGTAACGGCAAGCTGGCCGGTTTGTATGAGCGTTAATTTATTGTTAGTAGTATTCAACTGCCCGTTGATGATGCCCGAATGCACCGCCATTGCCGCCGCTGTGCTTGGGTCGACGTAGACTGCCTGGGCTGAAACTTTCGCGGCGCTAATTGCCGCAAGGATGATTACGAAAAATAGAGATTTCATAGTTTTGAGTTTAATGGTTAAGCCGCATTTTGAGATAGCGGCCCATGCTTATTCACTTGTTTCACAAAAGCCTCCAGCTTCAGACCTGATGTTTGCAGGTCATTTACAAAGGCGGTTAATGCTGCGGGATAATCATGGAAAATGGCCACGTATCTTTCTACCGCACTTTTCTCCGGCTTTTCGGTGGTATAGGTCAAATACTGGAAGATTGATACCTCCACGCCATAAACCTCGCCTGTATTTCCCCTGCGGATATAAACCTCTTTGAATTTTCCCCGGCCATCCTTGTTATCCAGTTGGTTGATGGTGAAGATTTTCTTTTGTTCGGTTTCAGAAAGGGATAAAAGCTTGGCAATTTCCTGGTAGTTATCCTTGAACCGGGATTGGTCAAGTAACATTATCGTATCCGAATTGCTCAAAATACTATCCTTTACGACCGCGTTCCCTAAAATGTCACCGAGTTCCTGTGTAACCACAATTGCTTCGCCCCAAAACCTTCGAACAGTCTTGTACAAGTACAATAAATAACCTGCCATCAAGGGCGATGCAATGGCTTTCCATGCTTCTTCCACGATCAGACACTTGCGATGATCGGAACGGTAGCGCATTTTCTGGATGAATACATCCATAATAATGAGGGTGACAATAGGGAATAAAATGCGGTTTTCCTTTATGGAATCTATTTCGAAAACAATAAACCTTTCAGTAAACAGTGATTCGTCTGCTGCTTCATTCAGAATGCTTTGGAATTCGCCGCCGAGGAAAAACTTTTTTAATACATAACGAAATTCGTCCAAATCAAAGGGTATATGTTCTTCCTGCTTGATCTGTGGTATTTTTTTAAGGGCGAATTCATAAAATGTGTTGAAGCAAAAGGGGTAATCTTCTTCTTCAAAAGCATAATTATAGTAAGAGCTGATCACATTAGAGATCACATCCCTTTCCACTGCGGTAACAATGCCTTCGGCGCCTTTCCAAAGCAAACTGACCAGTGTAACCAAAAAGTCCTTCTTCTCAATATTATACTCGGCTTCCGTGATTTGGAAGGGATTCATCGTAATGGGCTTTTTATCGGTGTAGGTGATGTACTTGCCCTTATAATAACTGCATAGTCCTGAATAAGAATGCCCGGTATCCACGATCACCACGTCCATGTTATAAAGGAGGTATTGCTCGGTCAGGGAATTGATAAAGTACGATTTGCCCGAACCGCTGGGACCTAAACAAAATCGGTTTCTTGCGCTGATCCTGTTTTGCCGCATGGGCAAATCTGACGGGTCGATGGCTACTGGAATGCCCTGCCGGTCAGTGAACCTTACCAAAAAATCGGAGGGGTCATCGGTCAGCAGGGCTTCCTTGAAAAAAAAGCAAAGGGCGGCATCGGAGGTGGTCAGGAACCAATCGTACTTCTGTAATTCGACCGCGTTACCCGGTAATACAGAGCGATAAAGTTCCATTTGGTTATAGGCGTTTTTGGAGGGGATAATTCCTTGCTGAAACAGCGCAGCCTCGATGTAATTTGCCGCACGGCTTATCTTGTCGTCCTGGGCGCAGACCATAATATTGAAGTGGGCGTTGACTAATAATTGGTTATCCCTGGCTACATCGGCCAATAACTGATCGATATCTTCGACGCATAGATTATTCGCCGGGTCGGGTACACCTGAATGGCGTTTGCGTTTCAATTCCAGTTTATTCAGCGTCACCCTTTGCTGTGGAATTTCCAGTACCTGGTTAAAGATGATGCAATCATAGCCGGGTACGGTATGTAGGAAACTAAAATTGTCCACCGGCAGCGTACTTTTGGTTTGACCCTCCTGCTTTTCCGTATAGGTCGCAACCTGCTCCGGGAGGTCGATCAGGTCGGTATCGATCAGGCTGATGCTTCGAATTGTGCGGCCACCCATTTTGAGTTCCTGGTCAAGTGAAAGTAAATTATCCAGCGTAATCAGGTCACTGGAAAACGACATACCCAATATGCGTTTGACATAATGCTGAATGTCTTTTTCTTCTAATAAGGTGGGCTGAAGGCCAGCGCCCGATAACAGGTCGTTGGTTTTAAGCACCGCCTGTTTAAACTCATTAAGTGCTTTGTGATCGAAAACATAAAAAGCATTGCGCTTGATCTGTCGGGTGATGACGAGGTAAGTATAAATAGCGGTGTATTCCCGTCCCTCGAAATGCTCGTGATATTTCTCCTGCAAAAATTCCGCAGCGGGTTTGCCTTGGTATTGTTTCCGGCAAAAAACATCCTGTTTCTGTATAATATAACCCTCGCCTAAAATCTTAACCAGGTTAAGTAGAAGGCCGTGATAACTGTTGTAGCCGTCCGGGTCGGCCGCATATTGCAGTACCGGATTTTGAATTTTAAAAATAACTGAGTAATCGCCGCGCAGGCCATATAACAAGCTTAACCCGTTATGATGGTCTATTCCCGCATAAGGCAGTTCAAAGGAGTTTTTCTGATGGGATGCCATGGGATTGAAAATTGACGGGGTGAACAAAAACGCCTTTATGGCGTGACTTGGAGTGGAGGCCCCTTTTCTGTTTCTGGAAAGTGTAAAAGAGTCCGCCTGCAATGGTGATGATGGTAACGGCACCGCCTAAATACATGCTGGTTAGTGCGCCAGTTAAGCCGCCTGAAACCAATCCTATGACCAGCGAGCTGATTCCCCAGGCGATGAATTTGCCTTTGAAGCCTCGATAAATAAGGGGCTTTTGAAGCCCCTTATAAATTGCGTACTTGCGCATCATACCCCGAAAAAGGCCTTGATGACTACAGAAACCAAAACCAGGAAGAGGCAAGATCCGCCCCAACCCATGATCTCCTTGTTGATGTCCTGATCCCCCGAGTTCCACTTGATGTAAACCCGGACGCCGCCGATAATACCGACCACGGCACCGATGGCGAGGCAAAGTGTCGAAACGGGGTCTACATAACTGGTAAGGGATGAAGTGGCGGCATTGATGCCTGTTGTACCGCCTCCGGTTTGCGCGAATGCGCCTTGCGCTGCCAAAGTTACGGACGCAGCTACTGCTAACAGTTTCTTGTTTTTTACTGTCATAAAACTTAAAAAATAAAAGGGTGAAAAAAATGATGGATTGTTAAATCCCGTAAAGTGCTTTGATGAAGATGCCTGCGAGTATTAGAAACAGGCAGGAACCGAACCAGCCGATAACCTGGGCATCAATCGGGTGATGGTGCCGATGGCCTCTGATCTGCCAGTTGGTGTAGACCCGCAAACCGCCGATGATGCCAGTAAGCGCGCCGATAACCAGCACGAGATCTGAAAGGCTGAAATACACACTGTGGAGTTGCTGCGTAGCCTGGTTAAAATCATCGATACCGGGCGGGTCTTGGGCGTAAGCCTTAAATGTGAAGGCAAAAAAAAAGACAGCGGATGCTGTCTTTAAAATCAATGATTGATTTTTCATGTCAATAGGGTATTGCCTTGGTGTATTGCAGCAGACCTGCCTGTGCAACCTTGATCAGCTCTTTTAGGCTGACCGCACCTGTCGATTCTAAAACAGGTGACGGATAAGCTGGTGCAGTTTGCTCAGCTGGTGCCCCCTGTTGGGGTGCCGTAGCAGTGTTTACCAGCTGCTCAGGCTCGTCATCATAGACAATAATTTCGGGCTGGGAGTCTTCAGAAAAAAACAGGATATCCTGATCAGTTTCTCCGCCGGGTGCTTTCTGTTTCAGGTATAGGTCGGCTAAAATGTTGACGGCGTAATAGCCCAGGTAAATGCCGATGAGCAATAGTATAAAATGGTTCCAGTTCATAATTCAATGGTTTGCAGGGATGCTTTGATGTAATTAATTAATTCGGGACGCTCTTTAAAAAAGCTGTCGAGGCTGTAAGCGATCAACTTGTTCATGTCGATACTTTTGGTCACTTTAAGTTGCTTGAGCATAAAGACTGTGCGGCCATCCAACCGGATCAATAGTTTTTCATTTCCGGTTAATTCGTATGCGGTCAGTTCAGCAAATATGGTTTCCAGCTCTACTGATGGTTTTTCGGGCGGTGGTTTACCGGCTTTCTTCTTGACGGGTTTATCCTGATTGTTAGCGTTTGGTTGACTTTGCTTTTCCGTTTCGGGTTCTTCGATACCGGGTTGCTGACGCATTTTTTCCCTCAGTTCGTCGGCTAATGATCGTATTTTAGTCATATGGCCTCCTTTTTAAACAGGTATTGTTCGTAGATACAATTGAGAGTCGGCAATACGACCGGATACAGGATCAACGGGGTTTGAAACGTGCTGATGCGCTGGAAGTCGATCCGGTCGGGAAGACTAAGAGTGATGGGGCCAAATTGCCGGATCACTTTTTCTACCTCGGCCTGGGTTTCGTATTTAACCGTTTGTTTGATCCGGTTAGGAATAAAAATCATTGGAGCACGGTTATTTATCCGGCGCACCACCATGGCAAAAAGGATCGTGGAATCAACCGTAAACTCATCATAAGCAAAAGGGCATAATATAAAATCAGCTGCCGCGATTGCAGGGATCAGGCCGTCATCATCCATCTTGCCCGGCATGTCTAAAATGGCGATATCCTTTTTCTTTTTGCTGATGACCTGTAGCAGATCCTGGAATTGTTTCAGGTCGGTAGGCACCACATCATAAAGAGGTTCATTCTCCAGTATCTTGGCTTTTTCTGCTTTCGCCGCGATAGATTGCTGGTAATCCATATCCAGTATGGTAACCGGATGCTGATGGATGGTGGTGAGGTAGTTGGCCAGCAGCAGGGTAAGCGTACTTTTCCCTGCGCCACCCTTTTGGTTGCCGATAAGTATGATCATAAAATTGGTTTTAAATGTTAGCGACTGTTGGTTCTTGCCTTGCGTTTTCTTTTGCGGTTCCGGCCATTGATCTGCTCGTCGTCAATATCATCGGATATGTCAATTCGCAATGGCGGCACGTATATGCCTGGTGACTGAAACCCGGTGAATTCGGTGTGATAGTTTTCCATTTCATCAGTAAACCAACTATCCGATTCGTCGCCATAATTTTGTTGTCGTTCTAAATCATCAAATTCAAGCAATTCCGATACCTGGGCAGGTTCGTTAGAAATGGTCGGACTACGCTGTTCAGGTGCAGCTTTGATAAACTCTGCCAATGGCATCAGGTCGCCACCTTTATACACAGCTTTTTTAGCATGGTCAATTATTGTATATCCGTAGGGCTGTTTACCATCTTTAGCATGAAAAAAGATTTTAAGGCCAAAATTCCTTAGCAGCATTTTGCTTAGATCAGAGTAATAGCCAGTCGTCTTTCCTTCACCGCCTCCGGCGAGTTTACTGGTTTCCGGGAAGAGTTCAGGGTTAAAATCAGGGCGGTATTTTTCAATGATGGCTCGCAATTGCTCTAACCGCTTTTTATTTTGCTGGTGATCCGCAATACGTTCATCAACTTTTTCAACGGGCAGGCTATCCAGTTTTTTACCGAACTTGAAGATTTGGTAAATACCATCTTTCAGATTTATGGTATATCCTTTTACTTCAAGCAACATCATGAATTGCGCCCTTGAACTGAAGTTGTAGGTTAAAGCATGGTTCTTATCTTTTTGTACCTGCAAGTTTTCATCCAGGCCCATAATCTCATTCAGTACCTGATAGCCCTTAACCCTTTCATAACTATCCTTAACCTTTTTACCATCTCTTCCAATGCGGGTGGATACCAGATGTACGTGGTTATTTTGAGTGTCCTTATGAAAAATAATTAAATAAGGATGGCTGCCATAACCCATTCCCTCCAACCACTTTTCGGCAATACCAGTTAACTCCGATTTGGTGTGATCCCTGCCTTTCGTTGAAATGGTAACATGCAGCTGTGGGTAAACAATACGTTTATTTTTATCGGTTACAGCCTCCAGGTAATTGACATAATCCTCTGCGCGTGGGTTAGAAAGTCCAGCTAATGCGCCGAAATTTTTTACCTCCATCAATTCACCTTTATCCAGCAGCATTTTGGCAAAGCTGTAGCCGACACCCTTAAAAGAAGATGCAGGCCTTAAGAATTTAACGATCATATCAGCCCCGGATTAAACGTATAATTTGCCGGAGCGATTTTTCGGTATCGTTACGGATTCGGGCATATTCCCCGAAAAGCAGGTTAAACTCCTTCACCACCATCTCATCAAGCCGTCCCCGCTTGTTCAGGATATTTGCATGCCTGGCCAACTGGTTAATGTTATTTCCTGCCCGGCCTAATTCAGCCCCCATTATATCCAGGCGATTTAAGACTTCGCGGGCGTTAACCAATTGTTTATGCTGGCTTCCTAAGAGGCGGTACCGGATCAGGTCGGTATGGTTCATACCGAGTTCCTTTTCTAAAGCAACAAGTTTGTGGTATTCATCCTCAGTCAGCCTCGCCCGGATGAAACGTTCCTTTTTTCCCTGCTGTAACTCCGGTCGACCCGGTTTTTTAAAAGGTTTACGGGGTTGATCCATCGGCTTATTTCGTTAAAAAGGAAAGTCAAGTAGCCAAGGGGAGTTTCACCCCAAGGCCCTTACAGAACCGTGCGTAAACGTCTCCGCTTACACGGCTCTTACAGATTAAAAACATAAACAATTACCTTAAGGACGTGCAATTTGCCAATGAGCAAACAGGTCAGGACGTGTTTTAAATACGTTCCTTAGCCATTGAAATGCTCGTTTCTTGTCAAATTTCCTTTGGGCCTTTAACCACTTTGCCATTCGAACATTAATTAAAGTCCAAAGGCCTGAAGTTGTCCATTTATTAAACTTACAGTAGTAATTTATCCAGCCTCTAAGCATTGGATTTAACAATTCTGACAGCCGTTCAATAGAAACTTTCAGTCTATGTACTCTCAAGGATCGGATTTTGTCAATTACTGCCTTTTTGGCTGTTGTACTCATACAAGCGCCATAAAGCAGTTTCAATCCATTCTTTGTGTTGTTAAGCACTGGCCTGAAAGTGTGGCCCAGGAAGTCAAAGCTTACATTTTTGTGCGGTTCTCTACGGTTTACATCACGGCAATAAACTGTATGTGTTTTCTGCTCGTTCAGTTCCAAATTACACTCTTTCAAACGTTGTGTGATTTCATATTTGAGAAAGGATGCTTCTTTCTGAGTTCTGCAATGAACGATCACGTCATCGCAATACCGCTCAAAACGAAGTGCTGGAAATCTTTTCTCCATCCACTTGTCGAACGCAAAGTGCATAAAGATGTTAGCGAGTAATGGGCTAATTACCCCACCTTGCGGTGTGCCTTTAGTCCGCTTACCTACCACTCCATCGTTCATAACTCCTACCTTCAACCATCGTTCTACATACATTAACACCCACTTTTCTTTTGTGTAATACCTTAAGCCTTTTAACAGCAGCCCGTGGTCTATGTTATCAAAGAACCCTTTAATGTCCATATCAATTACCCATGAATAATGCCTGCACCGGTTTGTGGCAGCTTGCAATGCTTGATGAGCATCTTTGCCTTTCCGATAGCCATAGCTGTCAGCATGGAATGTAGAATCGACTTTGGGTTCAAGAAAACTTTTGACCACCTCTTGGGCTATACGATCACTTATTGTAGGAATACCTAAACTTCGTTTTCCTCCCGATTTCTTGGGTATTTGAACCTCTCTGACGGCTTGCGGGAAGTAACTTCCCGAGGTCATTCGGTTCCAAAGTTTATAAAGATTTCCTTTTAAATCTTTCGCATAGCTTTCCAAGCTTTGCTGGTCTATGCAGCACTGCCATCATTAGCTTTCACCTTTTTGTAAGCTTCCAGCACCATCTTTTTGGTGATTGGATGCTCTTTTGTTTCGTAATAATCAATCATCCCTTTTACAGTTGTTAAAAGTTAGAAACATAATCTGTCTAAGCCCTTCGCTCCTTTCTGCTTTCACAGAACGTTAACACTACTACGGCTTAGTCCGTCCCTGCATAGTTCATCGATATTCGCCTTGTAGGTTTACTACTTGTGCTTTCTCTTTACATTCCTATGCAAGTTCCCCAGTTCCATTAGAACGCCTGCTTCGAAGTCCTGCTACCTTTTTACCGTCTGCCGTTTAGCCCGAACCAGTTTATAACTGCTAAACCTTATCTTAAGGAACTCGATCCTTCCTTAATTTTGACAGAATCTTACGCTTATCGATATTTCAATTCGGTAGTTCGCTTGCTCAACTCTTCGAAGCGTACTTGACAACTAACCTGTTGCCTTTTCCTTGTCGTTCAGCACCACTTCCTTTCGGAGAGCAGCACCACAAGGCAGTTTGTAAGGTATGTCTGTCATCCCTTACGGTGGACCTCCCACCATCATTCTAATAGCATGTAAGCTTCACAGCTTACTTCAGGGCACACACCAAGTTGCGCAGGTTTTCCCATCCCATGCCGCCTTGCGGCAATGGGCAAGTAAGTTTTTGTGACACAAAAACACAACTTGCCGCTTGTAAAACAAACGGGGGGCTGTATAAACGGCTATACGTATATGCGGCTATATTCAGGCGCTGTAAAAAGAAAGCCCTGTTAAAACAGGGCCAGTTGTACCGAATTTATTTGTGCATGTTTAATCGCATTCAGGGTTAGCAGGATAACGCTTTGCTTGAAATTGGTGGTGTCGGTATGGCCGATAACGGCGGTCATCTTCGACTTTAGGTCATTTAACCCGGCTGTTAAGGCCTCCTGACGGCTGTTAAATTGTTTATCGTAAACGGAGATATGCGACCCGCCTCCAGCCAATCCGTAATTATAATCCAGGGTGTAAGTCCAAATAGGATTTTGCCCCCGGCCTAAATAAAGAATACTGTGTTCGCTGAACCTGTCGGGATTCCCTAATATAATATCCTCCCGTTCCAGGAATTTTGGTTGAATAAACCATCCGTTTTTATCAAAACCTATTTCCGTAAAGCCAAATTCCAGTCCTTTACGATAGGCATAAAGATTCATAGTCATGTGCCTCAAATCCTTGCCAAAGCTATTAAACCAGTCCAGTTTAGCTTGGTCATTTTGTTCTACCGCTTCGAGCATCTCGTTTAAAAGATGTTTTTCATAAGGCACAAGGCAGCTTTTGTTGATGTAATCCGTAATTACTTTTTGCGATTGAGGGCTTAAAATCAGATTTTCCATAACATACATTTAGTTTTTTTATGCAGGTATGAAAAGCGTTTGCCTGACCTGTCAAGGGCCGTGATGCAATCGCGGTTTATATACCCTTGAGGGGTCAAAAAGGCAAAACGCTATACCTTTGCATACTAAAAAACTAAATGGTTAGGGAAAGCTGGCCAGCAAAAAGAAAAGTGTTAAGGATATCAATCAAGTAGTTTGTCTTCTAAGGATTTGACCTTGATATCTGAAATCCTATGCTTTTCCTTCAGTTCCGCAATTTGCTTGCGGTATTTTTCGCATTTGATCCGCAATTTGTGACTGCCGTGCAGGTGTCCCATCCTCCAGCCTTCCGAATAAAAGGACGTTTCATAAAATTCTGTTGGGTCAAAGGGCGCATAACTGCCAGAATACCATTTAAGGAAAGAATAATAAAGGTATCGGCCTGAAAAGTAAGTGAGCGTAACGACAATAATTTTTGTCCAGGTGATGGTGATTTCCATAAGTTTTAATGTTTATATATGAATAGGTAACTATGCAAATAGCGGTATAGGTGGCTATATCCATAGATGTCTATCGGACTATATAAATAAGCCCATAGCTATTTAGCTAATTATACCTATAGCTAATTATCTGAATAGCTATCTATATAAATATTCGGATAGTTGAATAAATAACTAAGTAGATATATTACTAAAGAGATATTTCGATAGACGCATAAACAGCTAAGCGTTTATATAACTTACTGTCTATGCAGTTAGTTGCATATCGGTATATCCGTATATACAGCTATAAAGGAATTACCTGCGCAGGCCGTTCTTTACCAGGGTACTGGTATCAGCAGAAGGTAGGCGGTAGAGGTTATCCAGTTCGGATACCAGCCTTTGATTATAATCCTTGAAACCGGCATAATTTGGGGCGCTGTTATGGGTCAGCGGATAGGCATTCAGAAAAGTCCGGCTTGCATCTTCACCGGCCTCATCATTATCAAAAAATATGGTTCTATCATTAAAATCTGAAGCCCGTTTGATGGCCGCTTCGATAAATGTTACCCCATTTAATAAAATGACTGTTTCACCGTCATAGTGTTGTTCAAACTTCCAGCTGAGGTAATCGATCATTCCTTCAAACAAGGCCAGCCGAGCAGAGTCACCGGGAATTATGGTTAATCCCTTCGGGCCGAGGCATCCTTTAAAGTAAGGATTGTTGACTTCCCAACCACCATTTTCATTTTTCCAGCCTGCCGAAAAAAAGTATTTGCGGAGTTTTTTCTCATCCTCGATATAATAATAAACCTCCTTTAAGTGCTGATGAGCAACCGGCCATATGGCCCTGGATTGCAGGTAGTTTGTAATGGCTGGATTATTACCAAGATCCTTTACTTCGGAAATTTTATAATTAGGTATTTTGGTTGCTTTTCTTGGCCTAAAGTTTTCGCGGCTTGTAGAGGGTGCTGCTCCTGGTTCTATATTACAGTTTTCATTTATTCTCTCCAATACGTCTCTGAAACCGAGTGGGTACCAATAGGCCAGCGCAAGGTCAATCACGTTGCCGCCTTTAATGCCCGATGGATTAGCGCCACCCCAATCATACCAAACACCGAGTTTGTCATCAACACAAAAAGAGGGTGTGCGTTCTTCACGCAGCATACTCAAATAAAAAAGTTCTTTGCCGGATTTGTAGGCCGGGTGATAGCCCAACCGGGCCAAAAAGTCAACCGGGGAAACCTGTTCCCTGATTTCCTGCGCATTGTAGTTAATTAATGTATTCATTTGTTTTGCAATTTGTAAATGGATCAAATCTTACAGGTAGCGTAAAAGTTCGATGGATTTGGCTATCGCCGCTACTTCCAGCCGATCAATGCGCCAAACGGCGGAATGATCCCCGTCTTTGCGTATGGTGAGTATTCCTTTTTCAGCCCAATTTTCGATATTGGCCCGCCCGTATTTTCGGAATGCTTCCGATTTTTTGAGGTAGGGTTTCAGTTTACCTACTTTGGTAAGCGCCTGGATCGCCCCCATTTCGGCAGCTTCCCGGATGATAAGTTTAAGCTGCTGCGTTGATAGGGTCAAATCCATCGCCAAAAGATTTAATGAGCGTTATTTGTTCCTGGTTGAAGCATACAGTTACTGAGTTGAACTTCAGCGCTCTCATTTTGGCTGTGCTTAAAAATTCAGGGTAATTCAGGATCAGGATGTTGGGGTAATACTGCTTATGAAAATACCGCCAGTAGAGGTATGCGGTAAAATCCTCGAAAATAACGAGGTGGCCAGCTTCACCGGAAATAAAGGTCATTCCTTTGGGGCCGAGACAACCTGTGAAATTGGGATGCCTGATTTCCCATCCACCATTTTCGTTTGGCCAGCCAACGGCGCAAAAGTCCCTACGCCTTTTATTTTCGTCTACTTTATAGTAGTAAACCTCCCGAAGTTCAGCGGTTACCAATTCCCATAGTCCCTCCGTTCGCAGGCTTGCGCGAACAGCTGGTGTTTCGCCTAATGGAAGCGTTTGTTGAACATGATAATAAGGCAGTTTAGCCGCCTTTCTTTTCCGATAATCACGGTTTTGCTGATTAGTTGTATTCATCATATTATTATCTAAATGGGAACCGGTAATGGGCAACGAACCCAAACAATTCACTTTTACCGGTTGATAAAAAATCCGGGATTACGTGCGTTGGCCTGTACAGACCATGCCCAAACGGGCTGCCCAGGGTTCGCTGTTGTCCAGTCCCGCCTGTGCTTTTGCATAGCACGGGTTGCTGTAGCTGCTTCCTGATTCCCGGCACAATGCCGGGTAATGCTTCATCCCATGATGTCAAAAAACGTTCGTTAACCTGCCCGCCGAAGCGGGCGAAAGTTTATCTGTCCGAAACTGGCAGATAGGTTCCGCGATTACTGGCCGCTGCAATAGCTTCCAGTTTTTCGCGGTCAATCCCCGATTTTGAGATATAGATTTGGCCTTTTAAAGGCTTGAATAAGCCTTCGGAAATCCAGCGGTCGACCTGTGAACGGCCATATAGCCGGTAGGCTTCCGCTTTGCTGACTATCGCAGTTTGAATGCTTGTTTCTGATAGCGCATTAGCGGTGCCATCAGTAACGGATTCAAGAAAAATACGTGTCAGTTCTGCCTGTTTCATCATTATCCCTTTGGTGATTATGGGAGCAAAGAACATCGGATTTGGAATGCCCAAAAAGCGCAACTTTTAGCTGCGCCCTGGTTTGCGCCTTTGCGTCTCATTGATTATCAGCATGTTATTGTGTGTTGTTTTTTGTATTTTTCTTGACATGGGCAAAAAAAAAGCCTTCCTGGAAGGAAGGCTTTTAGCAATGGAGAGTTATAGATTTAATATTCCCGGATTTGCAGGATCAGTTTTTCCAGGGTTGCTATGGCGACATCCTTATCGATTTGTTCTATATGATACGTACGTTTGCGCATACTATCCCAGGAGAGATTTTTTATCTTGTCGGTAGAAAGAAACGGAACGATGGAACGGAATACAACGCTGAGGGAACTGGCCAATAATAACTTCGTATCATCAGCCGCTTTCAAGATCACGCCAATCTGGTCGGCGCTAAGTTTACACAATATTTTAGAAATGACCGTTGACTGAGATGTTGTTATACCACTATCGGAAACCGTTGAAGTAATGTATTTCCCATACCTTTTTTTAAAAGCAACCCCCATATTCTGGATGTAAAATATGATATTTTCCCCAGTGGTCGCTAAAGGATGGTCATCCGGATAGGCGGCAAGGTTTTGCATCGCCTGTCGTTCCAGTAGTATTAAAGAGTCATAGTATTGAGTAACTACAGCCTTTATTTTCTTAGAAGACAATAGACAAAAGGTATTCGTTTTTAAGTCCTGTAATACACCCTGTAATTCCTGGTCAAATTTGCTTTCAATGCTTTCAAGCTGCTGAAACTGCAAATCTGTCACCTTCGTTTTTTCGGGATTTAATGTAATCTCAACTACTTCGTCCAGCCAAGCGTATGGGTACGCTTGTTTTATAAATCTCTCCATATCAACCTCAATTCAAAAATTATTAGTTTGAAAATAAATTAATTACAGAGCAAAATTGAATGTTTAGAGAAGCGGGGACAATAGGGTATTGTCCTCATTTGACAGAATAGGTATAATCCACTATAAGGAATGCATAGCTCAATTTGAGGTTTGGAAGAGTTTTTGGATCAGCGACACTTTGTTTTTTACCCTGGTCTTTTCGTAAATATTTTGGACATGGTTTTCGACAGTTTTACCGGCGATAAAAAGCTGATTTGAAATTTCTTTGTAGGTCATGCCTTGCCGCACTAATAGTACGATTTCAATTTCGCGGTTAGTCAGTTTGTAGAAACGGCACATTTCCTCAAATACCGTGCTTCCGTTTCCCTGGTTAGCCAATTCCTGAAGCCGCATAAATTCCTCCCTGGCGGACTTAACGTAACGCCATATAAAAAGAAAGGTGATGCCTATAATGCCGGTATTCGTACAAAGCACCTCAATTAACTGACTGGATTCCACCAAACCAAAAAATGCCAGCGAGGCCCAAGGGGTAACAGCGGCGTACATCACTATTTCTTCGATGTATTGATTTTGATTCCTTTTATGTTTATGCTTTTCACGGATAGCCCGGAACATCACATAAAGTAATACCAGCGCATAGGTGAATGGCGCAATCATTCCATATTTAAGGTCGGCATCCAGATTGCCGTTAATGGCATAATCAACGACAAAGAAAATAAGGTAAGGGCAGGCTAAAAAAAGAGGAACGCCAAATAAAGCATGCCACCGCAGGGATGGTAAGTCGAAAGCTTTATAAAAATAATAAGGAAAATAGGAGGCCATTAAAAAGCCGCTACCATAGGCTACCATTTCCTGAATGTCGAGTGGTATGTGAATTTTGGGATCAGGAAAAAGTCCGCCTGTGATATTGTAAAACAACATCAGGATAAGCAAGATTAAATACAATTTGCGGGGCAGATCCTGGGGTCGGAATAAATAATAAAAAAACTGAAAAAAGAGCATGCCAGATTCCAGCAAAATAAAAATTAAAGTTACAATGTGGATTTGCGTGCCGAATACGAGCATATCATTGGTTTTCCAAATGCCGTTTGAGAAAGAATAGTTTATAACCTAATTCCACTTCATTGTAAATCTGAAACCCAAAGCGATTGTACCAGGACAAATTCTCATTGGTGGAAGTTTCCAAAAAAACAGGCAAATCTTTTTGCTGAGCAAATTCAATAACCTCATTTAGAAGGTTACTTCCCGTACCCTCATGCTGAAATAAATAATTTACCCCAATAAACCACAGGTAAGCCATCGGTTCTTTTGGCTGAATGGCCTTTATTTTTGATTCGCGTTTTAATGTTTTAGCAACCCCCCAAATAGTGATCGCTTTGAAAATCAGTTTGATGTCAAGCCAAATCGCATAAAAACTAAATTTCTTTAAATGAGGATACAAAATCAATGCGCATGCATCGCCATTTTCAGAGAAGAACACATCGCCAAACTTCATACACATATCAAATGAATAGGCCATCAATGCCTTAATCCGTAACAGCCTATGGCTGTCCTGCCGGACAATATAATTGACACTTTTATTATTGTTAAAAGCGCCGGTCAATATCTCTATCGCCAATTCTCTTTTTGCACTATTTACTTTTAACATACAAGGATGTAATTAAGAAGATTAGTTGTTGTATTTATTGGAGATGTGCAATTGTCCGTCTATTTCACTAAACGCATTTAAAACTTTGTCCAAATGAGCTTTAGTATGCGTTGCCATAACGTTCATCCTGATTCGGGCATTCTTCTTGGAAACTGCCGGGTACATGATCGGGTTAGTGTAAACCCCCAATTTCAGGAGTAAGCGGCCAGCTTCCAATGTCTTCATGATATCGCCAACCTTGACTGGGATTACCGCCGAAGATGTCGTCCCTACATCAAATCCTAACTTGACTAAACCATTTTTTAAGTATCCAATATTTTCCCATAATCGGTTTCTCCATTCCGGTTCTTCGTCGATCAGGTCTATGGCTTTAAGGATTCCCATTAATGCTGGCGTGGCGGTCGTAGAAAATAAGTGTTGTTTTGATTGATACTTCAGGTAAGTAATGATCTCCGGGCTGGCGATCACATAACCTCCAATATTACCAAGAGCTTTGCTAAATGTGCCGGTAATAATATCAACTTTATCGAATGCGTTATACATTTCAATTACCCCCCGCCCGGTAGCCCCGACAACGCCAATCCCGTGCGCATCATCAACAACCAGGTAGGCACCGTATCGATGTGTTATTTCAGCTATTTGATCAATAGGTGCGACATCACCATCCTGACTATAAACTCCATCAATGATGACCATTTTTGTTCGGTAGTTATCCTGAGCATGCTTTAACACCTGTTCCAGCATAACCAGATCATTATGCAGGAAGGTTTTTACGGTTGTTGTTAAAACCCCCTCATAAACACTGGCATGAACATTCATGTCGAGGATCGCCAAATCGTTTTTTGCAGCGTCTTTATCCCGATTATCCTTATGCAGGATACATTGTAACGTGGCACTGTTTGCTGTATAACCCGTTGTATATAAAATGGCATCGGTTCGTTTATAGAATTCGGCGATTTTCTTTTCGAGGTGCTGGTGATACACGAAATGACCGCCAATGGCTGGGGACGCGCCCGAACCCGTACCAAATTGTTCCACGCCTTTTATCACCGCAGCCTTGATCGAAGGATGTTGACTAAATCCGAGGTAATCATTGGATACTAAGCATACACACCATGTGGGATGCCCATCGCCAGGCAATATTAAATTCATTTCCGGCCCAACCGGGGAGAGCGATTCAATACGGTAATTGAGATGCCCGTTTTGTTTTAAAAAATTAAGGTATTCAACAAATTCCTTGGCTGTGGCATAGATGTCTTGTCCAGGAATATTCTCGAAGTCTTTGAAACTTGCAGTTGCAAAATCAATGGTTTTCATAAATGTGAAATATAGATGTAGCATTAAAAATAGGTGTCGGAAATTTTAAAAACTGGGACATGCTACTTTTTTTTTACAATTGTTAACCAAAAAGAAATATTTAACGATGTCCCAGTTTTTATGATTTTGGGCATTTAATTTTGCACCCTTTCTCTCAAAAGTCCATTTATCGCCCTATTAAACGGGATTGATAAAACGTTGCACCTTAAAATATTCTAAAAATGAATACGGAAAGACTAATAAAATTACTTGCTGAAAATGCCAATCTTTCGACAGAGTTAATCACTGATTTGGAAGGAAGGTTGAAAGAGGAGTATTATAAAACCCACCAGATCTTACATGCTGCAGGCCAACAGGAAACCCGCATATATTTTTTGGAAAAGGGGCTAATGAGGAATTACTATTATGATCATCATGGCAATGAACACACGGTCAGGTTTTGGGAAGCCAATGATTTGTTTTTTTCCTACCAGGGATACTATGCAGTATCTTCTTATTTCTATACGGAGATTATGGAAGTATCAACCTTAATAACCCTTAGCTACGCTGCACTTCATGAATTGGATAAAAAATATTCCGAAGTTGCTATTCTGATTAAAAACATGCTGCTCCGTTATCAGCAGGAAGAATACGAAATACAAAAATTGATTGCCTTACCTCCGGAGGAACGATACATAACATTGCGCACAAAAATGCCAAACATTTTCAAAAAAGCACCTGCCCGAATTATTGCATCGTACCTGCACCTGACGAGGGAAACTCTTACCCGCTACATCGGGCGCAACTAAGAATTGAGAAAAATCGTTTTTCAATTGTGATTCCAGTCACAATTTCTGGAGAAATTTTCATTTGAAATTGCAAGAAATCAACTTGCAAATAGCAATCTGAATCACATAGAAAAATACGGGGACAACCTAATTTTATGGTGTCAATTAATCACTATGAAAGCCACATTTACCAAACAGATAGTTCCCATACTATTGATTCTCTTATTTGTCTATACTGCAACCAGCAAGTTTTTAGACTACAATAAGTTTGTCTTTCAAATGCGCCTGGCTCCAGTCCCGTTGATGAAAATTCTTGCTCCCGTGTTAGGTTACTTTGTTCCTACAATTGAAATGATCATTGCCATTTCACTGGCGACAGGATTTTTTAATTCTTCAATGATGTTAAAAGGGCTTTATGCTTCTGTAATTTTATTATTAATATTCGAGATTTATATCTCCATAATGTTATTATCCGGCTCGAATTTGCCATGTACTTGTGGCGGCATAATTTCTCAAATGGGTTGGAAGCAGCATTTATTTTTTAACTCCTTCTTCATAATAGGTGGAATTGTCACAATTAGATTTTTACAAAAGAATCATGCATCGGGGCTTATTTAAGCCTGACCTTGATGAACATAAAATACTTTCACGCGCGTAAGGACAGGTAGTGCCGTTGTCTGTAATTAAAATCAATGGCGTAATTATTAATTCAATACTTAAAATCATGAAAAAGTTAAAAATTAGCATGCTGGCATTATTATTTACTGTTGGCATTGGTGGCGCAACGGTTCAAAAAATTCACGCGGCTCCCAAGAAGTTTGATGATCCTACTTATAAGTGGTCTGACAATGTTACTTCGGATGTCGCCGATGCAGAGGATCGTTTTGGTTGTTCCGGTGCCGGGGCAACCTGCTCAACTGGCACATTAGTTAGCGGACAACAAGGCGATCCGGTTACTGCCACAATAAAACATAACTAACAGGAAAGGGAGTGCAATAATTGCGCTCCCTTTTTTTTCATATAGTTAGATCGTTTAAGATCAAAATGGGGTACTTCCCTTTTTTCTTTTTGAATTTTAATCCATAGTCACGTTCTAACATAGCTTTGATAACTTCCATTGTTACGGTCGAGTTTTTCGGTAGTTTCAAATCAATGGATACTTTTTTAGTTAAGCCTGTATTGTCAATAAATAAATCGCCATTTAAATTATATAAATCATTCAGGCTGGTGAATAATTCAGAAATTGTTACATTTTGACATTTAATTTCGCTTGAAGTTTTTACAATGAAGGACTTCGATTTGTCACTATAAAACACATTGTTAAACGCTGCATTGGGCTTCAACGTAATAACCTCACATTCTTTTTCTCTATATTCAATCGTAGCTTTTATTTTAAAGAATCTTGATAAATCTTCAAATAAATAGTCTCTAAAAGTTTCGCCATCAACTGATGATGGCAACCTAAGTTCATAACAATATAGGTTTTCTCTGTCCCAAGTTCTGTTTTCTTCTTCGAAATTAGTATTATTATTATATTTTGATCGGTTAAACAATTCTTTTGCTTGCTTTGGATAGAAAAATTTAATAGAATCATTAGTATGAAGTTCAATAGAATTCCAGTTTATATTTTGGCTCAACTGTTTAGTATAGGCCAACCAATAATAATCTGTTATATCTAAATTCCAACCAAAAAAGCGCCGCCAATCGAATTCGTAAGTAACGTCCCCACTGTTGAGTTCGCTTTTATATTTGGTAATTATAGAACGGTAAGAAAGCAAACTATCTTCAACATGGAGAGGTTTTAAAAAGCTAAATGATCGGCTGTCTGTCTTCACCTTGAGTTTCGGGTTCTGGCCATCCATAAATAATTTGATATTTTTTTCAGAGAGGTCGATGTTATCTGTTATGGCAACAACTACCCCATCAGAATTTATCCATACATTATGAGGCAGATATTTATGTTGGAAATATGATGTTAAGGCTTTGTCATCTGATGTTATATACAGATCTGCTGGTTTGATCTCCTTATGTTTTAGTAGAAATGAAGCGACCAAAGCAGGTTTATCGTGACATATGGAAAGGATGTTTAAGCTATTGGTATATTTTCTTTTTAAGGTATCCAACGCGCCCATTTCTTTGATACAGGGAACGCACCAAGTTGCCCAAAAGTTGATTATTAGGAGCCTATTATGATACAATTTTTCCAGATTGATTGTGCTGTCCGGTGAATTTATTATGCCCCTTATAACAGTATTCGGTATTTTGTCACCAATCTTTAATTCCGATACAACCTTTTGCTGGCAAAAGGTTGTATAAGGCATTATCAAATTAATTGCGATAATAGCAATGGTTTTGTAAAATTTGTTTATGAAATAGAGCATTAGTATCCCAAATTTTGTTTAAGATTTGAATCAGATGCTATTTCACTCGCTGGTACTGGCCATAAAACAGCGTTGGGTAACCATGTCGGTTTGTAGGCGGTCATCACCGGATTCAACCTGCCGGTGCGTTTTAAGTCAAGGAACCGATGAGCCCACTCCGTGAAAAACTCAACTCTCCATTCCTGCATTACTGCGGTTAAGCAAGCTGACTGACTTAAGCTCGAAGATAAATCGGGTAATCCTGCCCTGTGTCTGACCACGTTTAAGTCCTGAACGGCTCCTGTCATGTTCCCTAACTCAGCCCTTGCTTCCGCCCTTATCAAGTATTGTTCTGATGCGCGAAGCGCAACTAAATATTCCGGGGAAGATGTATTTAATACCCTGTTATGATATTTAAACGGATAATAATAGGTCGTGCCACCCACCGTAGACGAATTTAACCAGTTAGTCTTTCGTTGATCGCCAGCTTCGAAAGCATTTAACAGGGTTGTTGTAACAGGATACGTCGGCAGCGCTCCTGATTTAGCTATCAAGGAAGGGCCGTCGGTTATAAAACCATTTTGTGTCCCAAATTGCAAAATTGCCTCTTGGCTACTTGCTAAAAAGACACTAGTCAACGATGGTAACGGAGTAAAATTCCCGGAATTTATTACTGAAGTGGCTGACGCTTCTGCATTTGTCCAGTCGCGCTGAAACAAATACACTCTGGATCGTAATGCTATTGCAGCCCATTTGGTAGCCCTTATTTTTATTCCTCCACTATAACCTGAAGGCAATGAGTTTTGTGCATCGGTAAGATCCTGAATGATTTGGCGATAAACTGAAACCGAGTCTGATTGAGCTGCTTTAGCTGTCTGGTTTATATCCGTAGTTAAAACTAAAGGGATGTTACCGAACGTATTAACCAAATAGAAGTAGGAATAAGCTCTTAAAAATTTTGCTTCGCCTGTTAAATTTGCAACCATTGAGGTCGGAATATTTTTCGCATTTTGTAATTGCGTGATTATATCATTGCATGAATAAATCGCGAAGTAATTATTTGCCCATGCATTCTTCACATAAACGTTGGTTACAGATAATGTACTATGATGAACTTCGAGCTGCGGTGCCCCGGAACTTGGGTAGGAAAGTTCGTCGGTATATAAACCCGTCCACTTATTGTAATTTGGATCTATTGTCTTATCAAACAACGAATATACGTTTAACATTGCCGCAGTGGTGGAAGTGGTATCGGCAAAAACGGCTCTGGTAGTTAATTGGTTTTGAGGTGTGGCCACGTCTATAATTTTATTGCAACTCAAAAATAATAGCGAGCAACAAAAGCTACCATAAACCATAATCATTAATTTATTTTTCATGTTCATATTGTTAAAGGGTGAATTGCAGACCAACAATAAATGTCTTTAATGGAGGTAGGTTGGTTTGAGATGCTGTTAGGTTTCCTGATTCAGGGTCGAGCAACGGGATATTCTTGTTCCATAACGTTAAAAGGTTTTGTCCCTGCAAATAAATTCGCAGTTTCTCGACTTTGATCTGCGAAAGCCATTTTCCTGGAAAATCATAGGAAAGCGCCACATTTTTGATTCTGAAATAAGACGCGTTAAAATAATTTGCTGAAGAAGATGTGTAGTAGAAATCGTAACTGGTCGACGCCTTAGGCACATTCGATGTATTAACTGTACTTTGCCATCTGTTAGCTACATACTCATAATTGTTAAAAATTTGGTTTCCAGGAGTATATAATAAGCTTCCCATTGAATATTGCTTTGTAAACTGGCCAAACACATCCAGTTGAAAAGACTTATACCTAAAGCTATTGCCAATCCCTCCATAGAAATTAGGCATTCCACTACCTATAGTAAAGTATGCATCAGTATCATAAGATGGGGATTGTGTAGTTCCTCCCGACGCAGTAGTATATACAGGTACACCTGTTTTCTGATCTATATAAAGGAATTTAAAGCCATAAGCACGAGTAA
Source organism: Bacteroidota bacterium (assembly GCA_030775685.1). Lineage (GTDB taxonomy): Bacteria > Bacteroidota > Bacteroidia > Sphingobacteriales > Sphingobacteriaceae > Mucilaginibacter. Next base: position 87,973 of record JALYIP010000045.1, read on the forward strand.
TTGGTTGTCCAATAACTAACGTATTGGAGTAGCTTGATGCAGCGAGGTTTTGAAAGCTTAGTAACCTGTTTTGTGGAATCGTCAAATTGAATGTAGTTGTCCATGAAAACTCCTTATTTTGGATATTCTTGGTTGTGAGGTCAAATTCCCAGCCCTTATTTTCTACTACTGCCGGAAGATTGGCCTGATATGACGAAAACCCGGTAAGCGTAGGTATTGTGTAATTGACTAACTGATCCTTACTGCGGTTTTGATACCTATCGATATCAATTAAGATCCGGTCTTTGAAGAAGCCTAAGTCCACAGCCATCTCTAACTTATGCGTAGTTTCCCAATGAAAGTCAGAATTGGCAATCCGGGTTGGCTTTAATCCGGATATTCCATTATATACATAGCCTGAACTGCTATAGGTCGATAAATACTGATAAGGTGTGATTTGATCATTTCCTGTAATGCCATAGCTTGCTCTCAACTTCCCAAAACTTAAAAAGGAAAGGTTGTTTTTGATAAAGTTTTCATTACTGAAAAGCCATGCCCCACCGAGTGCGCCGAATGTTCCGAAGCGGTTACCTGGTCCGAACTTGGATGAACCATCCCGCCTTACCGAAAAATTAACAATATACTTATCATTATAATCATAGGTTGCTCTTCCAAATAAGGAAAAGTATTTATAAGCGATATAATTATTGGACAGGTAATAGGTAGAGGCCGAACCGATGTTTTGCATTAATGAAGTGTTAGTAAATCCGTTTGCCACAATTGAGGAACCGTTGGAATTGCTATTTTGATAAGTTCCACCTGCCAGGAGATTTAAGGTCGATAACGTAAATTGATGTTTGTATTCAATCTGGGGTTCTACAATAAAAGACTTGCTTGAGTTATCACCGAAATTTGTATAGTTAATTGAGCCAGGATACAGGGCTACGGTCGGGAAGAGTTCTGTTTGTTTGATGGTTATTTCGTTATATCCGCTACTAACTTTTACATTTAAGCCAGGGAATATTTCATAACGTATTAAAGTATTCGCAATCAGGTTAGAGGACGTTGCCATTGATGTCGCTTGCACATCGCCATAAGGATTGCTAAGCGACCAGTTAAGACTGCCATTAACGTTATATATTGGGTAATTGGGCGGCATCAATAAATCGCCAATCAGGTTCGTGGTGGGGTCTGAAAGCTTATTGTTATCAAGTGTTAACGAATTTGAAAATTGGAAATAAAACTTTTTATTCTTTGTGGTATGTTGTATGCTTGAATGAAAGCCGCCCCTTTGATACAAATTATCACCTGGTAGAATAGTGGTTTCAGAATGAAAATTACCTCCCGCGACAAAATTAGTGTTTTCATCTCCTCCCGAAACCGTTGCCCTTGCACCCGTTGTATGACCTGTATTTCCCAATAAATAATTAGGCCAGTTGGTTGATTGGGTTTGACTCCAAGTTGTTAAATCAGGCGCATAATTAAAAGAGGTCGGATCATTTGATGGAGCAATGCCATCGTTGGCGTAAGCTTCACGCCGCATTTGTAGATATTGTTGTAAGCTTAACACCTGTGGAAGGTTTGCAGCTCTGTCGATACCTTGGTTCACCTGAACTTCAACTTTGGTTTTGCCCGCTTTACCTTGTTTTGTTGTTATTAAAACAACACCATTGCTTCCCCTCGATCCGTAAATTGCAGTGGCATCAGCATCTTTAAGAATACTAATGCTTTCAATATCATCAGGGTTTAAAGAATTAAATGGGCTGACAATACCGTTGATTGATGAGGTCGCTAATATACTTTGGCTTCCTGTCAAAGTGCCTAGGGTTGTTGCAAAGGGGACACCATCAATTACATATAAAGGATTAGTTCCCGCACTAATGGAACCCTGACCTCGGATTTGTATGTTGATGTTACCACCTGGTAAACCATTCGTTGTTTGCACCAAAACCCCCGGCATACGTCCAGATAAAGCAGAAAGTACATTTGTTACCGGTTGTTTTTCAAGGTCAATAGCGCTAACTATAGAAACGCTACCTGTATTTAATCGTTTTGTTGTTGTTCCATAACCAATAACTTGAACCTCGTTCAATGAATTACCGTCGGCTTTCAATTGAATAATAATTTCGTTTGAGGAATTTAGAGGAATAGGGAATTCAACAGATTGAAAACTAATGAAGCTTACCATTAAAATCCCTTTTAATGGCAGGTTTCTAAGATCAAATTTGCCATCATTATCAGTTGAGGTTGCGAGGTTACCACTTTTTAATTTGACCGTTGCGCCAGCCAATGGCTTTCCCTGTTCATCAGTTACTTTTCCGTGAACTTGTTGGTTTTTTGGAGGGGTATTTATTTGGGCTACTGCCGTAAAATTTAAGCAAAGAGCAGCCAGTACTATAAAAAGTATAGTTTTTTTCATGTATATTCAGTTAATAAGTTTGTTGATTAAATGCAACCGTAAATTTATACGGAGGATAAAAAACGGCAGCCTTAATTAACTATTAACTGACCAGGCTGCCGTTTTAAGAATTTAAACCGGAGCCTTAATAAGGTTTTTAAATAGAAATTTTGCTGTATAAAAAATTAGGGAGAAAGCATGAACCAACCTGATAATTGGCTGGGGGCTAAAAAATGCTTGAAGTGTTTTTTTAAAGCTTTTGTTCATACTCGTATATATAATACGAGTCCTGTTGGGATGAGCATATGGGATGTGGGCCCTGCTGCAAACCACGGTTACATGAAAGTTTCTGACGCCTTACGTTAACATGGAAATACAGCAGGACCCACATCTTAAAGATGTGCTAATATAGCACATCTTGTTAAGACATGGGCATTTTCTACTGTCTTGTGTTAACGGCGTCAGAATTTGTAACCACAAGACTCTTACTAATAGTCCTTTATTAAATCAAATTTAAACAATTGATTTCATAAAACCAAAAATATTGCACCATTTGAAATCAAGCTCGTGTGTCAATTTGATAAATGAGCAAACTAAACTACGTTAATATCGGTAACAACTTGAAAAAACTAAGGACAGCGACAGATTTATCGCAACATGATTTGTCTACCTTAATTCAAATATCCAAAAGGTCTATTGCTAAAATCGAATTAGGTAACGAAAATTTAAGCGTTTCTAAAGTCAATATCTTACTGGACTTTTTTAATTTGTCCGCAGATGATTTATCAGATGGCAATCTCTCAATTGATCACGATTTAAGAGACACATTAGCTGCTCACCACAAAACGGCACATCCCGAATACACGAAATCGCTTACTAAGAAACCTGGTATTGTTTATGCAATTGACTATAAATTATTGCCATCAAAGTTTCTTACGGAACCCAAGCAAATCCATGATATTAAAGAGTATTTCGCCAGCCTCGGATGGGATTTTAAAAGTTCATCTTTAACTAACGCACTACAGCGTAAGCCTAAGCAAATAAGGTGGGAAAAATTAGGTAGTGTTAAGGATATAAATCTTTATTCTGAAATTACTATATAAATGGATAGCTCGTTTTAGTTTAACTTAGATTGGTCTTTTTCCTCTGCCAACTTAAAGATGTTTGCAACCAATTCAGCAAGGGCTGGTGGCATAGCAATCTTTCCATCAGGATTTAATAAGTCGGGCCGTTTATTGGGCAATTCCTTTAAAAACCACTCATTCAAATCCTTTTTAAAAGTTTCGAAAGGCACTTTGTTAAAATATGCCATGATGCCAGAAAGTGTGCTAAAATCCGGAGATTCATCGCCTGGTGATTTCGCTTCCATTATAATATTGTTAATAAACAATGTTTATCTAATACAATTATAGAGAATTTCTCTATAATAATAGAGAATAAACAATCATTTTATTTTTTATTATTAGCAACAGATGTGCAGGTTTATTTTTAAGGAAAATACAGATTTGCACAAGGAAACATTAACTAAGTTAGGACTTTATTTAGCTAAAAAATCAGTTAATAAGGCAGATGTAGCCAGAAAGACGGGGTTGAGCGCTTATAGATTAAGCCAGCTATCAATCAACTCAAAATCACAGTTGCGAGTTGACGAGCTATTCTTGATCGCTTTGGCGATTGAAAGTGATCCTGCTGAACTTTTATTTGCAGTGTGTATTGATATTTCTCTGCCAAAGCAATCTTAATTTCCCGCAAATTCGTCGGATTGCTCCGATTTCGCGGCTTCGTAAGCCCAACTTACGATTTGTTCAATAGCATTTAATATTTGTTCATGGCCCTCATTCGATGTAACATCCACATCAGTAAACTTCCCGCCATTATTAATTGTGTGCAAAATCATATAATAAATACCGCCAACCAGTAGTGCACCAATTGCCCGGAAATTTACTTTTGATCCATTAAAGTGTTCGTCCGTCAATGCAAGTAATTTATGCCCCATGCTTTCCCTGACGTTATGAATACTTTTCATAAGCGGAACGTTTGTTGTTAATTCCCAAAGGATTAATCGTTGCATATCCTTGTCAGAGGAAAAATACGCGAATTGGTTTTGAAGTATTGATGTGATTAACTCCTTGCTTCCTGGGTAATTACTTGAGCTCACAAGGTCATCTATTTTTTCCGTAAACAAAAGCCAATAATCGTTTTCAACGACATACGCTTCTATTAATTGGCTTAGTCCGCCGAAATAGCGACCAATTAACTTCCTGTCCACCCCGGCAAACCTCGCCACCTTACTGGCGCTTTTTAATGAAATAAACCCCTCTGTCCTGATGAGTTCTCCAACCGCCAGGATCAATTTCCTTTTAGTAAGTTCTTTGTTCTTAATTGTTCGAATCGGTTCATTGTTCTTCATATCGGTTGGTTAGATGTATTATAAATTGGTTTTCTCGGTAAGGTATTTAGGAAAGAACTTAAATAAATATTTTGAAGCTCTTGATCAGCTTTATTCAAAACTTTAGTTCCTTGCCGAAAAAATGATGGTTTTATGACCCAGTTCATCCAGCTAAATTATTTCAATGCTTTTTTAATTTCAGCGGCTTTTTCGAAGGCAACTAGGTAAGGGTACTTTTTTCATAGATTGGATAGTCAACTATCATCCTGAATTATAAATTTCGTGCCATCATCGGAAGTTGTTGACAATCAAATTAATAAGCATATTTTCAAAATTAACAATCAATCGCTATATCGTTATACCATCAGCAGCATCGCTATGTCGACATGGGACTAACTGCTGCGAAAACAAAGCGAAAGCCGGAGTATGGAAACTGATTCAAAGTGGACATTAGCTTTTGTCATTGTTAAAGGTGTCGCGCGACTTTAAGAACAGAGGGTTGATGATCGAGGGATGGATGGGATCGAATAGTAAGGGCTCATTTCATAGATGTCTCTAATGCAATCATCGCGCGAATACGGAATAGTACACTATCAAGCTTTATGACAATGTTAATATTCACTGGATCGTTAGCCGAATCAGTAAGCTGATTCGGCTAATAATTACTTGCAGGCCGACATGCTGTACCGTTACTCTAAAGCATTGAACGGGGAATCGAGAAAATTTCAACCACCTCGATTGGCGGCTTTCCGCTATGACTTCTTTTTATTAAAAATTTCCATGATCTGATTGCGGCTTTTGACATTTTGTGAGTGCATTGGATCAAATCTAAAAATTTCGGTTCCATTTTGGCTGATAGTAACTTTAAACGGCTGATGAAGCCGTTGCGTAAGGTAGCTTATTGCAACATATTCAGCCAGGTCTTCATTCCAACTCGCTGTACTGTAGAATGACACTAAGGGCAACGTCGCTAAAGCCTGATAAGCTTGTACGGCCCGTTCTAACTTCATTGGAGGACCACGTCTGAAATGATTTTTTAAAATCAATGTGTCTTGTACTGCGGGTACAAAACTGGTACGATCAATCCATACCCCCCCTGCAAAACGGCTGCCCGCCGCTCTCCATGGATTATCCGCAATTAGCTGACTCTGATTAAACATACCAAGTGAACCGTCGACAATATGCGTAGACTCATGCAGCAACACGTACACTAATGCGTTAAGTTTTCCACCAACTACGGATAAGGTTAATTTCGAACCTGAAGTATCAAAGCATGTATGTTCCTTTTCAGTCAGCCATTCGGATACAGTTTGTTTTAAGATGGCTGCTCTGATAGTAATATGATAAATACGATAAGATTCAGTATCGACGGGCGAAGTCAATGCTGTATTCGGCATGTTATCTAAGAAACTGATACCCTGTAAGTGATTCTTCAAAACTTTCTTCGTAAAAGTAGGTAGTATGGCAAAAGCCTGATCAACAATTTCCTGCTCTTTTGCAGTAAGAGGATGTTCTTTCGGCAGCACCGTAACGCCAGAAAAATCCTTCAATACATCGGTTGGCGTTTTTGTTACTCTCGTCGAAAGTGTAGACGATTGATCTAAATCATACTTTGTCTGGATAGATTTTTTTTCTATCGCTGAAATAGGTACGTCATTGTTCTGTGCTAAACCAACCTTAGCGTAACTTATAAGAATGATAATAGAGAGAAAAAGCTTATTCATACAATTCCAACTGTCATGCGTGCTCTTTTTTTGCCAAAGTTATGCTTTTAGAGGAAATTTAAAATCGATTTGCGAGAGGCATTTGCTGAAAATTCATAATTAATCGACAGAAAGTGCAATAAGTTATGGTGACACTAAGCCTCATCAGATCATCGATTAGCGATGTTGCATCGCTATGCCAATACTTCAACTATTACGGCGATATACCGATGCTTTTACTCGGTCTAAAAAATAAATAATATCTTGATTATTAGATGTTTAGACTAATGGCACGAATATTATAAGTAGTGTTCAGCAAATTGCCTTGTTTAAAAGCTATTAATCAACTCATACATGATAAGTATTTTGAATTCACATAAGATGACTGATCATTCCAGCAGCAAATTCTCTACATCGTTTCAGAAAGTAGTAAAGACAGTTTATTCCCTTTTAAGTGAAATGAGCAGTGTATGTCCATTCATGGAAATGAACCTTGTTCTGGTTTCAAACGGTAACGATTATGGGCATCCTTTCTGCAAAATGCCGAATTTAAAATTAGTGTTTAATACAATGGTTTTATAATGAATATACCTATTACGACAATCATGGATTCAAGGCCCGACGGGCAAATTCAGTTATTAGCATTAATCAAAGAGCTGGTTAAAGAGACCCGGTTAGAACCCGGTTGTATCAGCTATCGGTTACAGCAAGGGTACAATGGAAATAATGTATTTATAATCTGGGAAGAATGGGCTGACGAGCCAGCGATCCAAAAACATAAAGCACAACCTCACTTTGTTTATTTCGTTGAAATGGCCATTTCATTGCTTAAAAAGCCCATAACTGTCTATCAATCAATATATGTATCATAAAAGACTCATGACCGGCATTGCAAAATAAAAACAGCTTCCATTTGTGAAAGCAGGCTTGAGTTTGACAAAAACAATAACAAAAGGGAAATGGCCTTGTCCAGGCCAGATCAAACATTAGCTGGCCTTGGCCTAAGAAACATCGTGAATTCATACAAAATATCGATCACCATAAAAAGCAATTAAACATAACAACATGAAACTAAAACAAATTCTAACAGTGGCTCTATTAGGAATAGCTGGCACAGTCTCCGCACAAAAAACTGACCCAAGTGTGGATCCTCACATAGACCCTCAAATCCGGACCTTTTTAAAAGGTTTAAACGCAGCTAGTAAAGGACAAGTCCCCATTTACAAATTGCCGGGCAACGGCCCAGCTGAAGCACTCGTCAGCCTTCAGAACCAGACCAAGGTAGATATGTCGGGAATCGAAGTATCACAAAGAACAATTACACAGGATGGGGTGACCGTTTCTATTCATATCGTCAAGCCAGAGGATGCAAAAGGAGTTTTACCTGTGATCGTTTTTTACCATGGGGGAGTCTGGATTGTAGGGAATTATGAAAACCATAAGCGATTGGTTCGTGACTTGGTCGTAGGAACGAAAGCATGCGTTGTCTTTGTTGACTACACCTTACTTCCAAAAGCAAAATTTCCAACGCAGGTGAACGAAGCCTATGCCGCACTTAAATGGGTAGCTGCGCATGGATCCGAAATAAATGTAGATCCATCAAGGATAGCTGTTGCGGGCAATAGCGTAGGCGGAAACATGTCGGCGGCCATTGCACTGATGGCAAAGGCCAAAAGCGGCCCTGCATTACGCATGGAATTATTATTATACCCAGCGGTCGGTGCTGATTTTCAAACAGCTTCATACAAGGCTTATGGGAATGACCGATTTTTGACTACCGCGTTTATGCAGTTTGGTTACGCTCTATATACTCCAAATGCCGAAACCAGAAAGAACCCTTATGCTGTACCTATGGCTGCGACTACCGCCCAATTGAAGGGTTTGCCTTATACGCTCATCCAAACTGCTGAAAACGATCCGTTGAGGGACGAGGGGGAAGCATTTGGAAGAAAGCTTAAAGAAGCGGGCGTCAAATGTACTGTTACACGTTACGACGGATTGATCCATGATTTCGGGTTGCTAAATGCAATAAATACTGACCCTGGAGTTCAAGCTTCTATCAGGCAGGCGGTCGATGAACTTAAATTTGCTCTAAAATAAATCTTACACTTCAAAAAATAATGAACATGAAAAATATTATCGACGCAGCTATTGACCCCGCAATCGATACCCAAATCAGGCCGTTTGTAGCTGAATTGAACAAAGATAGCAGTCCTTTCTGGGAGCTTCCAGGCGAGCAGGTAAGATCTATTCTGAGCGGGCTTCAGCACCAAACTGAAGTTGACCTATCGGGCATTACCACAGAGGCCAAAACGATAAATCAAGATGGGCTTTCGGTACAGCTTTATATCATGCGTCCGGAGGGAGTGACTGCAACACTACCTGCATTAATTTTTATTCACGGGGGTGTTTGGAAGGCAGGCAACTTCGAGAATCATAAAAGACTGGTACGAGATATTGTTGTAGGAGCTAACCTTGCTGCGGTATTTGTCGAGTATACGCCAATACCTGAAGCAATTTACCCAGTACAATTAAATGAAATATATGCAGCATTGAAATGGGTTTATGAACATGGGCGCGAAATTAATATTGATCCGACAAAAATTGCTGTTGGCGGAAATAGTGTCGGCGGTAACATGAGTGCAGCGATATCAATAATGGCCAAAGATAAAGGCGGACCGAAAATTGCGTTCCAAGTTTTATTGTATCCGGCAGTGGGCGCTGATTTTGAGACGGAATCCTATAATAATTATGCTAACGGAAGATTTTTATCAAAAGCGTTTATGCAATATGGCTGGGACATCTACGCACCGAATGCGTCAACAAGGGAGGAACGCTATGCGGTGCCGTTACATGCAACGACAGAACAATTAAAGGGATTGCCGCCAGCATTAATACAAACAGCCGAAAACGACCCATTGCGAGACGAGGGAGAGAACTATGGTAGAAAATTACGGGAGGCCGGTGTAGCTGTAACTACCACACGTTATATTGGCATGATCCATGATTTTGGCCTGTTAAATGGATTAAGGGCTAACCCCGCAACAATTTCCTCGCTTTTACAAATCACAACTGAACTTAAACAGTACCTCCAATAAATTAATAAATAATAGGCCGTATCATAAGTTAAATGATGCGGTCTTTTTCTTTTGAGAATGTTAGTCTGCCTTGCTTGCTTATTTTTGAACAAAGTATTTCGTTTTGTTCCGCACTATCGGAGCGTGAGATTATGACGCGATGAAAAGGCTTTTTCAGCGGCCGCCATTTTAGTTGTTGTTGATTATGACCAATCACAATCTTTTTTCAACTTTGTTCTGCTATGCGGCGGAAACCTCTTAAGTTTTCGGTTACCGTGTTCTTTGAATGATTAACAGATCTATAAAGATAACTTTCTAATAAAGCGGAAAAGTACCGTCAATCTTGACGGATTTTTTTAAAGCGCTTGGTGATTGACCAAAATGCGCTTTGAAGGAATTGCTCAGGTGGCTTTCATCCGAATAGCCGAATTCATAGGCCAATTCAGACAACGTCTTTCTGCCGTGGACAAGCTGCCGCGCGATTAAGTTCAGGGCATATTCCTGAATATATTTTTTATAGGAACGGCCCGTGACGCGGTTAAAGTACTGGTTGAAATACGCCTTCCTGATATTAAAATGCTCCGCGATATGTTCAACCGATAAACGCTGCTTTTCTCTAATATGCAGATCTATATAATTCAAGATCGCTTGGACTTTGTCGTCCTTCGGCTTCGGTGAATCGGTTTCCGCATCCTTTGACAGAATGCGAGCACCAGTGCCAGGGCACCTTTAAGGATAAAACCGGAAACCGCATCTTTTCTGTGTACGGCGATGATCAACTCCATGAGGCCGATGATCTGCGACCGGTTCTTTCCAGCAACTTGTACCTTTCGGTTCGGTGAGGAAAAGCGGCTAAAGAGTCGGCTGAAATCGTTATCCATCAAAAAGGTCGAAAAAAAAGCTTCATTGAACTTAATTACGCAGATCGCCGTCTTCTCATTAAAAATGAAAAAATGTGTTTCCTGCGGTGGCAGGAGAAAAACATCACCTTTTTGATACGGGTACGACTGATCTTCAATGATGTGCTGTCCGCTACCCTTGATGATAAATTGCATTTCATAGTGCGTATGCTTGTGAACGGGCAGGTGCCAGCTGGCTTTGATCACGTAATCGATTTCAATTTTTTGGGCCAGGTTCCGTATATGCATCTCTGAAAGTTACAAGTTATTCATCGTTTTCTACAATTGTGAGCGCCAGACCTACTGTAGGTTTGTCGTGTCAAATAAAACAAATTTAAAAATACAAATTTATGCAATTTAAAAATAAAACCATCCTGATCACCGGCGGTGCAACAGGAATAGGCTTCGGTTTCGCTACTCAGCTGATGGAACGGAGCAACCAGGTTATCATTACCGGCAGAAGGGAAGATAAGCTCCGTGCAGCTCAGGCGAAGCTTACTGGATTACACTATTTTGCGTGTGATATTTCAGATCCAGCTTCCATCGATAATTTGTTTCTGAAGCTCCGGGCGGAAGGACATGTACTTGATGTGGTTATTAATAATGCGGGCGTACTGGAGCTTTGGGATATCAAAAACGACAACTTGCCCTCTGTCGATATTTTTATTAAAATCAGCACTAATCTTTCGGGTCCGATTGCGGTTACTCAGCAGTTCATCCGGCAGGCAAATCACCATAAAGACAACTATATTGTCAACATCACGACCGAGGCGGCGATCATGCCGGTGCCGCTGCTACCGCTCTACTCATCCTCCAAATCGGGACTGAGCGTGTTCACCAAATCGCTGCGGGTTCAATTAGCGGATACCCGGTTTAGCGTAGTAGAGATTGTGCCACCGGCTACCGAAAGTAAAATGACTACAGAGGATATGAAAAACACCACCAAATTGGCTGATCCGATAATATTTGCAGGCGATGTGATCAAAAAAATTGAGTCAGGTCAATTGTATTATGCGCCAAGCACTAATGCCAAGTTGCTCACCTTTATCAGAAGGGTATTCCCACATGCGGGCCTTCGATTGGTCCATAAATTAAGCATTAAGCAACTGATAGGATAAGTTAAGGAATCATCAAGTTTTAGTGCCTCAAACAACAGAGATATGCATATCGATCATACTACCATTCGAACAAGCAAGTTAGAACAGACAAAAGATTTTTTCCTCAAAGTTTTTGACATTAAAGTAGGGTCACGGCCTGCCCGTATTGCGGCGAACATTTTGGGATACTGGCTCTATTTTGACGACGCGCCTTTGATACACCTGATACAAAGTTATCCTGACGGCAGACCAGTAAAGGAAAGCGCCAGTGAAGCCATTGATCACACTGGTTTTTCTATGGAAGGTTACGACGCCTTTAAAGATAAACTTGATTCACTGGGAATCCTCTATTCTCCGATGGACCTTCCGGAGATCGGGGAACGCCGGTTGTTTTTTTATACCCCCACCGGCATTTTGCTGGAAACGGTTTTCCGCGAACCTGTTATTAATCAAAGTGAAAAAGGTTAAGTACATGTCGTAAATAAAAATATAATTTTTTTATTTACGACATGAATTTTAAAACTTTAATAAAAATACATTGGTGAAGAACTCGACGGCAGATATCGACTAGGCCATCGCCAACAATTTAAGCCCTGAAAGCGCTAAAGCTAATTCTCAATGGCGGCACTGCTGCGCTGTACCTTATTATAAGTCAGAGATACTTCAAAAATGGTCAATAATCCATTTCGAATCTTCAGTTGTACGAGTGCCGTTTATAAGGTATCCGATGGAAAGTCGCCAAGGTTGTAAAAAAATTCTGGAAACGTCTTTTAATTTCCGGATTAAAAAATCACAAGTTCGGTTGCAATATGTGTAATAGCCACAACTTGATCTGACAGCTGTCTGTTTTTAAAGATTGTCAGATGGAATTTGTGAATGTAACCATTTCTCATCTAAATGCACCAGATCAGCTTCTTCTGTGCCCTTTTTGGGAGGGCCCTGAAGAAGCTGATCTTCGGCTAATGTTTCCAACAACTTTTCTTTTGCTAATGGAATGCTGTCCATGAATGTCTGCATGGGTGTTTTACCAAAACAGTATTTTCCCGTATGCGTTCGCTCGTTGTTGTAATTGTACATCCACCTATCCAGATCTGCCTGTAATTCAGCAATGGTACGGTATATTTTTTTTCGGAATGCAATGGCGTAAAATTCGTCCTGGATAGTGCGGTGGAACCGTTCGCAGATGCCGTTGGTTTGAGGGCTTTTAGCTTTGGTTTTAGTATGGTCAATATCTTCAATGGCCAGATATAGCTGAAACTCGTGCTGGTCTCTCACACCACAATATTCGGTTCCTCTGTCTGTAAGTATCCTAAGCAATCTAAGATCGTACTGTTCATAAAAAGGCACCACCTTATCATTCAGCATTTCCGCTGCCACCAAAGCATTTTTACGGTCATAAAGCTTGGTAAAGGCCACTTTTGCATAAGTATCAATATAAGTCTGCTGATAAATATGGCCAACACCCTTAATGTTTCCTACGTAATAAGTATCCTGCGATCCAAGATAGCCGGGGTGGTGGGTCTCTATTTCACCATGCGCCTTCTTTTCCTCTTTAGCCTTTTCCAGTGCCACAAGCTGCGCCTCTGTCAATACTAATCCTTCCTGTGCTGATTTTGCTTCTAAGGCTTTTAAACGGAGTTTAAACGTGTGCAGATCATGTCTTAACCAGATGCTTCTTACGCCACCTGGTGAAACCGGGATACCTTGTTTTTTGAGTTCATTGGAGACACGTAACTGACCTAATGCCGGTTGTTCTATTGCCATTTCAACAACTGCTTTTTCTACGTACTCTTCAACACGGTTCTTTAATACAGGCTTTCTGCGACTAATTTCCTGAAGTGCAAGTTCGCCTCCCTGGTCGTAAAGTTCTTTGAATCGATAGAAGCTATCACGCGAATAGCCCATTACTTTACAGGCCTGTGATACATTGCCTAAATGCTGGGCAAGCTCTAATATGCCCAACTTGTTTTTGATGATCTTTGCTTGTGTTGTCATTGTTTAATCTGTTTTTAAAGTTACTTTTTTTCGCAACTGTCAGATTAAGTCTTGACTATTTCACAATATGTATAGTTAATTATTAATAATTTGAATGTGTTCTCTTTTAATACCCAAGCGTTTCATTTTGGAATGGAGAGTGCTCGGAGGAATATCTAAAAGTGCTGCTGCACCAGAACGTCCGTTGATTTTGCCTTGGCAGTATTTCAATGTCTCGAGTATATGTAGTCTTTCATTCTCATCTGCGGTCATTACAGTAAATACTGATATGAATGATGTGGAGGTCACTGAGCTTTGAGCGGGAAGGTCAATATGCTTAAGTATCTCTCCGGAAGTTAACAAGATCGTCCTTTCTATCAAATGTTCGAGTTCCCGGACATTACCTGGCCATCGATATTGTTTGAGTTCTTCGATCACCCGATTGCTGATGGTTGTTATTTTCTTTCCGGCTAATTTTGAAAACCGCTGGATATAGTGAGTTGCCAGCAGTGGTATATCCTCTTTTCTATGGCGAAGCGGCGGCAACTGTATAGGGAAAATATTTAGGCGAAAATAAAGATCGCTCCTGAATCTGCCTTCTTCCATTTCCTTTTTCAAATCACGATTAGTCGCCGCAATAATTCTGACGTCAACCTTAATAGTTCCCTTACCTCCGACACGTTCAATTTCCTTTTCCTGTAAAGCCCTCAATAATTTCACCTGAAGTTCCAACGGCATTTCACCAATTTCATCCAAGAACAGCGTGCCATGATGGGCCAATTCAAATTTGCCCAATCTCCTTTCAGTAGCGCCAGTAAAGCTTCCGCGTTCATGGCCGAATAGTTCGCTTTCAATCAGGTTAGCAGGTAACGCCGCACAGTTAACTTTTACCATGAGTTTATTTTTCCGTGGCGAGTTATTATGTATTGCCCTTGCTATAAGTTCCTTTCCTGTTCCAGTTTCTCCAAGCAGTAAAACAGCGCTTTCAGATGAAGCCACTTGAGCCACTAGTGTAAATATTTTTTTCATCTCGACACTCTCACCGATAATCTCGGCGTAATTGTGTGACGTTTCTATCTCTTCCCTTAAATAGACTTTTTCTTCCTCCAGGCGAGACTTATAATTTCGTATCTCCTCGAGTTGAATCACTATTTTTTCGTTGGACATGATATTTGAGATAATTATCGTCATAGGAGAACATATACTTTTCCAAAGTTTCAAATCTGCCTCATCACATGAATCCTGGTGCCAGGTACAGATCACTCCTGTAATTTCGTCGCCTATGGACATTGGCGTAACAACCAGGTGGTGTTGCGGAAAACTCCGGCCTAATAGGAAAATTGGAGAAGGCGATTTGATTTGCAATAGTTCGTCAGGTCCAAAACATTGCATTTCCAAATTAGCGATAGTCACATTAATGAGTCCGTCATTGATAGAATTTCCATTACTTATCATTTGCCTAAATGCTGGGTTTGAGTGCAACTTTGTTTTCCTGTCAAAAAGAAATGGTGAATAAGTTATTCTATCATCATTTACGAGGAAAAAAATGTACTCAGAGATTCCTAATAAGTCAGCCAGTTGTACTTTTAGAACCTTACATAGGGTTTCCCTGTCGCGAACTGATGCAACTGCATTATTAAAAGTGATTAAACTGCTTTTCACAAGATCGCGATGATCGATCTTATCGTTTGACATAATGTTTAATAACGCCGTGGAAATTTGATTAGCCAGTCCAGTTATAAAATTTGATCTTAACTGGTCGGCGAAGTGCTTACTTGAAAAAAAAATCATCCAAAAACCAAATACCGCTTCTCCGTTAGCCAGTCGGGCTATCACAACATGACTGATACCGCTTTCATAGGCCATTAGCAAATATTCCGGCAGGTTGTTTTTTTCCGATAATTCCAATAGGTTAAAACTTAATGGTTCACTTGAATCGCGAACCTTATCTAAAATTCCGTCATTTATCGGATATTGTTTCTTGATCACTTCTGAATAAATCGGATGTTTTTTACTTGGCGATTCAGGATCTACCAAAAAGGCAGTTGCTGTTTTATGATCATTATTTATCGTTGCCATCAATGTGTGGCTGAAACCGAGGGTTTCCCGAAGATTTTTATTGATCAATCCAACCAGAGCTGCTTTGTCTTTAATCGTCGCAATATTTGTGCTCAACATCAGAAGCAAATCTCGCTCACGCTCACGCTGCGCTATCTTTTCGCCAGCCTGAATATTTTTGATAGCGGTAGATACCTGGTACGAGATTCCCCTCACAAGGCGTAAGGCGTGATCCGTATAAGCACCTTTATTTGAAATATTAATAAATAAAACCCCTAACATGTCGTGTTCCCCGCGCAGTGATATTCCTATTTTTTCCAGAATGCCGCGTTGATACTCTAGTTTTACGTATTCCGGGCATTGGAAAGAGCCAATAAGATTCTTCATGTCGAAAACCTGTATATCGCCAGTATCGATAACCCGACTAAAACAAGAATCAGGTAATAAGAATTTACCTTGGTATTGATTTATAATAAATTTATCGGAAGTAGCGCTAGCCTTCAGCAGCATAAAATTGCTGTAGCTCTTATCATCGTCAAACAGCATGATCACAATTTCATCAAAATTGATCAAGCCCTTCAAGTTTTGATTCAATACCGCGTACAGGTCTGCTTTATTTCGTATAGTAGTAAGGTTGAAACTTAATTTTAACAGCCGCTCGGTTTCAGACTCTTTTGCCTGGATAATATCATTTGCCCGGATACTTTCAACTGCCGCAGAAAGCTGGGAAGATATACTTTTGACCATCTCCAGTTGCGCGGGTGTCATACTCTGGTTATCAAGCTGGCAAATAAACCAGAAGCCTATTGTCTTAGACCTTACCTGCAAAGCGGATATCGTACATTTTTTAATGCCCGTTTCGTACATGAGGTGCAAATAATATGGCATAACTCCTTTGGATATTTGTTCTTCCAGATCGAAAACAATTGGTTCTTTAGAAAGAATCACTCTGTTCATAATCCCATCCGTCAACGGGTGTTTGACAGTTGTCACTTCTCCATACTTTGGATGATTTCTGGCTCTCGTATAGTTATCAGTCAGATAAGTGCTTGCTGTAAGATCATCTTCATTAATCACTCCGACGATATTGTGGCTGAAGTCAAAAAATTTCCTTAACCGCAAATTAATAACGTTGAGTAGATTATTTTTGTCACGCGTTGAAGAAAAATCAAGGTTCAGGCCTTGAAGTACGTCGCTTTTTTCTACGCTTTTCTGAAAATTCTCTACAGCGGATATTGCGGTTATAGACAAGGCAATCTGGCTCGCAATAAGCTCCAAAAGGGGTTCAGCATTATTGTTTTCACTTGAAATATTTTCTCCTACTAAAACCCATTTCCCCACAATCGCTATTCCACTAAATATATTTACTACAATCCCATCGACTAATACGTCACAAATTTCCGGATTCAAAAAAGGCGTTAATCTGGTCGTTTCGATCAGGTCATCGAAATTATAATTCTCTTGCTTGGGGTCTGAAAAATTACGTTGAAGAATCAATTCATCAAGTGCAGACTTCTTTAGATCGATATTGTCATGAAAAAATGAACATGCATTGATGCTATTAAGTTCTACAAAAAAATTCTCGGCCTGGTTCCTTTCCCTGTTAATGATGAAAATTGTTGACTGGTCAAATTTAAGCAGTAATTTCAATTGGCTGGCGAAAAGATCTGCAAATTGATTTCTGGTTCGCACCATCGCCATTTCACGGATTAAAGTTGTAAGGAATGGAGCAATGTCTTCTCTTGTTTGCGCGGCTGCCTTATTAATTTTCATTAAGAGAAAGGCCCATTCCCTGGAGTAGTATTCAAGAAATCTTTTACTGGGATAGTTGTCGTGGACAAAATAAATTGCCATTACGCCAATTCTTTTTTCAGAAAAAACAAGTGGCAAAAAAACAAAGAAATTAAAACTTTCAATCTCGAAAAACTTATGTGCATTTATTTCAGCGCTAAGCTGAGTCTTATTGAACAAAAGTATTTCTGAACTATAGACAATGTCTTTAATAAATGCCTTGTTTTTTTCAGAAAAACCGCTTGGAAGATAATGATCTTTAACAAAGTATTGACAGGCACTTACCTCATTGATTCTCTTAGGGTCTGTGACCAATTGAATAAAATCCGCCTCTATCAGATTGAAAAAGCTTTTAATCAACTCAGAAATTTCTTCCGTTTGATATTGTGTAGGTAACCTTTTTTTAAGATTCACGTTCATCTTGAAAATTTTTGGGTCATAGCAATTTTTCTGAAGAGAGTATTTTATATAATATCTTTCCCAGGCATAAACGACTATACAATGCATAATAACTGATCAATATTCAAATCATCGATTTCTTAATCTGGTGACCCACATGCGGAATAGCCTATGCATTCTCTGTACGAGATGGAAATATGGACAACATTTCGTTAATAAATTTTGGCGTGCTGTTCATTTTTTTTTGCTGTGAAGTTCACTTTTTCTTAAAGTTCTCGTTATAAGCATTTTATGCGTATTTGCTTTATTGTCTTATCGTTTCATATTTTTGTAGAAATAATCCACCTGACATGATTTTCAAAAAGGTAATCAAAAGAAAGAGGACTACAGAACGAAAACCCGATCCTGAAAACCCTGTTAGTGTGATGATATCCAGCGATTTGTCTTTCGGTCAACAATGGCTTAAACGGAAAGGGGTTCGACGGCTTGTATTAAACACACATGATGGTCTAAAATTACATGGCTATTTTGTACCCAGCCTGAGGCCAACCAAAAAGCTGGTTATTTTAGTACATGGTTTTGGTACCGATGCTAGAATGATGGCCAAATATGGAATGATGTATCAGCAAATGGATTACGATATTTTTTTGGCTGATAGCCGTGCCCACGGCGACAGTGAGGGCAAATATGTTGGCATGGGTTGGTTAGATAGAATCGATTACCTCCAATGGACAGATTTTCTCCTAAACGATTTAGGCACGGAACGCCAAATAATATTCCATGGAGTTTCTATGGGCGGTGCTACGGTCTTAATGATGAGTGGGGAACAACTTCCGCCACAAGTAAAGGCTATAATTAGTGATAGCGCCTACACCTCTGCTTCTGATCAAATCAGTTATTTGATTAAATCGTTATTTCATTTGCCAACATTTCCCTTGCTTAACCTAGCAGAAGCCAAAACTAAACGTAAAGCGGGTTACGGCCTTCGGGAGGCTATTGCCATTCGACAGGTAAGGAAATCCATTACCCCGATATTGTTCATACATGGCGGAGCTGATTTATATACTCCAACCAACATGGCTCACCAACTTTTCGATAGTACAATTTGCCCTAAAAAGTTATTGATCGTACCGGGGGCTAAACATGCAATGTCATATAATGATGCGCCAGAAATTTATGAAGCCACCATTAGAAATTTTATAGATCAATACATCTCGAATTAAATTATGTTAATGATCAAAATTAAAAAATAATGAAATGGAGTTATCTGGCTTTTTTAAAGCAAAATAAGACCTTAAAACACGCGCCGTTCATTTACTTCAATGGCTAAATCATTGATACTGCGAACCGTCTTTCATCAAACCATTTTCATCAAATTCCCAATTTTCGTTACCGTAAGAACGGAACCACTGGCGTTCACTATTATGAAATTCATATTCGAACCTCACAGCAATCCTATTATCTGTAAAAGCCCAAAGTTCTTTCTTCAATTTATAATCAAGCTCGTTTTTCCATTTGGCCGTTAAAAAGGTAATAACAGCTTCTCTTCCGTTAATAAACTCTGAGCGGTTCGCCATTCTGTGTCAATGCTGTAAGCTTTAGAGATTCTTTCTGGGTCTTGACTGTTCAGGCATCTTCCGCCATCTGAACCTTTTGTATGGCAGTTTCAAATGAAAAAGGAGGTAATGATAGTTTTTGTTCCATATGAATTTAAGTTATGATCAGCAGTTTAAACAAAGTATTTATTGCCTTAACATCAATCTGCAATACAGTCAGACTCGGCATTTCAGAAGATGGTGTTATTCAGTAATTTTAATTTGTAGAATCCTTTGCCTTAAGCGCATCATTTCTTCCTGCTATTGCTGCGGGGTTTATCCCAAAATGCTTTTTGAAGACATATGAAAAATGAGAAAGATTTTCGAAACCCACTTCGGCATATACATCTGTAATACGCTGTTTCTTTTCAGAAAGCAAGAAATAAGCTTCCTCCAAGCGCTTTAGCTGAAGCCATTTTGCAGGAGTCATGCCGAAGGCCTTATCAAAATCACGTTTAAAGCCAGAAATACTCCGACCGGTAAGGTAGGCCATACGCGAAAGGCTAAGCTTGTATCGGAAGTTTTCTTCCATGAAGGCAGGCAAATTAATCTTTCCTGGGTTTTCGAAATCAAAAAGTATGTCTTTTAATTCAGGATGTACTTTCATTAAAACTACCAACGCTTCTTTTAACTTCAGTTTAACAAGTTGGTGATCGTTTGAATTAAAATATGGCATGCTCAATTGTAAGGAATCCATAAACGTTTTAAAGTATGGATGCTTTTTCAGTTGAATAGAAGGCCCAATTAAAAGTCTCCGGTCTGAGGTGTAATGATATTCTTGAGCAAATTCACGTAAGGTTTGTTCATCAAAAGATAGGGAAATGGACTGAAATGCTTGGTCTTCAGCTGGTTGTTTAACAAACTTGGCTAGCTTATTACGTACATTAAAACGGAAATCTCCGGGCTCAAATATCACCGTTTCTTTTCCGTCTTTAACTATCAGGGAGCCTGACAACTGATAAGCAAACGCGTGTCTGCTTACGATATTCTCGCCCTTTCTTGTTTTTTTATAATAACAAGAAGTTATGATCTGCGGAGGACTACCAACTTTATTCATTTTACATAGATGCGGTTAAATTTTCATATTTAAACAAGGTTAAATTTGATCAGGCTCTCCGCCGTGTCTATTATTGTAACTGTCTTCTCACGAGGTTGCCAGCCAAGTACATTTTTGGCTTTTGCGTTTGAAAACTGTTTGACCACTCCCAGCTGTGGTATAGTTTGCTTTAACTCTGGCTTAAAGATGGATACGAATCTAACCAGCCAATTAGGTAATACTTTAAGCGGTACCTTTTCGTAAAGTTTATTTTTTTGATTGTGAAGCAGCTGTGCAATTTCAGGAAAGGTAATGGCTCCGTCGGAAGTAGCTAAAAAGCGTTGTCCGGCTGCCTTTGGATGTGTCATTGCCCTCACGTGAATATCCGCGACGTCACGCACGTCTACTACACCGAACGATATTTTTGGAGTTCCTGGTATCTTTCCCGAAACCAATTGCTGGATTATTCCTATGGAACTGCTGAAATACGGACCCATGACGGGTCCAAAAATGCCAACAGGATTGATGACAGATAATTCAAGCCCTTTGCCTTCGGATTCGACTAAATCCCACGCTGCGCGCTCAGCGATGGTTTTTGATTTGATGTATACAGGAAGGTTTTGAGTCGCATCAGTCCAGTCTTCTTCGGTAAAAATATGATTTTTAGGATCTATACTATATCCAATAGCCGCGAAAGATGAAGTGAGTACTACTCGCTTGACACCACATTTAATGGATGCCCTTAAAACCCTTAAAGCTCCATCTCTTGCCGGGACAATAAGTTCGTCCTCATCCTTTGGCGTTCCGGCAGGAAAAGGAGACGCCACATGCAATACATAGGTACAGCCACTTACAGCTTCCTCCCAATTATCATCGCTGGTCAAATTTGCTTCAATAAATGTCAGATGATTAAGATTGACGGCGCACGCGGTTTTCAATTGAGTTAATACTTGATCCCTGTTATTTAGGGAACGCAAGGTTGTCTTCACTTCATATCCATTCGCAAGCAATTGCAATATGCAATAACTGCCTACAAACCCATTACCGCCGGTTACCAGAACTTTTGCTTTAAACTGTTCCATTTTCATTTCACAAAAATCGAAAAGCATTAATTAACAAGTTTTGTTATGGTGTTCTTTTTTGTTTGTTGTAGTGTTCAATTAATTAATCATAAGCATTTAAACACTAAACTGATTCGATCAAAGAATATCTATAATACTACAACTTCTAAAATTCAATTATAGCAGACTGGGATAGCTATTAAATAGAACCACAAGAAGGTTGGAAATATGTGGACCTTACAGCAAAGAGAAATAGGACTTTACAGCAAAACCGGCTTAAAGTTATTGAAATATATTTGTTGAAAAAATGATTGACAGATGAAAAAAACGATCTTAATTACTGGAACGTCTTCAGGTATAGGAAAAGAAACTGCGAGATTTTTTTCTTTGAAAAACTGGAACGTTATTGCAACGATGCGCCAGCCTCAAGAAGAATCAGAATTAGCCCAACTCGAAAATGTCTTCATAACAAAACTCGATGTTCAGCAACCTGATACTATAGCTACGGCAATCAAAACAGGAATTGAAAAATTTGGTAAAATTGACGCTCTTATCAACAATGCTGGTTATGGACAGCTCGGTGTATTCGAAGCAATTGGTCCAGAAAAGGTAATACGGCAATTCGATGTTAATGTATTCGGAGTAATGAATACCATCCGGGAAATTTTGCCACACTTCAGGGAGGTAGAAGCTGGACTTATAATTAACATCAGTTCCGGTGCAGGACGGTTTTCCCTGCCTTTAAATTCAGTATACTGCGCGTCAAAATTTGCGATAGAAGGTTTCTCAGAAGCTCTTTCGTTCGAATTATCTGCATTAAATATTGGTGTAAAAATTATTGAACCAGGAGGAACAAGTTCTAATTTCATAAAAGTAGGACAACAACACTTTCCAGATAAACAAATAGCGGATTACGATAAATTCCAGAATGCAGCTTTTAAAATGTTTGCAGGCATGCAGGGTGCAAAACTGGCCACTCCGGAAGAAGTGGCTAAAACAGTTTATGAGGCGGCTACCGATGATACAGATAAATTGAGGTACGTTGTAGGAAATGAAGATTTTAAATCTCGAATGACTGCTCGAATGTCAACGCCAGATGCTGATTATTTGATTACGATTAAGAACGGATACAAGCATTTTTTGTAAGTGATTATTGAACAAAAAAATGAAATTTTATGCAATTTAAAGTCATTATTACTGGTGCTACAGGCATGGTTGGTGAAGGAGTGGTTCAGGAATGCCTCGACCATCGTGACGTTAAGCAAGTATTGATGGTCAATCGTAGACCCAGCCAACTTAGGCATCCAAAGTTAAAAGAATGTATCGTACCTGATTTTTTCAACCTTGAAAATGTGCTCCAACAATTAGAGGGTTATGACGCTTGCTTTTATTGCGCAGGAATAAGTTCAAGGGGGATGGACGAATCTGCTTACACGGTAGCTACATATGATACCACAATGTCATTTGCTAAAACTTTGCAAAAAGCTAACCCGGATATGATTTTTTGTTATGTTTCGGGGAACCTGACTGATTCAACAGAAAAAGGCCGACTAATGTGGGCTCGGGTTAAAGGCAAAACTGAAAATGCATTAATGGAACTGCCTTTTAAAAAGGTTTACAACTTTCGTCCCGGTTTCATGAAACCGAACAACGGCCAAAAAAACATTAAGACTTATTATAAAATCATAGGGTCACTGTATCCCATTTTGCGCTTGATTGCCCCTAACCAGGTAAGCACTATGCATCAGGTAGGATTGGCGATAATTAATAGTGTTTTATTCGGGTACGAAAAAGCGATTCTAGAAATAGAAGACATTAAGCTGCTCGCCAAATCAGCCTAATTTAATGACTTCTATTTTTTATGTGAATCATATTCAGTCAAATTCAAATTGATTTTTCCGGTTTTATTGTTTAAATTCTCATAATTCAGCTCGATAGCTAACCGACAATTACTAAAACTCACCTGAACTTTAGAATAACTATCGAGTAACCTTCTTTGCGAAATAAAAAAGAAATAGAATCCATACTCCGAATCCTACTAGAAATAGCGGCAACTTATTTGTTGCCGTTGTAGCGGCAAGAAACGCCCCTGTACCAACAATGCAGGTAAGGCAAAACAAAATGAACGTTCTCATAATCAGTAATACTATTATGCGTTTACGAGACGCATGGTTTTACGGCATTCTATCGGATCACTTAATTCCTTAAATTTAGTTGTTTGTGGCTTGACCTGTTTCGGTTTATTCAATCCTCTGAAAAACCCCATCACAGCTGCCTGTACTTTATCAACGATACTCCAGTCTTTTTCGATATAAATGTCCGTGGTTTTGTGATAACCATCTACATGGTTTAACGCTTCTGCAATACTATCTTTATCCATTTGGCATTTATTTCGTGCAATAGTTGCAAAGGTATGCCGTGCCCAATAAAAAGTAATCTCTGGAACACCGGTTGTCGTACGCAATTGTTGCATTCCCTTGCTAAGCGCAGTATCCAATCCATTATAAGTGCTGTATCTATCTTGTAATTTACCAATGTATTTTTCAAGCAATGGCCTTGCTTCAGCAACAATTTTTATACTTATAAATGCATCATCATCACGAAGACTGCTTGTTTTTGAGCGGTTGTATTCTAACCTCGCAGTTTCCGGATCGTAGCTATTAAGGTTATAGAAATCTACAGCGTTCATCCCACACATATAAAAGCTTAACATAAATAAATCCCTGGCCAACTCTGCGCGGCTTTCAGGGTTTACCATACAAATTTTTATTTTATTGACCTGGTCAGCTGAAATGTTTCGTTTTTTGGTTTTCGGTGGTGCGCCGATTTTATAAACCTTGAACGGATAATGTTTAATTTTAACAACGCCGATATCCTCATTATTATAAATTTTTCTGGCCTCATTGAATAGCGTTCGTAAATCGCGCATATGGGAGTAAATACCTCCGGTTTGCATCCCTTTTTCTGTTGTTGTTACTTCCTTACCTAATTGATTAACCCGCACCATTGTACGGTCGGTTTGCAACCATTTTTCATACGCGAATAGCATACCGGAATTAATTTCTAAAATTGATACGCTTTGCTTTTTAAAATAATCAATCAGACTGTTTCGGACAGCACGATGATTATCGGCGGTTCCATCTCTTTTAGCTTTCCGTAAGGAAGCAATGTGCTGGGCACAAAAGGCTATAAAATCTACCTCTTTGTCTTTGTTAATTAAATAGGCTTTTAAATCATCACAGGTAAAAAAGTCCAATTTAGGAGCAAGGTCCCCAATGGTCTTTCGATAATCCGTTAGTGTATCGTCTAACGATTTTAGGATATGTTTATCCTTAATTTTTAAGTTCTCATCAAGTTGCCGGGCCGTTACATATTGGTTGGTTTCGATAAACCGGCGGACATCTTTGTGGAAGACTTTGATTTGTACATGGAAGGTTCCATCCTCTCTTTTAAACTGGTCATAAACCACAGCATTTACAGTTGCCATAATCTTGTTTTTTTAGGCCACATAAAAAACGTCATGACGGAATAGTGACGGTTTTACGTGAAGTTCAACAAATAATTATGCAAGTCCTGACGTTATGAAGTTTTTACGGTGTCAGCGCCGTGGAATAAATCCGACTCAAAGATATTAAAAAAAGGCCGTTTCCGTTACAGAAACGGCCTTTTTACCAGTGAATTACATGGCCATGATTGCCAGTAATCAAGTGCGCCCACCTGGGCTCGAACCAGGGACCAAAAGATTATGAGTCGTCTGCTCTATTTTTAATGCAAAACACTGACAATAAGTAGGTTATACCTAAATTCCATCCAAGACCAAAAGATTATTAATATAGACCAAAAGACTACATTTTTTTGGCGGTAAATCGCTTCTAAAACCAGGTAGTTAATGTGCTTGTTTTAGTAAACCTCGCTGTAATGTAATTAGCATTTGTTGCAGATAAAACACCTAAAAAATATGCTTCCTGATAACCCTACGAATAAACAATATCCAAATACTAAAGCCCACTATAAATAGTGGCAGTTTGTTTGAGGAAGTAGTGGCCGCAAGAAATGCCCCGGTTCCAACTATAGAGGTTAGACATAACAAAATGAAAGTTCTCATAATTTTATAATTTATTATGCGCCGACAACGCGCATGGTTTTCCGCTGTTCAATTGGGTCGATAAGTTTTTTTATTTTAGGCTAGTTAGGTTCGCTTAATAGTGCAATGACCTTTGACTGTACTTCGTCGACGATGCTCCAGTCTTTTTCGATATAAATGTCGGTGGTTTTGTTTCCCTGATCTACGTGATTAAGCGCTAACCCAACATCATCCTTGCTCATCCGGCATTTGTTGCGGCCGAGGTTGGCGAAAGTGTGGCGCGCCCAATAAAAAGTTATCCCCGATAATTTTGCATTTTCGTTAACTGACCTCATCCCTTCATTGATAGCTCTATCCAAATTTTCAAAGCTGTTATAACGGGTATGTAGTTTTTCGAGGTACTTATCCAAAAGCGGTTTAGCCTCTTTTATCAGCTTGATACTTATAAACGCCTTGTCCGATCTTCTGATGGTTTTACTTCTGTTATATTCAACCCGACCTTTAACAATATTAGAAAGCCTTAAATTGTATAGATCGACGGCGTTCATACCACATAGATAAAACGATAACATAAATAGGTCTTGCGCCAATTCGGCCCTACTATCATCTGGCACCTTGCAATCACGGATTGCTTTAAGCTGCTCAATGGTTAGATTTCGTTTCCTTGTTTCTGGCGCGTCAACTATTTTGTAATTATCAAAAGGACAATAGGGTATTCTGATCTCGCCGATTTGTGGTTTGTTATAAAATTTCATAGCTGCTTTAAACAATATTCGCAAGTCCCTGAAGTGGTTGTGCACCGCAGCATCACCCATGCCTTTTACAGTTCTGGTAACCAGTTTACCTTGATTTTTACGTTCGAGTTTTCTCTCAGCCCGCAAATACTTTTCATAAGCGCAAAGCATCCATTCATTTATTTCTAACGGAGATAGGACATTCCCCTTGAAATAATCTTTTAGGCTTAATAAGACCGTATTTAATGTTCCCGCAGATCCTTTTCTTCCATGGTTCTTTAGGGTTGCGATATGGTCGCTGCAAAACTTGAAGAAGTCCATAGGCTCGTCTTTGCCCCTTAAGTGATCTCTTAAAGTTTCCGCATTAAAGAGTTCCAGTTTTGGCCCCAGGTTGCTGATCGTTACCCGGTAATCGTCGAGGGTCTTGCTCAGAATCTGTTTTAAGGTCGCATCCTTGAGGGTGCATTTGGCGGTGAGTTGCTTGTCGACAACAAAGTGGGGAGTGTCGATATATTTCTTTTCCCCTTTGTGTGCAACCCTGATTTTTACATTGTAAGTTCCATCTGCTTTTTTGTGGTGTTTGTGAATTTTAATACCTACAGTAGCCATGACATAATCTGTTTAGCGAAAAAGGTCAAATAGTTTTGTGCCCTATTTGTGCCCTTTTTTCGCGAGGTTAAACAAAAAATTATGTAAAAGCTATCGGAACGGGACGTTCCTGACAGTCGGCGTTAGCCTTTGAAAAGTGCCCAAATATACGAAAAAAGGCCTTTTTCAAGCGAAAAAGACCTTTTTTTATTCTGTGGTATCAGCTGGGATCGAACCAGCGACACAAGGATTTTCAGTCCTTTGCTCTACCGACTGAGCTATGATACCGACCGTTTAAGGACTGCAAATGTAGCGTTTTTTTTATTTTGAGGAGTTTTTTTTTGAAAAAAGTTGTAATTAGTTGAGTGAGTGGTTGATTAAGTTAGATTAGGTTGATTGAGTTAAGATAAAACGACCAAAACCACTCACCCATCAACTTATTCAACCAACTCCAACTTATTCAACTAAATCAACTTATTCAACCTAATCTAACTTATTCAACTAAATCAACTTATTTAACCCAATCAACCAATTCCATTTTGACTTTACAACAAATCATATAACTTTGAAAAAATTACTATGCACGCATAATGATTGCACAAATCCTGTTTATCATCATCCTGGCTGCCGCTGTTTACCTATTCAGTAAAAACGTGGCTAAAATACGGCGCAATATCCTATTGGGTCGCGCTGCTGACCGTTCGGATAACCCTGCTCTTCGCTGGAAAACAATGGCAAAGATCGCCCTGGGGCAAACCAAAATGGTAAAACGTCCGCTGGCTGCGTTAATGCACTTTTTTATTTATGTAGGCTTTGTCATCATCAATTTAGAAGTGCTGGAGATAATGATAGATGGTATCTTCGGTTCACACCGCATCTTTTCAAAACCACTGGGCAGTTTATACGGCTTACTGATTGGCGGCTTCGAAGTATTAGCAGTTTTGGTGCTCACTGCTTGTATAGTTTTCCTAAGCCGGAGAAATATAGCGCGATTAAAGCGCTTTAGCGGCACCGAGATGACCGAATGGCCAAAATCCGACGCTAACTATATCCTCATCATCGAAATGCTGTTGATGACGGCCTTTTTAACCATGAACGCTGCCGATTATAAACTGCAGCTGTTAAACTTTGGTCATTATATAAAAGCTGGGAGTTTCCCGGTAAGTTCTTTGATAAGCCCATTATTACCTTCCAGTGCAAACTCGCTCGAACTGATAGAGCGCGGTTGCTGGTGGTTCCACATCATTGGCATCCTGGCATTCTTGAACTATCTCCCCTACTCCAAGCATTTTCATATCCTGCTGGCATTTCCAAATACTTATTATTCCAACCTGCATCCTAAAGGCGAGTTTACCAATATGGCATCAGTTACCGGCGAGGTAAAGGCGATGCTTGATCCATCGTTTGTTCCTGAGTCCACAGGTGAACCACAGCGATTTGGTGCAAAGGACGTAACCGACCTTACCTGGAAAAACCTGATGGAAGCTTATACCTGTACGGAATGTGGCAGGTGTACCTCGGTTTGCCCGGCTAACATAACAGGTAAACTGTTATCGCCCCGCAAATTAATGATGGATACCCGCGACCGGATCACCGAGGTCGGGAAAAACATCGACAAACATGGCAAAGACTACGTGGACGATAAAACTTTACTTGATAATTATATCACCCGCAAAGAGCTTTGGGCCTGCACTACCTGCAACGCCTGCGTAGAGGCCTGCCCGGTTAATATCAACCCGCTTGAAATTATTACCGAGCTACGCCGCTACGTGGTAATGGAAGAATCACAAGCACCGGCAAGTCTTAATAATATGTTCGGTAATATGGAAAACAATGGTGCTCCGTGGAAATACAGCCAGGCCGACAGGTTTAATTGGGCTGATAATGAAGGTGGACAATAACAAGATAAAAAAATGCTACAGGACACAACAACTATAGAATACAAGTACCAATTTTTTATTGAAAGGGTATCTGCCTCCAAAATTGTTTGGGGATTAAAGAACAAACAAGGCTGGGCAAACTCTAATTCCAATGAAGATGAGGAAATAGGCATAATCCCGTTTTGGTCTGACAGAGCTTACGCCAAAGCCTGCGCGTGCAACGAATGGAAGGGATACCTCCCGACAGAAATTCCGCTGCCGCAGTTCCTTGAAAGCTGGTGCGTTGGTATGGCCGAAGAGGATACCTTAGCAGGCGTTAACTGGGATGCGAATATGTTCGGAAAGGAAAGCGGCGCACTGGATTTAGCCCTTGACATTCTCAACCAATTAAACACCATTAATTCGGCCATTACGTTTTTAAATTATACGAGTATAAACGAGTTTATAACAGAGATCAGTGAACCAATTGATTAGGTTACAAACAAAAGCTTAAACAATGAACCAAAATATTCCTACCATGGCCGAAATGGCTGCAGAAGGCAAGCAACCCGAGATTTTGTTTTGGGTTGGATGCGCAGGCAGCTTTGATGAACGGGCGCAAAGGATAACGAGAGATATCTGCAAGATCCTGAACCATGTCGGCATTAGCTTTGCGGTGTTGGGTACTGAAGAAGGTTGTACTGGAGATCCGGCTAAGCGCGCAGGGAATGAGTTTTTGTTCCAGATGCAGGCGATGGCTAATATCCAGGTGCTGGATGCCTATCAAATTAAAAAGATTGTAACCGGTTGTCCGCATTGTTTTAATACCATCAAAAATGAATACCCGGGCCTGGGTGGCAATTACGAAGTGATCCACCATTCGCAGCTTATCCAGCAATTAATTGACGAAGGCAAGCTGAAAGCAGAAGGCGGCGAAAGCTTTAAGGGTAAAAAAATAACTTACCATGATCCTTGCTATTTGGGCCGGGGCAACGGTGTTTATGAAGCTCCACGTAAAGCGTTGGAAATTTTAGATGCCGACCTGGTTGAAATGAAGCGCTGCAAAAGCAATGGCCTATGCTGTGGTGCCGGCGGCGGACAAATGTTTAAAGAACCCGAAAAAGGAAATAAGGACATCAACATCGAGCGGATGGCCGATATTTTAGAAAGCAAAGCCACGGTAGTTGCAGCGGCCTGCCCTTTCTGTATGACTATGCTGCGCGATGGCGTAAAGCACGAGAACAAGGAACAGGAGATCCAGGTGCTGGATATTGCGGAGATAACGGTTAGGGCGAATGGCTTGTAGAAAGACAGATATGAGTGTTAACCCTATATTTTTATAAATAGTTTATTATCAATCATTTAAATTAATATTTATCGAAATTGTGTTAACCCTGTTAACCCCCCTTGACCCGTCCGGAAATAGCTATACAGATTTGTGAGTAAATCCTATTCTAACTATACAACATTGTGTTAATCCTGTATATACTATACAGGTTCTTTTTTTAAAGATAGTTATTAAATAACTTGTTG
>JALYIP010000046.1 GCA_030775685.1 Bacteroidota bacterium
TAATTAGAGCAGCCACTTTAAAAAAGGGCCGCCCTAAACAGGCTAACATAAAGCCGCCTAAGACACAAATATAAAATAAATCATACGAATTACTTGTATATCAACACAGAATCTCGCAATGACGATAGCTGTTAGGCATTTGTAAACAAAAAAGGTGTCAAGCTTTCACTTAACACCTTTCATATTTTCTCAAATCCGAAATCGAAATTCCGAAATCCGAAATTACTCTGCTACTACTTCAAAAGGAACCTGAACTTTAACCTCTTTGTGCAGGTTAACGTTAGCAACATACTCGCCAACAAATTTTGGTTCAGTTTCAAAAGTAATACGGCGACGGTCGACTTCAAAGCCTTCCTTCTTTAGTGCATCAGCAACCTGGATGGTATTGATGGCACCAAATATTTTACCGGTTTCGCCAGCTTTAGCGCCGATAGTAAGTTTAACACCTTCTAAACGTGCAGCAATGGCATCAGCATCCTTACGGATTTTGTCTTGTTTAAACTGAGCCTGTTTAAGGTTTTCAGCTAAAACTTTACGGGCACTAACAGTAGCCTGTATAGCATAACCTTTAGGGATAAGATAGTTACGGCCATAACCTGGCTTTACTTTCACTACATCATCTTTATCACCCAGGTGTTTTACATCTTGTTTTAAAATAAGTTCCATTTCTTTTACCTCCTGATTATTTTAATGAGTCTGTAACATAAGGTAATAAACCGATGTGGCGTGCACGCTTAACAGCCTGTGCCACTTTACGCTGAAACTTTAATGAAGTTCCGGTTAAACGACGTGGTAATACTTTACCCTGATCGTTAATGAACTTTAATAAAAAGTTAGCGTCTTTGTAATCGATATACTTAATTCCGTTCTTTTTGAAACGGCAGTATTTTTTACGTGTGTCCTCTACTTTAGGAGCAGTTACGTATTTAATTTGTTCGTTTGCCATTAGTGTGCTGCCTCCTCTGTTTTAGGTTTTTTGTTGAAAGCACCACTGCGTTTCTTGTCGTTATAAGCAACTGCATGCTTATCTAAGGCAATGGTAAGGAAACGTAATACGCGCTCGTCACGACGTAGTTCAATTTCCAGTTTATTAATTACTTCACCCGGAGCCTTAAATTCAGTTAAGTGATAGTACCCTGTAGTCTTCTTTTGAATAGGGTACGCTAATTTTCTCAAACCCCAATTATCCTCCTGGACAATTTCGGCTCCGTTATCAGTTAAAGTTTTGCTGTATTTGGCAATTGCCTCTGCAGCTACTTCTACTGACAACAACGGGGTTAGAACGATCACAATTTCGTACTGTTGCATTGTTATACTTTGATTTTAAATAATTTACCCGCTATTACGGGGCTGCAAATGTATGAATAATTTCTTTGTTGTCAAACCATTTTTAATTGTAATTTACATGCGCTAAAAAAGATTTATAATTAAAACGCACATGAAAAAAACTTTACTACTTATCCTAAGTCTTATTTCTATCTATAATACTGAAGCACAAACCATTCCAGGCCCTGTTGAAAAAAGAATGACAGATTCCATATGCATCAGTCTTAGTAAAATTGATGTATCAAAAATCAACGGTCCCAAGGAAGCTAAAGATGCTTTTACAAATTGCGTAATGCAACACTCCGATATGTTTGTTGATTTGGCAAAAGAGCGTAATGTATCAATCGAAGACCAGGACGCTATGCGTGAGTTAGGAATTGATATAGGAAAAGATCTCTTAAAAGATAAATGTGATGGTTTTTTAAAATTAGCCGTAAAAATGGCAGACAAAGGAACCCCAGGCAACGACGAGGAATCCATTACCGGCACCTTCAAACGAATCGACAACAAGGGCTTTAATTATTTTGTTATTACCGGCAGTGACAACAAAGAAAGTTCATTTTTATGGTTGCGGCAGTTTCCTGGTTCAGAAAATTACATAGAAAGTACCACTAAGCTTGCCGGTAAAAAACTAAAAATAAAATACCGTGAATTGGAAGTTTATTTACCCATGGCAAAAGGATATTATAAAGTAAAAGAAGTTATTGCAATTGATATTCTGTAAACTTTTAAAAACATTTGAATGAAACTTAACGAGAAAGAAATGCCCATACAAATCTTATATGCAGACGATACTTACGCCCAACTTTCACCCGGTGAGGATAATGACGACGATACCGACTGGGAAGACGATGACGATGAGATTTTTGACGATCTTGCCGACGACGAAAACAACCTGCATGATATTATTGTGGAAGAAGACATTGACGATGCTGAAGACGATGACCACCTGCCGGATGATGATTTTTAATGAATTTTGCGGCCATCAGTAAAGCCCTTTATAATTTTCATTAATCGATGTCTGGCCATTAATGCATTAGTTAATTTAAACTATCGCATTAGTTAATTGCATTTTAAAAAAACCGTATAGGTTTTTACTTCGTTTATAGAGGTTTATAAACGAATGTTTTTTATGAGGTCGATAAGCGATTTAAAAACCAAAGCAATAGTTTCCAATATTAGGAAAATCAGAGAATTTAGAAATTACACGCAGGATTACCTTGCGGCAAAATTGGATATTTCCCAAAATGCATACAGCAAAATCGAACTAGGCTACAGTAATATTACGTTGAACAGGCTGATTGAGATTTCAGAGATCCTGGAAGTTGACCTTGTGGACATGATTAGTTTGGACGGTGATGGTATCATCAGGCTAAAACTATCAGAAACCCGATTAAAACAGAGCGGCGGTTTATAATTTATTCAGTTCATCCACCAGCACTTTACTTAGCTCGTTAAAATACCGCCTCACCCCAAAGCCAATTACACTTTGTATGCCACGCCCGGCATTGGTTAAAAAAACCTCATCGGCCGCGTACAAAATATCCGGGCTGATCTGCGCTTCAGTCACGGGGATGTTATTGTTTTTGGCGATATCAATTACCACCTGCCGCATCACACCCTCTACACAGCCCTCGCTTAAAGCGGGAGTATACAAATGCTTTTGATACCATATAAATATGTTCGAGCTGCTGGCCTCGCACAAATTGCCCGCCTGGTTCAGCAAAAAAACATCATCCAGCTTGTTTTGATTTTTGTAAATACCTGCCATTACATATATTAATGAATTGCAGGTTTTTATGTTCGACAGGTAATTGGTGGGTTTGGGCAGTTCCGTAAACAGGTCCATGATTAATCCTTTGTCATTTAAAAAATAACGTGGCTCATCCATAGGTACTATCTCCAAACAGTAGCCCATCTTATTATGCGACGGTGTGTACAGCCCATCTGCATCCCGGTAAACGGTAAGGCGCAGCCGGCCATGTTTTATTTTATTGCGGCGGGCAAGGTCAGCAGTTTTTTCCTTTAAAAACCAAATATCCATCTGCGAATAGCCGTCAATTTTAAGCAACTTCATGCCGCGTTGCAAACGGTCGGCATGCAGCTCCGGAAATTTAAGTTGCCCCTTCATTAGCCGCATACTCTCAAACAGCCCATCGCCATATTTAAATGCACGGTTACCTATCCCAAGCAATTTGGTATCAGCCGGAAGTATTTCGCCATTAAAATTGATGAATATTGGGAGCATGGTTGGAGATTAGAGACCAGAGGTTAGAGAAGTTATCATTTTTTTAAATCTACAGCTGTAGATGTTTTTTTGTAAATTTCATGAACGTATTATTAATATTAAAATTGAGCTTCGATGCTAACTATTAAGATTTTACCTTAATCGTTGATTGATTAATCTCTAGTCTCTAATTAACTAATCTCTAGCATCCACATACTTCCTCCACTTTTGCAACGCAGCATCGAAATCAGCAGGCAGCGGCGCTTCAAAGTGTAATTGCTTTTTTATTGTCGGATGCAAAAAACCTAATGATTTTGCATGCAACGCCTGCCTTGGTAGTAACTCAAAGCAATTTTCGACAAATTGTTTGTATTTACTAAAAACAGTTCCCTTTAAAATTTTATCGCCGCCGTAAGTGGCGTCGCTGAACAAAGGGTGGCCAATGTGTTTCATATGCGCGCGAATCTGATGAGTCCGCCCGGTTTCCAGCTGGCATTCAATCAGGGTAACGTAATCCATCCGCTCCAGCACTTTATAGTGCGTTACTGACCACTTTCCTTTTTCCGGATCGTCATAAATAGACATTACTCTTCTATCGTTTGCACTCCGCCCGATGTAACCGGTTACTGTGCCATCTTCAGGCAAATCACCCCAAACCAAAGCAATGTATTTACGGGCAATGGTATGGTCAAAAAATTGTTTCGCCAGCCAGGTCATGGAACGTTCGTTTTTGCTGATCAGTAGCAAGCCCGACGTATCCTTATCTATCCGGTGCACCAGCCCGGGCCGGCCATCATTACCCGGTAAAGTAGGCAGTTGTTGAAAATGGTATACCAAAGCATTAACCAGCGTGCCTGTATAATTGTTGTATCCGGGATGTACCACCATACCGGCAGGCTTATTAACCACCAGCACATCATCGTCTTCATAAACAATGTTAATGGGTATATTTTCCGGGTAAACTTCCGTATCTCGCGGCGGATGAGGCAGTACAACCGAAATAACATCAAGCGGTTTTACGCGGTAACTCGATTTAATTTCCTTATCGTTAACCAGCACATTACCCAGTTCTATAGCATTTTGAATGCGATTACGCGATGCGTTTTCAACACGATGCATCAAAAATTTATCAATCCGCAACAGCGACTGGCCCTTATCAACAACTATGCGTAAGTGTTCATAAAGGTCCTGCTCTTCCTGCTCAATAAAACCGGTATCTTCAGTCATTGGGGCAAAAGTAGTCGTTTTTTCAGATATTGATTAATTGCAAAATATGTATCATTGTGTAAACGTTAACATAACCATGAGAAAGCGCTACATATTTCTGTCCATAATAACCTTAATTGGTTTGGCATCAGTGGCAAATGCGCAGGATGCATTTTCGGGACTGATCAAATCCAGCCCTGCTGACGCCACAAAATTATTTAATGCTTACGCCATGCCGTTGTTCAAAGGGCTGGGGGTTGATCAGAACAGTGGGTGGAACAACACTGCGAAAACCAAAAAAACATTACGGTTTGACATTAGGGTTACCGCGTCAGCTGCTTTTGTTTCTTCTGCTGATAAAACCTTTGATGTAACAAAAATTGGCTTGTCGGACCATGTGCGCCCGGCCGATGCCAGTCAAACAATCACCCCAACTTTTGGCGGCAGAAAAAATATCGACGGCCCGCTTTTAAATATTTATGATGATAATGGCCAAAAGG
The DNA here is from genome assembly GCA_030775685.1 of Bacteroidota bacterium. Classification (GTDB taxonomy): domain Bacteria; phylum Bacteroidota; class Bacteroidia; order Sphingobacteriales; family Sphingobacteriaceae; genus Mucilaginibacter. The sequence continues at coordinate 5,260 of JALYIP010000046.1, forward strand.
TAAGCAGCTTTAATATGCCGGCCGGCGTTATTTCGTTTATCCCAGCTCCGCAGATCCAGGCAACTGTCGGGTTGATTCAAAATACCGATATTACTTTACGCGCTATTCCAAAGGTTACAGTCGGCAACGATTATGGCAGCATTTCTATGATAGGTTTTGGCCTAAAGCATGATATCATGCAGGACATCGCCGGTAAAACCGCGGATGCGTTAATTCCATTTGACCTGGCAATTGCCATTGGTTATAGCCATTTAAAGCTTGATAAAACTTTATCAGTAACCCCCGAAAATGGTGCACAACCAAAGGACAGCCAGCAAAGTACCGATTTCAGCAACCAGCATATTGATGGAAGCTTTAACAGCTTTATGGCGCAGGTGATTGTATCAAAAAAACTATTGGCGTTTACCCCATTCCTGGCCGTAGGTTATAATACTACCCACGCAAATGTTACAGCAGTTGGCAATTACCCGGTAACCACGGGTGGCACGCTTATAAGTAATACCTACACAACGTTTACCAACCCGGTGTCAATAAGCGAGGGAGTTATTAGCGGTGCCCGTGCAGATGTGGGCTTCCAATTAAACCTGGGAGTTTTCCGTTTTTATACATCTTATAGTATTGCGCAATATTCATCTGTTAACGCAGGCATTGGTTTCGGAATTTAGTACGATTCAGCATATTATATAGGGATGGATACAAAAGCCAACCCTATATAATATATTTACCCCATGAATCTCAACCTCGAAATTTTCAGTCCCGTTCATCAAATCAAAAATCAACTTTTTGATGAAAAAGGATTGAAGGTGTTTTTAAAGCGCGATGATCTCATCCATCCTATAATTTCCGGTAACAAATGGCGTAAACTAAAATACATATTACAGCGCGCTCAATCTGAAAACAAAAAACACCTGGTAACCTTCGGTGGCGCATACTCCAACCATTTACTCGCGACTGCGGCGACAGCTGCAAAGTTTGGTTTTAAGTCCACAGGGATTGTGCGGGGCGAAGAAGTAACTAACGATACCCTTTTTCTTTGCCGCTTGCATGGCATGCAGTTAATTTTTGTTGACAGGGAAGCTTACCGCGATAAAACGGCGTTATTCGCGCAATATTTTGGTGCAGATTCAAGCGCTTTTTTCATAGACGAGGGCGGCGCATCACCCGAGGGCGCACAAGGATGCAGTGAGCTGGTTGATGAGCTAACAGAGACTTATGACCATGTCTTTTGCGCTTGCGGGACCGGCACAACTGCTGCAGGTATTATTAATGGGATTCAAAAACACCATCTGCCAACTCAATTTAACGCGGTACCGGTTTTTAAAAACGGGGAATTTTTAAGAGAAGAGATAAACCGGTTCCTAACCGGGCCTGTCGATTATCATTTACATACAGCATATCACTTCGGCGGCTACGGAAAAACCGATGATCAGCTCATATCCTTTATCAAACAATTTGTTGCTGAAACAGGTATTTTGATAGAACCTGTTTATACCGGCAAAATGTTGTACGCCATTTACGACCTTGCCGCTAATAATTATTTTAAACCCGAAAGCAGCATTCTCGCTATTCATAGTGGTGGCATTTGGGGATTATTGGGTATGAAGGATAAGTTTTAGCATTCTTATTTCATTCAACACTTCACCATCTTTTTCTTTTTGCCGAGCGTTCCCTTATCCACGGCTTTTTTGATATAGGCCCCGGCATCAGGCGTTTTGCATGCGGTACCGTTCATATCAACTGTAACGGCACCAATCTTTTTTGCGGCCTCCAGCGCGTCCTGGTTTAACGCTGTAACGTATGAACCTACGCAAATAATAAAGTTATTCATTGTTACTTTAACCCTGTTGGCTGACGAATGAATATTGTCCACAACCCTTTGCATAAGGTTTTTTAGAGATGGAATATCAAGCTCACTATCAGGCTTAAGCGACACCCAATTACCCAACGTGGACCACCCTGCTGCTGCGATATAATCTACCGGTGAATCTATCCACTCCAAAGCCAATTCAAAACCATATTTACCGCCCGTAGCCACCCATGGCACGGTATATTCACTTATATTATTAGAAACGGCTTGTTTAGCCCAGGTTTCAAGGTCGGATTTTGTCATTTTCTCATCATCAGCAATAAGCCCTGCAAGATACATGGCGTCTGCGTTACCAGTAGCATAAAGGTCCTTCGCCAGTTGATAATCCGTTTTAACCTGTTTTTGAATAGTTTTGAGATATTCCACCTTCACGCCAAAAAACGGCTCTTTGATCCCGTGTTTTACTAATATCTTTTTGATGCTTTCACTACCGTTGGCTTGCAGGTAGTTCATTATTTCAGGTACAGTCATGGTGATAATGTATACTCAAAGCGGTTTATTAAAATTACAAAAAAGCGTTGGCTTTCAAATAAATTTATCATTTACTGTCCAATTTGATAACTTTAAACCGTCACAACTTAATCACCTTATGAAAAAATATATCCTCGTTCCTTTCCTGTCATTGGCTATCTCTGCTGTGTTTGCACAAGCTAAACCAGACAGCGTTTCGTTTTTCCTTCATAAATTCGAGCAAAACATTGGTAAGGAAACCTATCGCGTTAGTAAAACAGCAACGGAAATTACCTACACGGTTAATTTTAAATTCACCGATCGTGGTTCACCTGTACCATTAAAGGCAGAATTAAAACTAACGCCTGCATTTGAACCACTGGGACTGAAGATAAAGGGAAATACCGCGCGTTCAGCAACCATAAACGATACGATCGCCATCACCGGTAACCAGGCCCGGATAAAGGTTGACGATTCCATCTATCATAAGAAAATAACGTCTTTAACCTTCCCTGTCGCCAGCTACGCACCCGGAACTGTTCAGCAGGTACTGCTACAATACTGGAAAAACCACAAACAACCTGCATCGATCACTACGCTTCCGTTCGGATCTGTACAAATCAAAAAGGATGGTGAAGACCAGATCAGTTTTAACGGCAAGACACTACAGCTTGAGCGTTTCACAGTTGGCGGCCTAATCTGGGGCCACGAAATCTTATGGGCTGATAAATCCGGCCAACTGATCTGCCTGATCACCAATGATGCAGAGGCTGACAAGCTGGAAATGATGCTGGAGCCTTACGAATCGCTATTGCCAACCTTTATTGCAAAGGCCGCAACTTACGGCATGGAGATGTTCGCCAAATCTACCCCAAAAACCGCGGCCGTCGAGAAACTGATCGCAATAACCGGCGGAACTGTAGTTGACGTTGTTAATTCAACGCCTATACCCAACGCGGTTGTAATAATAGAAAACGGCATTATAAAAAAGGTTGGCAAGGCCGGCGAGGTAACAATTCCAGCAGGCGCTAAAATTATCGATGCCAAAGGCAAAACCGTATTACCGGGTCTTTGGGATATGCACGCCCACTTTGAACAGGTTGATTGGGGACCGGCCTATTTAGCTGTAGGCGTTACCACCGTTCGCGATTGCGGTAACGAATTTGGCTTTATCAATTCGGTACAAAATGCAATTGATGGTGGCAAGGGGATCGGACCGAAGATCTTAAAGGCTGGTATTATTGACGGCAAGGGACCAATGGCGCTCGGAATTATCCAGGCCGATACCAAAGAAGAGGCCATAAAGGCAGTTGACCGTTATAAAGCTAACGGCTTTGTGCAGATAAAAATTTACAGTTCGGCAAAGCCTGCAATTGTTAAGGCCATTTGTGACGAGGCGCACAAGGTTAACTTGAATGTTACAGGGCATATACCGAATGGAATGACCTTACAGGCGGGCGTTGACTCCGGCATGGACATGGTTAACCACGTGCAGTATGTTTACTCGGTTATGAAACGCAATAAGGACCGTTCTATAAATTTTGAGGATTCCACCAGCATTGCCGCTATCAAGTTTGTCAAGCAGCACAACACGGTTATTGATCCTACGCTTGGCGTTTTCGAGATGGTTTTCCGGTCAACAAAAGATAACATTACAATTATGGAGCCGGCTTTTTATACACTTCCGCTTCCCTTACAGGCCATCTTTAAAAACACAGGAATGGATTCGGCAACTTCCCTTAAATTAAAACCCATTTGGGACAGTTTCCAAAAAACGGTAAAAGTACTTTACGACAATGGCGTAACCATAGTTGCCGGCACCGACCAGGGATTCCCCGGTTACAGCCTTGACCGCGAGTTAGAGTTATATGTGCAAGCCGGTCTAACCCCTATCCAGGCTATCCGCACGGCAACCATCACGCCTGCATCAGTAATGAAAATGGACAAGGAAACAGGATCGATAGATATTGGTAAAAGTGCCGATATTGTTATTATCGATGGCGATCCGTTAACTACTATCAGGGATATTCGCAAAGTAACTACTGTAATAAAGGCCGGCCGAATTTATGATCCTGCAGCTTTGCATAAAATGGTGGAGTTTGGGAAGTAGGTATTTGAACCATGATTAAAGGATTTACTGATTATCAGGATGCTTGTCGCACTCAAAAAAAATCAGGAAATCCTTTAATCAAATGAATCATGGTTCAAAAAAAGAACAAAATCACTGTTAATCAATCCATTTCACCCTAATCAACGCCTCAAATATTAATGCAATTTAATGACATTGTTAATTCCAAGTTTTAACATTTAAATTTTAACTTTGCCGCTCATTAGTAATCATGAGCGACTCGATTAAACATGAGTGCGGTGTGGCATTTATCCGCCTGTTAAAACCGCTTTCTTTTTATCAAAAAAAATACGGCACGGCCCTTTACGGCCTAAACAAACTTTACCTTTTAATGGAAAAACAACATAACCGCGGCCAGGATGGCGCCGGTGTTGCTACCATTAAACTGGATATTGAGCCCGGTAAACGCTACATAAGCCGACATCGATCAATGGCTTCGAATGCGGTTGCTGATATTTTTGAATATATCCAGAAAAAATTTGCCGACATTCAAAAGGAAATGCCTGAAAAAATGGCGGATGCAGAATGGCTCAAAGAGCACGTAAGCTTTACCGGCGAAGTGTTATTGGGCCATTTGCGTTATGGTACCCATGGCAAAAACAGCATCGAGAACTGTCACCCCTTTTTAAGGCAGAACAACTGGATGACGCGTAACCTGGTTATTGCAGGAAACTTCAACATGACGAATGTTGATGAACTACTACAGCAACTATACGACCTTGGCCAGCATCCGAAGGAAAAAGCCGATACCATTACCGTTCTTGAAAAAATAGGCCACTTTATAGATACCGAAAACCAGGGCCTGTTTGACCAGTATAAACGCGAGGGACTGGACGACAATATCGAGATCAGCAAGCTGATAGCTAATGATATGGATGTTGCCAAGATCCTGCGTAAATCAGCAAAAAACTGGGATGGCGGTTATACCATAGCAGGTATTTTAGGTCATGGTGATGCATTTGTAATGCGTGATCCCGCAGGCATTCGCCCGGCTTATTATTACTATAATGATGAGATTGTTGTTGCAGCGTCTGAAAGGCCTGCCCTGCAAACTGCCTTTAATATCCCGATGGAGGATATCAAGGAAATTCAGCCCGGTCATGCTTTGATCGTTAAAAAGAATGGTAAAATTACCGAGGACAGGATAAGTGAACCCGCGGAGAAAAAGGCATGCTCCTTCGAGCGCATTTATTTTTCACGCGGCAGCGATGCTTCCATTTATCGTGAGCGTAAGCAATTGGGTCGCTTACTTTGTGAGCAGATCTTAAATTTTGTGGATCACGATGTAAAAAACACCGTATTCTCCTATATACCTAACACTGCCGAGGTTGCTTTTTACGGCATGGTAGAGGGTGTACATAAATACATTAAAAAATACCAGCGCGACAGGTTGCTGAACCGGGCGGATAAGATAAGTGAAGAGGAATTAACCGAAGTGCTTTCCATGGCGCCAAGGGTAGAGAAGATTGCGATTAAGGACGTTAAACTACGCACCTTTATTACGCAGGATGCCGACCGCAGCGAGATGGTGGCTCACGTTTATGACACCACTTACGGCCTGATAAAAAAAGGTACCGATACCTTGGTTGTTTTGGATGATTCGATCGTTCGCGGAACAACGCTTAAACAAAGTATCCTGAAAATCCTTGACAGGTTGGGCCCTAAAAAAATTGTGGTAGTTTCTTCTGCACCGCAAATCCGTTTCCCGGATTGCTATGGTATCGATATGTCACGCATGGGCGAGTTTGTTGCTTTTGAGGCAGCAATCAGTTTGCTTAAAGATGCCGGCAGGGACGACGTGATATTAAAAGTGTACCAACAATGTAAGGACAGTGCAAAACTTCCAAAGGAAGAGGTTGAAAATTACGTAAAAGCCATTTATGAGCCCTTTACAGATCAGGAAATTTCTGACCGCATTGCAAAGATCATCACCCCTAAAGAAATTAAGGCAGAAGTAAAGGTGATTTATCAAACGCTTGATAACCTGCATACAGCTTGTCCGGATCATTTGGGCGACTGGTATTTCTCAGGCAATTATCCAACTCCGGGTGGAAACAAGGTTGTTAACAGAGCCTTCGCCAACTGGATGGAAGGAAAGAATACAAGGGGATATAATTAAGTCCGGAAGTCGGAAAAGTCAGTAAAGTCCGAAAGAAAAAAAACAAAGCAGCCCGGCAGATAATCTCTGTCGGGCTGTCTTATTTTTACAGGGAGGTCAATTTCCCTTTGCTAACTCTTTTGCTACTTTCGGTCTTTACTGACTTTCGGACTTTCCGGACTACCTCCTTCTATCCTCTCAACCTTTTCAAATTAACAGCCACCAGGTAGTTATAATTTTCAGCTAAAATTGCTTTAGCATCGGGCAGCATACCCTCATTGGTATATGATTGCTTTAATGCCGATTTCGCTGAATTAAATACCTGCAACAAAATTTCAGGAAGTATTTTCACGGCAATAACCGGGTAATAATCCTTCTGCAATTTTGATCTTCCGCTTTCGGTGACCATGTTTAGTTCCCAGGTGTCGTCTGATTTAAAACCATGCTCTTTAGCAGCATTCATTAAATCATAAAGGTACATCCGGGTTTCTGTTTCTACTGTTTTGTCGCTCATGTTTATTTCTTAACGCCTGAATCTGATTTTGAGCCTTTTTCGTTTTGATATGACGACACTTTTTTATTTGCGTTTACAGTAGGTGCTTTTTTAACCTCTTTTACTGTTTTTCTGTCTTTGCTCATTGTATTGTTTATTGGGTTTGATGATAATATAACGCAGATACCGGGGTATTATTAGCCAAAGGATAAATATTGTTTAAAGCAAATTAAACAATGCGTATGCGCAGGCCACTGCATTGGGATGGATTTTTCTAAAGATAAGATTTATATTGAGAATTAGAAGGGTTTTGAAAAACTTATATCACTTTGTAGTAGCCGCCCATCTACTTTAACAATCGCTACCCTACCAATGACTAATGCCCGATGACAACTGACTATTAACTCCCAGGAGCGGAGAATACAAAATGGGTAACGAGCTTGTCCAGCAACACAAATGATGCAATGATAAGCGCAATACCCGCAACCTCATTAAGCCTATGAACAAATTTAACCGAGATCCTGTCGCGCAGCTTATCAGCATAAAAAGCTTTTGTGGTGTCAAGGCCGAACTGAACAATAAGTATAGTCAAGAACATGATGGCTATTTTTACGGAGCGGTTGGGCACCCCTTCGTGATAAACGGTGCTGGCGGCGCCGATAACTATCGTCCAATGAAAAAGTATGGTTGGATTAAATATACACATCACAAAACCTTTCAAAAAATATCCGGCGCGATGCAATGTAGTCGGTATGGTGTTTTTATAGTTGATCTCTGATTTTTTGAACATGTAGTAAATGCCTATCGCAAATAAAATAGTGCTGCCAAATATGCCTGCGTAGGTTTTATCATGTGCTGTAATGTCAAAATATTGTGAGCCGAAAAGGATGGCGCCAACAAAAACCATATCGCTGCAAACTACTCCCAAAGCCAAAGCAACCCCGGCGTGAAAGCCTTTTTCGATACTGGTTTTTATTAAAGCAAAGAAAACCGGGCCGGTCAAAAACGTTAACACTAATCCAAACCCTATACCCGAAATAATAGCTTCTATCATTAATTTAGGCTTATGTGCCGCTCAATTTTAAAAAAGACAGCACGAATATGCAATTTTATATGTTAACCAACCAAACTTAAATTTGTGATTTTATTAATTAAAAATACAGCAGAATTCTAAAAAATACCTATGTTTAGTGTTTTAAATACACCCGTGGTATAAACCTAATTAAACAATGGAACAAAATAAAACAAAAAGTTACGGTACAGCATTGTACACCATTATTACTGTATTTTTCTTTTGGGGCTTCTCAGCTGCATCTAACGGCGTCTTTATCCCTTTCTGTAAGGCACATTTTCACCTGAGCCAGTTTGAATCCCAACTGATAGATTATACCTTTTATGGTGGTTATTTTATTGGTTCATTGGTACTTTACTACGCCTCTGAAATCAGCAAAATTGATATCATGAATAAATTGGGCTATAAAAATGGGATCATATATGGCTTGGTGCTATCTGCCGCAGGTGCATTATTAATGCTCCCTGCCGTAAACTCAGGATCGTTTCTTTTTATCTTAGGTTCATTTTTTGTAATTGCGTTAGGATTTTCATTACAACAAACCGCAGCCAATCCATTCGTAATCGCCCTTGGCACACCCGAAACCGGTTCAAATCGTTTAAACTTCGCAGGCGGCGTAAACAATTTCGGTACGTTGTTAGGTCCAGCAGCTATAAGTATTATTTTGTTTGGAAGTGCCAGCAAGCAGTTGCCTGCTGAAATGGTAAAAATAACTTCGATAAACGATGCCTATCTCATACTAGCAGGCTTGTTCATCGCGGTAGCTATATTCTTCTGGGTTTCTAAACTGCCAAGCGTTACGTCTGACGAAAAGTTCGAATCAAGCAAAAAAACAATTTTGCCTTTGTTCGTTATTTTTATCGGCTTCTGTCTTGTTTTTATCGCGAAGCCGTCTTCTGCAGCTACCGGCATACCAGAAAGCTATTTTGTATATGCTTCATTAGTTATTATCCTGGTAACATTATTCGTTGCATTAGGGTCTGCCGCAAAGAGTAAGGATGGCTGGGGCGCAATGCACTACCCGCAGCTTATCTTCGGTATGATAGCTATATTCACGTATGTAGGTGTTGAAGTAACCCTTCAAAGCAACCTCGGTTCATTATTAAAAACACCGGAATTCGGCGGTTACTCAACTGCACAGATAGCGCCATACATTTCGCTTTACTGGGGCAGTTTAATGATTGGCCGTTGGACTGGCGCAATCGGTGCATTTAACTTGTCAAAAGCCACTAAAAATATATTAACTATAGTAGTACCTTTTATCGCTTTTGGCGTAGTTTTATTGGTAAATAATAAGCTTAGCGGACAGGATGTATCTGGTTTATATATCTATGGTGTATGTGTAGCGGTACTTATTCTTGGTTTTTTTATTGGTCAGCAAAAACCTGTGCGTACATTAACTATATTCGGTTTATTAGGAGTAGCCACAGTTATTATTGGTTTAATGACTACCGGCCGCGTAGGTTTATTCGCCCTGATAAGTGGTGGCTTATGCTGTTCAATCATGTGGCCTTCAATTTTTGCGCTATCCGTTGCCGGTTTAGGAAAATATACCAGCCAAGGCTCATCGTTGTTAATCATGATGATTTTAGGCGGGTCAATCATTCCTCCGATCCAGGGCGTACTTGCCGACAGTTCACAACATGTTGTTAGCGGAATGAGCGGAATCCATCTATCATACATAGTACCGGTAATTGGTTTTGCTTATCTTGCATTTTTCGCATGGAAAGCCGGCTCTGTGCTAAAGAAACAAGGCATCGATATAGATAATATGGAAGCCTCAGGCGGACATTAATTTTATTTAAGTTATTAGAGATCAGAGACTGGATTTTATTTAATTTCCTAACCTCTGGTCTCTAATCTTTGATCTCTAAAACATGACTAAACTTTCCTTCGATCATATTTTCATGAACCTGGCAACTGATCTGTCTAAGCGTTCACATTGCGTTAAGGCTCACGTAGGTGCTGTTTTGGCTAAAGATACACGGATCATTTCCATAGGCTACAATGGACCTCCTGCAGGCACCCACAACTGCGACGAAGAGTGGCCCGAAACAGGTTGTGCCCGTGATTCAAAGGGGAGCTGCTCTCTGGCCCTGCACGCCGAAGAAAATGCAATACTTTATGCTGTAAAAAATGGCGCTAATTTAGAGGGTGCAACTTTGTACACCACGCTGTCGCCATGCCTGCCCTGTGCACGCCTGATATTTTCGGCGGGGGTAAAAAAGGTATTTTACGATAAATCATATGCCGCCTATAAAGGCATAGGCAGTGACGAGGGGGTTGATTTCCTAAATCGCTTTGGGGTAAGTGCTGTTAAATTTGAAGAGTAACACTGCTCCGTACGTCGCCCCTTAAATCAAATAAATCACTGTTTTATAAAAACGGCTCTATTGCGCTTAACGCAAATAGCAATTGTTCGGCTGGTGTTAAGTCTGTATTATCCAGGATAATTGCGTCTTCAGCACGAACCAGCGGACTTTCCTTCCGGGTGGTATCCTGGTAATCACGATGAGCCAGGTTTTCAAATACATCTTCTAAGGTAATATCAGGATTTTTAGGCAATAATTCCTTGTATCTTCTTTCTGCACGAATTTTAGGATCAGCGGTCATAAAAAATTTAACCTGTGCATCGGGGAACACGGCTGTGCCGATGTCGCGGCCATCCATCACAATATTTTTAGATTTACCCATGCGCTGCTGCTGCTTAACCATTTCGTGTCTCACTTCGCGAATAGTAGCTACTGTACTCACCTTTTCAGAAACAGGCATTTGCCTTATCTCTTCCGATACCTCTTCATCATTAAGGGTAATGTGCGTTTCATAATCACGCGAGTGGAAGTTTAGGTGGATATTTTTCAAAGCCTCCGCGATCTGTTTATGATTATCCAGATCAATATTATTCCTTAAAAAATATAGTGCAACTGCACGGTACATAGCACCGCTGTCAACATAAATAAAGTGAAGTCTTTTTGCTAATGCCTTTGCCAGGGTGCTTTTTCCGCACGATGAATAGCCATCAATGGCAACTATAATATTATTACTCATGGGTAGCGAAGATAATAAAAAGTTGATTAAGTGAGTGGTTGATTGAGTTGATTATGTTGCCGCAAAATCACAACCATTCACTTAATCAACTCAATCAACCTAATCAACTTATTCTTTAAATTTGCGGCATGAACTTTACTAAAGCCGATCTACAAAAAGAGATCACTTACAAAACATCACGCAGCGGTGGAAAAGGCGGGCAAAACGTTAACAAAGTATCCAGCAAGGTTGAATTATTATTTTCTGTAGATAATTCTCTTTTGTTTACAGAAGAGGAAAAGGTGCTATTAAATGAGAAGATCCAGGCGCGTTTAAATAAAGACGGATTGGTTCAAATTATCTGCGACGAGGAACGAAGCCAATATCTTAACAAGGAAAAAGCGATAGAACGGCTAACCGTGCTACTGATAAAAGCACTTCAAAAACCCAAGATCCGTAAACCAACAAAAGTGAGTAAAGCTTCAAAGGCCGCCCGCCTCGATTCAAAAAAGATAAATTCAGCAAAAAAAGAAAACCGAAGTAAAAGTTTTAGAGATGGAGATTAGAAGTCACAAACTACCTTTTTCCTAATCTCTAAACTCTGGTCTCTAATCTCTCTATTTAAACCTGTACAACGCTGTAACGCTTCCCCACTGATGCGACTGCACCATTTCCTTTACGTCCTTTGTATGAAAAATAGCAGCAGCATCAATTACAAATCGGCTTGTGCTTATTGCAACACCAAGTTGGTTGCTAAAGATAAATGGCTCTTTGTTTCGTGTAATTTCCAGGCTGTTGGGATCGTCATGCTTGTCAAATAAACCACCCTGGATAGTAGCGTCATAAGCTACATAATTAAACATGGGCTTATAATAGAAAAACAGTTCGTGCTCATGCAGCGGAGTAGCAGCTTGATTTTTTATTGCTGAGCTTTGTGTGCTCACCGAGTTGAAGAGTTGGTTAAAAGAGCCCAATCGCACCAACGGACCAACACCAAGACCACTAAAGCCATTACCTAAATTGGCATAACCAGAAAACGTTAGATCAATCCATGATCCTCTTGTCAGTAGTTTATTATATTCTGCTGAAAGATTAAGTTCCGCCTCATTTTTTATCTGGTATTCCCACCCGCTTGGGTGATAAAAACCAAAATTATCGTGCACATAATCCTGCACCTCCTTGCCCAGCGCAGCCGGGCCCACAACGCCGATTTGCGCACCAAGCTTTAGATTGCTTTCATCCTTATATAATAAGTTTAATGTTGCACCAGCATATAAATAACCAGCGAACGGCCTATCCACGAGATACTCCTGATCAGCTCCCTTATAAAAGATGCTGCCACTTTGGGGGTTAAATATTTTCTGGCCAAACTCAAAACCCAACACTTTATTAGCCAGATTTTTTTCGTTGTCCTTAACTTTTAAAGCGTGCCTGAAATAAACAAAAAAACCATCGGTATAATACCTGTCCGATCCTTGTAAAAGGTAGGAATCATTATCGGTTTGGAGCCCTATTTCATTACTGTGTGACTGTGCAAAAACATTAGCGGCACAAAAAAAGCCGAGCAGGAAGGCCAATAGTTTAATTCTCATTAGGATCTTTAGGATTAACCGTCTAAAATAGTAAAAGCCCGGATAAATCCGGGCTTTTACTATTATATTTTATTTGTGAATTTAAAAAGTGTAGCCTATACTTAATCCGCCCTCAGCTATCACGCCGTCGTCATATAGTATTGGTACAAAGGCGATCCTGAAATTTATGCCGCCATTTTCCTGTTGGTAACGATAGCCTATGGTAGCAGTGCCGATAAAGCCGGTTATATTGTCGAATTGAAAAGTAACACCATTAGTGGTACCGTGTGAACGTACAAACGTTGTACCGGCACCAAATTCGGCAAAACTGCTGCCGCCTTGTTTTGCCAAGCCATATAAATAATTTATTTGCAGTGGAACCGATGCTACCCAGTTTGCGCCGGTATTGTAGTACCCGGCACCAACCCTGTAGCCCCATTTGTCACGGGCATCGGCAAAACGTGTATCGTAATTAAAGGTAAGGGCAAGGCCGGGGCCGCCAACTTCAAGGAAAACCGTCTTTGGTTTAATAAACGATTCAACAGCGGTGTCTCTCTTTACCGTGTTCTCTTCGAGGTTTTGGGCTTTCAAATAAAGGGATGATGTGATAAGCAGCAACAAAAAAACAGCTTTTAATGTAAAAGTTTTCTTCACTTTTTTAGATTTTGGATGTAATTAACTGTAACCATAATTACTTTATAATTATGATAGTGCGTATTACGCTGATATCCCAAAAAAGGTTGCAGTATGGCTAAGGCTGTTTTAAGGAAATACTTCTCCGGTTGAAAGCCAAAAACAGGCGATCAACCGGAAATAGTAGCTAATATCTTAATTTAAAGCGGGTTTTGCTTCTTCCTTCACCGTTAGATCAAGTGCATTGATTACGGTTTCGTTTAAAAGTGCAAGGTCAATTACCTCGCGCATCTCGGTAACATAATTAAATTTAAGGTCCTTTATATAGTCTTCCTTAATTTCCATGATGTCCTTTTTATTCGAGGAGCACAAAATTATTTCCTTTATGTTGGCTCGTTTAGCCGCCAGGATCTTTTCCTTTATCCCGCCCACAGGAAGTACACGACCACGCAGGGTTATCTCCCCGGTCATGGCAAGGTGCGGTCTAATTTTACGTTGGGTAAATGCCGAAGTTAGGGCAGTCAGCATAGTAACACCGGCAGACGGACCGTCCTTAGGTGTTGCGCCTGCCGGAACGTGTACGTGGATGTCCCAAAGATCAAACAACCTCGGATCGATATTAAAGTACGAAGCGTGTGCACGTAAATATGCAAGGGCTATGGTTACTGATTCCTTCATCACATCACCCAGGCTACCGGTTAACGTTAACCTCCCTTTGCCGGGGCTTAAGCTTGCCTCTATAAACAATATGTCGCCGCCAACCGACGTCCAGGCTAGCCCTGTCACAACACCAGCAACATCATTTCCTTCATAAAGGTCCTTATCATATATCGGTGCGCCAAGTATCTTCTCAACGTCCTTTTTGCTTACGGTAGGATTGTATGGCTCCTCCATGGCAATATTCTTTGCCACGCCACGCACCAGCGAACCTATCTTTTTCTCCAAAGCACGCACACCCGATTCGCGGGTATAATCAACAATAAGCTTTTCTATAATTTCCGGCTTTATAACAACATCCTTGGTTTTTAAGCCGTGTGCCTCACGCTGTTTTGGAACCAAATGCTGTTTGGAGATCTCCACCTTTTCTTCTATGGTATACCCATTCACCTCTATGATCTCCATACGGTCAAGCAAAGCAGGCTGAATGCTGCTTAATGAGTTTGCTGTCGCGATAAACATCACGTTCGACAGGTCGAAATCCATCTCCACGTAATGATCATAGAAAGTGCTGTTTTGTTCAGGATCCAATACTTCAAGTAACGCCGACGATGGGTCGCCCCTGAAATCATTCCCAACCTTATCTATCTCATCCAAAATAAATACGGGGTTTGCTGCCCCGGCCTTTTTAACCGACTGAATAATGCGGCCCGGCATTGCGCCGATATACGTTTTACGGTGCCCTCTTATCTCAGCTTCGTCACGAATACCACCTAAAGCCATTCGGACATATTTACGTCCCAGCGCTTTCGCGATAGATTTACCCAACGATGTTTTACCAACTCCGGGAGGGCCAACCAAGCAAAGGATAGGTGCCTTCATATCATGCTTTAATTTAAGCACTGCCAGGTACTCAATAATGCGTTGCTTTACTTTATCAAGGCCGAAGTGATCTTTATCCAGTACCTTTTGGGCACGCTTTAAATCAAAGTTATCCTTAGTGAACTCGTTCCACGGCAGGTCGAGTAGCAGCTCAAGATAATTTATTTGTACTGAGTAATCAGCCGCGGCAGGATTAGTACGAACAAGTTTTTCAAGCTCTTTGTTAAAATGATCCTTAACATCCTTGCCCCATTTCTTTTTCGCGGCCCGAAGCTTCAGGCTGTCGATCTCCAGGTCTGGCGATGAGCCGCCGAGCTCTTCCTGGATAGTTTTTAATTGCTGATTTAGAAAGTAATCACGCTGCTGTTTGTCAAGGTCTACCCGCACCTTACTCTGGATCTGGTTTTTCAGCTCCAGCATTTGCAAATCGAGTGTTAAATGCTCCAGTACCAGGTTCGCCCTGTTTCTAAGGTTTGGTTCCTCCAGCAACTGTTGTTTTGCCAGCATATCAGCGTTCATGTTTGACGATATGAAATTTATCAAAAATGAAGTGCTTTCAATGTTGCGAATGGCAATCCCGGCCTCGCTTGGAATGTTTGGCGAAAGCTGGATAATATTCATGGCCATATCCTTGATGGATGAAACCATGGCCTTAAACTCTTTATCCTCCTTGTGCTTTACCTCCTTAAAGGCCTCAATCGTGGCTTTAATATAAGGGATGCTTTGCACTTCATCCTTTAAAACAAATCGCTTTTTACCCTGTAAAATCACCGTGGTGTTACCGTCAGGCATTTGAAGCATTTTTACAATGAGGGCAATGGTTCCAATTTTATTTAACTGTGAAAAAGAGGGATCCTCTATCGCCACATCCTGTTGAGAAACCACCCCAATCATCCGATTCCCCTTATTGGCATCGCGGATCAGTTTAATTGACTTATCCCGGCCAACAGTAATAGGAATTACCACACCGGGGAACAAAACGGTATTGCGTAATGGCAGTATGGATAAAATATCTGGCAACAACTCATTATTCATTTCCTCTTCGTCCTCGGTTGACATGAGCGGAAAAAATTCAGAATCTTCGTTTATTACCGGTAAAGCACTTTTAAAATCAAATGGATCAAAATTCATCAACTACCTTTTATGTCTTATTAAAAAAACGTCATATTGTCAGCCTGCAAAGATACAGGCATTTTTGCAAAGGATAAATCGCATTATCCTAGCAGGTAATACTATGTTTCAAGAGATGTGCCAAGATAAGGTAATATTCTATCACAATTTAGTTTATGTCATAAACAATTGATTATTTGTCAATTACAAATAATCACCTTACTATCTGAAAAAATAAAAATCTTGATAAAGATGAAAAAAAGTCATATTATCGCATCTTGTTTGATAAATTATTGAAATATTCGGTACAAAAATGTTTTGCTGGCATAATATTTTCCGGCAATAACAGTTTATAAAATATACTGTTTGGATAAACACTATTAATCCTCAATGAAGATCTCGGTAATAATATCTTTCCTGATCATTTCTTCTCTTGAAAATGCTTCTGCTCAAAATTCCTATATAAAGTTGGGACAGCAGGCGTTGGTAGATGGGGATTTTAAAGTTGCTGTAGCTCAGCTTGAAAAGGCGTGCCTTATCGATTCAACTAATTCTACCGCTTTACTGATGCTTGGTTATTCCTATTACCACAGCGAGAACTATAAAAAATCAATTGCGGCGTATACAAAGGAGATAGCCATCAACCCTACCGATGCAACTGCATATTATTACAGGGCCCGTGCAAAGGGGTATTTAGGCAAAGACAATCAGCTTTCCGTCGCCGATAAGGAAAAGTATTTATTAGGTGCAATATTTGACCTTACCAAGGCAATAGCAATTGACCCTGATATTGCAAACAACAAATATTACCAGGTAAGAGGTATTGCCTATCGCGAATATGGTGTATTTAAACTACAGGCTGCTGTTCATCCCGGAGATAAGGTGCGTGGTATTAATGCACTGAAAGCGTCTATTATCGACCTTGAAAAGGTTTTAGCCGATAATCCATCAAGAACCGATATTTCCGCATTGATCGATCTTTCAAAACAGAAACTTGACGAAGCTATAACACACAGGTAGCTGGGTAATTAAAATTGCGTTTTGACTTTAAAACAGGTTGCATGATTTATTCTATGCACATCCGTTATGAAGTCAGCATATCGATAATCAAAAGAGCACCCCAACAGAGCCATTTTATTTATTTTCTCAACCACCCCCACAAATCTATTCTACGGTTCATTTTGCTGATTTTATTTTTCTTTTAATTTTTAAATCAAAAAAATCTACTTTACCTTTACTTGCCTAAGCCGGTTTGTGATGCCATTTTTTTCTCCAAACTTCTTGAACAAAAAGCTAACAGACTCAAAACTAATGTAATGCCGGGAAAATTACTGTATGTTAAAATCCCGCCATCAACACTAAAAAAATGAAATAGAAAGATATGCCAACTATCTAAGGCTTTTAAGTGTCAGCAATGTATCTAACGCATGTTCAACACATGTAATTGAATAAATGAATTAAGTGTTTTATTAAATTTAAACAGAAATGAAAAAACCACAATTAAACGCGCCGCAGCCCGAAACCGGGGTAGCACTCACAAGGGAGCAAATGAAAAACGTGCGGGGTGGGTATATCATGCCACCTACCGGCGATGACGATGCAGCCCATTATAATATGTGTTGTTGGGACGATACGCCATCGAGCTGTAGTTATTGTGCCGTAGGAACTGTGTGTCAGCCAAAGTCCCATTTAGTTGCATGTTCTAGTTATTAATTAGCCGCCCGAAATTACTTCGAAGAACTACTTCAGCGCTCAATTAGCCCTTGTATTACATAATGATTATTGCCCATTAGCTTTACATGCTGATCCTTTTGAATCAAGTATAACGAGTCAGGAAAATAGCTGAGTCTTTCGGTGGTTTTATATAAGATATTCTGCGTACGGGTAAATATCAGCATCCATTTAACCTTTTGCTTATCCAGCTTGATCATTACTTCACGCACCTTTAAGTCGTCATCTTTCGCTTTGTAAAGCAGCACGTTATCACTGTTAAATACGGTGTAGCTGTTCTTCCAGGCTGGTTTGTTAATATCGGCACTAATAAACATATCCAGTTCCTGCCCCCAGTTGGCAATCTTAACCTTTTTAGTTTCGGTAACGCCATTATGCGTTACCGTTTTGGTAACCAGTTTGTTTAGCTTTTTAAGTCTTAATGTATCAGAGGTAAAATATCCTTTTATATCAAAATATTTGTTACCTGTATCCTTAACGTCAGGCCGACAGGCTATGTCGGCCAACGTTATCCCGCCGATAAAAATAATGGCAGCAAACAGCCTTGGCTTACACCAATACATTACCAGTCATTTTTTCGGGGATCGCTACGCCTAAAATTTTCAATATAGTTGGCGCTATATCACCAAGCTTACCATCCTTAACCTGCTTTACATCGTCATCAATAATTATACACGGCACAAGGTTGGTGGTGTGTGCTGTATTTGGTGATCCGTCATCATTTATCATGTAATCGGCGTTGCCGTGATCTGCTATGATAATGAACGAATAACCATTAGCCAAACCTGCTTCCACAACATCCCTGGTACAGCTATCAGCAGTTTCGGCTGCCTTAACCACCGCGCTGAATACACCGGTGTGCCCAACCATATCGGTATTGGCAAAGTTTAAAATAACAACATCGGGCCACCCGCTTTTTAATTCGGGGATGATAGCATCACGGATACCCGCTGCGCTCATTTCCGGCTGTAAATCATAAGTCGCAACCTTAGGCGATTGCACTAATAAACGCTTCTCATTAGCAAACTCTTTTTCCCGTCCTCCGGAAAAAAAGAAGGTAACATGCGGATATTTTTCAGTTTCAGCTATCCTTATCTGGTTCTTTCCGGCATTTTGCAGCACCTCGCCTAAAGTCTCCGTCAGGTCATCCTTATTAAATACAACCTTTACATTTTTAAAGGTTTCGTCATAAGGCGTCATGGTTATATAATGCAGCCCCAGCGGGTGCATGTTATATTCTGGGAATGCCCGCTGGGTTAAGGCCACCGTAATTTCGCGTCCCCTATCGGTCCTGAAATTAAAACAGATCACTACATCGCCCTCCTTAATAACCGCCACCGGCTGCCCGGCTGCGTCAACCTTTACAATAGGTTTAATAAATTCATCGGTAACATCTTGCAAGTATGATTCCTTTATCGACTGAACTATATCATTCGTGTGCGTACCCGTTCCGTTAACCATCAGGTCGTAAGCCAGTTTAACACGCTCCCAGCGATTATCCCGGTCCATGGCATAATACCTGCCTATGGCCGAAGCTATTTGTACATGGGTGCCTGAAATATAATTTTCAAGATCGGTAATAAAGCCCTCTCCTGATTTTGGATCAGTATCCCTCCCATCCAGAAAAGCATGGATGAATACCTTATCCAGGTTATAAACTGCCGCTGCATCGCAAAGGCCCTTTACATGTTTTATATGTGAGTGCACGCCCCCATCAGACACAAGTCCGATAAAATGTACATCCTTATTATTTTGTTTTGCATATTCAAAGGCCTCCTTTAAAACCGGGTTTTCAGGAAGCTCATTGTCTTCAACAGCTTTATGAATGCGGCCCAATTCCTGGTAAACAACCCTACCGGCGCCAAGGTTCATGTGTCCTACTTCTGAATTGCCCATTTGCCCTGCAGGAAGCCCAACGGCCATTCCCGAAGCTTCAAGCTTTGAATTTGGATACTTTGCCAGCATCGAATCAAAAAAAGGAGTTTTAGCTGCAACTATAGCGTTCGAAGCATCATTACGGCCATAACCCCAGCCGTCAAGGATAATTAATGCGATTTTTTTTTGTTTTTCCACAATGCAAATATAACGGCAACGTTGTTATATTTATATTAGTTGATTAAGTTAATTCCGATAGCTGCCGGGAGTTTAATGATTGATAAGTGTTGATGCATAAAGGTAAACCGGCTTAATCAAATCAATCAGGTCTGATCAACTTTTTTACTCTTGTGATGTAGCAACTGTTTGTTATCGTTGTCATTTAATTATTATGAAGCTGTTTTTCCTGCCATTAATTATTTTATGTTATTGGATTCCCGTAGTTGCTACTGCTGACCCAGCAGATAAAATTGCAGAGCTGATACGGCAGGGGAATATTCACGAACTATCGAAATTATTTACGCCAACTGTAGAAATCACTATTTTGGATGACGAAAATGTTTATTCAAAGGACCAGGCCGAAATAGTTTTAGAAAAGTTTTTTAATCAGTATAAACCAAATTCAGTTAAAATATTGCACAATATAGCCTCTAATCCGGTTTACCGGTTTGAAGTTATAATAGTGACTACTCAAAAGGGAATTTTCCGTATTGCGTACACCTTAAAGGAAACTGATGGCAATTTAATGCTGATTGACATGCGGATAGAACGGGAGAAGGTTTAATAATAGTTAGTCATCGTTTAAGGCGGATATTTCATAGAAACACAGTACTAACTATGAAGTAGGAACAATACCCAAATTGTTTTACTTTTGAGCTTTAAAGCTGCACCATTTGGACAAACCAGTTATTGATCAATTTATACTAGACTCTTTGAATGAAGATGTAGGCGACGGCGACCATACTTCATTAGCAACTAT
>JALYIP010000047.1 GCA_030775685.1 Bacteroidota bacterium
GACCTGCCTGCCGCTTTAAAACCCGGCCAGCGTATGGCTTTTACCGTAAAATGGAACTACAAAATATCTGACAGGATGAGCCTTGGCGGCCGCGGTGGTTATGAATACTTCCCGGGCGATGGCAATTACCTGTTCACCATGACACAGTGGTATCCACGCCTTTGTGTCTATAGTGATTTCCAGGGCTGGCAAAATCACCAGTTTACCGGCAGGGGCGAATTTGCCTTAACCTTCGGTAACTTTAAAGTGCAGATGACTGTGCCTGCCGACCACGTAGTTGGCGCAACCGGGGAGTGTATCAACTATGCCGCTGTTTTAACACCAACGCAGTTGGCCCGTTACAACAAAGCAAAAACATCAGCCGAGCCTGTTGAAATAGTAACCCTTGACGAAGCTAAAAAAGCAGAAGCCGCACCAAGCACCGCTAAAAAAACCTATGTATTTGTTGCCAATAACGTACGTGACTTTGCATGGGGATCATCCCGCAAATTTATCTGGGATGGTATGGGTCAGAATGTTGACGGTAAAACTGTTATGTGCATGAGCTATTATGGTAAGGAAGCTTACGCTTTGTATCGTAAATTCTCCACCAAGTTGGTTGCTCATACAGTAAAAACCTATTCAAGCTTTACATTCCCTTACCCTTACCCGGTTGCACAGAGTGTTGAGGCGTCAAATGGTATGGAATACCCGATGATCTGCTTTAACTATGGCCGTACTGAAAAGGATGGCACTTACAGCGAAAGCACTAAGAACGGTATGATTGGTGTAATTATCCATGAAGTTGGTCACAACTTCTTCCCAATGATCGTTAACAGCGATGAGCGCCAGTGGACCTGGATGGACGAAGGCTTAAACTCCTTTGTTGAATACCTTACCGAGGAGCTTTGGGATAATAAATATCCAAGTAAAAAAGGTGCTGCCTATACCATTGTTGACTACATGAAGCTGCCAAAAAATGAGCTCGAGCCAATCATGACCAACTCTGAAAACATTGTACGCTTTGGGCCGAATGCTTATACCAAACCGGCAACGGCCTTGAATATTTTGCGCGAGACCATTATGGGCCGCCAATTATTTGACTACGCCTTTAAGGAATACGCACGTCGCTGGGAATTTAAGCATCCAACACCTGCCGATTTTTTCCGCACTATGGGCGATGCCAGCGGTGAAAACCTGGATTGGTTTTGGAGAGGCTGGTTCTACGGCACAGAAGCCTGCGATATTTCACTTGATTCTGTAAAAGTGGCCAAGGCTGACCTTGATGGAAAAATGCCCGACTTTAACAGGCGTTCGGCAAGGAAAGTAGATGCTCCGTCGCTTAATACATTCGACGATATCTCCAAAATTCGCAACCGCGAGGATAAGGGCATTAAATTTTATGTAGAGAAGGATACCGCGGTACATGATTTTTATTACAAATATGATCGTGGATTGGCTGCAGTTGACACCATTAAATTTAACAACATGACCAAGGAACTGGCAACCCCGCAACGCAGCGCAACTGCCGAAGCGATGACCGACGAGGATAAAACCAAGTATGCCGGTAAATATTTCTACCAGCTTGATTTTAGTAATAAAGGTGGTTTAGTGATGCCGATCATCGTTGAGTTTACCTTCGCCGATGGCACCAAATCAATCGACCGGATCCCGGCACAAATCTGGAGGCTAAACGAAAAGCATGTATCTAAATTTTATGTACAGGATAAGGAAGTAGCCTCTATTAAGTTAGACCCGATGCGCGAAACAGCAGATATTGACGAAAGCAATAACTACTGGGGCAAAATGCCGGAGCCATCAAAATTCTCTATCTTTAAACAAAAAGTTAATGCAGCAGCAGCAAGAGGCCAGTCGGTGGGTGTAAACCCTATGCAGGTTTCAGGCGGTAAATAAAGACCAAACAACAAACCAAAATCTATTTGCAAGATCCGTTAATCATGAAGATGGTTAACGGATTTTTTTGTGACTAAGTGGGGTTAATTCTTTTTGTCATTCTGAGCGAGAGCGAAGAATCTTAAACGGTTGACAGGTCGTCACCAGGCTTGTCCTGCGTTCATTTCTGGTGCTGAAGATTCTTCGCGATGCTCAGAATGACAAAGACGCGTTCGAATATCCTTGATGATAATACCAACAAGGGCTGCAATTCCTGTAGTCTTTCTATCCTGAAAATCTTAGTTTATGTTCTCCAAATACTTATACCCACTTCCGGTATTAATCATTAGCACCGTCTTTTCGGATTGAATCCATTTACTGGACTTTAACTTTTTAAAGGCTTGCCAAAGCGCCGCGCCCTCCGGAGCTACCAGCATTCCTTCGTTACGCGCTATTTCTTTAACGGCTGTATTCATTTCATCATCGCTGATGGTAAGTGCTGCGCCTTGGCTGTCGCGCAATACCTTTAGGATCTGTTTATCTGCATAGGGCTTTGGTACCCGCAGTCCGTTGGCTATGGTGAAACCGCCGTCGGCAAACTCAGAAATCTGCTGACCGGAATTAAACGCGCTAACTATGCCGTTACAGCTTTCAGATTGTACGGCAACCATGCGCGGGCGTTTGCTGCCGATCCATCCTAACTGTTCCATTTCGTCAAATGCCTTCCACATGCCAATCAGGCCGGTACCGCCACCAGTTGGGTACAGAATCACATCGGGCAGCTGCCAGTTAAACTGTTCGGCAATTTCATAGCCCATTGTCTTCTTTCCTTCAAGCCGGTATGGCTCTTTTAGGGTTGATACCGGGAACCAGTTGTTTAGTAAAGCCTGCTCATTTACCAGTCGGCCGCAATCGCTGATGTTGCCATCAATCTCAACAAGTTCCGCGCCATATAACCGGCATTCATCCTTAAAAACCTGCGGAGTTTGTATTGGCATATATACAATTGCTTTGATACCTGCCCTTGCCGCATAGGCAGCCAAAGCGCCGCCCGCATTACCTGCGGTGGGCGTGGCGATGGTATCAATCCCTAGTTCCTTTGCTTTTGATACAGCGGCGCTTAACCCTCTTGCTTTAAATGAGCCGGTCGGGTTGCCGGACTCATCCTTCCAAAATACCTCATTATCGCCAATAAACTCCTTTAAGTTTTCAATTGGGATTATGGGTGTGAAGCCTTCTCCAAGCGTAACGATATTTCGCTCGTCGATAACCGGCAACAACTCCTTATATCGCCACATGGTAGCGGGGCGGGTTGATAAAACTGCTCTATCCAGGCCTCCGGATAGGTCATATTTTGCAAACAATGTTGATTTGCAGGCCTCGTTAACACAAACCGTATTTATAACCGAAGCATTATGTATGGTGCCGCATTCGGGGCACGTTAAATTTAATAGAAGGGAGTGGGTTCCCGTTTCAATGTCACTGATCATTTTGTAAAATTAGAGTTTAGAATCAAGAGTCAAGAAATCAAGAGTCAAGAAGTCGAAGCTTGATAAGATCTTCATTAATACTTTAGATCGACTATCTGTCATTACCAGATAAGCCATAAAATCGTTGCCTAACAAACTTTTTATCTTGATTCCTGACTCTTGACTTCTTGCTTCTATTTCGAGGCGAAAATATCACCCGGGTTCCAGGTCGGCCTTGCATCATCCTGCGCCACCAGGTAGCCTATTATGAAATTTAGTTGTGCATATTTTTTACCGGCTGCAAAATCAAAAATGCCGTTAATGTCGTCCTGTGGTTTGTGGTAGTATTTTGCGCGCCATTTTGCCACAAACTCGTTCAGGTTATTTTTACCATCGGCAGTTTTGCTGCCGTATTTGATGTGCAGGGCGGGGATGCCGTTCACCACAAAGCTGTATTGATCACTTCGGGTAAAGCGGGCCTGTTTTGGTTCGGGGTCGGGCTCTACACCGAGGCTTAAATATCCGGCTGCCTCATCAACCTGTTTGGAAAGGGACGAATGCTCGGCGCCCAAAGCTGTAACAGAGAGCAGCGGGGCAATAATGGTTGGCATATCAGTATTTACATCTGCTACGATACTTTTAACCGGTACGGTAGGGTGCGATGCGAAATAACCGGAACCAAGATCGCCCAATTCTTCGCCTGTTAACAATACGGTGAGGATAGACCTTTTAGGTTTTTGTTTGATGTCCTGGTAAATTTTGGCGATGGCTAAAACGCTGGCAACGCCGGATGCATTGTCATGCGCACCATTATAAATGGAGTCACCCTCAACCGGCTTGCCGATACCAAGATGATCTAAATGCGCGCTGTGGACAATGTATTCATTTTTTAATTTGGCATCTGAGCCTTCAATTTTACCGATGACGTTGTAACTCAAAATATCCTGGTAGGTTGACGTATAAGCAATATTTGCTGTGGAATTTATAGCGAACGATGCAGGTGTGCCACCTTTTAACTTGGCTAAAAGCGCCGGCATGGTTTTGCCGGATTGTTGCAGCAAGGTATTAAATACTGAATAGCTAAACATCCCCAGCACCTTTACCTGGTCGGAATAATAGATTCCCGAAATGGCAACCTTCCCATCTCTTCCCAAAACGCTGTAAGATCCGCTCCGGGTGGTACGCAGCTTAATTGTAGAATCGGTTGAGCAGACGATAACGCCGATGGCACCATGCTCGGCGGCGGATTTCAATATAGTAGCCGAACTCATGGTATGTGCCGAAACTGAAGACGAGAATTTGTCGGGAGCGCCGCGCACAACCAGCACAATTTTTCCCCTAACGTCAAGTCCGGCATAATCATCATAACCAACTGATGGTTCACTTGTGCCATAGCCGGCAAACGCCAATTGGCCGTTTACAGTAACTTCGGCTATTGATGGATTTGGAAATACAGTATAATCAGCACCAATTTTAAGAGCCTGGTTAGTCCCGGTTATTGAAACGGTGGCGTCCTTCAAAAATGCTTTGCGAAATTTTACTTCTTGTAACCATGTGCCGTTTTCACCGGCAGGTTTTACACCAAGCCCTTTTAAGCGGCCTACTACATAATCCACTGCCATTTGGTAACCTTCGGTGCCGGGGCCGCGGCCTTTTAGTTTGTCATCAGCCAGGTAGGCAATATCAGCCTTAAATTGGGCAGTATCAACTTTGCTTAAAGCAGATTCAACTTCGGGACTTAATTTTATTTGAGCAAATCCTGAACAGGAAAACAATGAGAGCACAGCAAACAAAAGTGTTTTGGCTGGATTAATTCTTATCATAAAAGGTCAGTTATAAACTAAACCGACAAGTTATTAACTAAGTAGCTTAACTGCAAGTTATTAATAAGATTGTGACAACCGGGATTAATGGATTTGAAGGATTTAAGGGATTTCTCAAGGGTATTTTGAAGATAGCACCCTTAAAAATCCCTCAAATCCATTAATGCCGGTCCACTATTGACCCTTGGTTTTCCAGTACATATAAGCAATGCCGCCCACAACCATAATAGCCAATACGATAAGCCCAACTTTGCCCTTACGTTTATCCTGCTTCATAAGCCATGCTAAAAGCGCAACAAATGGCAATACAATAATAATCCAGAAGATAAGTGATGGTATGTTCATAAGCCCCTAACCCCTAAAGGGGAATTTTTTAGTCCGCCTCCAAATAGAGAGCGGGTAATATTTACAATTATATATAACACTAAATTAATTATCAACTCTTGTTCCCCCTTTAGGGGGTCAGGGGGCCAAACGGCATTCTTGCCAGCGGCGTTACTTCCTGCCCTACAAATTCTCCGTTTAAATATTTATAATATCCGGCTATGGCAATCATCGCTGCATTGTCGGTACAATATTCCATTTTTGGGATGAAGCAACGCCAGCTATTTTTTTCGCCCATGGCTAATAGTCCCTGGCGCAGGCCTGTATTTGCTGATACGCCGCCTGCTAAAGCAATATCTTTTATTCCGTATTCTTTAGCTGCCTTTTGCAGTTTGTTTAATAAAATGGTTGCAATCCGTTTTTCAACCGAGGCGCAGATATCATTCAAATTTTGCTGAATAAAATCAGGGTTTGCGGCAACGTTATCCCTTATAAAATAAAGAATGGATGTTTTTAACCCGCTAAAGCTGAAATCAAAATTTGGAATTTGCGGCTCGGGGAATTTGTAAGCATCAGCATTTCCCAGACGCGCGTATTTATCAATTAACGGACCTCCTGGATAGGGCAGACCTAAAATTTTACTGGTTTTATCCATGGCTTCGCCGGCAGCGTCGTCAAGCGTTTGGCCAATTACTTCCATATCAAAATAGTCCTTCACCAAAACTATTTGCGTGTGGCCACCCGATACCGTCAAGCACAAAAACGGGAACGATGGCTTATTATCGCCAATAAAATGAGCCAATACATGGGCCTGCATGTGGTTTATATCAATAAGGGGGATGTTTTTTGCCAGCGCAAAGGCTTTTGCAAATGATACGCCTACCAGCAATGATCCTAAAAGGCCTGGTCCGCGTGTAAAAGCTACGGCATCCACAGCATTTTTGTTTACTTTTGCGTTCAACAGCGCTTGTTGAACCGCGGGAACAATATTTTGCTGATGAACTCTCGAGGCAAGCTCCGGCACAACGCCTCCATATGCTTCATGGATGGTTTGATTTGCAATTACATTGCTCAGGATCACCCCGTCTACACAAACAGAAGCAGAGGTTTCATCACATGAAGATTCGATTCCAAGTATAACAGGCACAGCGTACGTAATTATTGAATGAATGATTTAGTGAATGGGCGATTTGATAGGTTGATTTATTATACCATATGCTAAACCTTAAGATGCAAACGGTGTTTAATAATCACTAATTCGCTAACTCACTAATTCAAAATTAATTTTAAAAGGCAAAGTTATTAAAAAAGTACTCAAAATAGCGCTTAGTATAGTATTGGTTATCTTGTTGATCTTCAGCATCCTGTTGTTGGTGTTTCAATATAAGCCGGTACAAACATGGGCGGCAAAAAAGGCTACTGCGTACTTGTCAAAAAAATTAGGGACTAAGGTGGGTATCGCCGGTTTGTATATCCAGCCTTTTACCTCAATAGAGCTCGACAGCCTGTATGTATTGGATAAACAAAAGGATACGCTGTTAAGCACACCCAAACTGGAGGTTAACCTGAGTGGCTTTTCTTTAATCAGCAGCATCAGGAATAAGGTGATTGATTTTAAGCTGATCGAGCTAAACAACGGCTCAGCCTATCTTAAGAAACAAAGCGACAGCACGTCTAATCTACAATTTATTATCGACAAGCTTAGCGGCCCGCCGGATACGACAAAGAGTACACCATGGCAGGTAAAATTCGAAAAGATCGCCATCAATAATTTTCATTTCCGTTTTAAGAACATGCTGGTTGATACCGTGATAAAGGGAATCAATTTCGACGATCTTGATGTAAGGAAATTTAGCGCTGTGATTAAGGATCTGGACCTGGTTAACCACCTTTTTAAAGGGAATGTGACCAATCTAACGCTGCAAGAAAAAAGTGGGTTTTACCTCAAAAAATTTAATGCAGATGCTACTATTGATTCTAACCAGATCCTCGCGCAAAACCTGTTTGTATTAACCAATCACTCCAGCCTGAAAAATTATTTCAGGATGAAGTTTAAAAATTTTGATGATGTGAGCGCTCATATCGAGGATAAGGTTTTTATGGATGGCGACTTTAAATCGTCAAAAATTTCATCTACAGATATTGCCTATTTTACCGACGGGCTGGAAAATGTGAGGTTTGATTTGGGAGTTGATGGCCGGATAAATGGATTTGTAAATAACCTTAGGGCAAAAAACCTTACGATAACCGGTGCCAAAGCCACTTATATAAGAGGTGATTTTAACCTGAAGGGGCTGCCCGATTGGGATAATACCTTCCTTGAGTTAAATTTCGACCAAATTGCGACTAATAAAGCCGACCTTGATTTTCTGTACAGTAATTTTGTTGGAAAACGTTACACTAAGGTACCCGATATCATATCCAAATTCGGGAACGTTAATTTTTCGGGTAGGTTTACAGGGCTGCAAAATGATTTTGTGGCTTACGGAACTTTTAAAACAAAACTAGGTCGTTTCGATTCAGATATTAACCTGAAAATTAACAAGGCAGGAATCCCTTCATATAGTGGTAAGGTAAATACTTATGCTTTTAATATTGGCGATTTGTTGGATGAAGAAACGCTGGGCCGGGTTACTATGAATGCCAATGTTAGGGGCAGCGGCGATGAACTCAAAAATCTGAATGAAAATATTGATGCCAAAATAAGTGAGCTGAACTTTAAAGGTTACAATTACCATAACCTGGCGCTAAACGGCAGCTTTATTAAGCAGGTTGCAAGCGCTAAGCTGTCAGTAAACGATAAAAAAATTAAGCTTACCGGAAACGGTAGTGTCGATTTAAACCCGGTATTACCAATTTACAGCTTCACCGGCAATATTGAAAATGCTCATTTGCATGATTTAAAACTGATTGATGATACCATAACATTTACCACCCAGGTTAACGTCAACTTTTCGGGTACCAGCCTGGCCAATATGACAGGCAAAGCTGAACTGCGTAAAATAAGGGTGGTTGATCCGCGGAATAATTACACGGTGGATTCTTTGTATGTATCTGCAACAGGGAAAGGAAATCAACGCGCCATCAACCTTAAATCAGACGTTGCCGACGGTTACATAAAGGGTAGTTATGACCTGGCTACTTTGCCATCCTATTTTAAAACCATCGCAAAAAAATACATCCCCTCCTTAAAAACAGAAATAGTAAAGCCCAAGCCCCAGGATTTTTCATTTAACCTTACGCTTAAAAACGTTGATCCGCTGCTTGCCATTTTTCAGCCCGATTTGAAAATTCCGGACCAGGGCACGTTTGTTGGCGAGTTTAATTCAGAAAAGAAAACCGCAACGCTTAATGCATACATCAAAACCATTAAATATCAAAAAATGGTTTTTCATGATTTTATTATTGATGAAGGCACCGAAGACAAATTCCTTGACTTAAACCTTTCGTTAAGTAAGGTTAATATTACCGATAGCTTGTTTATAAAAAATATAACCATCAGTAATTTTATAAAAAATGATAGCCTTAATTTCAACGTCAAGTTATCAGATAAGGACGCTGTAAACCAGTTGGATCTATATGGCTTGGTTAAGTTTGGTCGCGATACAACTGCCCAGCTGCACCTCCTGCCGTCCGACGTAATATTGGAGCATCAAAACTGGAAAATCCTTGAGAAAGTAAATATTAAGTTTTTAGATGGTAAAACCCAGGTGCAAGGATTTGAGCTGTCGAACGGGCAGCAGAAAGTAAAGATTGACGGGTTTGTTTCGGATAATCCGGCTGATAAACTTAAGCTCACGTTCCAGAAATTCAGCATGGCTACTTTGGACCAGCTTACAAAAACAGCGGGCATCCGGTTAAAGGGGCACCTTAATGGCGATGTTATCCTTACATCCATTATGAAAACGCCTGGTATTGATGCCAAATTAGGGATCGACTCGCTGGCGATGAATAAAACGCTGGTAGGTGACGTTAAAATTGAATCGACCCTGGG
This sequence comes from Bacteroidota bacterium, assembly GCA_030775685.1. Lineage (GTDB taxonomy): Bacteria > Bacteroidota > Bacteroidia > Sphingobacteriales > Sphingobacteriaceae > Mucilaginibacter. The sequence goes on from JALYIP010000047.1 coordinate 9,483, forward strand.
GAATGATCGTAAGCAGGCGGATGTAAAAATAAACATCAGGAACAAAGGCCTGGAAACCATGAACCTTGCAGGTGTTTATCAAATTGGCCACGGTGTTGAGGACAACCTGGACTTCGATGTAAAAATGAACCAAACCGAGGCTATAATTTTTGACCCATTTATTAAGGATCTTGTTTCAAATGTCAAGGGCACCGTATCCAGTAATTTAAAGCTATCCGGGCCAGTATCAAAGCCCAAGCTTAATGGTAGTATTATGTTGAATAATACGGGCGTTACCGTGAATTATTTAAAAACGCCTTTCACGGTGTCAGATACGTTGGAAGTGAACAACAGTGTAGTTAAGGTCAACAACATGATTCTTCGGGATTTCAAACATGGTACAGGAGCTGTAAACGGGACGATTGATTTAAATGACCTGGCGAACCCGGACATTGAAGTAGATTTGGACGCGAAAAATCTGATGGCGCTTAACACAACGTTTAAGGATAATCACGTATATTATGGAACGGCTTACGGAACCGGAAGGTTTAGCTTTCACGGTCCCGTCGATAATATGAAAATTGATATTAAGGCCAGCACCGAAGCCGGAACAATATTCAATATCCCGCTAAACACGTCAATGACGGTTAGCGATTATGACTTTATAAAATTTGTTAGCCATAACGATACTACTAAGGCAGCACCCCACTCACTGGCTTTTAATGGGGTTACCTTAAATTTTGACCTGACAGTTGATGAAAAAACTGTGGTTAAGATCACTACTGATTATGGTGTGCTGGAAGGAAGCGGGCAGGCAAAGGATTTAACATTGAAAATAAACAGCCTCGGTGATTTCGAAATGTTTGGGGGTTTCCTGATTACATCGGGTAAGTTTGAGTTTACAGCGAAAAACTTTATCAGTAAAAACTTTACTGTAAACCAAGGGGGAACCATCCGCTGGACAGGTAACCCGTCAAATGCCTCCATCAACCTGAATGCTATTTATGAAGTGCGTGCTGATATTCAGCCATTGTACCAGGCCGCCGGTTCACAGTCGCCGAAGGGTAGATCGCTTGAATTGGTGCAGGCGGAGTTGATCCTTACTAAATCACTGTTACAACCGAACATCGATTTCGATTTTAATTTCCCGCTCGATCCGTCAATAAAGGATGATTTAAGCACGTATCTTTCTGATAATAATAACCGTAACCAGCAGGCTTTGAGTATTATCGTTCGTCGTAATTTTTCGAGCGGCGCCAATAGTAACCTAACCAACCAGGTAGTGGGTACGGCAGGAGAGGCGATAAGCGAGTTTGCATTTAATAAATTGAACAGCCTGATATCGCAATCAAACATTAAAAATCTCGACTTAAATATCCGGTCGTTTAATGACCTTGGGATTTCTTATAGGGTACAGAATCGCTTGATACTTACCGGCAGCTTATTTAATAACTCAACAGCAAGCAGTAATGACCTGTTTCAAAATAACACCAGCTTGTTTAATTCGAATTTTAGTCAGCTCACCAAGGATTTTGAGGCCCAATACCTGATCCGTAAGGACGGTAACCTGAGCGCAAAATATTCATACCGGGTTTTAAACAGTACTACCTTAAATACCATTAGCGGCGATTTAACCGAACAATATGTAAATGGTATTGGTTTAGTTTATCAGCGTGATTTTGACACCTTTGGCGAATTCATCAGAAATATCTTCAGGAGCCAGGTTAGGAAGCAGCCCGTTAAGCCAAGTCCTATCCCTGCAACCAACCCAACGCCGGCAGCTGTAGCGCCTAAGCCTGACGAGGATGAAGATCAGTGATCGCGCATAATTGCGTGATTCATTTTGTCTCGTTTGGTCCGCAGGTAAAACTCATTATGGGGGTTTGATGCAATTTCGATAGGTACATTCTCAACCACTTCAAGACCGTAGCCGATAAGGCCGGCGCGTTTTTTAGGATTATTACTCATCAGGCGCATTTTCGAAACGCCAAGGCTGCGCAGGATCTGTGCACCAACACCATAGTCACGCTGGTCCATATCAAAGCCCAGCTCAAGGTTGGCTTCAACGGTATCCATACCGTTCTCCTGTAAGTGGTAGGCCTTAAGCTTATTGATAAGCCCAATGCCGCGGCCTTCTTGGTTCATGTATACGATTACGCCTTTGCCTTCCTTGTCTATCATTTCCATAGCCCTTTGCAGCTGTGGGCCGCAATCGCAGCGGCATGAGCCAAAAATATCGCCGGTAACGCACGAGCTGTGTACACGCACTAATATTGGCTCATCGGGTTCCCAGCTGCCCTTTACAAGGGCCAAGTGATTCTCGCCAGTATTTGCCTGTGTATAGGCTATCATATCAAAATCGCCGTACTTGGTTGGCATTTTTACAGAAACATCCTTGTGTACTAATGATTCGGTAGCCAGCCGGTATGCGATCAGATCTTTTATCGAAATTATTTTCAGGTCGAATTCCTTAGCCATTACCAATAATTCGGGCAGGCGGGCCATTTCGCCATCCTCCTTCATTATTTCGCAGATCACACCAGCAGGCTCAAATCCTGCTAAAACAGCAAGGTCGATAGCGGCCTCGGTGTGCCCGGTGCGGCGCAGCACGCCGCCATCCTTCGCTATCAGCGGAAATATGTGTCCGGGGCGCCCTAAGTCTTCAGGCTTAGTGGCAGGGTCAATTAAGGCAAGCGTGGTTCTTGAACGGTCAGACGCAGAGATACCGGTAGTGCAACCGGCTAACAGATCGACAGAAACGGTAAAGTTGGTTTCGTGCGAGGTAGTATTGTGGCTAACCATTGGCTCCAGCTCAAGTTCCCTTGCGCGCTTTTTGGTAATTGGCGCACAAACCAGGCCGCGGCCGTGGCGTACCATAAAGTTTATGGTTTCGGGGGTGGCGTTATGCGCGGCTGTTAAAAAGTCGCCTTCATTTTCACGATCCTCATCATCAACAACTATAATGGTTTTTCCGTCCTTTATAGCTTCTATCGCTTCGTCTATTGTGTTTAACATGTATGCTGCTTAATTGGGGATAAAATATGCTGCGAATTAATTGTTACCCCCGGTTTTTTAATTCTATACAAATTTAAATGATAATAAGATCATTCAGGTCTTTGCTGTGTAAATTAGTACGTTGGATCAGGCAATTGGTTGCCTGTGGTGTGCCTTTCTAATAAGTAATCCGGCTATGAACTATGAACCATCAACTATGAAC